>JAAVYW010000087.1 GCA_022791315.1 Oscillospiraceae bacterium | reverse complement strand
GGGCACAGACTTGTAGGTGCCTTCGTCTCCGCCGCCGGCATTGCCGTCGTCAGCGGGCTGGGTGGTACTGGAATTGTTGCCGTCAGTGGAATTATTCCCACTCTGGCTGTCATTTCCAGAGGTGCAACCTACCAAGCTCACGGAGAGCATGGAAGCTGCCAAAAGGAATGCTAATACCTTTTTCATAAAAAAATTTCCTCCTCTTTGACTTTTGCTGCTTATCAAACCAGAGAAAAACCCTGGATATGAACAAGTGGACAAAAAATCGCGAAAGCAGGAAGATGAAAAAATATTGGAAGAGTGTTGTGGAAAGAATTTTTAGTGAGACGCAAGAGTGAGATGAAAGGAAGAGCGTTGTAAAATATGTACAAATGCTTTCTCCAAAACCATCGCTTATGTCTGGATTATAGCCTATTCCTGTGAGAATGTAAATAGTTTTTGAAGAAATTTTACGATTTTGCCCAATAATTTTTTCCGATTTCTGTGCATTTATTTCTGATTTTTTCCACTTTCTGCCTTTTTTCGTCTTTTTTCCCTAGGATAGAACTTTGAGCGGAAGTCCTCCCATTTGAAAAAACTACTCTCATTGCCCCTAAAAAGAAGCTATCCCCCTCTCTATGCGAGAAAGGGGGATAGCCCACAGCAAAAATCATTTTGGGTTTACAACTTTTCTAACTGCCGGCCAAAATCAACCGGCTTTGAGACCTGTTCTGGGACTAAACGTATTTCTGCATAACCGCCAGACGCTCTTTATACCGCATACCCTCCAGGTTCTTCAGATACTGATCCCAATCCTTTTCGATGTCCATATCGCCGACAACGAACTGGGCCATAGCCTGCTTGACATAGTCACTCAGCGTGGCGTCGATGTCAGTGAGGACAGCGGAATCTTCCTCAGTGTAGAAGGTGCTCTGGTTGTAGTAGTGGGAGATGTCATTGATGTAGGGCTCATAGTAATCCTTGGTAGCATTCCACAGCCATTGCTGCAGCTCGTAGGGGTCGTCGCCCTTCACGTTGTTGTTGTCAAAGTCGTTGTAGCAGGGAGCAGTTTCACACCAGTGAGAGTTCTGCACAGTACCCCACTGCAGAATCGGGTCATAGGTGGCAGGCAGGCCATCAACGCCCATTTCGCCGTTCTCGGGGATAGCATAGTCCACAACAGGTTCGCCCAGACGGTTTCTCATGGAGGACTCTCTCGTATACTGGGAGTCAATCCAACGGAACGCCATCTCAGGGTTCTTACAGGCAGAGGTGATAACTACGCTCGCCACATAGTAACCGTAGTTGCCATAGGGGTCGTAGAAGGAGCCGCGATAGCCATCGGGGCCGGCTACAGGAGCCAGAGGGGAATACTCTCTGGAACGGTCGCCCAGCTGGTCAGTGATACAGAACTGTCCGCCGGCGCAAGCCAAACCAACCTTAGAGCACTCGGGGTCCTCAAACACCTGCTTCAGCTGGTTGATGCCCTGAGAGAAGGAAGTGGGGTCAAACAGGTTCGCCTCAACCAGGCTGTGCCAGTAACGCAGGCCCTCACGATAGGCGTCCTTGTCATAGGCAGCCTGCACATTGCCGTCGTCGTCAATGTAGTAAGGCGTGTCACGGGTATACTGAACAAAGGAGTTCATGATGTACTCATCGCCGAAGCCTCTCCAGGTGTCATTACAGCCCATCCAAGGATACTCGTCATTGGGGTCGCCGTTGCCGTTGGCATCCTGGTCTTTGAAGGCCTGGAGCACAGCACGCAGCTCCTCTGTGGTCTCGGGAGTTTCCAGGTTCAGGCGCTCCATCCAGGTGTGGTTAATCCACGCACGGCCGGACATGGAGTTGGGCTTGGAAACAATAACACGGGGCATGGAGTACTGATGGCCGTCAGGCGTAATCATCATGTCCTGCAGCATGGTCTCTTTCTCCAGCATCTCCTTGTACCAATAGCCGTAATTGGCTACCAGGTCATCCAACGGGATAAACGTGCCCTGGTTGGCGTTGGTGACAACCGTAGCAGTGTTCAGGTTGGACATAATCAAATCCGGCAGGTCCTGGCCGGAAGCCAGCAGCAGGTTCAACTTCTGGGTGGCGTCCTGACCGGGAACAGCGTTCCAAATCAGATGTACATTGGTGCGCTCTTCCATCCACAGGGTGTACTTGTTGGTGGCATAGTCCTCAACATTGGTGTGCTGGGCGATATAGACCACCATGTCAGTTTTGTCTTCCACGATGGGAAGGACGCCGGGGTCAGAGACCGGCACGCCGCCAGAGGGCACAGACTTGTAGGTGCCTTCGTCTCCGCCGCCGGCATTGCCGTCGTCAGCGGGCTGGGTGGTACTGGAATTGTTGCCGTCAGTGGAATTATTCCCACTCTGGCTGTCATTTCCAGAGGTGCAACCTACCAAG
>JAAVYW010000047.1 GCA_022791315.1 Oscillospiraceae bacterium | reverse complement strand
TGGAGCGCTACACGGAGAAAGAAATTCTGAAAGTTGAGCAGTGGATTAACAATTATCCCAGGAAGATTCTGGGATATAAGAATGCAAAAACACTTTTTGAGAGGTATCTAGTAACGGCTTGACAGTCTGGAATTGGATAAAGAGGAACCAGGACTATTTGTGATGAAGAATAGTCCTGGTTTTGCTGTTTTCCTTTCAAAAATGTACAGTTTTAGGGTGGGTTTTTTATCAATTTTACTGATTTTCTCTTTCCCGTCCTCTTTTTTGGATGTTCCTCTTGCAATTCACCTTATTTTTTGCTTTTTCATTTCCGCATAAACAACAGCCCGAAAGACCTGGGGCCGCAGTTGCTTGCAATTGCGGCGGAGGCCTTTTGCAGATAAATCCGCTCAAATTGGCAGTGCTGCCGCACCAGGTCCTGGATATAGGCAAGGCTCCGCTCGTCCATCCCCGCGTAGGTGATAAAGAGCATCCGCCGGTCGATGTTTTCGGTATCCCGGAGCACCCTGCGCACGTAGCGCTTGGCAACACGGGGAAAATCGCCGATTTCCATCCCGCCAACTGCCATCCGGCTCTTGCGCAGCACGATAATCGGGTGGAGCAGCAAGGTATCGCAAAGGGTCTGAATTCGTTTGGACAAGTGCCCCGCCTGGCGCATCATGTGGGTGCTGTCAACGATAAACGCAGAGGAGATGCGTTTCTTGAACCCTTCTACCGCCTCGATAATCTCCTCCTTGGAGGCGTGGTTTTCCGCCATAGAGGCTGCATACAGCACCGCCAGCCCCAGGCTGCTGGAGAGATGCCCGGAATCCAGCACCGTGATGTTTTCAAAGGACTTCGCCGCCTCCAAGGCGTTCGCATAGCCCTGGCTGGTGTGCTTGGCCATGGTGATATGTATGACATTTTGGGCCACTGTCAGCTTTTCTGCAAAGAACCGCTCATAGTCCTCCACATCCGGGGGCCGGGAAAAGCCCTTTTTCCCGGCAGAAATCAGCGCTATCAGCTCATCCGCCTTTAGCTCCCGGTCATCCAGGAACCGCCCGTAGTCTGTGTAGACATAGTAGGGGCACACGGAAATATCAAACCGGTTTCGCAGGGACTCTGGGAGGTCGCACACGCTGTCTGTGGTAATCAAAAGCGGAATCCGCTGCACCTGCTCAAAAATCAGGACGTCCTTCCCGATTTCGGACTGGGTCGTCTCCTCACTGAGCGTTACCAGCTCTTTGGGGAGAATGCTCAGGACAGCCGCCTCCAGCAGCGCGCCGTTGACCGGCTTCGCCAGGTAGCCGCTGAAGCCCGCCCGCCGGTAGAGGAGCTGATGGTCACTCCCCGCATTGGCTGTCAGCGCAATGACAGGCGTATCCTGGCACAGGCCTGTCGGCTGCGCGCGCAGCGCGTGGAGGCACTGGATTCCATCCATCTCCGGCATCAGGTGGTCCATCAGGATACAGTCATAGTGCTGGTCCTGGGTCAGCTTCAGGCATTCTGCGCCGCTCAGGGCCGTATCTATCTGGATTTTTGTCTCCGCCAGCAGCTTACGCACCACCATCAGGTTCATCTCGTTGTCGTCCACCACCAGCAGATGGGCCCCCGGCGCCTCAAAGCTCTGCTTATACTGCTCCCCATTGTGGACTTTCATGCGGGAGGCCAGTGTAAAGGTACCCAGCTCCCGGCCGTCCACAATGTCTTGGTCCAGCTCCACAATAAAGATAGAGCCCTTGGTATAAACGCTGTTGACACTGATTCTGCCGCCCATCAGCCCCACCAGCTGGTGGACAATGCTCAGTCCCAGGCCGGTGCCCTCGATGTGGCGGTTTTTGCGCTCATCCACCCGTCGAAAGGCATTAAAGAGATAGGGAATGTCCTCCTTCTTCACGCCCTGCCCGGTATCCTCCACCGTATACCACACCCGCACCCTGTTGAGCGCCCGGCGGTCGCACCGGATAGAGAGCGTTACCGAACCCTCTTTTGTGTACTTAACGGCATTGTTCAGCAGGTTAATCAAAATCTGCTTGATTCTCACCTCGTCGCCGCAGAGCATGCTGGGGATAGAGGGGTCCACATGCAGCCGGAACTCCAACCCCTTTTCCTTGGCCTTAATCCATATCATGTTCACAATGTCCGAAAAGAGTTCCCCGGTCATGTAGGAGACATTCACAACCTCCATTTTCCCGGATTTGATTTTGGAGAGGTCCAGGATGTCGTTAATCAGGGTCAGGAGCATTTTGCTGGCGCCCTGGATATTCCTGGCATTTTCCGCAACGTCCGCGGAGATGTCCTCCCGGAGGATGATTTCGTTTAGCCCGATAATCGTGTTGATAGGCGTGCGGATTTCATGGCTCATGCTGGAGAAAAAGTGGTTCTCCGCCTGGTTCAATTCCTCAATCTCTTTTTTCTGCCGCTTGGTGAGCTGGTTCTCCTTTTCATAGATACGGGTTAGGAACAAGAGCAGCACGCTGGTCAGGATTCCCACCAGCACAACCGAATAGGCAGAGTCAAAAAAGGAACTGGCCTGGGTATTCAGTACAATAAAGCGGGGGAACCTGTAGGCGATGTAGTAACAGAGCATAGTCTCTACCACACAGAGCAGGAAAAACACCAGCTTCCGCCTTCCTGCCAAGGTAATGCTGATGTAAACAAAGCAGAGCACAAACCACTCGGGCACGCCGCTGTAAAAGCCGCCCGCCGTAAAAAAGCTCACCGGCAAAACCAGGAGCAGCAGCACCGCAATAGATGTGGCCCCCGCGTTGATACGCTCCTTCTTAATGCTAATTTCCACAACCAAGGCCATAAAGACAAGGCCAACCACCAATAGCAGCAAGTTGATAAGATTGCGGCCCATTGGCAGCATAAACAGCAGCGCAACCATACAGGTGCCCGTAGCCAGACGGAACATGCGCTCCCGCAGGCTGATTTTATGGTCAAAGCGGTTTTGAAACCATTTTTTAATCACGTAGCGCTCCCCCCATTCCTATTCCGAAAATACTGACAGCCCAGCAATGCTCTCGCAGACCTCCTGGTACAAACGCAGCATTTGCTGGTGGTTCTCCTGGATATACGCTACGTCCTCTCTTTTTCCCGCCTGTTCCAACAGCTTTGCCTGCCCTGAAAGCTCCTGGGCGCCGATAGTCAGGGAGGTGCTCTTTAACGCGTGGACTTTGATTGCATAGTCCCCCCAGTTGGCCGCCTCATACAGGGCGGCTATCTCCTCCTGCTTTTCCCTGCCCTGGGAGGAGAACATCTGCAGCATTTCAAGGTAAAACGCCCCGTCTCCGCCGCAGTAGTCCAGCCCTATCTGTACGTCAATCCCCTTCTGCGCCAGCGCGGCATAGGGCTCCGAACCCCCGTCCTCCTGCCCAGCCTCTTCCACCGGGGCAATGTCCTGGCAGGGCTCGCTGTGCACCTCCTGGAAGGCAGGATGGGCTATCGAATCCTGCTCCTCCCCGGCCGCCGGGATGGGGATAGGCTGGATGTAATTCTTGGGGAGCACCCGCCGCAGCACCCGCTCCAAAACAGGGCGCTCGATGGGTTTTGGCACAAATTCCGTAAATCCCTCGTCCCGGAACATCTCCCTTGCGCCGCTGATGGTGTTGGCGGTCAGGGCAATCACCGGCAGGTCCTGATAGGCCCCATTATCGATTTCCCGGATGCGTTTCAGCGTCTCCACGCCGTCAAACCCCGGCATCATGTGGTCTAGGAAAATCACATCATAGGAGCCCTCGGCACACCGCCGCACCGCCTCCCTCCCGCTGAGGCAGGTATCCACCTTGATGCCGTAGCTGCCCAGGACGCCTTTGGCCACTACAAGGTTCATCTCCTCGTCGTCCACCACCAGGACCCGGACACCCTCGCAGGTAAAGGGCCTGCGGCCCGCAGCCTGTGTCTCCTCAAAGTTGTTCTCCTTGATATTGCCATTGAGGATATTGGCAACAGAAAGGGCAAAAAAGGGTTTGCGGAGCACAAGCAGCCTGCTGTCCCGGTCCAGGGCAAACTCCCTCTCCGCAATCACCGCCACCTGGATAGTGCCTGCCAGCTCCTCATAGTAGGCCCTGTTTTCCTCGTATTCAGACTGTGCGATAAACACATGGGTCAGCGCGTGGCTGTTTTGCAGCTTTAGGAGCCCCTCAAAGTTGTGCGCCTGATACCCCTCAATGCCGAGGCCCTCCACCAGGTGCAAAATCAGCTTGTCGTAGTATCCCCTCACTGCGTCGCAGCTGTACCGCTCCGGGCGGAAATAGCAGGCGATACACAGCCGGCCGGCATTGTCAACCGTCATGCTGGGGGTTTCATCCGCCACACCCTGGGGGATGGTAATGTGGGTCTGCATCCCCTGCTGGTCCGTGCTCTCGCAGTGCATAAAGCCGCCCATTGCCTGGAGAAGGCCCCGGGCAATGGGAATCCCCAGGCCCAGCCCGCCCACAAAGCGGCTGCTGCTGGAATCCGCCTGGTAAAAGTCGTCATACATCTGGGCAATCTGGGCGTCCGTCATGCCAATCCCGGTGTCATAGATATCGATGAGCAGGTTGAGCCCATAGCTCTCCCGCCGGTACTCGATACAGATATTGACGCCGCCCTCATCTGTAAATTTAATGGAGTTTTCCAAAAAGATTTTAAGCACATGGGAAATTTTTTCCGCGTCCCCGATGAGGACCGCCGGTATCCGCGGGTCAATGTCAAATACCATTTCCAGATGGCGCTTGCTGCTCTGCATCGCGGTGGTGGTCATCACGTCATTGAGCACGGAGGTAATCATGTACTCCTCCCTGGCCGAGGTCAAGGTGCCCTCCACGATTTCTGTGTAGTCGAGGATTTTGTTAATCTGGTTGGACAACCGCTTGCCCGCCATCAGGATGGATTGGATGTCCGCCCGGATTTCAGGGGAAATCTCCTTTTCCAGCGCCACTTCACTGAGCCCTAAGACCATATTGACAGGCGTGCGGAACTCATGGGATACGTTTGAGAGGAATTCGGCGTTCTGCCGTTTTGCCGCCTCCAGCTGCGCAAAGGTGTTGCGGTGCCGCCTCTTATCCTCCATCCGCCTGTTAATCCGCTGCCGCGCAATCAGAACCGCACCCACCACCACAGTAGCCCCAAGGGCCAGCCGTATCAAATTCTGTATGCTGGTGCTGTGGTCGCCGTTATGTAAAATCAGGTAGTGGTACAGCAGCTGCATCACATACAGGCCGGCAACCATATAGAGCGGCAGCTTTTTATCCAGCATGGAAAAAATCAGGAGCACAATACAGGCCACGGCGGGTATATCATACAGGCTGACGCTGTGGACGCCAAAGAAAAAGAACCCTATCAGCAGCAGCCCGATACACAGGTTTTCATAGAACTGCTCCGAGCCAATCCTCCCGATGTGGAGGACCCATACCATGGCATTGCCAATCAAAAAAATTGGCACCATCCAAAGCTCCCATGAGAAGGCAACCGTAATCAGCAACAGCATCATGCCAACCATGGTGACAACACTGGCTAAAAGCAGGTGTTTGCTGGTTTGCCCCTCTTCCCTCATGCCGTCTCAAACTCCTTTGCCACCCGTTTCAACAGCTCCGGAGGAAAAAAGGGCTTTTTCAGATAGTTCACTGCGCCCAGCTTCACTGCGCTAATCACGTCATCCTCGTCCCCCGATGCCGTCAGGAAAATCACCGGGACATTGACGGGAATCGCTTTGATGCGCTCAAAGGTCTCCATGCCGTCCATCCCCGGCATGGCAATATCCAGGAGGATTAGGTCAACCTTGTGGCGCTCCAGCACAATGAGGGCCGCTTCGCCCGACTCCGCAAGCACCACATCATAGAATTTTTCCAGAATCATCTTTGTCCTTCGCAAATTCATCGTGTCATCGTCAACGACTAAAATACATCTCCTCATAGAGCCATCCTCCTCTTTCTCTCGGGGATTTTAAAAGTACCCCACCGCCTATATTATACAGGATATGTAGATAAAATCAAGCCCAATCCTATACGAACAGTTTATTTAAGAGGGTACAAAGGCCCAAACCCCTTTCTATCCCAGGCTTCCCGCCAGGCAAAAGGGAAAGAAGCCGCACCTTTTTACCAAGTGCAGCTTCCCCGTTTACCAAGACTTTGCCAGCTCCTTGAGATAGGCCGTAAACTCCCCGCCCACCTCCGGATGCTTCATCCCCGTCTCCACAATGGCCTGGAGGATTCCCAGCTTGCTGCCCATGTCATAGCGGGTGCTCTGATACTCCACCGCCATCATCCCGCGCCTTGCACACAGGGTCTGCATGGCGTCGGTGAGCTGGATTTCGCCCCCTGCGCCGGGAGGCGTCTGCTCTAAGATGCCAAAAATCTCCGGCGGCAGCACGCACCGCCCCAAGATGGAGTAGAGGGCGAGAATCTCCTCCGGCTTAGGCTTTTCAATCATCTTGTGTACCTTGTACACCCGCTCCTCCTCAGCCGGGGTCAGGTCCAGGGTGCAGTACTTCACAATCTGTTCCCTTGTCACCGGCTTGATGCCCACCACGCCCAAGCCGTATTTCTCATAGGCCCCGCACAGCTCGCCGATGGCGGGGATTTCCCCAATCACCACGTCGTCGCCGTAGAGCACGGCAAAGGGCTCGTCCCCCACAAAGGAGCGGGCCTTATACACCGCGTGCCCCAGCCCCTTGGTCTCGTTCTGGCGGATATAGGTGATGTTCGCCAGGTTGGAGATGGCCTTGAGCTCCTCGCACAGCGCCTCTTTCCCTGAGGCCATCAGCCGCTCCTCCAGCTCGGGGGAGCGGTCAAAGTGGTCTTCCATCACCGTCTTGCCCCGGTTGGTGATAATCAAAATGTCCTCAATCCCCGAGCGGGCCGCCTCCTCCACAATATACTGGATGGCGGGCTTGTCCACAATGGGCAGCATCTCCTTGGGGCAGGCCTTGGAGGCGGGCAGCACCCGCGTCCCCAGCCCTGCCGCCGGAATCACAGCCTTACGTACTTTCATTTTTATTCCCTCCCTTTCTAAATAAACAACAGGAAAAAGGTGGCAAGCACCTGCAGGAGGAAATACCCTCCCAGCAGCACAAAGACCCCTGCTTTATTCACGCCGCCCTTTTTCTCCAGCATCGCCCGGTACTGTTCCCTGTCCGGGTATCGGGCCTTCAGCTTCCGGATAGAGCGCACCACATGCCCCTTGTAAATCCGGTTGGCAAAGAACCCGAAGAAAAGGCAGACGCCAAAGGCCAGCAGGCTCATCCAGGATTGGAGGCGGCTGGCAGTGGCATAGCTCTCGGTGCGGGTCACCTGGGTGAGCAGGCCGTTCATCTGCTGGGCCTGGTCCAGCAGCTCCTCGTCGCTCAGGGCCGCCTGGTCCTGTAAGGACATGGAGATTCCCGCCTCGTCCATCACCTCCCGCCAGGCCTTTGCCACATAGTAGGTGGAGGGCAGGTGAAGGCACAGGGAGAGCACCACGCTGAGAATTGCCACCAAATAGACCTTGCGGTAGAGGAAATACAAAAAGCTGATGACCGCTCCCGACCAGCTAAAGCCCCCGTTCCCCCCTTTCTCCATCTCCTTAAACCTGGGGAGGTAATAGAAGGCGCTGGGCCCCACAAACAGGGCCATCTCCTGGGCGGGGATGCCGTCAATCTCCTCCTCCGGATTCACCCCCCCAAAGGGCCCAAAGACCACCTGCGGGCCAAAGCCCGCGCCGTAGCCATAGGTGGGGGGCGCCTGCCCGCCGCCCTGGAATTCCGGGCGGGGCGGCTCCACCGGGGGCGCCAGCGAAGTGCCGCACACCTCGCAGGCCTCCCGGCCCGCCGGGTTGTCCGTCCCGCAGCGGGGGCAGCGCACGACTGCCGGGCGCTCCTCCTGGGGGGATGGCATCTCAAAGGAAAAGCCCTCCCCATGCCGCCCCGCATAGGCGCACTGCCCTTGCTCCCGGTAGCATTCCCGGTGATGGGGCGTGCCGCACTCGGGGCAGACCACCACGTCGTCCTCCCCGGCAAAGGGCTTGCCACACACCGGGCAGGGAATACCAGTATATCGTCCCATATTGATTAAATCTCCTTATCCCGTTTCTTTCACATCCACTGGGCCCCTCTCCGGCAGGCCCATATTCCTATCTATTATATCTCACCCCGCCGCAAAAAGAAACTGTTTTCGCAAATTTTGTAAAATTCCCCCTTCCCCTTTTCCCCTCCCCTCAAAACGCTGAAAAACCGGGCCGATTTTGCCCCTTTTCCCGTCGAATTTTCTCTTGTGGACCGCGCCCTGTTGTGTTAAGATAAAGGCAGCAGGAAAAGAGGGCCCAGCCCCCTCGCACAACACTATAATAAAACAAGGAGCCTGATTGCATGAGACTATTGGTATTTGTACTCAACCGGGTGGAGTGCCTGGACGAGCTGCTGGCAGAGCTGGCCGAGTCCGGCATCCAGGGCGGCACCATCCTAAACAGCACCGGCATGGCCACCGAACTCTCCCACAGCGACGAATACGATTCCATCTTCGGCTCGCTGCGGGCGTTCTTAGACCCCGACCGCGCCGAAAACCGCACCATCCTCATCGTCTTAAAAGAGGAGCAGGTGGAGGGCGCCATGAGAATCATCCGCCGCGTGGTGGGCGACCTCTCCCAGCCCGACACCGGCGTGGCCTTCACCCTCCCCATCGACTTCACCGAAGGTATCTCCCACTAATTTCCCCTGAAATCCCCCTGCGCCCCAACCGGCGCAGCCAATACTCTATTAGTTAAGGTGTGTACATATGACAATCCATGTATTACTCTATCTCAGCATGCTGCTCTTCGGCGGCCTTTTGTGCGGCAGGCTGGTAAAGCAAATCAAGCTGCCCAATGTCACCGGCTACCTGTTGGCGGGCCTCATCCTGGGCCCCAGCGTCCTGGGCCTTGTCCCCGCTGAAACCGTAACAAGCCTGGGGCTCCTCTCCGACCTGGCGCTGGGCTTCATCGCCTTCTCCATCGGCGGCGAATTCAAACTCAGCTACTTCAAACGCGTGGGGGCCACCCCTGTTGTCATCGCAGCGCTGGAGGCCCTGGGGGCCTCGGTCGTCGTCACATTAGCCGTGCTCTGCACCGGTGTTGGCCTGCCCATGGCACTGATTTTAGGGGCTATCGCCTCGGCCACCGCCCCCGCCGCCACCATCATGGTTATCAAACAGTACAAGGCCAAGGGCCCGGTGACCGAGACCCTTTTAAGCGTCGTAGCCATTGACGACGCGGCGGCGCTCATCCTCTTTGGCTTTGCCGTCTCCACTGTCACCGCCATCACCCACGGCAGCTCCGGCGGCTCCCTGCTCTATTCCATCCTCAGCCCCTTCCTGGAAATCCTCATCTCCGCCGCCATCGGCACAGCCCTGGCCCTTCTCTCCGCCTTCCTCCTGCGCTACTTTAAAAAGGACTCCAACATCCTCATCATCGCCTGCGCAGGCATCTTTGGCAGTGTGGGCCTGGCGGCCCTGCTGGGGGGCTCCCCGCTGCTCACCTGTATGTTCTTCGGCGCCGTCTTTGTCAACGCCTACCGCCGCGCCGATAAAGTCCTCAAACTGGCCGACAGCGTCACCTCCCCCATCTACCTGCTGTTCTTTGCCGTCTCCGGCGCAGGCCTTAACCTGTCCATCATCCCCCAAATCGGGGTCATCGGCGTGGTCTATGTCCTCACCCGCGTGGTCGGCAAAATGGCCGGCGCCTCCCTGGGCGCAGCCCTTTGCCGCGCCCCCGCCTCTGTCCGCAAATTCCTGGGCCCCGCCCTCATCCCCCAGGCCGGCGTTGCCATCGGCCTTACCCTGGTGGCCCAGCAGGTGGTGCCTGAGCAGGCCCAAATCGTGCGCGCCGTCGTCCTCTGCGGCACCTTTATCTACGAAATCATCGGCCCTGCTGTCACCAAATTCACCCTCTCCAAAGCAGGGGAAATCCAACCCGAACCCGCCAAAAAGCCCACCGCCGCTACCGGCGCCTAACCCCCTCCCTTGACACCTCCCCTCCCCCCGTGCTATACTGTCCCCATCAAAAGAGAAAAGGGTGAAACGATGCGCCAGTAAACTCCAACTCACATCCGCAAAAGGACAAAGCCGCCCTCTGTCCATCACAGGGCCTTGGCCTTTGCGGCGTGAAAGCGGGTTTTGCTGGCCGTCTGGGCGCGTATCGGTGCCTTCCTGTCCTGCCATGCGCCGCTTTCCGTCACGAAGGCGGCTTTTTTGGCACATGACAGGAAAGGAGCTCCCATGCGAACCAATCTCCTCATCGAGGGCCTCCCCGGCTCCGGCAAGAGCACTTTGCTCACCCATCTGGCCCAGCAATACCACTACCGCCCCTACCGGGAGGGGGATCTCTCCCCCGTCGAGCTGGCCTGGTGCGCCCTGCTCACCCCGCAGCAGTGGGAAGATACCCTGCGCCGCTACCCCCAGCTCGCCCAGCCCATCCGGGAAAAGACCCGGGCCGAGGGCCCCCACCGCATCCTGGCCTATACCCAAGTCCCCGACGCAGGCGAGGCCTTTTACCGGGAACTGGAGCAGCACGAAATCTACAATGGCCGGGTGGATTTCGATGCCTTCCGGGAAACCGTCTTCCGCCGCTACCGGGCCTTCCAGGGGGCAGGCTGCGCCTTTGAGTGCTCCCTGCTGCAAAACTCCATTGAGAGCCTGATGCTCTTCTACCAGCTCCCCGACGGGGAAATCCTGGACTTCTACGAGCAGGCCTTTTCCCTCCTGCGCCCCAAGGGCTTCGGTGTCCTCTACCTGGATTCCGTCCAGGTGCGGGAAAACCTGCTGCACATCAAGTCTGAGCGCAGCGATGAGGCGGGCAACGAGCTCTGGTTTCCCATGATGCTGGGTTTTATCTGCGGCTCCCCCTATGGCCTTGCCCACGGCTGCACCGGCCTTGAAGACGTAGTGGCCCACTTTGAGCGCCGCCGCAGTCTGGAATCCCGCATCCTCCGGGAAATCATCGGGCCCGACGGCCTGATCTTACCGGCGAAACACTATGACCTAAAAGAAATCGAAAGGTGGCTGCAATGAAACTGCTTCTCTCTTCCCTGCTCTGCTTCCTGGGCGGCGTCCTGGTGGGCATCCTCTTAGTCCCCCGCAAGTATGGCATTGCCTGCGGCAGCGGCAGCAAATTCTATGGCAGCGAGTTTAAGAGCCTCACCCGCCTGGCGGGCAAGGGCATTGCCAACCTGGGCGGCTCGGAATTCTACAGCGACTATTACATTGCGCAAAAATTCAGCAGTGAAAGGGATGGACAACAATGACAGATGTAGCTGCCCTGGGCGAGCTGCTCATTGACTTTACACCGGTGCCGGGGGCAGTCCCCCCGGCCTTCACCCCAAATCCCGGCGGGGCCCCCGCCAATGTGCTCACCGCCGTGGTCAAGCTGGGCGGCTCCGGGGAATTCCTGGGCAAGGTGGGGGACGACCGCTTTGGCCATCTGTTAAAGGACACCCTGGACGCCCAGGGCGTGGGCTCCTCCGGCCTGCTGCTGGACCCCCGCTTCCACACCACCCTGGCCTTTGTCCACCTGGACGAGAAGGGGGACCGCAGCTTCTCCTTTTACCGCACCCAAGGGGCCGACACCCAGCTCACCCCCGAGGAGCTGCCCCTGGCGCTGATTGCGGGCTGCCGCATCTTCCACTTCGGCTCCCTCACCCTCACCGACGGGCCCTCTCGCTCCGCCACCCTCAAGGCCCTGGACTATGCCCGGGCACAGGGCAAGACCATCTCCTGCGACCCCAACTGGCGCCCCCTCCTCTGGGACAGCCCTGCCCGCTATGTGGCCGAGCTCAAACCCCTCCTCCCCCTCTGCCACCTGGTGAAGGCCTCGGAGGAGGAGCTGGCCCTCATCACCGGGGAACAGGACACGGCCGCCGGGGCAAAGGCCCTGCTGGCCCTGGGGGTGCAGGTGTTAGTCATCACCATGGGCCCCGCAGGCTGCACCGTCTTCACAGGGGAGGGCTCCCGCCATCTCCCCACCTATGACGTGAAGGTGGTGGACACCACCGGCAGCGGCGACGCCTTCTGGGGCGCGTTTTTAAGCCGCATCGCCGCCAGCGGCCAGGCGCCCGCCGCCCTCTCCCTGGATACCCTCTCGGCCTTCGCCGATTTCGCCAATGCCGCCGGCTCCCTCTGCGCCACCCGTTACGGGGCCATCCCCGCCATGCCCTCCGCTGCGGAAATCCAGGCCTGCCAGAGCACCTGCAACAAGCTGGAGCTGTGAAAACCATGACCGAAAAAACATACCCCACCCCCTGCGGGGAAATCCGCTATTGGACAAGCGCCGGGCCGGAGGACGCCTCCCACACCCTGGTCTTCCTCCCCGGCCTCACCGCCGACCACCGGCTGTTTGAGAAGCAGCTGGCCCATTTTTCCGGCAAGTACCCCCTCCTTGTGTGGGACGCGCCGGGCCACGCCGCCTCCCGCCCCTTCCGCCTCGCCTTTTCCCTGATGGACAAGGCCGCCTGGCTTAGGGAAATCCTTGCGGTAGAGCAGGCCAAGCCGCCGGTGCTCATCGGCCAGTCCATGGGGGGCTATGTGGGCCAGGCCTTTTTGGAGCAGTTCCCCGGCCAGGCCGCGGGCTTTGTCTCCATCGATTCCGCCCCGCTGCAAAGGCGCTATGTCACCGCCGCAGAGATTTGGCTGTTAAAGCGCACCGAGCCCATCTACCGCATCTATCCCTGGCAGGCGCTCCTAAAATCCGGCTCCAATGGCTGCGCGGTCTCCCCCTACGGCAGGGCTCTGATGTGGGAGATGATGTCGGTCTATGAGGGAGACCAGGCCTACTATGCCCGCCTCTCCGGCCACGGCTTCCAAATGCTGGCCGAGGCCATGGAGGCAGGCCTCCCCTATGAAATCGATTGCCCTGCCCTTCTCCTCTGCGGCCGCCAGGACCGGGCAGGCTCCACCAGGCGATATAACCGGGCCTGGCACAAGCATTCCGGCCTCCCCCTGGTGTGGCTGGAAAACGCAGGCCACAACTCCAACACCGACCAGCCGGAACAGGTCAATGCCCTGCTCTCGCAGTTTGTGGAATCCCTTTCCCGGAAAGGCGCAGAAGGGACAACCGCCTCCTGCTCCTCGCCCTCGGGGCAGTGCAGATAGGCCGCTATACCCGGGTCATCGGCTTCGTCGAGGGCGCCGGCCACTGTGGGCGACGCCTCCCACTACGCTGTCTTTGACAGCGGCGTCACCGTCTCCCGCCGGGGCCGCTTCCTGGGCATCCTCACCGACCGGGAGGGCGGCGTGCGCCTGCGCGCCTATGCCGCCCAGTCCCGCTATCTCTACTGTTTCTGGGACTGGGCGGGCTTCCTCTATAAGCGGGATTGACACAAAGAAAGGGCGGGCCCGTACAGGGCCCGCCCTTTTGGATTTCCCCCTAAAACTGGTTAAAGCTGGCCACCTCGTCCGCGCCCTTGCGCTGCTTGGCCCGGATTTCCCCGCCCTTGGAGTACCCCAGGGCAATCACCAGCCGGATGCGCAGCTTGTCCGGCACTCCCAGCAGCTTTTTCAGCTTCTTCTCCGAGAAAAAGCCCAGGATACAGCTCCCCAGCCCCAAATCCGCCGCCTGGAGGCAGATGTGGGCGGCGGCAATCCCCATGTCCACCTGGGCAAAGTCCTGGTTGCGCATCAGCTCCACCGTGGCAATAGGCAGGCTGGAGGGCTCCTCCGCCAGCACCACAAAGGCCCCCGCCTGACGCACAAACCGGTTAAAGGTGGCAACCCCGCCGGTGAGGCACTTCACCACATCCCTTTTGAGCTCCGGGTGGTCCACCGCCACAAAGCGCCAGGGCTGGGCGTTGGCCGCCGAAGGGGCCAGCCGCCCCGCCTCGATGCACTTCACAATCAGTTCCCGTTCCACTGCCCTGCCGTCAAAATCCCGGCAGCTCTGCCTGGTTTGGATGAGTTTTTCAAAATCCATCGCCAAGAACCTCCTTCTCTTCCCCCTGCAAACCCACACATCCGCCTTACCCGGCCCGGCCCGGCCTCTTTGGCCTGCGCTTCTCCAAAATCCGGAACAGCCCTTGGAGCAGCGGGCGCAGGTTCATCACCAGGACCATAAAGCACAGCAAAATCTCCACCGGAATCCAAAAGGGCGGCTCCCACAGCATCACCCAGCACTGCACCAGCAGGATACTGCTGCACAATAAAAACTTGCCCATGTTCCACCGCAGCCGGATATACCGCCTCGTGGTAATCCCCCGCAGAATCAGCACCACCAAATAGCTCAAAAAGGTGGCAAAGGCCGCGCCGCCGGGCCCATAGTCCGGGATAAGGGCCAGGTTCGCCACCACGTTTGCCACCGCCCCCACCACTGTGGTAAAGAGGGCCATGGGGCTGTTTTTCTGCACCATATAGATGCTGCCCAAAAATGTCACCAGGCAGGAAAAGCCGGTGGCCAGCACCAAAAAGGGCACATATTTCCAGGCGTCGTAGTAGTCCGGCGCCACCATGAGGAACATGATGAGCTTAGCGCAGAGGATGAGCCCCGACATCACCAGGAACACAATGGCCTGGTAGGAGGCAAAGACCTTGGAGAAGAACTTCTCCCGGCTCCGCTTGTCCTCCGAAACCGCGGAAATCTGCCAGGCGTCCATAAAAATGCCCGACACCAGCGTCACAATGGTGGGGATTTTATAGGAGGCGGCATAGAGCCCGTTGGCCGCCTCGTCAATCAGCCAGGCCACCATATACCGGTCGGACACATTCGTCACCCACCAGAACACCGTGTTGGGAATCATGGGAATCGAATAGCGCAGCATGGGCACCACCGGGTTGCGGCGCAGGTAGCGCAGCCCCAGGAAGCGCCCCAGGTCATTGGCCCAGAACAGGAACAGCACCGAGAGGAAATCCGAGAGGATGGTAGCCAGCAGATAGCCGTGAATCCCCAGTTTAAAGCCCGAGAGGAAGAGGATGTTAAACAGCACCACCGTCAGGGTACTGAGCACCCCGTCAATGGTATACAGCCGCACCCGCTTCATGGCGCGGATAAACTGGGAGCACACCGCCCGCAGGGTGGACATTATCACATAGGCATAGATATAGGCCGTGTGCTCCCCAAAGAGCGCCCGCCCGTCAATCTCCAGCCCTGTCAGCAGGGGCCAAAACAGCACAAACACCAGCGCCCCCAGCAGCGTGGTAAAAAAGCCGGTGGAAAACACCTGCCGCTTGTCATAGGCGGCATCCAGCCCAAAGCGGATGATGCCGTTGGTAATCCCCACCGAGATAATGGGGGAAATCAGGTTGGACATCTGCACAATCAAATCCGATGTGCCGTAGTCCGTCGGGGTGAGCACCCGGGTGTAGAAGGGCATCAGCAGGTACACCAGCAGCTTGGAGCCAAAGGTGCCCAGGGCAAAGAGGACCGTGTTGGTAACCAGCTTCTGGTACTTGTTCAATGCCCCTTCCCCCTCTCTGCCTCTTTGGTTCCTGCCCAGCAAAACGGAATATACAAAGCATAGTATACCCCTTTTTTTCCCATCTGGCTAGTGGGAAACGCAATTTTCGCCCGGAACCGCCGCCCACACAGAAAAAACTTGGCAAATCTGCCCAGAATGCTTGCCTTTTCCCACCGGGATATAGTATAATCATATAAGCGCGGGACGTTCCCAGAGCCGGGGGCGTCTCCTCTGCCACGAGAAAGGAGCGTTTTCCATGCAATATCAAAACCCCATTATCCCCGGGTATAACCCAGACCCCAGCATCTGCCGGGTGGGGGATGATTTTTATCTTGCCACCTCCACTTTTGAATTTTTCCCCGGCGTCCCCATCTACCACAGCAAAAACCTGGTGAACTGGGAACTGGTGAACTACTGCCTCACCACCGATACCCAGCTCCCCCTCCAGGGCTGCCGTCCCTCCGGCGGCATCTATGCCCCCACCATCCGCTATCACGATGGCATGTTCTATATGGTGACTACCAATGTCACCCACAAGGGCAACTTCATCGTCCACACCGACGACATCCGCGGCCAGTGGAGCGAGCCCGCCTGGGTCAAGCAGGGCGGCATCGACCCCTCCCTCTTCTGGGATGAAGACGGCACCTGCTATTTTGTCTCCAACGGCAGCGACAAGGGGGAGCGGGGCATCTACCTGTGCAAAATCAACCCCCTCACCGGCGAGATGCTCACCCCCTCCCGGCTCATCTCCAAGGGCTGCGGCGGCAAGGCCGCCGAGGCCCCTCACATCTATAAGCGGGACGGCTGGTACTATTTAATGCTGGCCGAGGGCGGCACCGAATACGGCCACATGGAGACCATGCAGCGGGCCAAAGACATCTTTGGCCCCTATGAAGAGGGCCCCCGCCATCCCATCCTCACCCACCGGGAGGACAATTCCGACTACCTGTCCACCGCCATCCAGGCCACCGGCCACGCCGACATCATCGAGGATCAGAACGGCAACTGGTGGCTGGTGTGCCTGGCCATCCGCCCCATCGGCCACGTGATGCTCCACAACATCGGCCGCGAGACCTTCTTGGCCCCCCTGGTGTGGGATGAGGCAGGCTGGCCCATCGTGGGCAATGAGGGCCGCATCCGCCTGGTGATGGACGCCCCCCTGCCCGGCCCCGCCCCCACCCCTGTCTCCCACAATTTCTCCGATGGGTTTGACGGGGAAACGCTGGACTTAAACTGGAACTTTGTCCGCAACCCGGAACGGGAGCGCTACATATTGCAGGACAGCTGCATCACATTACACGGCGGCGAAACCACCCTCTCCACCCCCGGCGGCTCCCCCACCATGATTGCCCTGCGCCAGCAGGCCTTTGTGGTGAGCGCCGAGGCCAAGATGGCGGGCCCGGTGGCAATGGGCCAGAAATCCGGCCTCACCGCCTTCTACAACCACTCCGCCCACTATGACCTCTTCGTCACCCAGAAAGAGGACGGCTGTTATATCTGCCTGGGCAAGCAGGTGTATGACATCGACTGTGTCACCGCCAGCCAAAAAATCGACTACCAGGGCGAAATCGAGCTCAAGGTGGACAGCGACAACATGTGGTACACCTTCTCTTTCCGCCTCCCCGGCGGCCAGTGGGCAGAGCTGGGCAGGGGCATGACCGCCCCCCTCTGCACCGAGGCCACCTGCATGATGACCTTCACCGGCACCTTTATCGGCCTGTTCAGCGAACGGGGCAAAATCTCCTTTGATTCCTTCGGCCTCACTGCCAACGAATCCCTCCCCAACCCTCCTGCCCGCTTCACCTTCGAGGAAAAGGAGACCAAATAATCCAGTTAGCCAAAAAATAACCATCTACGTTTTAAGGAGGAACAACCCTATGTCCAAAAAACAAGACCTGGACCGCCTGTTAGAAGAATTTGTAAAGAACGGCCCCTCCGGCTGCGGCTGCGCCGTGGCCCGCAAGGGTGAGACCATCTATGAGGGCTATTTCGGCTATGCCGACCGGGAAAAACAAATCCCCCTCACCCAGGATTCGGTCTTCCGCCTGTATTCCATGACAAAAGTGATTATCTGCACCGCAGCCATGATGCTCTTTGAGCGGGGCAAATTCCTGTTAAACGAACCCATCTCCGAGTATTTCCCCGAGTGGAAAAACACCATGAAAGCCCGCACCCTCTCCGACGGCCGGGTGGAGACTGTGCCGGTAGAGCATCCCATCCTGGTAAAGCACTGCTTCTCCATGGGCATGGGCATCGGCTACGGCGGCGACGATTTAACCCACCGGGAGGCCGCCCGTGTCCGCCAGGAGCTGCGGGACACCGTGGGCAAATACACCCTGCGGCAGGACATCCGGGCCATGTCCCAGGTGCCCATCGCCTTTGAACCCGGCACCCATTTCCTCTACGGCTTCGGCCACGAGCTAGTGGCTGGCCTGATTGAGGTCGCCAGCGGCAAAACCGTGGGCCAGTTCCTCAAAGAGGAGATTTTTGAGCCCTTAGGCATGACCAGCACCGGCTACCGCTTCTTTGACGATATCGAAAGCCGCATGGTAGTGCCCTATGAGCGGGATATGATTGGCCGCCTCGCCCCCTCCACCCGCAACTGGGACGAGCGCCACCAGCCCGACGAGGTGTACGAGGCGGGCGGCGCCGGCCTCTTCTCCACCGTGCGGGACTACCTCACCTTCACCCAGATGCTGGCAAACGGCGGCAAGCATAACGGCCAGCAGATTATCGGCCGCAAGACCATTGACCTGATGCGGCAAAACCAGCTGTGCCCCTCTGCGCTGGAGGACTTCACCAACTCCTACAACGCCGGCTATGGCTACGGCCTGGGCGTGCGCACCATGATGGATTTGGCCTCCGGCAACTGCAACACCTCTGTGGGCGAGTTCGGCTGGACCGGCATGATGGGCACCTGGACTGCCATCGACCCCTCCGAGGGCGTCTCCGCCGTCTACATGCACAACATGCTCCCCAATATGGAGGAATACCATCACCTCCGCGTCCGCGCCGCCGCCTTCGGCTTAGTGGAATAGCGCTGCTCCCGGGCGGGCCCAGGTTTTCCTGCGGCTCGCCCTATTTATTTCTCAAAGCCCCAGCCTATTACAGCGAAGCGACACTAAAGTTGCCAGGCCAGCGCAGCTTGACTTTGTCGAGGGACAAAGCCCCCGTTGTTCGCCGCAGCGGGCGAAACACCCCTTCTTCCAGGCGGCGTATCAATAATAAGCCCAGCTGTGCACCCAGCCAACACGCCGCCCTCCTCCCAGCATCCCTTTGCCAGTAACACCTCCCCCACCCTCGCCGCCTTTGCCGCCGGGCAAACAGGCCCCCACACAAACCCCGCAAAAAGAAAGGAAGCATCGCCATGGAAACCGCCTTTTACCCCACTACCCCCCATCTGTCCCGCCTTTTCCAATCCACTCAGCGCCCCCTCTCCCTCCGCGCCGGGAGCAGGGCCGACTTTGCCGCCTGGAAAGCGGGCACACGGGCCGCCCTGCGGGAGCTGCTGGGCTTTTCCCGCTTTGAGCGTTGCCCCCTCTCCCCCGTCCTGGGGGAGCCGGAGGACGCCGGGGACTTTCACCGCCAGCCCCTGCGCCTCCAAGTAGAGCCCGATGTCTGGCAAACCAGCTATCTCCTCCTGCCCAAGCGGCCCATATCATCCCCCTGCCCTGTGGTCATCGCCGCCCACGGCCACGGTAGCGGCGGCAAGACTGCCATTGCCGGCCTGGACGGGGACTGTGACCTGCTGCGGGCCAACATCGAAAAGTACAACTACACCTATGGCACAGAATTTGCCCGCCGGGGCTGCGTGGTGCTCTGCCCGGATATGCGGGGCTTTGGGCAGCGGCGGGAGGCAGGTTTCCAGGGGGATTCCCCCCAGGAAATCGTGGGCAGCACCTGCCGGGAAATCAACCAGATGGCCCTCTCCCTGGGCCAAACCCTGGCAGGTATGGGTGCCTGGGACCTGATGCGCCTGCTTGACTACGCCGAAACCCGGGCGGATTGGGACAGCGCCCGCATCGCCTGCGTGGGCCTCTCCGGCGGCGGGGCCCAAACCCTGTGGCTCTCCGCTTTGGACGACCGGGTAAGGGCTGCCGTCATCAGCGGCTACTTCTATGGCTATCACGACGCCCTCCTGCTGTTAAATTCCAATTGCAGCTGCAACTATGTCCCCCATCTCTGGGAAACCCTGGACATAGGCGACCTGGCCGCCCTCATCGCCCCCCGCCCCCTCCTCATCGAGACCGGGGACGAAGACCCGTTAAACGGCCCCCGCGGCCCTGTCAACGCCCTGGAGCAGGCCGCCGTCACCCGCAGGGCCTACTCCCTCTTTGGGAAAGAGCAAAACCTTGTCCACCACATTTTCCACGGCGGCCACCGTTGGTGCGGCGAAAAGGCCTACGATTTCATTGCCCAGGCCCTGTCCCCGGAAACAGCCCCCGCCATGCAAATCCCCGTCTCCCCCTTCTACCGGGAGCTGGCCGAAACCCTGGATACCCTCCTCTCCCCGGAAGACCCTTCTATCACCAGCCTCTCCAACGGGGCGGCGCTGCTATATGAGTGGCTGCCCAATGTCAACTGGGCGGGCTTCTACCTGCTGCGGGGCGATACCCTGGTGCTTGGCCCCTTCCAGGGCAAGCCCGCCTGTACCCGTATCCCCCTGGGCAAGGGGGTCTGCGGAACGGCGGCAGCGGAGAACCGGGCAGTGCTGGTAGAGGATGTCCACGCCTTCCCCGGCCATATCGCCTGCGACAGCGCCTCCCGCAGCGAGCTGGTGCTCCCCCTGCGGCGGGACGGCGAGGTGGTGGGGGTGCTGGACCTGGATTCCCCCCTCCCCGCCCGCTTCACCGAGGAGGATAAAGCCGGCCTGCTGCCCATCGCCGCCCAGCTCTCCTTTTACTTGGGGGCGCTCTGATGGCTACGATTAAGGACGTTGCCCAGCTGGCCGGGGTCTCCACAGCCACGGTCTCCCGGGTCTTCAGCGGCAAACCCCCGGTCTCCCAGGAGACCCAGGCCAAGGTGCGCCAGGCCGCCCGCAAGCTGGGCTATGAGCCCAACCTCCTGGGCAGCGCCCTGCGCATGGCCCGCACCCATAAACTGCTGGCAGTGGCCCCTTCCCTGGAAGACCCCTTCTGCGAACGGGCCGCCCAGGGCATCCAGTGGAAGGCCGCCTCCCTGGGCTATGACGTGCTCTTCGGCATCACCCACCACAGCCCCGCATTGGAACAAAAGTGCATTGACCAGCTCCGCTCCCGCCTGTGGGACGGCGCCGTCTTCCTCTCCTTCGAGGGGGAGCCCTCCTCCCTTGTCCGCCTGGCCCGGGAATTTCCGGTGGTGCAGTGCCTTACCTACTTGGAGGGCCTGGACATCCCCGTCGCCGCGCCTGACTATGCCCTGGCCGCCGCCCACGCCGTGGAAACCCTCTGCGGCCTGGGCCACCGGCGGGTGGCCCTCCTGTCCGAGGGCGGCCCCGGCCCCGAGGCCCTCAAGCGCCACGGCTACCGCCAGGCCCTGGAACAGGCGGGCATCCTCCCCGACCCCGCCCTCTCTGTAGAGGGCGCCGTAGACTACGACAGCGCCCGCCGCATCACCCGGGAACTCCTCCACCTCTCCTTCCCCCCCACCGCCATCCTCTGCGGCAGCGATGTCACCGCCCTCGCCGCCCTGGAACAGGCCCGCGAGATGGGCCTTGCCGCCGACGTCTCCATCTGCGGCTTCGGCGGTACCGAGCTCTGCCTCCACAGCGACCCTCCCCTCTCCACCGTATCCCTCCCCCTAGAACGCGCCGGCCAAATCGCTGCCGAGCTCCTCTGCCGCCGCATCGAAGGCGGCCTCCTCAAACGCCGCCAAGTCCTATTAGGCCATGAACTCATCCTCCGCGATTCTGTCCATAAAAAGTGATGGGCAGTTCCTCCCCATCTCCCCCCTATTTTAAACCCTCAATTCCTGTAGGGCGAGAAACCCAAACCCATCAAACCCCCAAACCAACCAACGTCCCCCCGTCCCCCGGATAGAGGGAGCGGATTCTTAAGGGGAGGGGGAAAGCACACTTTCCCCCTCCCCTTAAGTGCGTTTCGTTTCCTTTTCGCACCAAAAGGAAACCGCCCGTCGGTGCGGGAACCGACAATCCCACGTAATATCCCAGCTAAGAAAAAGCAATGCCAGCCAAGGCCCCTTCCAAGAAAAAACCTAAACAGCGCCAAAAACGGAAACAGGCACAATTCTAGCGGCGACATGTTGGTCGGAAGATAGCCTTGCCTTAGATACCAAACACCACCTCGGAAAAGGAAGATTCCGCCCACTGCGATAAACAAGAAAAGCCAAATTACGCTGCCCGCCACTCCGCTGCAACCGGACGCCCCCCGACACAGGCAAAACCCCCAAAATTCTCCCCGCAATTTTTCACAAAAATCCCTTTCTTTTTCCCCTAATATGAGGTAGAATAGGAGAAAATAGGGTGGACTTTTCTCAGCGGCCATCAAAGCCGCTCCCTGCCCGCCCTGTGATTTTCCAGAGAATCAAAAAGACAAAAGGAGAATGTCCTATGGAGAGAATTGTAAAAGTCGGAATCATCGGCTGCGGCGGCATTGCCAACGGCAAGCACATGCCCAGCCTAAAGGCCGTGAAAGGTGTGGAGATGGTGGCTTTCTGCGATATCATCGAAGAGCGCGCCGTGAAAGCCGCCGCCGAATACGGCACCGAAGACGCCAAAGTCTATACGGACTACAAGGAGCTGCTCAAGGATAAGGACATCGAGGTTGTCCATGTCCTCACCCCCAACCGCTCCCACAGCTTTATCACTGTGGATGCCCTGGAAGCCGGCAAGCATGTCATGTGCGAAAAGCCCATGGCCAAAACCTATGCCGATGCCCAGAAAATGCTGGAAGCTGCCAAGCGTACCGGCAAAAAGCTCACCATCGGCTATCAGGCGCGGCAGCGGGCCGACTCCCAGTACTTAAAGGCCGCCTGCGACGCGGGCGAGCTGGGCGAGATTTACTATGCCAAGGCCCATGCCCTGCGGCGGCGTGCTGTTCCCACCTGGGGCGTGTTCCTCAATGAGTTTGAGCAGGGCGGCGGCCCCCTCATCGACATCGGCACCCATGCCCTGGACCTCACCCTGTGGATGATGAATAACTACGAGCCCGAAATGGTGGTGGGCAAGACCTACCGCAAGCTGGCTGACCAGCGCAACACCGCCAACACCTTCGGCGAATGGGACCCCGAGGAATTCACGGTAGAGGATTCCGCCTTTGGCTTCATCCGCATGAAAAACGGCGCCACCATTGTCCTGGAATCCGCCTGGGCCCTCAACACCCTGGATGTGGACGAGGCCAAAACCAGCCTCTGCGGCACCCTGGCCGGCGCCGACATGAAGGCCGAACACGGCGAAAAGGGCTATACCTCCCTGCGCATCAACAGCGTCAAGCACGGCCGCATGATTGTGGAAAAACCTGACCTGAACGTGGGCGGCGTGGCCTTCTATGAGGGCGGCTCCTCCACCCCCGAGGGCAAAGAGGCCCAGCAGTGGATTGACGCCGTCCGCAACGACACTATCCCCACTGTCCTCCCCGAGCAGGCCATTGTCGTCACCCAAATCCTGGAGGCCATCTACGAATCCAGCAAGACCGGCAAGCCCGTGTTCTTCGATTAGTCCAGGGATTCCCACATCCTTGGCCCTATTACAAAAGTCCCAGGGCAGCGTCCCGGTGGGTTTGGGCAAGGCTAAAATACCTTGCCATCCGGCTTAGGCCCTTCGCCGGCGCTGCCCCGTTATCATTCCAAACAGAAAGGATGAATCCTCTTGAAACTTGGTGTATTTACTACCCTGTATTCCGATACCCCTTTCAAAGAGTCCCTGGACTATTTCAAGTCCATCGGCATCGAGATGATTGAGATTGCCTGCGGCGGCTATCCCGGTAACGCCCACTGCAATCCCGAAGTCCTGCTCCATGACGAGGCGAAGTTTGCCGAGTTCATGAAAACCATCCAGGATTCCGGCCTGGAAGTGAGCGCCCTGAGCGTCCACAGCAACCCGGTGCACCCCGATAAGGCACTGCGCGAGGGCTTCCAGAAGGACATGAACAACGCCATCCTGATGGCGGAGAAAATGGGCATCCATCAAATCAACACTTTCTCCGGCTGCCCTGGCGACTGTGAGAATTCCAAGTACCCCAACTGGGTCACCTGCCCCTGGCCGGACGATTTCCTGTCCATCCTGGAATGGCAGTGGAATGAAGTCCTCATCCCCTACTGGAAAGAGGAAGTCAAGTTCGCCAAGGCCCACGGTGTGGACAAAATCGGCCTGGAACTCCATCCCGGCTTCTGTGTCTACAACACCGAATCCCTGTTAAAGCTGCGGGCGGCTGTTGGCCCCGAAATCGGCGCCAACTTAGACCCCTCCCACATCATCTGGCAGGGTATGGACCCTGTGGCCGTCATCCGCCAGCTGGGCAAAGCCGGGGCCATCTTCCACTTCCACGCCAAGGACACCAAGGTGGATGAACTCAACACCGCTGTCAACGGCGTCCTGGACACCAAGCACTACGGCGACGAAATCAACCGCTCCTGGGTCTTCCGTTCCGTGGGCTACGGCAACGGCTACCAGTTCTGGAAAGACATTGTCAGCAACCTGCGCCTGGTGGGTTACGATTACGCCGTCAGCATCGAGCACGAGGACAGCATCATGTCCCGCTCCGAGGGCCTGGAAAAAGCCGCCTCCCTGCTAAACGAGGTGCTCATCAAACAGCCCAAGGGCGCCATGACCTGGGCCTAATCCTTCGCAAAGGGAATCCCCCGTCTGCCGCGCAGATGGGGGATTCTGTTCGGTGCAGGGAATCGACGAGAGCCCAGAGAAAAGAGGTTGCGTATGGAAAAGCTGCTGAAACAATTCTTGGAAAAAGGCGTGCTGCCCTCTGCCTGTGAAGTGGAGCAGGAAATCCGCGTGGGGGCCGGGGGCGCCTCCCTCTGGGCGCTGCGGGAGGGGGCAAGGCGCTATGTCCTCAAGGCCGCCCAGGGGGAAGCCCTGCCCTCAGTGGCAAAGGAGCTGGCCTTTTACCGCCTGGCCGCCCGGCTCTCCCTGCCCAATGTCCCCGCCCTGCGCTGGGGAGGGCAGGCGGAAGACGCCGTCTTTCTGCTGATGGACTTCCACACCCCAGTGGCCCATGAACAGTGGGACAGCGCCCTGGCCCGGCAGGCCATGGAGCTCTGCGCCCGGCTTCACAGCCAGCCCCCTGCCCTGCTGGCCCCCCTGGGCCTCTCCTTCTCCCCCTGCGCCATTGACCCGGGCTTCAGCGCCAACGCCTACCGCGCCTGGCAGGCCGTGCTGGGGGAACACCCCGGCTGCTTTGACCTTGCCCTGCTAAAAGAGATTTACCATAGCCTCTCCCTCCTGCCCCCTGTCCTCAACGCCCCGCCCTACCGGGTCTGCCACGGTGATTTCCACCCCGAGAACCTCCTCTGCAACGGCGATACCCTCTATCTCTGCGATTTTCAAAACCTGGGTGTCGGCCAGGGGGCGGGGGATGTCTCCTTTTTCTTCAGCCGGGGCAGCGCCATGGGCATCCCCCTGGACGAGGAGAGCCTCACCCTCCACTATTGCCAGGCCCTCTCCGCCCTCACTGGGGAAAGGGTGGAGCCCCTCCATGTCCAGCGCCAGCGCCACGCCTCTTCCCTGCTCACCACCTTCTCCTTCTGGGCCGATTACCTCTCCGGCGCCTCCCAGGAGGCCGTGGCGGCCCGCTTCCAGGAGATGGCCGGCGCCTATGCCTTCCTCCTCCGCAGCAGGAGCTAGCCCAGTAAATGCTGGAAGCCCTGCCGGAAACCGGCATTTCTCCCCACTTTTTCGTGAAAATTCGCCAAAATCTTCTCCATTGTTTTAGCCAATCTATCCCAATGGAAGTTTGTGGATGGTCTGGAAGCATTGCCTTTTGCCGGAAAAAGTGTATAATGGTAGAGAACGGCAAAGCCAAACAATTGGAAAGGAGTGGATTTGGTGTTCTTCGGAAAGAAACAGGACGACGCCCAGGACAACCCCCGGCGTCCCTCTTCTCCCAGCGGAGAAAACAGATCCCGACATACAGATGACTCCCTGGTGCAGACAGTCATGCAGGAGGGCCTGCCGGGCGGATTGCCTTTGCCCCCTGCCCCCGCGGCTCCCCCCCTCTCCCCCAAGGAGCCTCAGGTACAGCAGGCAGCCCCAGAGCCCTCCCCTGAAAAGGGGGACAAGCCCGGCCGGGTGGGCAAGCTCATCCGCCTGTGCACCTATCTCGGCCTCAAGCTGCTGCGCCGGGCCAAACAGGCCCAGCGCAGGGCGCGGCGGTACACGGTCCGGCTGGGGGATTCCCTCACCCGGGAAAAGGATGTACTGCGGGATAACCTGGCCGAGCGCACCCACCGCCTGAGCCATTACGCCCTGGAACCCCTCACCCGGGACCGGGAAATCCTCTCCGGCGCGCTGGAAAGCCTGGAATCCGCCAAGGGCCAGGGGTATCAGCGGCGGCTGTCCGCCTCCCTGGCGGCCCTCATCGGGCTCTTCACCTTCCTGGGGCGGTTCCTGCGCCGGTCCCTCAACTATGTCTGCCCCCTGGCGGCGCTGCTGCTGCTCTTCTCCACTATCAGCTATTACAACCGGGTTACATACGGCGTGATTGTGGAATACGGCGGCACAGAGCTGGGCCTGGTAGCCAGTGAAGACGACTACGACCGGGCCGAGGAAATCCTCCAATCCCGTATCGTCTATGACGACGAGAGCGAGAAGGTGGTCTCCACCCCCTCCTTCACCCTCACCCGGGTGGCGGACGGCACTGTCTTCAGTACCCCCGAGGAGCTGTGTGACAATCTGATTTCCGCCTCCGGCCAGGTGGTGCAGGAGCTGAGCGGCCTGTACATCAACGGCCAGTTCTACGGCGCCGTGGAGGACGGCGATAGCCTCCAGCGCTATCTGGACGGTCTCCTGCGGGCCCAGGGCACCGGCCAGCCCGGCGAAACCCTGAAATTCTCTGACAATGTGGTTATCCGCTCCGGCCTCTATCCGGTTTCCAGCGCCGTACCCCTGTCAGATCTCTGCTCCCGCATCGGCCGCAAACGGGGCTCCGACCGCTCCTACACTGTGGAGGAGGGGGATACCCTGTTGAGCATTGCCCAGAAATCCCGTGTCTCCCTGGTGACCCTCCAAACCCTAAACGACGACATCACCGACGAGGAGCTGCAGCCGGGCCAGGTCATCCGCATCTCCCGCGCGCTGCCCTTCCTGCCGGTGAGTGTCACCACCCAGGAGACTTATACCGAGGTCATCCCCCATGAGGTCTACGAGGTGGAGGACGCCCGCCTCTCTGTGGGCCACTCCTCCCTCCTCACCGAAGGGGAGGACGGGGAACGGGTGGTTACCGCCCAGGTAGAGCGCGTCAACGGTGTCGAGGTCACCCGCATCATCACCAATGTAGAAATCACCAAACCCGCCGTGGCTGAGGAACGCACTGTGGGCAGCAATGCCGGCTCCTATTCCGCCTCCTCCCAGGACGAACCGGTGGACATCGGCATGACCTTCCTCTGGCCCAGTGCCAACGGCTACCTGAGCTGCGGTATCTGGGAATACTCCGGCCACACCGGGGCCGACTTAGCCGGCCCCGAGGGCACCAATATCTATGCCGCCGAAAGCGGCACTGTGGAAATCGCCAAGACCAGCGGCTGGAACGGCGGCTACGGCCAGTATGTCGCCATCAACCACGGGAATAATGTCATCACCCTCTATGCCCATTGCAGCGCCGTCTATGTCTCCCCCGGGGACACCGTGCGCAAGGGCGATGTCATCGCTGCCGTGGGCCAAACCGGTAACGCCAGCGGCAACCATGTGCACTTTGAAGTACGCAAAAACGGTGTCTTCCTAGACCCCACCGACTATTTGGAGAGTGTCCGCTGGACAAAATAGCAGCAGAACCCCGCCCTCTGGGGTGGAAAAATGAGGAATTTTGCGGTTATTCCAAAATTTTGGAGGATTTTCTGACAAATTCCGCAAAAAAGTAAGGCATTCCCGGGAAAAAACGCTTTTAAATCCGGCGGATTCGTGGTATACTATGCGCAAGGCATAGAAAACCCATTCTGCGCTTCTATTCAAAATTCCGGGAATGCGCGGCAAAATGTCCCTGCAAACGGTCTTTTCGCCAAGTATAGCAAAAGGAGATGTCACCGTGGAACGATTTGTCATCCAGGGCGGTGGCCGGCTGGTGGGAGAAGTCCCCATCAGCGGCGCAAAAAACGCGGCTGTTGCTATCTTAACTGCAACAGTCCTGGCCGAGAAACCCTGTATCATCGAAAATGTCCCGAACATCCGCGATGTTTCCATCATTTTGAAAATCCTCACCGACATTGGGGCCGTGGTACAGACCATTGACCGCTCCACTGTGATGATTGATACAAAGCATGTCCAAAAAGCCGAGGTCCCCTATGAAATGGCCCGCCTCTACCGCGCGTCCTACTATTTCCTGGGTGTCTTGCTGGGCCGTTTTGGCCGGGCCAGCGTGGCAATGCCCGGCGGCTGCGATTTGGGCGTGCGCCCTATCGACCTGCACATCAAGGCCTTTGAGGCCCTGGGTGCCAAAGTCTCCCTGGAACAGGGCGGCATGGTAGACGTAAAAGCCGACAACCTTATCGGCACCCACATCTACATGGACGGCTACTCCGTAGGGGCCACCATCAACGCCATCCTGGCCGCCGTCAAGGCCAACGGCCTCACAGTCATTGAAAACGCCGGCAAGGAACCCCATATCGTAGACCTTGCCAACTTCCTCAACTCCATGGGCGCTGACATCCGGGGTGCAGGCACTGACGTCATCAAAATCCGGGGCGTATCCCACCTGGGCGGCGCCACCTACTCCATCATCCCCGACCAAATCGAAACCGGCACTTTCATGGTAGCTGCCGCCGCCACGCGGGGCAACGTACTCATCAAAAATGTCATCCCCAAGCATTTGGAATGTATCACTGCCAAGCTGCGGAAAATTGGCGCAGTCGTAGAGGAATTTGACGATAGTATCAAAGTGGTCCGCACCGGCGGCCTGTTAAAGGACAATATCAAAACCATGCCCCACCCCGGTTTCCCCACTGACATGCAGGCCCAAATCACAGTTCTCTTGGCCCTTGCACAGGGGACAAGCATCATCACCGAGAGCATTTTTGACAACCGCTTCCGGTACGTGGAACATCTGCGCCACATGGGTGCCCATATCCAGGTTGACGGCAACATTGCCATTGTGGAAGGCGGCCATCCTCTCAAAGGCGCCCCTGTTATTGCCACTGATTTGCGGGCAGGCGCAGCCCTGATTATTGCCGGCCTCTGCGCCCAGGGCACCACTTATATTGAGGACATCTACCACATTGAGCGCGGCTATGAGGATATGGAATCCAAGCTCTGCGGCCTGGGCGCGGATATTAAAAAAATCTATACCCCTGACCCGCTTGGAATGTCCCAAGCACTCTAATTTTTAAGGTTCCATCCCCTCGCCCCACTGTTAGGGCTTATCGAGTTATCAGCGCCGTAGGCGAAATAAAATTTCCGGGCCAGCGTAGCTGGCCTTGTCCACGCCTTTTCAAAGGGTGGTGAAGACCAACTGCGTTGGTCTGGCAAGAATCGCCTTGCGATTCTTGAAAGTCAAGCCGCAGGCTTGACTTTTCCAAAGGCAAAGCCTTTGGTCGTTCACCGCAGCGAGCGAAATCCCCCTTCTAAGGGGTGGCGTCTTATATCAAAGCCAAGGCCATCTCCCAGCCAACAAGCCGCCCTCCACCAGCTTCCCCCTGTCGCCATCACCTCCCAACCCCTCGCCGCCTTTGCCAACGGCAAACAGGCTCAGGCTCCATCTCGGCCCAGTCCCGTCGGTTCCCACACCGAGCAGGCAAAGGCCAACTTTCGTTGGCCTGGTCCCTTGCCTTGCCGCAAGGAAGTGAAAGGCCCATAGGAGCAAAGCTCCTATACAGATTTGGCGGTGTCGGTAGGGTCACTCGGGTGCCGGCGGACGCTCCGGATGTTGCGTTCTCCCACTTTTAGCAGTGACAAGGCCAGGTGAAGCGGGCTCGGCAGGGGCCCCTCAGTTAGGTCGCCTTGGCTTTCTGCGGGGGCGGATGGGCTCTCACCCCATCTCAAATATCCCAGCCACGCAAAAAGCAAAGGCGTTTCACCGCCTTTTTCTTTTGCCCGGCAGCAAAAAGAAAGGAGCGTCACCCTTGGATTTCCTCTGCATGTTAAGCTCCGGCAGCAGCGGCAACAGCGCCTACCTGCGGGTGGGCGAAACCGCCCTGCTTCTGGACGCAGGCATCAGTTGCCGCCGAATTCTCTCTGCCCTCCGCAGCTTGGGGGAACGCCCGGAAACCCTCCGGGGCATCCTCATCACCCATGAGCACATCGACCATATCCGGGGCCTTTTCACCCTCACCAAGCAGCTTCGCCTGCCGGTCTATGCGCCCCCTGCCGTGGCAGACTACCTTATCGACTCCGATGCGGTCTATGACCCCTGGCTGGTGAAACCGCTGGAGGGCCCCTTCTCCCTGGGCGAGCTGGGCGTGGTCCCCTTCCCCGTCTCCCATGACAGCCTGGACTGTTCCGGCTACCGCATCTCCCTGCCCTCCGGCGCCTCCCTGGGCTATGCCACCGACCTGGGCGGCGTGCCCCCCCGGGTGCTGGAATCCCTTCTGGGCTGCGAAACCGTGGTACTGGAATCCAACTACGACGAGGCCATGCTGGACGCCGGGCCTTACCCCTATTCCCTCAAGCGCCGCATCAAATCCCAAAGCGGCCACCTCTCCAACGAGGACTGCAGCGATACCCTGGTGAAACTGGCGGCCTCTGGTTCCAGGCAATTTGTGCTGGCCCATCTCAGCAAGGAGAACAACCTCCCCGACCTGGCCCGCAGCTTTGCCCAGGCCACCCTGCTGATGAACGGCGTGCCCGAAGACTCCTACCGCCTCCAAGTGGCAGCCAGGGACATCCCCTCTTCCCCGCTGCCCCTGGAGCCTGTAAAGGAGGGGGCCCTGTGATTGCCGTCACGCTCTACTGTATCGGTTCCCTCAAGGAGAAATACTGGCGGGAGGCCTGCGGGGAATACGAGAAACGCCTGGGCCGCTTCTGCCGCTTCTCCTGCGTTGAGCTGGAGGAATACCGCCTTCCCGCCGAGCCCTCCCCCGCCCAAATCCAGCAGGGGCTGGAAGAGGAGGGCAAGCGTATCCTGTCCCGCATCTCCCCGAAAGAAACGGTGGCCGCCCTGTGCATTGAGGGGAAAAAGCTCACCTCCCCCCAGCTGGGCAGTTTATTGGAGGAACAGGCCATGACAGGCCCCCTTGCCCTTGTCATCGGCGGCTCCTACGGCCTCTCCCCCCAGGTAAAAGAGCGGGCCCGCCTGCGCCTCTCCATGTCCGATATGACCTTCCCCCATCAGCTGGCCAGGGTCATGCTCCTAGAACAGCTCTACCGCGGCTTTATGATTCAAAGCGGTGGAAAATACCACAAATAATGGGTTTTCCACCGCCTTTGTGCAACTTTGCCAAAGTTTGCAGTCCCCCTTCTTTTTCGCCTTCTAAGACACGTTAATTTGTCATGTTTCCACCGTTTTAACCTGTTTTCAAAATGGCATTTCTCACTTTCCGCTAAGGATATTCCCCCCTTGATATGATATAATGGGAATAACAATGCCACTACGGAGTACGGCAGGTCTGCCTGCCGGTTTTTTCTAATGCAATTTTGTCATTTTTTTATGTCCGGGCGGGGCCTGCCCGGATGGCGCAGGCGGTGAAAAGTGCGCCTGCGCCCCCACTATCTGCACTTTCTGCGGCGCGGGGCTAGCCCGCAGGGTTCAAAACAAAGAAAGGATGCTTTCGGACAAACGAAAGCTAGGGTCCCAGAGATGATTAAACTCATTGCCAGCGACTTAGACGGCACACTGCTCCAAGGCAGCCCCCAAGTCAGCCCGGAGATGCTGGAGCTGATTCCCCAGATGAAGGCCAGCGGCATCCTCTTTGCTGTTGCCAGCGGCCGGCAGTACTACAGCCTGAAAAACCTCTTCTCCCCTGTGTGGGAGGATATGCTCTTCATCTGCGAGAACGGGGCGCTCATCATGCAGGGCGGCCAGGAACTCTCCGCCGACCAGATTCCCCGGGAATGGGGGCTCGACCTCATCGAACAAATCCTCTCGCACGACGACTGCGAGGTGCTCCTCTCTGGCAAGCGCCAGTGCTACATAGCCCCCCGGGATGAGGCCTACCGCCGCCACATCACCGAATATGTGAAGAACAAGACCACCATTGTCCAGCACTTCACCAGCGTGCAGGAGAATTTCATCAAAATCTCCCTGTACCGGCAAAAGGGCATCACCCCTGAGCTGCTGGCCGAATTCACCGGCCGCTGGGGCGACCAGATGACCGTTGCCGCCGCCGACAGCCATTGGATTGACTTCACCCTCTCCAACAAGGGCATGTCCCTCAAGAAAATCGGCGGCATCCTGGACATCCGCCCCGACGAGATGATGGCCTTTGGCGACAACTTCAACGACCGGGAAATGCTGGCCTATGTGGGCGTGGCCTATGCCATGGAGAGCGCCCACCCCGACCTGAAAAAGCTGGCCGGCTCCACCTGTTCCCATGTGGAGCCCGTCATCCGCGACGTGCTCCAGGGCCGCCGCCGCCCGTTGTAACCCCGTCCTCTCCTTTTGCCCCATAGAAAATCCCCTCTCCCACTGTCAGGGAGAGGGGATTTCGCCGTTTCTAAGTTGCTAAGTTCTAAGGCCCAATGGCGTTTAGCCCTGGATTTCCACTGTCACAGCCTCCAGCCCCTGGGCCGTCACAGTGAGCCGGGTTGCCCCGGCCTCTTCCCCGGCCCGGAGCACTGCCAGCATCTCCCCGCCGCAGGTCATGTGGGTGGTATCCCGGTAGTTCTCCTCGGTCTTCGGGTCAGCGGAACCGCTGCCCTGCAAGGTGCCCGGGCCTTCTACCGTGAGGGTCACCTGCCGGTCCATGGGGCACAGGTTCCCCTCCCCGTCTTCCAGCCGGATTTTCACAAAGCAGAGCTCATTGCTCCCCGCCTGAAGCCCCTCCCGCTCCGGGTAAAGGGCCACATGGGGTTCTCCCGCCGTGCGCAGCGCAAAGCGCCCGGCCTCCTTGCCGCCCACATAGCTCACCGCTTCCAGCGTACCAGGGGCATACACCGTCTCCCATTTGCAGTAAAACCCGTGTTCTTCCGTGCCCACTGCCTTGCGCCCCAGGGATTTCCCGTCTAAGAAGAGCTCGGCCTCCTCGGCGTCGCAGTACACCTCCGCTACAATGCCCTTACCCTCATAGCCCGGCCATGTCCAGCTGCTCACAGAATCTGTCCAGCTCCACATGTCGGTGAGGGGCTCCTCCCCGTAGTGTTCCGGCAGCTGCACGGCGATATAGGGCTCATGCCCTCTGCCGCCCCACACCGTCTCCCGCCAGTAGGACACCGGGCGGCGGCTGCCAATCAGGTCAAAGTCGGCACAGCGGGAGGCCACCCAGGGGTATTCCCCGTAGAAAAAGCCTGCCTGCCCATACCGCACCCGGCCAATCCCCACCTCGCCCAGGTATTCCCAGGCTGTCCAGGTAAAGTCGCCGATGACAGCGCCGTGCTTTTCCACCAGCTCCCAGTTTTTGTCCAGCGCCGCCGGGGCCGTCTCGGAGCCCACAATCACCCGGTAGGGGTACTTGGCAATTTCCCGCTCGTAGCGCCCCGCCGCGTAGTTATAGCCCACAATGTCCAGCGTGGCGCAGACTTCTTCCAAGAAGGGGTCCGCCAGGTCTGTGCTGTTCACTCTGTCCATCAGCGCCCGCTGGTTGGACATGATCTCGTTGATATCCCCGCCGCCCATGCCCACGGCAGCGTCCTGCACGTCCTCCCGGCGGCCCAAGAGCCCCATCATCACGTTGATGCCGTTGGTCAGGTACCGGGTGTCGTCCAGGGAGCGGATTTTGTCCGCGATTTTCCGTCCCCAGGCATTGCCGATGCGGGCGCCCATCTCAAAAATCTCGTTGCCGGTGGAGTACATCACCACGCAGGGGTGGTTGTAGTCCTTGCGCACCATGGCCTCCACATCCCGCTCCCACCACTGGGGGAATTGGATGGCGTAGTCGTAGTCGCATTTGCTCACCGTCCACACGTCGGTAAACTCGTCCATCACCAGAATCCCCAGCCGGTCGCAGGCGGTGAGCATGGCCTTCCCCATGGGATGGTGGGCAGAGCGCAGGGCGTTGTACCCCGCCTGCTTCATCAGCCTGGCCCGGCGCTCCTCCGCATCGTAAAAGGTGGCGCTCCCCAGTACCCCGTTGTCGTGGTGGATGCAGCCGCCTTTCAGCTTCACCGTCTTCCCGTTGAGCCGCAGCCCATGCACGCTGTCCAGCGCCAGGGTACGGATGCCAAAGGAATTGCACTCCCCGTCCAGCACCGTCTCCCCCTCTAACACCTTTGTCTCGCAGGTGTAGAGGTTGGGGCTGTCCAAATCCCAGAGGGCGGGCTTCTCCACCTGCATCCGCTGCCGGACAGTGAGCTTCTCCCCCTGCCGCAGGGTAAAGCGGGTGGCGTCTTTGGCGGCCTCATTCCCGTCTTTGTCCCGCAGCAGGGTGCAGAGGATGCCCTGGCGCAGGCCAAGCCCCTCGTTTTCCAGGTCTGTCTCCACCCGGAGCACTGCCAGCGCCTCGTCGGCCGCAAGGGTTGTCACCCGCACCCCGTCCAGCCCCACATGGACCTCCCCGGCCTCAATCCAGTTCACATCCCGGTAGAGCCCTGCGCCGGAATACCAGCGGGCATTGGGCTGGTCGGTGTTTTTCACCGACACTTTCACCGTATTTTTCCCCACGCGCAGGAAGTCGCTGATTTTCACCTGGAAATTGCCATACCCATAGGGCCACTGTCCTGCAAAGTCCCCGTTGACCCACACGCTGGCGTTGTGGTAGGCCCCCTCGATTTCCAGCCACACCGGCCCGCCCGTCTTCTCCAGGGTGAAGGCCTTTTCGTAGTCGTAGTTCCCCGGCGCAAAGAAGGCGCTGCCCCCTGCCGTGGGCTGGGAGGCGTCCCGCTTCTGCCCAATCATGGCGTCATGGGGCAGCGTCACCGGCGTCTTCTCCGCCTGCTGCCCGCCCATGGCCGCCATCATCCCCTGCATAGGGGCAATTGTCCAACCCCTGTTCCACTGCGTCTTTTTCATTCTGCTTCATTCCTTCTGTCTTTCTTTTTTGGAGTTCCCGCCCCTTCGGGGCCCGCGGCGAGTCCCGCCGCTGGCAATATCTTTTGGGGCTTGGCGGCCCCAAATCCCGGCGTCCTTCCCCTAGCGGCCGGGGTCATCCCCCTTAGCGCAGGGAGAGGGCAAGGCCCAACATAATCGCCGCCCCCAGTATTCCCCGCACAATGTGGTGGCTGAGATGGAGCTGCCCGCCCCGCTTCCCGTTCAAAACAGCGGCGGTGCTCACCAGCACACAGCCCACCAGGGCTGTCACAACCCCCCACCATCCTGAGAACGAGAGGGCCAGCGCCACGCCCCCCAGAATCATCAGCACCGGCGCATCCTTGGCCGCCTGCTCCTGCCCCCGCAGCGCCTTCAGCTGGGAAGTGGCCGCAAACAGGGAGAGCAACCCATAGCAGGCCGCCAGGGCATAGAACACATAGTGCAGATTCGGCATCCCAATTCCTCCTTTTTCATTCTACCGCATGGGCTAGGGCAGCACAACCGTCAATTTTCCCGTCCCCGTTGGGAAACCCACAGGTCTCCCCGGTTCTGTTGCCCAAGCCCCGTGCTGCTATCCTGGGCCGTATCCCCTATGATAAAACAGATGGGAAGAGCCAAAGCCCTTCCCATCTGATACGCTTCTCCAAGCCCAGGCGATTGATTAGAGTGCCGCCAGCTTCTTGTATTCGTTTTGCAGCGCAGGATACAGGGAGAGGAAGAGCTGATAGAACTTCTCGTATTCCCTGCTGTTCTCGGGGATAGGCTCCTGCACGCCCTTGATTTTCACTGTGGCATCGCAGGCCTCTTCCACGCTCTTGTAAGCGCCCACGCCCACGCCGGCCAGCAGGGCCACACCCAGGGCCGGGCCCTCCCGGTTTTCCAGGGTCTTCACGCCGCAGCCGTAGAGGTCGGCCAGCATCTGCCGCCAAATGGCGCTGGTGCCGCCGCCGCCGCAGGCCATCATGTCGTTTACATTCACGTCCATCTCCTTGAGCACGTCCACACAGTTGCGCAGGGAGTAGGCAACGCCCTCCAGCACGGCCCGCAGCATGTGGGTCTTGGTGTGGATGGTGTTGAGCCCGAAGAACACGCCCCGGCAGTCCGCGTCCAGATGGGGGGTGCGCTCGCCCATCAGGTATGGCAGGTACAGCAGCTTGTCAGCGCCAATCTGGATTTTGGCAGCCTGCTGGTCCATCAGATAGTAGGGGTCAACCCCCATACCCTTTGCTGTCTCCATCTCGGAGCAGCAGAAGTTATCTCTAAACCACTTTAAGGAGAGGCCGGCGCTCTGGGTCACGCCCATCACATGCCAGCAGCCGGGCACAGCGCAGCAGAAGGTGTGCACCCGCCCCTTGGGGTCAATGGAAATCTGGGAGGTGTGGGCAAATACCACGCCGGAGGTGCCGATGGTGGTAAAGGCCTTGCCGTCCCGCACCACGCCGGTGCCCACAGCAGCAGCCGCATTGTCGCCGGCGCCGCCCACCACAGGGGTGCCCTCTTTGAGCCCGGTGATGTCTGCCACGGATTTCAGGATAGAACCGGTGACCTCCGGGGACTCATAGACCTTCGCCAGCAGGGACTTGTCAATGTCCAGCTTCTCCAGCACCTCGTCGGACCATTTCCGGGCGGGGATGTCCAGCAGCTGCATACCCGAGGCGTCAGATACCTCGGTGGCCAATTCGCCGGTGAGCTTAAAGCGGAGATAGTCCTTGGGCAGCAAAATATGGCGGCACTTCTCGTAGTTCTCGGGCTCGTTGTTCTTCACCCAGAGAATCTTGGAGGCGGTAAAGCCGGTCATGGCGGGATTGGCAGTGATGTCAATCATGCGCTTTGCGCCCACCTTCTCGGTCATCTCCACGCACTCCTTGGCGGTGCGCTGGTCGGCCCAGATAATGGAGCGGCGAATCACCTGGTCTTCCTTGTCCAGCATGACTAAGCCGTGCATCTGGCCGGAAATACCAATCGAGCCGATTTCGTCCCCCTTCACGCCGCTCTTGGCCAGCACGGCCTTGATGCTCTGGATGGCGGCGTCATACCAGTCCTGCGGGTCCTGCTCCGCCCAGCCGTTCTGGGGCTGATACAGGGGATATTCTACCGTATGGGACGCAAGCGCCTGTCCCTCCAAGTTAAAGAGCACGGTTTTGGTACCGGAGGTACCAAGGTCAATACCAATCAGATACATATTGTCTCCTCCAAATCACTGATTTCCCGCCCGCCCCGGAGGGCGTAGCGCCGATAATTCCGTTTCCTCCATTATACCGAATTTTTCATCCAAAAGCTATGACATTTCTGCCGATGATAGTCCAAAAATTTTGTGAAACTTACCATGCCCCTCTGACAAGCTCCAAAAATTTTCCAGGAAAAATTCAAAGAGAATGGACAAAAATCACGAATCCGACATGATTTTTTCACATTTCTGTTGTATGATATACTCAAAGGGCTGGAAATCCGGCAGGCGGCCAAAAGGCCCGCCTGTGCGCAAACCGGCGCACCCTTGGCAATGGCATCTCAAAGCCCAACTTGCCCTTACGGGAAAATCTTTCCCCTACACCACACTACGCCCCCACCGGGGGTTCCCGAAGCGGATTGCAAGAAATGGAGGTTCCCTATGACAGAACGCAGAGAGAAAAAAGCCGCCACCCCCACCACTGTGGTGTGTGTCACAGACCAGTTTTCCTGTGAACGCCTGATTCACGTGGGAAGCAGGATTGCCCAGCTGGCGGAAACGCCGCTGGTGGTCGTCAGCTCCAGGCAGCTCTCTCCCTCCCTCAACCACGAAGCGCTGGACCATCTTTTCTCCATCACCAAGTCCTATGGCGCCGATATGAACGTCTTTTACTCCGAATCCCCGTTTGAAACGCTGCTGTCCTTTCTCCAGGGCTCCGGGGCCCAGCACGTAGTCACCGGCATGCCCCAGGAAGAAAACAGCATCCTCCCCCTGCTGTGGGAGCGTTTCCCCCATATGAACTTCTACACCGTTGACACCGATTCCGCCCTCTACCCCCGCAGCAGCGAGCGGGCAGGGGTATCCATATCCTAAAAAGCAGCCCCCGGGGCCAGCGGCGGCCCCGGACGAAACAAGTACCAAGGAGGTTTTTAGCATGGGTGTTTTGGTGGAAAAAATCTATTATCCCAGCCTAAACGGGGAGGACACTGTGGCGGCCCTGGCCTATCTCCCGGAGGGGGAACCCCGGGCCATGGTGCAGCTTTGCCACGGCATGTGTGAGCACAAGGAACGATATGACAGCTTTGCCCGCTATCTGGCGTCCCACGGCTTTGCCGTGTGTATCAACGACCACCTTGGACACGGCGAAACCGCCCGCAGCGAAAAATATCTGGGCTATTTCGCCAAGAGCGAGGGCTACCGCTTCCTGGTAGGCGACCTCTACGCCCTCACCAAGCTGATGAAAAAGCGCTATCCCGGCCTGCCCTATTTCCTCTTGGGCCACAGCATGGGCTCCTTCATCTCCCGCATCTATCTGGCCGAGCACGGCAGGGAGCTCACCGGCGCCGTCATCATGGGCACTGCGGGGAAAAACCCGGCCATCAAGCTGGCCTTTGCCGCCGCCAAAATCGAGCGCAAACGCATGGGCGAATTTGGCCGCAGCAATCCTATTAACAACGTGGCCTTTGGCATGTACAACAAGCGCTGCACCCCCCACCGCACGGAATACGACTGGCTTTCCCGGGATGAATCCATGGTAGACGCCTTTGTCGCCGACCCCAAATGCGGCTTCCTCTTCACTGTCAGCGGCTACGAAGACCTGTTCCACCTGCTGGAGACCTGCAGTGATTCCCGCTGTATCGAAAGCACCCCCAAGGACCTCCCTGTGCTGCTCACCGCCGGGGAAGAAGACCCTGTGGGCTCCTATGGCAAAGGGGTGCAAGAGGTCTACCGCCGGATGCGCGAGGCCGGGATGCGCAGCGTAGACCTAAAGCTCTATCCCGGCTGCCGCCATGAGCTGCTCAACGAGACCAACCGCGACCAGATCTACGCCGACCTCTTGTCCTGGCTGGAATCCAAACTGACAAACTAGGAGGCCACACCATGGAAATCCGCAAAGCCCTGCCCAAAGACATCCCAGGCCTTCACCGCCTGCTCTCCCAGGTCCTGGAAATCCATCACCAGGGCCGCCCTGACCTCTTTAAAACCGGCGTCCGCAAATACACCGACGAGGAACTCGCCCACCTGCTGCAAGACGAAAACCGCCCCATTTTTGCCGCCATAGACGAATCCGGCCAAGTATTGGGCTACGCCTTCTGCATCTTCCAGCAGTACAAAGACGACAACATCTTCACCCCCGTCAAAACCCTCTATATCGACGACCTGTGCGTAGACGAGGCATGCCGGGGCCAGCACCTGGGCCGCCAACTCTACGACCATGTTCTGGCCTTTGCCCGCGCACAGGGATGCTACAACGTGACACTGAATGTCTGGGCCTTCAACGAGAGCGCACTGCGTTTCTACGAATCCTGCGGCTTAAAACCGCAAAAAACCGGCATGGAAACTATTTTATAAATAAAAGGCACACCTCCTGCCATGTTGTAGGGGTGTGCCTTTTTGTTTCCACTGGGGCTCCGTCCCCTTCCGATGCAGTGCCCTCACCTTCTCAATTCTATCGCAGCGGAGCGTCCTCAAAGTTTCCGGGCCAGCACGGTTTCCTTGTCCATACCGTTTCAAAGGGTGATGAAGACCAGCCGCATTGGTCTTGTAAGAATCACGTTACGGTTCTTGGCAACAAGCGAAATGTTCTTTCTTTGGGGCGGCGTTTTATAGGAAATCTGCTCTCCTGCACCCAGCCAGCCCCCGCCGGGCTCTCCTCTGTCGCCGCCTCATACCCCCTTCGCTGCCTTTGCCAACGGCAAATAGGCCCAGGCCCGCCTATCCCGCAGGCCTGCCAGTTCCCGCACCAAGCAAAGTCCAACACTCGCTGTCCCGCTTCCTTTCGACGAGACAAGGAAGCAGAACCACCAGAGGAGGTCATTCCCTGCTGCCCCCTAAGACGGGCTGAATGTTGCCATCACATCACCTGCGCTGCTCCCTGTAAACAGGTAAGGCTTCTTACCACGAAGCAAATAAGCTCCTTAGACTTGCTCTAGCCCCCCATCTGTGGAACTTGAGCAAAAGTCTTTTAGATTATGCCTTGTTGTGCCAAAGCCCTGGTTTTACCGGGGGCAAAACCAGGGCTTTCGTTAAACTAAAGCAACAGCAAACGGCGCTTAGGGGCGTTACCCCTCAGCGCCGTGGCAATGCCGCCGCTCGGTGCGGCCCCGGCGTTAGTTCTCCTTGGTTAGGTGCGTTTGCCGGGCAGCCCTAGTTGGGCTTTAACCTCCCTATTGCAGCGCCTTCCCCAGGGTCTCCAGCAGCTTCTCAATGTGAATTGGCTTGGCAATGTGCCCGTTCATGCCAGCCTGTAACGCCTGCTGCCGGTCCTCTTCAAAGGCGTTGGCCGTCATTGCCAGGATAGGGATTTGGGCGAGCCTGGGGTCTTCCAGGGCGCGGATTTGCCGGGTGGCCTCGTAGCCGTTCATAACAGGCATCTGCACATCCATCAAAATCAGCTGGTAATAGCCTGCCTGGGATTCCCGCACCGTATCCACGGCAATCTGGCCGTTATTTGCCAGCTCCACCGAAAAGCCCGCTTCTTCCAGGATTGCTATGGCAATCTCCTGGTTCAGCTCGTTGTCCTCCACCAGCAGGATGCGTCCCGTGGGGGCAGGCAGGGCCTGGGCAGCCTCCTCCTCTTCTTCCGCTTCCCCGCCCACCATAGTCAGCAGGCAGCTGCGCAGCTCCGAAAGGAAGAGGGGCTTGCTGCAAAAAGCTGTGACGCCCGCCTCCCTGGCCTCCTCCTCAATGTCCGCCCAGTCATAGGCAGTGAGGACAATGATGGGCACCTGGTCCCCTGTCTCCTTGCGGATGCGGCGGGCCACTTCAACGCCGTTCATGTCCGGCAGCATCCAGTCAATGATATAGACGCTGTAGTTGTCCCCCCGGCTCACCGATTGCCAGGTACGCAACACGGCCTCTTTGCCCGAAAGGGTCCACTCCGCCCGCATCCCAATTTTCTCCAGCATGTAGGAGACGCTGTCGCAGGTGTTAAAATCATCGTCAACCACCAGGGCGCGGCAGTTTTTCAGCTGGGGAATCACCGGGGACTTCTGTTCTTCTGTCCCCAGGCGGAAGGAGATATTCACAATAAACTCCGTCCCCACCCCCTGCTTGCTCTTCACGGTAATTGCGCCGTCCATCATCTCCACAATGTTTTTGGTGATAGCCATCCCCAGGCCAGTGCCTTGGATGCCGCTGGTGGTGGAGTTGCGCTCCCGCTCAAAGGGCTCAAAGATATGGGCCACAAACTCCTCGCTCATGCCAATGCCCGTGTCCTTCACCCGGAATTCATAGCTGGCCTTGCCTGCGGGCGCCCCCTTTTTCTCAATCACCCGCACGCTCACCACACCCCCGGAGGGGGTGTATTTGATACAGTTGCTCAACAGGTTCAGCAGGATTTGGTTCAGCCGCAGCCGGTCGCAGAAAATGTTCTCGTGTACCACATCCACAGCGTCCATGTAGAGCTCCATCTGCTTGGCATGGATGTCGGCCTGGACAATGTTGCGCAGGCCGTGGAGGATGTCGGGCAGCGAGCAGGCCTTCTCCTCCAGGGAGATTTTCCCGCTCTCAATCCGGCTCATATCCAGCACATCGTTGATAAGGCTCAACAGGTGGTTGCTGGAAGTCATAATCTTTTTCAGATACCCCTCCACCTGTTCCCGTTGGTTGATATGGGTGGTAGCCAGGGCCGTAAAGCCGATGATGGCGTTCATCGGCGTGCGGATGTCGTGGGACATGTTGGAGAGGAACACGCTTTTGGCCTTGCTGGCCCGGTTGGCCTGGGCCAAGGCGTCTTCCAGGAGCATCTTTTTCTCCATCTCCCGCTGGGTCTCGTTGTCCACATTGCGGAAGCCCAGCACAGCCCTCCGCCGTTTTTCCCACGCCCCGGTGCGTACCACCTTCACCTGGAAAAACCGCATCTTTCCCCCGCAGATGGTGCGGTAGTTCATGTAGGAGGTGCTCTTGTCCGTCAGCTCCCTTATCAGGTGCTCCCGCGAGAGCGCCTGGCGCAGCGCTTCCCGGTCCTCCTCATAGACACAGCGCTCTATGTATCTTCCCATGCAGTCTTCCAGTTGCAATTCCTCTTCCATAAAGAGGCTGTCCAGCACATGGTAGGGGCAGTCGTATACCCGCAGGGGGCTCCCCAGCCCGGTGTCCAGGTCAAAATGGCAAACCAGGTTGTAGTCCACGCTCAAGGCCTGTACCAGCTCGCTCTGGCGGCGCTCCTCATCCTGCCTCTCCTGCTGCTCCCGCAGCCTCTGGGCCGTAACGTCCAGGAGGAACCGCTGGTAAAAGAGTACCCCCTCCTCCTCCACTAGCTTGATATTGCCCATCACATGCAGGATATCCCCGTTAGGGTGCTGCACCCGGTATTCCAGGCTGGCACTCTCCCCCACCTTTTTAAGCCCCTGGATAACGGTCCGCAGCTCGGCCTTATCCTCATCCAGCACCGAGGGGGCCACTGTGTCAAAGCCTGCCCCAATCATCTCCTGCTCTGATTCATAGCCCAAAATCCGCAGCGCCGCCCGGTTAATGCTGAGGATATGGGAACCGTCCAGGGTGTGGCACATTACACCGCAGTCCATGGTGGTAAAGAGCTTCTCCAGCTCCCTATTTTTCCGGACAATCTCCTCCTCATAGGAGCGCTCCTGGGTCACGTCAATTGCCACCCCCACAGTGCCCATCACGCTGCCGTCCAGGTCATAGAGCGGGGATTTATAGGTTGTCAGCAGCCGGGTGCCCTCCCCGGTCTGCACCACCTCTTCCGAGACGCAGGTTCTCCCCTTTTCCATCACAATCCGCTCCGACTCGATACAGGCCGGGTCGTCCTGCTCCACATCCCAGATATAGGCGTGCCCCCGCCCCTGTACCTGCTGCTTGGTCTTTCCCACTGTGCAGCAAAAACTGTCGTTCACCTTCTCATGCAGCCCGTCCTTGGTCTTGAACCACACTAAGTTGGGCATGCTGTTGATGGCAGTTTCCAGATATTGGCTGGTCTCCCAGAGGTCCCGGCTGGTCTTGCAGCCCTGCTGCCAGCGCAGGAACCGGAACCGCAGCTCCTCCTCTGAGAGAGGCGCTGTCCACAAATCCGCCAGCCCAGGCAAAAATTCCGTCAGCTGCCCCGCCTGTTCCCGGTCTGCCAGGGCGATTATCTGGGCATCCGCCCGCTTCCCCTTTTCCAGCGCAGCCAGAACCTCCTGTACCTTGCCCTCCCGCAAATCGGCGAAAATCACGTCAGCCTGTCCCAGCAGCTCCGGCTGGGGCTCCTCGCTCTCCAAAAAGCAGTGCTCAAAATGCGCTAAGGGTTCCATCCCCTTGATAATTTCAAAGAGTTCGCGCCGGTGCCCGGTATAGTAAAAACACATGTGGCAGCGATACATCATATTGCCTCCCTATCTGTGTGCTTGCCTTTATTGTACCGGGGAATCGCACTTCTGTCAATATTTTGCAGAGCCCCCAAGGCCGGTTTTTTGCGCTTCCATCCCTGATAACCCCCAAGGGGCTTCCAAATAATACCATAACACAAAAAAGGCGCCGCACAAGACGGCGCCTCTCCCGTATCCCCCTTTGCAAAAGGTCCTGGATTTCCTCTCCTACTCCACAACAAACCCGTCCAGCACCTCTTTTAGCGTGGAGAACACAAGGGCCGGGTCATCGTCGCACTCCGCCTGAACCGTATACCGCACCCCATTCAGGGAAAAGAGGGCCACATAATCAGTGCCCGACTTCACCGCAACCATCTCCCAAGCACTCCTGCGTATCTTCCTCATTCCCCAGAATCCGCAGGGCAATGGCCTTGCAATACGCCCCATAAAGTGCCTGGGTCTCTGCCAGCGCCTCTTCCGAGCGGGCATGGTAAAGCGCCAGCAGTTCCTGCTCTGTCATCCCCATCACCTCCTATGAAAACCGGCTTTCACTGATAAAGACGCCCATTCCCGCCCTCTGGTTGCAGTTTTCCCGAAAAAATTCCCGCAGCCCAAAACTGCAGGAATCGCTCTATCCGCGATACCATCAAAGCCCTCTCTAAAAGGAACCGTTGGGATTGGGCAGCCAGCCAATTTATCGGATACCCAATTCCTCCACCGCTCTATCAGTTCACTAAAATAGGACATATCATCCGATATTGACATGCCAAAAATAATGTGGTATATTTATAATATAAAGCGCGAAATATACCACATTGAACAGTAAAAGGAGTAAGACAATGAAAAATTGGTATGGCTGTATCGGTTTTCTTTCTCTGTTGGGATTTTGGGGGCTATTGGGTGAGGAACCCCTGTTCCTATGTTTCTTTGCATTTGCCCTATTCTTTGGATATTTCTGGGTAAATCCCGATGAAATGTTTGTTGCAAACATGAGAAAATGCGCTACTCTTGCATTTGCATTAAACCTCTTAATTACTACATCTGCAACCTTAACCCTGTCACATTTCAATTTTAGCAGCAATCCATTAGCTGCCGGAACAGCATTGGGATTTGGGGTGTCAGTAGCCGTTTTTGCCTTTTCAACTTTTATATCAGAAATAAAAGAGAGGCTCAATGCAAAAAATGATTAAAAACAGAATAAGAGAATATAGAGCAAGGTTTAATATCAAGCAGGAGGAATTGGCTTTAAAAGTAGGTGTACGTCGTGAAACCATCGGGAATCTTGAAAAGGGAAAGTACAATCCTTCTCTCGTTTTAGCATGGAATATAGCAAAAGTTTTTGGTGTAACGATTGAAGACGTATTTACGGTAGAGGAGGATAAAAAATCGAAATAACGATGGATAAAGCCAGAGAGAGCTGATACAGGGAAAAATCCACATTGTCAACATATAGGCATAAGATATAATAGGGATTCTCCTCTTATCGCTTCGACTTCCCATAATTTAAAATGATACAAAGGGAAAGTCTGAACACTAAAACACAAAAAGAGAACGCAGGATTTACGAATCCATCTTGCATGTTCAACCAATCAAGAAAATTGGCCTCGACCTTCCAGGGTTATCTCCATGACCTAAAGCGGTGGAGGCAGCGAGCCCGGGCCCCAAAATCGGATAAAACAAAGAAGCAAGATACCTTTCCGTATCTTGCTTCTCTCTTGGAGCGGGTTACGAGGCTCGAACTCGCTATCGCACCCCAAAAAGGCTTCGCCTTTCCGGGGGCCCGCACC
>JAAVYW010000072.1 GCA_022791315.1 Oscillospiraceae bacterium | reverse complement strand
GCGACCCCGGCGCCGTGAATGGGACAAGGAAGGAAAAGGATGACGTGCTGCGGCTCGCCAAAAAGATAAAGCCCCTGCTGGAAGGGCAGGGGCACACGGTACTGCTGACTCGGGAGAATAGCACCAAGAACATCACCATTGCTGAACGCTGTATTATGGCGAACAAAGTGGGTTGTGACTATTTCCTTTCCCTACATCGCAACAGCACGGCGGGGGCAGCCAGCGGTATCGAAATCTGGGTACATAGCCGAGCTACGACAAAGACCGTGGAGCAGGCCAGGGGAATCCTCACCAGGTGCTGCGCTGTGGACGGGAAAAGTCGGGGTGTGAAGAAGGGGGCAGCCTGCTATACTGACTATGGGGTCAACACGGGGACGGACATGCCCAGCGCATTGTTGGAACTGCTGTTTATCTCCAACGTCGAAGATAATGCCCTTTTTGATAAGCACCTGGACGATTATGCTCTGGCTATCGCCAAGGGTCTGGTGGCAGCCGTAGGGGAGAAATGGGTGGACAAGCCCAAAGCTCCAAAGACTCTCTATCGGGTGCAGGTGGGGGCCTTTGCGGACAAGGCCAACGCTGACAGGATGGCGCAGGAGCTGAGGGACAAGGGGTACAGCACGGTGATTAAGGTAGAAAAGTAAAAAGCCCCCTGGGGAAATCCCAGGAGGCAAAAAGGAAAGACACCGATGGGGGTCGGTGTCTTTCAGCGCGGAAAAGCACGGGTGGGTGCTTTTCAATGAACGCATCGATATTGTATCTCAAATAGGATATTTTGTCAATCCCTTCCCAAATCAGTATAAAGCAGTCTGTTGAGTCTGGCTACCTGAAATGCCTATTGAGGAAGTGTTGGAGACCGTCTATTAGACCAGGGCTATGGCGGGGATTACGGTAGAGAATATGTGATAGAAATGGGGGACAAGGAAAAACTATCCTTGCCCCCCATTTTTTATTTACCCCTGACTTTATCAGGGATAAATAAAAAATTCTGAATTTTAGAAATGTTACAAACCTGCACAAATATAACTTTGGGGAGCCTCTTAATGATATACGAGTGATAATATAATATTTATAGAAAAAATACTATAAATATTATAAAAACAGAAAACTCTGATAAATATTGATTATGTACCTTATTTCAATAACTTTTCTATATAGTTGTATAGAAATATGCAACTATAGGATGATTTCCACGTAATATAGGCGAGATTTTATTTTTGCGAAAATAAAATCAACGTATATTCTCAATAATCAGGTTGTATAATGAAATATAGAAGAAGACACGAAAATATCTGTTGCATATTTTCGGAAATTCTGATATAATGAGGAGGATTCGGAGAATGGAAATCGGGTTGTTGTTTCAACAAGAGGAGTGCAGTAAAATGGAACTATTAAAACTTCGTACTGGCGGTTTTAAAAACATAGAGGACACTACTTTAGAATTGTCCGATTTGACAGCATTGGTTTCACTCAATAGCTATGGTAAGTCTAATTTGCTCACTGCTATTGATTTTGGTATCGATTTTATATCTGCTGACCCCAAACATAAAGAGCAAATGATGCGTTTTCAGCCTGGAATTCCTCTGAACAGGAATAATGCGTTACAAAACTTTTTCTTTGAGCTTGAGGCAAAGACTATATTGGCTGGCCAATCCTATCTGTTTAGCTATCGTTATGAATTCCAGTGGCGGGCGAAAGGCAAGGTCTCTGCAAGAATTGTATCTGAACAGCTTGAGATTAAGAAAAACGAAAAAAATCAAAGATATGGGAATTTGATTTTCCGCGATGATAAAACTGCTTTTTACAAATCCTCACCTACAGGGAGATGTACCACAAAAACAGCTATTGAGGGAAATGATCTGGTTCTCAACAAGTTGATAGCCTTTGACCAACTTTATTTTCTAGATCTGCTTAAACAACTCAACTCTCTCACAATATATGTTGACCACCACTTGGACGCCAGCATGTCTTATGGGCCCGATTTCCTTATAAGGACAGACCTAGACGAACTTGATTTAGTGGGAATTCGAAATATCCCACGGACGATTTTTTATCTTAAACAAGGATATCCAGAAAAGTATGAGCTGCTTAAAGATGCCTACCTACAGCTTTTCCCTAATTTTACAGATTTTGATCTTGTTGAAATGGGAACAATTAACGAAATGAAGGTAAAGGTGAAGATTACTAGCATTAAGGATGATGACGATTCTTCCGACGATTTTCCTGATTTTGATGTCTGTGATAAATTTTATGATATAAAGGTCGATGATGACACTCTTATACAGCCAATAAGTTTTGAAAAACTTTCTGACGGTGCAAAACGAATGCTCCTTATGTTGACATTTGCGGTTATCGCAGACATTAAAGGTCTCCCTCTAATTGCTTTCGAGGAACCTGAGAATTCTCTCCATCCTAGCTTGATGCAAAGTTTCCTGCTTGCGATTACTCAATTAACTGAAAACTGTAAAATCATCATCACCAGTCACTCCCCCTATATGTTGCAATATATTCTTACCAACAATATCTATATCGGTATGCCTAACAAAAAGCACCTTGCTACTTTCCGGCGCATACTAAATAGCAGAGTTTCGGCTTTATTGCGAGATGTAAGTGAGGTTGGCCTCTCTGTTGGAGAGTATATTTTTGAGCTGATGTCTGACCACGAGAATGACATAGATCAACTCAACGACTATTTGGAGCAGAGACATGGTTAAAAAAGATAGAGAAGAAAAAGTCGTTGTGATTTTCATTGAGGGTGAAACAGAAATAGAATTCTATAAGAGGCTTGTTAACATTATGCGGGCTCACTGCGGTGGACGCCTTACATGCTCGGTTGAGCCAATAGATGCCTCTGGAATTGGAAAGTATAAGAATAAAGTGTTACGCATTTTTGAGAAACGAATCAAGACGAAGCACCCCAATGGAAAGTTCTATATAGCACTATGCTATGACCAGGATGTATTTGAGATGACAAAGAATCCTCCCATCAACTGGCAAGAGGTAAAGAGGGCTTTTCTGGACGATGGTGCGACTGATGTTCGCTTAATCAAAGCCGTCCATTCTCTTGAGGATTGGTTTCTTTGTGATGCGGAAGGTGTTTTCCAGTACCTAAATCTTCCTGCAAATACGAAACTTCCGAACGGAAACGGCTATGAACGTTTGAAAGTGCTTTTCAAAAAGGGGAAAAAGATATATATCAAGGGTAAAACCAACGGGGATTTTGTGAAGGCTTTAAACATGGAGAAAATACTGCTGGCTAACTGCTCTGACATTTCGCCGCTTTGCAAATTACTAGGTGTAGACTGCAAGCATCAGAAACGCTGCCGTATCAAATAAAATGGCTTTATAAAAAGCCGGAAGCGTTAATGTTGACCTTCTTTTAGGCAGTTGTTTTTAATTTTTCGCCTTACTCTGTTATCATGGAGCTAAACTTTGAGGGGGCAGACAATGAACTGCTTTTAACACCTGACAGTTATGAAAGAGTGTCTTTATCCTCTGCCCCCATGTACTAGCCATGCAGGAACGGAGCATCACCGTTCTGCAACTGGCGAAGAAAGTGGGCGTGAAAGTGGATATAATCCGGAATATGTATAAGTACCAAGATACTGTGCCCCTATCCCTGATCCAGAGCATCTGCGAGGTTCTTGACTGTGACGTGGGGAATTTGATGTCCGCAGAGAAGATAGCTGTGATTCCTCCAAAAAAGGAAAGTTCGACCAGATAAATGCCTAGGGATAGTATGAAATATATACCATCTGGTGGAAGCTCCTATGATGAAAGTTTAATGATTATAGCCCCTCCCATGGCTCACGCTGTGGGAGGGGCTTTATTTTTTTGCCCATTTTTAGGGATTTGTCTGCAAAAGCAACAGAAGAAACAGCTAAAGTGGCGGGTATTGCTTTCTAATTCTTACTCATAAATTCCCCAAAATGAAACATTTTTTGAAAAATCCCCTAAAATCATCTTTACAAAGCCCCAAATAGGGGCTATAATTGAGACAGAGTTAAGGAAAACACAAACGTTTCCCCCAAGCGGGACATGTTATAGGAGGTACACCATGAACGATTATAGAATCACCTACACAGGCGAGAGCGAGGGCTACCAGACCATCACCGAGCGCAGCGAGGCTGCTGCCAAGAAGTCCTTTCTGTCTACGCACAAGGGAATCAAGCTCGACATCATTAGCATCGAGCTTTATCACGAGAACACCTGCGCAACCAAGCAGCAGGAACGGGAGGTGCTGGCGGCTATCCGGAAGATGGTCGAGGAGCTGGGGCCGCAGAGCTACCTCGCCACCGCCTTTGAGGGGTGCTTCGAGGATGCGGAGAGCAACATCGAGAACGACTTCAGCGACAGTATGAAGGCCAGATGGCTCCACGCAGACGCGCAGCTCAATGCGGCGAATGGCACCATCGAGGAGCTGAAAGCCCAAAAGCGCTCCATGCAGGAGACGATCGACAGGCTCCAGCGGGAGCGGGACGAAGCGGAGGCCCGGCAGGCAACAGATACCGACCTCGCTCACCTTATCCGGCTGGCGGAGAAAGACCTCGTGGAGGCGGAGCAGCGCAGGGAAGCAGCGGCGCAGGACATCGTGACCTATGCAGACAACCCGACCAGCGAGGAGTTTCGGCGGGCGGTTGCAACCCACAGGAACGCGACGAGCAGCGTTGAGGCTAAAAAGGAGCGGATGGGGCGGCTCAACAGCATCAGGAACGCAGGCTAATTTTTTTACTAGACAATGACGCTAAATGGGTCATAATACCCCGAAGTTACCAAGGGAACAGCCCGATATGGGACACTGACCTAACAGCAGGACGAGGAGAAAGAGGCAAACGACGATGTATGTGGTTCAATCATTTGGAGGAAATAATTTCTACACTGATAGCTTGGAAGAGGCGGAGGAAGTTTACTTCGAGGCTTGTCAACATAGCAGCTTTGTCCAGATTTTGGCAGGAGCGCCGGGGCATTTTGAGACGATGAGGCAGAGCTGGTAATAGCCGAAACGGGCGCAAGCCCGTCGCCGGGAGCCGCCCTACCCGGCCTGATGATGGCAGGGCAGAAAGGATAAGAGCTATGAAGTTTCCGAGAAAAGAGGCAAAGGCCCTGCTCACATGGATGTAGGAGCAGATGAACGGCAAGACCGCTACAGAATGGACATACGGCGACGAACACGACCGCATGGCGGAGTGCGCAGACCTTATTGGTATGCTTGTCAGGCAGGAAAGCGCAGAGAATCGCATCAACGCTTTGTTTGAAGAGCTTGTGCCTGCCAGCGGCAAGGCAGGCACCGTGGCCGGAGAAATTATCCGGGCTGTCTCCCGTATCGCGTACCGCAATTACAATGACGGCGACCATATCGTCATAGGGTACAGGAACGAAACCTGCAACCCGGCGGCCCGGTATCTCGGAGAGGTAGCTGGCGACCGCGTTAAACAGGCTATCGTTGATATGTGGGGCGTTGGCGACGACAGCCGCTATGACAAGGCGGTGGAGGTTCTTGAAGAAGCTGTCCTTGAATATCTGGAACAGCACCCGGAGCTGAAAACCACAGCCAACAGCAAGGATATGGGGGACTACCGCAACGATTTGGAGGACAGAGATTTCCCGGAGGACGACGAGGACGATTATTACGAAGACGAGGAGGATTGGGAATGAGATACTATAGCACGCAACGCCCGGTTTCAGTCGGTACATATCCGAAAGCCGGGGTGCAGGAAATCCACAATTTCGACCGCAAAACTTTCTGTGAGGACATCAGCCGGGAGGCGTGGGGCTACATCGACTACGACAGGGAGCTGACCGGGAGCGAGGCAGATTCCTACGAGCTCACGCCTGCAGGTCTCAAAAAGTTCTACTGTGTCACAACATCATTTGACGACCGGGGGCGGGTGGCTTCCGCCATAACACGGGAAATTGAGGCCATCGTGCAGCCGGAAAACACAAGCAGCAGCACATCACGCAAGGACATTTATAACGACTGGTTTGACAGTAGAGAGGCGGCGCTGGAATGGGTTCAGGAGGCGAAAAGGGCATGACAGGGGTTAAGCGGCTACCGAGCGGCTACTGGGCTGTGTTTGTTGGCGGTATCTGGGTAGATGCCGCCTGCCCCTCCAAAGAGGCCGCAGAAACAAAGCTCGCACAATTCTTGCAGAAGATGAAAGGGGGAGCCACATGAACCGCCGAGACGAAATCGATGCGGAGGTAAGGCGACAGGCAATCCGACTCTACCCCTATTGTACGGCACTATTTGAACTGCCGCTTATGGTCTATATGCAGATTATGAAAGATAACACCACCCGCAGGAACCCCTACCGTATCAGCGAAAACCATATCAAGTCTATCATCGGCACTATGCCGGAATTTCAGTAAGGAGGGCTACACCATGAACAAATACGCACAACTTCGCAACCGCCAGCAGGGGGAATTTAACGCTTTACCCCTTGGATTTGCATTCGGACAGAAACAGTTCGACGAGATGATGCAGAGCTGGGGCCTTGACCCAGAGAAAGATGTGTACAAAATTTACTCCATCGGAGCCGGAGGATATATCCAGAAAAAGGACGCTGACCTGCTTCACCAGACAAGAAAGCGCCACGACGCAGAAATGGCGGCGGCCATTGCGGAGGACGAGACTGGGGAGGGTTTCATTTACGAAATGTTCCTCTACGAGCTGGACGATCACGAGTTTGGCTACACGATGGACACAGAGGACACGCTGGACGCGCTCGGCTACACGAAAGACGAAGTTCTCGGAGACCCACGGCTCAAGCGTGGTCTTGAAAAAGCTGTCACGAAGATTTGCAATCGGGAGAGGGTTTAACTACCTCCCCGCCAACCGAAAGGAGGCTATCATCATGGCAAAGAAATCTATCTGGTATCGCTTTACATTCGCAGACGGTTATGTCTGCATTTGCCGGGGCATGAGCGCACAGGAGCGCAGGGTCGAAGAGGCCAAGCACGGCAAACTGGTTTCCAAAATAAAAGAGGGGGTATTTTGATGTCCTGCATGGTGATGAAAAAAGAACCTCTGGCAGCGCTGGCAAACGCTGTCGAGGCTCGTCTGAACTGCGATTATGGGTTCTGGGGCTTTGAAGCCCCGAAATCCCTTTACGAGGCTTTTAGGGATTGCTGGGTCTACGGCGCGTTCTCCGCCGAAGCCATCTACAACAAGCTCTATGCTTTCAACATCAAGGCATATAATAGCCGCTATGCCGGACATGAGAAACCGGGCGACGATATAGCCCCGGCAGTTCACCTTTCCAGGTATAAAATCCATCATGGCCCCGAATACCGGGAACACGGCTTTGCAGTCCGTCCGTGGCATTATCATCTGGCAAAGCTGCTGGACTTCTACATCTATCAGACGAACGAGGACGCTACTTACAGAGACCAGCTATGGGAGGCAATGCAGGAGTTTAGCACCCATCTCAAGAGCTTTATTGTCCAAAATAGCCTGGATTACACTGACGGGAAATGGGGTGAACTGCCATCGCAGGCAGAGGCCTGGGACAACCGAACTTACACTGTAACCGAGGTTTGTCCTCATTGCGAAAGTGAAATTGAAATGCGCTGGGACACCGACACACAGGGTTTCAAGGCGTTCTGTCCGGTCTGCGGAAAGCGGCTCATGTTGTGCGATGAATGTATCCATGCGGAGGATAACAGCGGCGGCAGGTGCGACTTCGACAGCGAAAAAGACGGATGCTGGCGGAACCCGCCGGAAAATCCGCCTTTGGATAGCACGGGGAAAAGCGAGTTTGATTATATCCTCGAATATATCCGGGAGGGCAGTTTCGAGGGGTTGGAGGAAATTGACCGGCTGCGGGCGCTCTGGACGGCCTACTGTCTCCGCAAGGGGTTCACCGTGGACAAAGATGCCTATGCCTCGAGACTCCGCCATCTCTGGCGCGGTCTCCAGAAGAACGGGACATCTGAATTTAAGGGGGACGACTACGGGCGGTTTGAATACATTATGGGAGGACTGTTATGAACGAGGGCAAAATGAGGGCAATCTACGAGACGGGGCTGCCGGGTTTCTATATCGATGGGCGGGGAGCCTATGGGATTGTTTTGGGTAGAGTATATATCTGCTGTTTCCTCAACGACGACGGGCTTTATGATGTCACAGCGGACACCGTGGATAAGAACGGGGACTTTGCCTGTAATATCTGCTGGGAAAGCTACGCCAGTCCAAAGGAGGCGATTTTACAACTCCGCCATAAGGTCAAATATTTTGCGAAACTTCCATCTACATTTTAGAGGCTCACTCTGGATTTTTTCCGGTAGATTTGCTGCGGCAAAAGCGGCGGCAAACCACTCGGCAAACATTCCGGCAGAAGTTAAGCAATAGCCGAAAATTTCCTATTCGTTTTGCTTCGTTTTTGTCAAAAAACTGCCACATCAAGAACATGAAAAGCAGAACCATTTACCGAGGCAAAACAGAGAAACCGCCCTCAGTCTATCAGAAATTGGGGCAGTGTCATTTGTCAGATAAACCCGCATAAATCAAGAGCTTATCCGCTTTCATACTACAAAAACACCAGGCCGGAAAAGCTCGTTTGCTGCGGCTTTTGCCGCAGGTTTGCCGAGAATTTTGCCGCAGCAAAATGTACGGAAAACTCTGAAAATGAAATTGAAAATGAAATTGAAAATGAAAATGAATATGAATATGAATATAAAAAAAGGGGGTAAGGGGGAAAAGAAAAATTTTGGAAAAACCCTTGACTTTGACTTCCTGGGCAAATCAAGTAGCAGGAGGGAATCATCATGTACGAAAAACACGACAACCAGTTCAACAGTCCGAGAATGCCTTTCAGGGCAGACAACTGCCAGAGAGCGGTTGAAATCATCGAGGGGATTGGCCTTCCGCAGGTAGCGCCGGAGGAGCGGCGGCAGCGCCAAATGGACTACCTGCGAAACCTCGCCTCCTCACCGCGTGCAGAGAAACTTGTGGAGCATTTAGAGCTGCCGGAGATTCAAGCGGCGGAGGACGTTTTCAAGCAGGCCCTAGCGGAGGTTTCCGATCAGGAGGCGCGGGACAGGCTGGACACGGCAGCAGGCAGAATTTCGGCCGCCTACCAGCTTCTCGGCTTCTGCGTCGGGCACACCACACAGAGCAACGAGGCATTTCTTTAGACACATCATTGATAACTTAATTGGACAGATTCTTCCGTGCCGATGTCCGTCAAGACGCCCTTGACTTCACCGTAGGGCATGGTGTAGCGCTGGGAGAGATAGCGGTTGGCTGCGGCCAGCTCGCCGTCCGGCCCACCGAACTGGGTAATAATCACCTTGGCCAGCGCGGGATTGGGCCGGGAGATTTTGACGGGATATTGTAATTTCTTGTTATAGCTCCACATCGTTATTGCGCCTCCTTTTCCCAGGGCCAGGGGTTATCCACCCATTCCCACCGGCCCGATGTAATTTCCTGGTCGTCCGTGAGAGGGCCATAGAGCTTCTCAAAGGCAGCTTTTGCCTCCTCGCAGAGCTTTTTGTGTTTGTTAAAGTAGGCGATAGCGCTCACGTCGGTGGGATGTGTGTCCAAAAACAGCCTTGCCTCCTGCAAGGCGAAGTCGTACATCTGCACCCGGCGCAGCAGCATGGCCCTGTTGTTATCCTCGGCCACCAGGAACCGCCTCCTCTCCGATAAAGGGTTTATCTAAATCTGGGAAAATCGTGCCGCGGGTGAGCCCGGTATCCGGCTCGTAAATCTGCTCCCAGCACTGCACCGGCACATAGGCCATCGCCAGGGAAACCGGCTGCGAGGTAAACTGCGCCAAATCGCCGCAGGGCTCGCAGGTATTGGTATCCGTATTCGGTCGGAATAAAAACTGCATCTTCTCTTCTCCTTTCGCAATACCTTGGGATTCACCACCACTCTATGTCCTCCGGCGCCAAAAGGTTCCCCCCTTCGACACTGTCGGCTTCCCCTTTCCCCCTTTTTCTGCCGCTGTTGTGAAAAATCAGCCGCCTGACTCCCCAAAGCCGCAAAAAACCGCCTGGGAATTTTCCCAGGCGGTTTTGCCCTAAAGGGGGCGGCCATTTTGCAGGATTACATAAGTCCCCACCGGGGAATCATACCGTGCGCAGTCCAAAGCCATCATATCATAGAGGTACTGCTTTACCTCGGCTGTGGAAGAAAACCTTGTGGCCGCATAGGGGGAGAGGGGGTTGGTCTTTTCAAAGAGCAGGTATCCTTCTCCCGTCTCGGCCAGGACAGCCGCGTGGGAAACGGCCATCTTGCCGCTGTTCTGCCGCCAAAAGGTAATCAGCGAATAGGAGCCTTCCTGAAACGAGATGCCCTGTTCCCGCCATTTGTCCTGTATAGCCTGCACCATCTCCTCCTCGTCATACTCCGTATTAACAGGAAGCGGCTCAAACAGCGTGAAATATTCTGCCACCATATCCTCGTCCCAGCTGGCAATCAGCGGGGAAGGGGGGAAGGCCTTGTGTTCCCCTTCCACTGCCTCCCGCCCAAAGAAAATATCCCCGTCGGAAAAGAGCCAGGAATGGTTCTCGTCCCAGCAGTCAAACGCCTCTTTTTCCAGCACCTTTTCCACCGAAACCATGTCCCGCACTAGGGCAAAGGCCGCAACCCGGCAGAGGATGTCACTGTAGTCCCGCCCCTGCTTCCGATACCACTCTGTCATCATGGGATAGTACTCCCCGTAATCAACAGTGGTCCCCTCCATGGGGACAAAGTCCCCAGCCAGGGAAAAGGCCTCGCATTCCCGCATGCAGCTGTTGTAATCCACCGCCCAGCCCAGTACAGTATCTACATATTCCTCCCGGATACCAGCTTCTGTCAGGGAATTCCGCACTTCCCCCTGGGCGTCCTCGCTGTCCAGGTTGGTATAGGTAAAGCTGGCAGTACCGCCTGTTTCCCCGCCAGGCTGCTCCGGCGCTTTACAGCCCGGGCAAGCCAGCAGTACCAGGGCCAAAATCATACACAGTACCTTTTTCATCGCGTAAAACCTCTTTTTCCCAGTTATCCCCCCCTATTTTACTGCTACTTTATGAAATATCTTTGAATATTCTGTGTGAAAAGTTGGTACAAAAAGGCTGCCTGGAAATCCCTCCCAGGCAGCCCACTGCGGCAATCCGCTGCACTTTATAATCGAAACACTTGAAAAGTGGCACTTTTCAAGTCTGCGGCCTTAGGGCCGCAGAGAGCCGCTTTCGCGGCTCTGTTTCGCATTGCATAGTCGAAAGCGCGCGCAATGCAGCGCAGGCGGGCAAAACCCGCCCACTTGAAAATAGTACCCATTTTCAAGTGCTTTGGCTATATTTTTGGATATATCCTGACAGCGCCTTGTAAATAGTCACATCCACGTCCGCGTCCAGCAGGATACCCTCCTCTGTGTACTCTTTGGAATAAATCTGCCCTTTGTCGGCAATCCTCCGCTCCCACCCGCCCTCGGAGTAGGGGAGCAGCAGCCGTTCCCGCTTCACGGTGCAGGCCAGGCTCTCCTCAACCGCGGCCAGCAGGGCGTCAAACCCCATGCCGGTCTTGGCGGAGAGATAGACCCGCTGGGCGCTGTTGCTCCCCACTTGGGGGGCAAGGTCGCATTTGTTGTAGGCCAGCAGGGTGGGCTTGTCCCCGGCCCCCAACTCCTTGAGCAGGGAACGGGTGACTTCCAGCTTCTCGTCCGCATCGTCGTCTGTGATGTCACAGAGGATGAGCACCGTATCGGCGTAAACGGCTTCCTCCAAAGTGGATTTAAACGCCTCCACTAGCTGATGGGGCAGCCGCCGGATGAATCCCACCGTATCCACCAGCAGGATTTTTTTCCCGCTGGGCAGCCGCAGGGCCCGGGCGGTAGGGTCCAGGGTGGCAAAGAGCTTGTTCTCTTCCAGCACCCCCGCGTCGGTGAGGGCGTTGAGCAAGGTGGATTTTCCCGCGTTGGTATACCCCACAATGGCCACCACCGGCACATTGTTTTTTTCCCGCTGCCTGCGGGTGACGGCGCGCCGCTGCTCCACCTCCTTGAGTTTCCCTTCCAGTGCGGTGATGCGCCGGCGGATGTGCCGCCGGTCGGTTTCCAGCTGGCTCTCGCCGGGGCCGCGGGTGCCAATGCCGCCCCCCAGCCGGGAGAGGCTCTGCCCCAGGCCCGAGAGCCGGGGGAGGATGTACTTCTGCTGTGCCAGCTCCACCTGCAATTTCCCCTCGCTGGTGACGGCGTGCTGGGCGAAGATGTCCAAAATCAACATGTTCCGGTCAATCACCGGCAGGCCGGACAGCTTTTCAATATTCCGCAGATGTGTCGCCGAGAGCTCCAAATCAAAAATCAACAGCTCCACGTCCTCGGCCTGGCAGAACTCCCGGATTTCCATCAGCTTTCCCTCGCCCACACAGGTGGCGCTGTCGTAGTGCTCCCGCTTCTGGATGGCGTTCCCCACGCACACCGCTCCCGCGCTTTCCGCCAGCTCCTCCAGCTCGCGGATGGAGAGCGCGGCATCGTATTCTCCGGTATCAACTCCCACGAGGAAAACCCTCTGGGCTTCTCTCTCTTGCATATTGCGTTTCACTCCCTTTCTTTGGATCTCTGCAAAGGGTTCCTATTCCTTCAAAAACCCGGCGATAATCTTCTCCTCCGCCTCCTGCTCTGTGAGGCCCAGGGTGCGCAGCTTGAGAATCTGTTCCCCGGCAATCTTCCCAATGGCGGCCTCGTGGATGAGCGCCGCGTCCAGGTGCCCGGCAAAGAGCTCCGGCGCAGCGTTGACTTTTCCCTCGCCCACCAAAATGGCGTCGCATTCCGAGTGCCCGCTGCACCGGCTGTTGCCCACAATGCGGGAGTGGTAATCCTGCCTGGAATGCCCCTTTGCCACTGAACGGGAAATCAGGTCAACCCCGGAATCCTCCCCCTCCATGGTAACGGCAAAATCCGTCTGGGCCGTCTCCTCTCCGTCGGTGAGCAGCCGCTCCCGGATGATGAGCTTGGCCCGGTCTTTTAGGGTGGCCGTGGTCTTGCGCACGCTCTTGTCCACCCCGCCCAGCTGCACCGTGTCCATTTCCAGGACAGAGTCCTCTTCCAGCACAGCGTCTGTCACCGGGTCAATGCGTTTCAGCCCTTTTCCCGCCCCGGTGCCGATGTGCTTTTCCTGGTAGAGCACCTTGGCGCCCTTCCCCAGGAAAAACCGGTGGATTCCGTTGTGCTTGGCCTCCCCCTCGTTGTCGCTGTGGACGCCGCAGCCTGCGATAATCGTCACGTCCGCCCCTTCGCCCACGTAGAAATCGTTGAACACCAGGTCGTCCACGTAGCTCTTGGTGACACAGGCGGGGATATACACCTTTTCTCCCTTGGTGCCGGGGGCAACGTGCACCACCAGGCCGGGGGCGTCCTCCTTATTTTCCAGCGTGATGTGCTCGGTGGACTGCCGCCCGGCACACTGCCCGTCCTCCCGGATGTTATAGGCCCCGTCGAATACCCCGTTCCAGTCCGAGACAATCCCCAATAGCTCCTGTGTAATCTTGTTCATACCCGCGCCATCTCCTTCCGATAAGGGCACCGGGGGGCCTTTTCGTCCTGCAATAGCTGGGGGAGCACCTCTTCCCTGGGCCCCGCTGTGCGCACCACGCCTCCGGCAATCACCACAATTTCATCCGCTATTTCCAATATCCGCTCCTGATGGGAGATAATCAGCAGGGAACCGCCGTGCCGCCCCTTCAGCTCCTGGAAAGCGTCGATAAGCCCTGAAAAGCTCCACAGGTCAATCCCCGCCTCCGGCTCGTCAAAGACAGCCACCTTTAGGTTCTTCCGCGCCAGCACCGAGGCAATCTCAATCCGCTTGATTTCGCCCCCCGACAGGCTGGCATTTACCTCCCGGTCAATGTAATCCCCGCTGCACAGCCCAACCTGCCCCAAAAGCTCGCAGGCGTCATCCAGCGGCCCGCCGCTGGCAAGCTCCAGCAAATCCCGCACTGTCAACCCCTTAAACCGCACCGGCTGCTGGAAGGCATAGCCCACCCCTCGCTTGGCCCGCTCTGTGGGGTCAAGGGCAGTGATGTCCTCCCCGTCCAACAAAATACGCCCGCCGTCCGGCTGCTCCAGCCCGGCGATAATCTTAGCCAGCGAGGTCTTGCCCCCGCCGTTTGGCCCGGTAATCACAGTCAGCTTCCCCGTGGGGATTTCCAAATCCACCCCCCGCAGGATTTGCTCCCCGCCCGGCAGCTGCCAGGCAATCTGCTCCAATTTCAGCATCTGCAATGCCTCCTTCGCTCTATTTCTCCGCCAATCGACGTGTTTCTTCCTTCCCTTGGAGTATATCATGTTGGATAGAGTCTGTCCAGTATTTTCTAAAAAGGTTTTAAGGTTCGCAGGCTCCGTCTCTGTAACGCAGTGGGCCACCGAATTTTCCAGCATGGGCCTATCGCGCCGTAGGCGAATGAAAGTTTCCGGGCCAGCGCAGCTGGCCTTGTCCACACCTTTCCAAAGGGTGGTGAAGACCAACTGCGTTGGTCTGGCAAGAATCACAAAGCGATTCTTGAAAGTCAAGCCACAGGCTTGACTTTTTCAAAGGCAAAGCCTTTGGTCACTCACCGCAGTGAGCGAAATTCCCCTCTAAGG
>JAAVYW010000046.1 GCA_022791315.1 Oscillospiraceae bacterium | reverse complement strand
TCGAACTCGCTACCTCCACCTTGGCAAGGTGGCGCTCTACCAGATGAGCTAAACCCGCAGATGGTGGTTCCGGTCGGAATCGAACCAACGACACGTGGATTTTCAGTCCACTGCTCTACCGACTGAGCTACAGAACCATATTGGCGACCCGAAAGGGGCTCGAACCCTCGACCTCTAGCGTGACAGGCTAGCGTTCTAACCAACTGAACTATCGGGCCACATGGTGGAAACAACAGGGCTCGAACCTGTGACCCCCTGCTTGTAAGGCAGGTGCTCTCCCAGCTGAGCTATGCTTCCGCAAAACGCCGGTCTCAACTATGCCCATTGACTTGCCGCCACACCGGGCCATCACTATCAGCGACTTCTATATCATACCATCCTCCCCCCATTTTGTCAAGCCTTTTTTCCCCATTTTCGCGGATTTTTTTCGCCGCCCGGCTTTTGGGCAAAAGCCCCGCCCCATAAAAGGGCAGGGCCTCCAAACAACAACTCCCCTACTTGGCCTGGGCCATCAGCCTGCGCACCTGCTCCACCGTAAACTGATAGGTGCGGTCGCAGAAGTGGCACTCCACGTTGATGTCCTCGCCCTCGTCGATAATGCTCTGCAACTCCCGCTCCCCCAGGCTGATGAGCATTTTTTCCACCCGCTCCCGGGTACAGGTGCAGCGGTAGGCCACCGGGAAGGTGTCCAGCACCTGGGGCGCAAAACCGGCCAAGGCCTTTTGGCAGATTTCCTCCGGCCCCAGCCCCGCAGAGAGCATGGCAGTGACAGGGGGCAGGGCGTTCACATTGGCCTCCAGCCGGTCAATGGACTCTTCCGGTGCGCCGGGCAGCAGCTGGATGAGGAATCCCCCTGCGTGGAGCACTGTCAAGTCGGTGTTCACCAGCACCCCCAGCCCGCACACCGTGGGAATCTGTTCGCTGACGGCGTAATAGTTGGTGATGTCCTCGGCAATCTCGCCGGAGACCAGCTCTGTCTGCCCCACATAGGGTTCCCGCAACCCCACATCCCGGATGACATAGAGGTTTCCCTGCCGCCCCACAGCGCCCGCCACATCCAGCTTTCCCTTGGCGTTCAGGGGCAGCTCCACCACCGGGCTGCCCACCGAGCCCCGTACATTGCCCCCGCTGTCCGACACCACCACAATGGAGCCCAGCGGCCCGTCCCCCTTGATGCGCAGGGTAAGGGAATCCTCCTTCCCCTTGAGCATAGCCCCCATCATGGAGCCCGCTGCCAGCGCCCTGCCCAGCGCCGCTGTCACCACTGCCGAAGTGTGGTGCAGCTGCTCGGCCCGGCTCACAATGTCCGTGGCATCAATGGCGCACATCATCACCGAACCGTCCTCCGCAATGGCACGTATGATTTTTCCCAAAGCCCTTCCCCCTAACCTGTCTGTTTTTTCGCTATATAAATGAGCCGCTGCTCCTGCTCCCCCGGCGGCGCAAAGGAGTCCTCCCCAAACACCGCCTCCACCCGTAGGCCGCTCTCAGCCAGCATGGTCTCCAGCACCTCCTGGGGATATACCCGCTCCTCAAACTCCTCCCCCACCCGCTCATAGCAGCCGTCCTCCAAGGGCAGGAAGAAATCCAGTGTCACCTGGGTTGTGAGGACGTTTTCCACCCAGCGGTTTTGCCAGGCGCAGAACACCTCGTCGCAGTCGTAGACAAAGGCATTGTCCCCCAACACCTCCCGGCCCTTATAGGCGGTGTTCACATCAAAGACAAACACCCCCTCCGGGTGGAGGAACAGCGCCACCCGGTCAAAGGCCCTTTGCAGCAGCGCCCTGTCGGTGACATGGTTCACGCTGTCAAGCACACACACCACCGCATCCACAGTACCGTACAAATCCAGCTCCTCCATCCCCTGGCAAAGGTAGAGGATGGATTTCCCCAAGCGCAGGTTTTTCTCCTGTGCCTGCATCAGCATGGCCTCGCTCTTGTCCACGCCAATCATGTCATAGCCCAGCCTGTCCAGCTCCACCGTAAGGCTGCCGGTCCCGCAGGCCAAATCCAGCACAATCCCGCCGCCATTGCCATAGCGGCGGATGAGCTTGTCCAGGTAAGCGGCCCTGGCAGGATAGTCCACATTGCGGGTGAGGGCGTCATAGACCTGGGCAAACACCTCATAGGCCATGGTTAAAACTTCCCCTGCTCTTTGAGACGGTCAAAGACGATTTTATATCCATCGCTGCCATAGGCCAAAGAGCGGTTCACCCGGCTGATGGTGGCGGTGGAAGCGCCTGTCTGCTTCACAATATCGCTGTACACATGGCTCTGGTCCAGCATCTTCGCCACAAGAAAGCGCTGGGAAAGCGCCTTCAGCTCTGGCACCGTGCATAAATCCTCAAAAAAATCAAAACACTCCTCCACTGTTTCCAGGGTGAGAATCGCCTCAAACAGCCCCTGCGCGTTGGTCTCCTTCAGCTTATTGTTCAATTCCCCTTCAGCTCCTTATTCATGGTGCAGTCCCGCCCCTAACCAGGCGGTTCCCCTCCATATTAACACACTGAATTGCAAAAGTAAAGGGGGATAATGCCCGTCTTTTTTCTGCTTCCCCTCATACGCCGCAGGCAAATCAGGAGCACCCGTAAACCAGCGGTCTGCCCAGCCCCCAGAGAGGATTATTCCTTTTACTGCAAAGCATGGAGGTTTCAACACTGCTTCTTTTATTCCGTCCTTGTGGACCCCCTTTAAACTACACCCTGCGGTATCCGGCAATCCTTTCCTGCCAAGCCCTTTTTATTTCGCTAACGCAGCAAGGCAAGTTTCCGGGCCAATAGCGTTGGCCGTTTTTCCAATCCTCCCAAAACGGATTACCAAGCTCCACACGCAAAAGGAGGGGGAATCACCCTTTCCCCCTCCTTTGTAAAACGCTGCGGCTACCCGAATCGCCGGAATTTCCTTTGCAGAGAACCCCTACAAATCGCACCGCACTAAATCCTCATAGGTCTCCCGGCGCACCACAACCCGGCTCTCGCCGCCCCGCAGCATCACCACAGCAGGCCGCCCCACCCGGTTATACTGGGAGGCCATGGAGTAGTTGTAGGCCCCGGTGGCGCAGACCGCCAGGATGTCCCCCGGCTGGGCCTTTTGCAGGGGCACATTCTCGCCCAGCAGGTCGCCGCTCTCGCAGCAGCGCCCCGCCACGGTCACGGTCTGGGCCTTTGGCTCCCCTGCCCGGTTTGCCACCAGCATATCGTATTCCGATTGGTAGAGGATATACCGGGGATTGTCCGTCATCCCCCCGTCCACGGAGACATAGGTGCGGATGCCGGGAATCTCCTTCACCGCCCCCACGGTATAGAGCGTCGTCCCCGCGGCCCCCACAATGGAGCGCCCCGGCTCGATGACGATAAAGGGGGTATCCACCCCCGCCTCCGCCGCCGTTATCTTCACCTGGGCCGAGACCTGGCGCATGTATTCCGCAAAGGGGGCGGGGTTGTTGTCCTGCACATAGCGGATGCCAAAGCCGCCTCCCAGGTTGAGCACCCGTGTCTCCAGCCCCAGTTCCCGCTTCACCTGGCCCATAAAGCGCACCATCACTTCAGCTGCCGCCACAAAGGGGGCGATGTCAAAAATCTGGGAACCAATGTGGCAGTGCATCCCCAGGTACTCCAAAAACGGGGTCTCCTTCGCCATGGCAATGGCCTTCAGCGCCTCCCCAGTTTCCAGGGCAAAGCCAAACTTAGAGTCGATTTGCCCGGTGCGGATAAAATTGTGGGTGTGGGCGTCAATCCCGGGCTTGATGCGGAAGAGCACCCTGGCCCGCCGCCCCGCTGTCTTTGCCAGCTGGTTCAAAGTTTCCAGCTCCGCCAGGTTATCCACCACCAGATACCCCACGCCGCATTCCAGCGCATAGCGCAGTTCCTCCACCGTCTTGTTGTTCCCGTGGAAAAACACCTTGGCCGGGTCGAACCCCGCGCTTATCGCTGTGTAGAGCTCCCCCCCGGAGACCACGTCAATCCCCAGGCCCTCATCCCCCACAATGCGGTAGATTTCCTTACAGGAAAAGGCCTTGCTGGCATAGGCCACCAGCCCTTTGCCGCCGTAATAGGTCTCCATGGACTGCCGGAACGCAGCGCAGTTTTCCCGGATGATATCCTCATCCATCACATAGAGCGGCGTCCCATACCGTCCCGCCAGCTCCACTGCATCCTGCCCGCCAATGGTGAGATTCCCGTTTTGTCCCACATCCATATTTCCCTGTACAAACATCGGTTTCCCCTCTTTCTGCTTCTGTCTTCTGTGGGGTTGCCCCTCACTCTTCCAGCGCCTCCTCAATCAAGCCCCGCAGCTCCTCCATCCCGTCCCCCTTCTCCGCCGAGGTCGCCACCATGCACACCTGGCTGCCATAGGGGATTTCGTCCCTCAGCTCTTCCAGCCGTTTTGCCAGGGCAGTTTTCCCCAGCTTATCCGCCTTTGTCAGGGCAATGAGGAAGGGGAACTCGTTTGCCACCAGGAACTCAATCATCTGCCTGTCGTCCGCCGTGGGGGGATGCCGCACGTCAATGAGCTGCACCACCAGGGCAATGTCCCGGTCCATGGCAAAATAGCCCTCGATGAGCTCGGTCCAGCGGCGCTTCTCCCCCTTGGCCACCTTGGCATAGCCGTAGCCCGGCAAATCCACAAACCGGATGGTATCCACCCGGTAAAAGTTAATCGTCACGGTCTTCCCCGGCATGGAGCTCACCCGGGCAATGGCCTTGCGGTTTAAGAGCTTGTTGATGAGGGAGGATTTCCCCACGTTGGAGCGCCCGGAGAAGACAATCTCCGGGCGTTCGCCTGCCGGTATCTGTTTTAATAGGCCAAAGGAGGTCTCAAAGGCCGCGTCCTGAAAATTCACTGTCAAGCCCCCTCACTGTTCGATGAGCGCCGTGCGCAGCACGGTGTCCACATGGTCCGCGATGACAAAGCGGATGCTCTCCTTCACCGCCTGGTCCACCTCGGCCAGGTCGGGCTCGTTGTCCGCGGGGATTACCACGGTCTTGATGCCTTGGGCATAGGCGGCCATGGTCTTCTCCCGCAGCCCGCCGATGGGCAGCACCCTGCCCCGCAGGGTCACTTCCCCGGTCATAGCCACGTCGTTATGTACCTTTTTCCCTGTCAGCGCCGAGACCAGCGCCGTCACCATGGTGACGCCCGCCGACGGCCCGTCCTTGGGGATGGCCCCCTCCGGCGCGTGGATGTGGATGTCGCAGTTTTTGTAAAACTCCCCGTCCACCCCCAGCGCCTCGCTGTTGGAGCGGATAAAGCTGATGGCCGCCCGGGCCGATTCCTGCATCACCTTGCCCAGAGAGCCGGTGAGCTCCGTCTTGCCGCTGCCGGGCATCACAGCCACCTCGATGGGCATGGTCTCGCCGCCCACCGCTGTCCAGGCCAGGCCGGTCACCACCCCCACCTCGTCCTTTTTCACCGGCCGGTCGGGTTTAAAGCGGCGCGGCCCCAAAATCTCCTCCAGGTTCTTCACCGTCACCGAGAGTTTCTCCGCCTCGCCCCCCACGATTTTCCGGGCCGTCTTGCGGCAAAGGGCGGCAATCTCCCGTTCCAGGCTGCGCACCCCCGCCTCCCTGGTGTAGCTGTCAATCAGGTCATAGAGGGCGGCGTCCGCCACATGCAGCGCCTTGGCAGTGAGCCCGTGGCGCTTCATCTGCTTTTTCAGCAGGTGCCGCTTGCCAATCTGGAACTTCTCCTCCCTGGTATAGGAGGGGAGGTTGATAATCTCCATCCTGTCCCGCAGCGGCACAGGGATTTCCCCCACGTCGTTGGCCGTGGTGATAAAGAGCACCTGGCTCAAATCAAAGGGCACTTCCAGGTAGTGGTCGCGGAAGGCCACGTTCTGTTCCGCGTCCAGCACCTCCAGCATGGCGGCCGAGGGGTCGCCCCGGAAGTCGTTGCCCATCTTGTCGATTTCGTCCAGCAAAATCAAGGGGTTGGCGCTGCCCGCGGCCTTAACGGCGTTAATCATCCGCCCCGGCATGGCACCCACATAGGTTTTCCGGTGCCCCCGGATATCCGATTCATCCCGCACCCCGCCCAGGGAAACCCGGGTGTACTTGCGCCCCATGGCCTTGGCAATGGACTTGGCAATAGAGGTCTTCCCCACGCCTGGCGGGCCCGCCAGGCAGATAATCTGCCCCTTGATGTCAGGGGCCAGCTTGCGCACGGCCAGCAGCTCCAAAATGCGGTCCTTCACCTTTTCCAGGCCAAAGTGGTCCCGGTCCAGGATTTTCCCTGATTTTTCAATGTCAATTTTGTCCTTGGTAAATTTCCCCCAGGGCAAGTCCAGGCAGGTGTCCAGCCAGCCCCGCAGCACCGCCCCCTCGTGGGAGCCGGGCGGCGTCTTCTGCAGCTTGATGACCTCGGCGTTGAGTTTGTCCTTCACCTCGTCGCTGGCCTTCAGCTTTTCAATGCGGGACAAATACTCGTCAATCTCGTCGGGGGAGTATTCCCCCCCGTCCAGCTCCTCCGAAATCACCCGCATCTGTTCCCGCAGGAAATACTCCCGCTGGCTCTTGTCCACTTGCTCCTTCACCTTGTCATAGAGCTCGTGCTCAATCCCCAGCACGTTGATTTCCGCCTCCAGGAACTGGGTGATTTTATGTAGCCTCTGCACCGTGTCCGAGTCCTCCAGGATGCTCTGCTTCTCCTCCGTCTTGAGGAGCACGTTGCCGGTGAGGTATTCGGCAAAGTAGGCGGGGTCGTCCGCCGAGAGCACGTTCATCATAATGTCCTTGGACATCTTGGGCAGGAAATAGCAGTAGTCCTCAAACAGGTCCTTGGCCGTGCGCATCAGCGCCTCAGCCAGCACCTTGTCCTCCTCCGGGACAGGCTGGGCAGGGAAATCCTCCGCCATGGCGTAGACTGTCCCCCCCGCCTGGTCGTAGCTGGCAGCCCTGGCCCGGTACAGGCCCTCCACCAGCACCCGCAGGGTGTCGTTGGGCATTTTCAGCACCTGGCGCACCTCGGCCACCACACCCACCTGGTAAAGGTCTTCCGGGCCGGGCTCCTCCACGCGGATGTCCTGCTGGGCCGCCAAATAGACCAGCTGGTTGTCCGCCATGGCCTCGTTTAGGGCGATGATAGATTTTTTCCGCCCCACGTCAAAGTGCATCACCGTTTTCGGGAAGATTACCATCCCCCGCAGGGCCAGCATCGGCAGACGCAGCGACGCGGCATTTTCAGTGTTGTTCACGTCTTCTTCCCCCTTGTTCTGTTTCTCGTGGCCTGGCGTCTGGCCGGAACTCCCGTTCCCCTACACGCGCCCGCCCGAAAAATGTGGCTCAAAAGATGTTGCTTCCCCAGTCCCGCCGCCCCTCCTTGGGCCCAGCGTCCCTTCCTGCGCAAAGGCAGCGGAAGAAAGAAATGGGGGTAAGGGCCACCCTACTCTGTGCCTCTCTCATTATAGGGAAAGCGGCCCCGCTTTGCAAGGGCAATTATCTGTCAAAAAGAGAGGGAAAAATCGCATTCCCCCAGCACAAAGGCGCGCCGGCCCTCCCAAGGCAGGGGAAAGGACGGCGCGCTTTCATTCACTTTTTGGCCAGGTTGCCGTCCGTGAGCGGGATATTGATACGGCTTGCTGCGCCGTATTCAATGCGGGGCGGTGCGCCCTCCTCCACACAGGCCCGGCTAATCACCACCCGGTCCACGTTGTCCTGGCTGGGCACTTGGAACATCACGTCCCCCAGCACCTCCTCGGTGATGGAGCGCAGCCCTCTGGCGCCAATCTCCCTGGCAATGGCCTTTTTCGCCATGGCCTTCAGCGCCTCGTCCTCAAACTGCAAATCCACCCCGTCCAGGGCAAAGAGCTGCTGGTACTGTTTAATCAGGGCGCTCTTGGGCTTGGTCAGGATGCTGATGAGAGCCGCCTCGTCCAAGTCCTCCAGCGTCGCCAGCACCGGCAGCCGCCCCACCAGCTCAGGTATAATTCCAAATTTTACCAAATCATGGGGCGTCACCCGCTCATAGAAGTCGGTGTCCTTCCGCTCCGAGAGCCCCACCACCTTGGCGCCAAAGCCCATGGCGGAGGAGAACACCCGCTTTTCAATCAGCTTGTCAATGCCTGCAAAGGCGCCGCCGCAGATGAAGAGGATGTTGGTGGTGTCGATTTGGAGGAATTCCTGTTGGGGGTGTTTCCGCCCGCCGTTGGGCGGCACGTTGGAAACGGTGCCCTCCAGGATTTTTAAGAGCGCCTGCTGCACCCCCTCGCCGCTCACATCCCGGGTAATGGAGGTGTTCTCCGATTTGCGGGTGATTTTATCGATTTCATCGATGTAGATGATGCCGTATTCTGCCCGCTGGATGTCATAGTCCGCGTTCTGGATGAGCTTGAGCAGGATATTCTCCACGTCCTCGCCCACATAGCCCGCCTCGGTGAGGGTAGTGGCATCGGCAATGGCAAAGGGCACCCCCAGAATCCGGGCCAGCGTCTGGGCCAAATAGGTTTTCCCCACGCCGGTGGGCCCCAGCAGCAGCACGTTGCTCTTTTGGATGTCCACATCCTGCTGCCCGCCGCCGTTTTTCTCATACAGTACCCTCTTATAGTGGTTGTAAACCGCCACCGAGAGCACCTTCTTGGCCTTTTCCTGGCCGATGACATATTCATCCAGCAGCGCCTTAATCTCCGCAGGCTTGAGCACCTTCAGGGGCTCAGGCTCGGCCTTTTGCTGCTGTTCATAGTGGTATTTGGCATAGAGCTGCTCGTCTTCGTCAATGACGTTCTGGCACAGCTGCACACACTCGTCGCAGATATACACGTCAATGCCTGCAATCAGCCTGCCCACTTCATCCTGCGATTTGCCGCAGAAGGAGCAATAGAGTTTTCTTGAATCGTTTCGTGCCATACTGCCTCCACGCTTTCCGGCGGGATTCCCAGCCGGGTTTTTCGGGTTGTTCCCCTCAGGTTATGCCTGTTTCTCCAGCACCTTGTCCACCAGGCCATAGGCCAGGGCGTCCTGGGCGGTCATAAAGTTGTCCCGCTCGGTGTCCTGCACCACCTTTTCCAGGGGCTGGCCGCAGTTGTCGGCCAGGATGCGGTTGAGCCGCTCCTTCACCCCCACAATCCAGCTGGTGTGGATGAGCATGTCAGTGGCCTGGCCCTGGGTGCCCGCCGAGGGCTGGTGAATCATGATGGTGCTGTTGGGCAGGGCAAAGCGCTTGCCCTTGGCCCCTGCCGCCAGCAAGAAGGCCCCCATAGAGGCCGCCATCCCCACGCAGATGGTGGACACATCGGGTTTGATATAGTTCATAGTGTCAAAAATCGCCATGCCGGAGTACACCGAACCGCCGGGGCTGTTGATATAGAGGTGGATGTCCTTCTCCGGGTCCTGCCCCTCCAGGTAGAGCAGCTGGGCCACCACCAGGCTGGCCGTGGTGTCGTTCACCTCTTCCGAGAGCACAATGATACGGTCATTGAGCAGTCGGGAATAAATGTCGTAGGAGCGCTCGCCCCGGTTGGTCTGTTCTACTACCATAGGCACTAAACTCATAGTGAAATCCTCCCTTATCAGTTCTCTTCTTCCAGGCGTTTTTCTTCCCTGCCCTTTTCCAGCAAGACAAAGGACATATAGGTTTCCCTCCGCAGCGGATGGTTGGTTTCCATTGTATCTCTCTCCACTACGTCGTGGGTCATATGGATAACCTTCCAGCCCTCCGCAAGCAGCTTGTTTACCTGGGTGAAATACCTATTATCATTGATATTGCCCTGTTCGCTGTAGTCCCTGCTGTTGCTCAGATAAACCAGCTTCTGCATCTGTCCCGCTCCTTTTCTTCCATCGCCCAGAAGGCAAAAAATGTCTCAAAAGGCAGGAATCATCACTGTCCCGCCCCGCAGGGCAAAACCGTGATGACCTCCCTCCAAATGGAGCGTGAAAGCCGCCTACAGTGTGGCCCCTTTCCGCCCCGCTTATACAAAAACCCTGCTTAGGCTTTGGTCTCGGTGATAACGGCGCTGTCCCGCACCAGGTCCACCGCCTTGTTCACGGCAATGTCCTGCTTCACATCCTCCAAGGGCAGCAGCTCCCGCAGCTTGTCGGCAGCCATGCCATACTGGGCCGCCAGCCGTTCCAGCTCGGCGGTCAAATCGTCGTCGCTGGCGGTGATGTTTTCCAGCTCCACAATCTTTTCCAGCGCCAGGCGGATTTTCACCTGCCGCTCTGCCTGCGCCGTAAAGGTCTTGCGGAAGGACTCCATGCTCTCCACACCGGTATACTGCATGTAGAGCTGCAAGTTCATCCCCTGGGACTGGAGCCGCTGGTCAAAGTTGGCCACCATCTCGTCAATCCTGTGCTCAAACATGCACTGGGGAATCTCGGCCTTCATGCCCCCCACCACCAGGTCGATGAGCTTATCCTCCATCTCGTTCTGGGCGGTGCGGTCGTAGTTCTCCTGCAATTTCTTCTGGATATCGTCCTTGAGCTCGCCCAGGGTGTCAAATTCGCTCACGTCCTTGGCAAATTCGTCGTCCAGCTCAGGCAGCTCGGTCTCTTTAATCTCATGCAGCTTGATTTTGAAGGTGGCCTCCTTGCCGGCCAGGTCGGGGGCATGGTAGTCCTCCGGGAAGGGCACCACCACGTCAAACTCCTCGCCCACGCTGTGGTTCTCCACCTGCTCCTCAAAGCCGGGGATAAACTGCCCGGAGCCCAGCTTCAGGGTAAACATCTCGGCCTTGCCGCCCTCAAAGGCGGTGCCGTCCACAAAGCCCTCAAAGTCAATCACAACGCTGTCGCCGTTTTTGGCGGGCCGGTCTTCCACGTTCACCAGGCGTCCGCCCCGCTCCTGCATCCGGGTCAGCTCGCCCGTCACATCCTCCTCCGAGGCCGTGCGCAGCTGCTTCTCCACTTTCAGGCCCTTGTATTCGCCCACTTCCACCTCGGGCTTAGTGGTTACGGTGGCCACAAAGCGGTAGCCCTCTTCGCTGACTTCCTTCACGTCGATGTCGGCCCTGTCCACCGGGATAATCCCGGCCTCCTCCACGGCCTCCGTATAATACTGGGGATAGGTGGCGTTCACGGCGTCCTCATAGAACACGCCCTTGCCATAAAACTGCTCGATAATCTTCCGGGGCGCCTTCCCCTTGCGGAATCCGGCAATGGAGATATTCTTCGCATTTTTCCGAAAAGCAGCCTCCACTGCCTGGGCAAATTCCTCCTTGGAAACGCTGACCTCCAACGCGTAGCGGTTTACGTCCACTTTGTTTGACGATACTAAACCCATGTGTTTTTCCTCCTAAAATGGTCAACCCATTATAATTTTCTCTTTCCCGGTTTCCCCCGGCAAAAGGGCCCATTCTTTCCATTTTTTTCCGCAAATCCCCAAAAACAAAGCCGCCAAACCCGCGGCTCTTCCCGGAGGAGGGCACAGTCCCACAGCGCCCCACAATTCACGTCCTGATGAGCACAGCCGCCGGCCACTTGCAGCCCGCACTGCCGCAAAGCGGCTAAAACTCGGCGATGCCGGTTTTGGCTATGATAAAATAGGCACTTGGCGCGGATACGCCAAGCCTGCGCCAAAGAAACACGCAAAGCGCGTTTTCACGTCTATTATAACATATCCCCGGCAGAAATACCACCGAAATCCCCTTGTGCAGTTTTTACGATTTATCGGATGCGCATCGGCGAAAATTTGAGATAATCGCATGAAACCAGGCGGTAATCGGTCCCCTGGTAGGGTCCCTGCCAGGCGTAGGCTGCTCCGGCCCCGTGGATATGCCCGTAAAACACCCTTTTCACCCCGTATTCCCCCAGCAGCGATAGCATCTCCGGGCAAGTGGCGCTGCCAAAGAGCGGGGGGTAGTGCAAAAACACCGCCGTGTCCTCATACCCCTGCGCCGGGTAATCCAGCGAGAGCCGCAGCCTGCCCACCTCCCGGCTCAGGATTTTCCGGTCCTCCTCCAAAGAGGCGTCCAGCGCCCATCCCCTGGAACCGCAGATGCGCAGCCCGTCGGCCACCACGCTGTTGTTGTGCAGGATGGTGAGGGACGAAAGCCCCTCCTCCTGCAAAAAGGTGTCCATCTTGTTCTTGGTGCTCCAAAAGTAGTCGTGGTTGCCCTTGAGCAGGATTTTCCTGCCGGGCAGCTGCTGCAAAAACCGGAAATCCGCCAGGGAACCCCGCAGGGACTTCCCCCAGGAGATGTCCCCGGGGATTACCACGGTGTCCGCCTCCCCCACCAGGGCAAGCCAATTTTCCCGCAGCTTTTCCAGGTACCCTTCCCAGCCGGGAAAGACGTCCATGGGCTTATCGCCGCCCAAAGACAGGTGCAGGTCTGCAATGGCAAAGACGCTCATGTGTTTTTCACCTCTCTCCCGCATATACTACACACAAATCCACAAAGAAAGGAGCCCTTTTCATGGAAGAATACCTCCGCACCGACCCCAAAAACGCCAGCCAGAACCAAGTCCACTGCGATGTCAACAGCTGCCGCTACAACGACCACGGCGGCGTGTGCACCGCCAAGGAAATCCGCATCGGCCCGGCCTTCGCCGCCCTCTCCAGCGAGACCTCCTGCGCCACCTTCCAGCCGCAGTGATGTTCCTCCTTAGGGGTTCCTCCCCTTTGGGGCAAAGGTCAGCGAAGCTGGCTTACAGGGCCGGGCCTTTGGCCCGGCCCTGTAAGCCCCGCCGCTGGCATTCCCCCGCGGCAAGGGCCCTAAACCCCCAGCAGCTTCTCTACATACCCGCCAATCTCCTCTTTCCCCACCACGTCGCCAAACCGGCAGGGCTTTTCCAGCGCTGCCAGCAGCTGCGGCGGGCAGGCCACCCCGGTGAGGGCCTCCAATGCCTTGGCCCGTTCCAGGGCGTTCTCCGGGTTTTTTGCCCCCAGGGCGTCCAGCACGCTGTCGGCAAACTTGTGGGGGTTGGCCGTAGAGGCCACAATGGTCTTGGTGCTATCCCCCGTCTTCTCCCGATATGCCTTTGCCACACTGAGGGCCACGGCGGTGTGGGTGTCGGGCAGATAGCCGTACTCCTCAAAATACCGCCGGATGGTGGCCTTGGTCTCCCCGTCGTCCGCGTAACCCCCGGCAAATTCCTCCCGCAGGGCCTTCTGCGCCGCCTCCGAAACCCGGTAGCGCCCGGCGCTTTCCAGCTCGCCCATCATGCGCCGCACCTCCCCGTCGTCCTCCCCGTGGAGGTGGTAGAGCAGCCGCTCCAGGTTGCTGGAAATCAGGATGTCCATAGAGGGGGAGATGGTCTCGAAGAACTCCCGGTTCTTGTCATATACCCCGGTCTCAAAGAAATCCGACAGCACGTGGTTGCGGTTGGAGGCGCAGATGAGCCGCTCAATGGGCAGCCCCATCCGCTTGGCGTAGTAGGCCGCCAGGATATTGCCAAAATTCCCGGTGGGCACCGCCACGTTGACCCCTTCGTCCTCTGCGATTTCCCCCTCTGCCAGCAGGGAGGCATAGGCGCTGAAATAGTAGACAATCTGGGGGGCCAGCCGCCCCCAGTTGATGGAGTTGGCGCTGGAAAAGGCCATGCCCTTCCCTGCCAAACGCGCCGCCATCCCCGGGTCGGTAAAGATGTTCTTCACCGCCGTCTGGGCGTCGTCAAAGTTCCCCTTGATGCCGCAGACCGCCACGTTTTCCCCTTCCTGGGTCATCATCTGCCTCTTCTGCACATCGCTCACCCCGTTCTCCGGGTAAAACACCGCGATGCGGGTGCCGGGCACGTCCTGGAACCCCTCCAGCGCCGCCTTCCCGGTGTCCCCCGAGGTAGCCACAAGAATCACTGTCTCCCGTGCAAGCCCCTCTTTCTCCACCGAAGCAGCCATCAGCAGGGGCAGCAGCTGGAGCGCCATGTCCTTAAAGGCGCAGGTTGGCCCGTGCCAGAGCTCCAAGATATACTCCCGCTCCCCAATCTTGGAGAGGGGGGCCACAGCCTCGTCGTCAAATTTCCCGCCGCCATAGGCCTTTTCCGCCAGTGCCAGCAGTTCCTCTTCGGTAAACTCTGTCAGGAATTTCCCCAGGACAAAGGCGGCCCGCTGTACATAGGTCATATCCGCCATATCCCCAATTTCCCTCATGCTCACCTGGGGGAATCCCTCCGGCACAAAGAGCCCTCTCTCCTGGGAAATCCCCTGGGAAATGGCCCTGGCCGCCGAGACCGATACCCCTTTGTCCCTGGTGCTCACATATTTCATTCTGTTCCCGTCCTTTCCCTATTCCACCGTGAAGCCCGTCCGCTCCACATGGTTGTACATCATCAGTTCGTCCGTGCGCTTCATCCCGATTTTTTCATAGAATCCCACGGCGTTTTCATTGGGGCAGGTGTACATAATAATATTTTCCTCGCCCCCTGCCAGTTCCAGCGCCCTCTACACCAGCACCTTCCCAATCCCCATTCCCACGCACTCCCGCACAATGCCCAAATCGGTCAAAAACAGCCAGTAGGCAAAATCCGTAAGCCCAAAGCACACCCCAATTAGAGCATGGCCCTCCCCCCGGGCCGTTAAACTGATGGGCACGCTCTTCACCAGCGTCTCAATCCGCTGCGCAAACCGCCCTTTTGGGTACTGGGAGCCCAGGCCCCTCCGTTCCAGGAAATCAATGTATTCCCCCGCCGTCAGCCGCTCCTCCCGGATTTCATATTCCATTCTGCGCCCCCTCCCAGCCACAAAATCAATTTTAATTCATCGTAACAATTTCCCCGCGAAAAACCAGCGTTCGCGGGCTGCACCTGCAAAATGTCCGGTTAAGCGAAGGCCCGCCGGCCCGGAACGGGCCTTTCAGCCTGCCGAATCAGTCTTTGACTGATTCGGCAGGCTGCGGGAATCCCAGCAGCCCGGCAAAGAACCGGGCCGCATTGCCGTAAAACACATCGTCCAGCAGCGCCTCGCTGTAGTTCTTTTTCAGCAGGTAGTCATAGAGTTCCGGCAGCTTTTCGCAGTGGTCAAACTGGGGCGGGATTTCCGCCCCGTCGTAATCGCTCCCCAGCGCCGCCGCCTTCTCCCCGCCCAGTCCCAGCAGGTGCTCTAAGTGGCGGTACACGTCCTCCGGCCCCGCTTTTTCCGGGGCGTCGTTTAAAAACTCGGTGAAGAAGTTAAGCCCAATCACCCCGCCCCGGCGGATGATTTCCCGTATCTGCCCGTCGGTGAGGTTGCGCCGGTGCCCGCACACGCTGCGGCAGTTAGAATGGCTGGCTACAACCGGCCCATCATCCAGGGCAAACACATCCTCCACCCCCGCGTCCGCCAGGTGGGAGATGTCGATGGCAATGCCCAGCTGCCGCATCCGACGGACAGCCTCTTTGCCAAAGGGCTTGAGCCCCTTGTTCTCCGCCGCGCCAAACCCCAGCTCGTTCTCCCCGTTCCAGGTGAGTGTCACCATCCGCACCCCCAGGCCATAGAACTCGTCAATGGCTTCCAGCTGCCCGGCAAAGGCCCGCCCGCCCTCAATGGTGAGCATCCCCCGGCAGCGCCCGTCCGCTGGCGCAGCCAAATCCCCGGCGGTCCTCACTGTGCGCAGCTTCTCCGGGTATTTCCCGGCCTGGCTGTCAAAATAGGCCCCGTGGTCCCGCACCCATTGCAGCGCGTCCTCCCCGCTGATGCGGTCGGGCACAAAGATGGCAAAGCACTGCACCCAGTCCTCCGCCTGCCCGGCAAAGCGCAGGTCCACCATCCTGCCGCTGTCCAAGAGCTCCAGCTTCTTCCCCAGGCAGGCCGTCAAAGTGTCGCAGTGCAAATCAAAAATCCTCACGGTGTCCTCCCCCTTCCAGGCTAAAATGCGTTTTCCAAATAGGTAAAGCCCAGCACCCGGCCCCGCTCCGCTGTCACCAGCGCCACATCGCAGCGGGGCTGCAAATCGCAGCCGCTCTCTGCCAAGTACCGCCGGGCCGTGAGCAAAATCCGCCGCCGCTTGGCCGGCGTCACCGCATAGGCGGCGGGGTAGAGCGCCCCTGCGCTGCGGGTTTTCACCTCCACAAAGAGCACAAGCCCCTTTCCGGTAGCCACCAGGTCAATCTCCCCCTCAGCCCGTTTAAAGTGACGCGCTGCCAGGGAAAACCCCTGGCTTCCCAGGTAAGCCGCGGTGTATTCCTCCCCCAGCGCCCCGGTCTCGCTCTCCCTGCTCACAGCGCATCCCCGCCCTTTCCGGTGTGTTCCGCCAGGTTTTTCAAAAAACTTTTCCGGTGTACCGGGCTCACCCCATATTGGGCCAGCCGCTCATAGTGGAGCTTTGTGCCATATCCCTTGTGCTTGGCAAACCCGTATTGGGGATACTGTTCCTCCAGCGCCAGCATGGCCCTGTCCCTAGTCACCTTTGCCAGGATAGACGCCGCCGCCACTGTGGCCGAGCGCCCGTCCCCCTTCACCAGCGTCACCGTGGGCACGCCACCTGGAAAACCTGGGTCCCGGTTGCCGTCCACCAGCACGCAGCCCGGCGGGAGCCCCAGCTTTTCCACTGCCCGGCGCATTGCCAAAAAGGTGGCGTTCAAGATATTATATTCGTCAATCTCCCTTTCGTCCGCCCAGGCCACCGCCCAGGCCGCAGCCCGCTCCACAATCAGGCCATAGAGCGCCTCCCGCTTCTTGGGACTCAGCTTCTTGGAGTCGTTCAGCCCCGGGATAGGCTTTTCCGGGTCGAGAATCACCGCCGCCGCGCACACGCCCCCCGCCAAGGGCCCCCGCCCCGCCTCGTCCACCCCGCAGAGCAGGGGATACTGCTCCCGGTATTCCGCATCAAAGGCGGCCAAATCCAGCCTCTCCTCCATGTCTCCCGCCATCGCTTCCCAACCTCTTTTCACAATCTGGGATTTCCGGCTCCCATTTAAGGGCCTTCTCCCGTGCTTTCCTAGGCCCATACCCATAGAAATGCAAGTTCCTTTGTGCTATCATATAGAAAATTCATATAGGGAGGATTTATCATGAGAAAATGGTGCACAGAAGACTGGGAATTTGAGCTGACCGTCACAGATGGGAAAGCAGAACATTGCAGGCTTGGCTTAGAAAAAGGGGATACGTTTGTTTTCCAGTATGAATGCCCTGCCGGAATGTGCCCTAAAACGATGGTACAACTATACACCTGGTGCGAAGTCATTCGATGCCGCGGCGATTTCACCTATAGGGGCAACCCCGAACAATATGAAATGGACCTCCCCTGCGCCGACCACTGCCTTGGCCTCCATCTGAAAGCCTATCCCATCAACCGGGACGAAAACGGGAACCCCCTCCCCAACAGGGAAAGGCCAAAAGACTAAGGCAAAACGCGGGTTGCCGGCGTTTTCAAGGAGCGGCCTCCGCGCTTCTCTCCCGCACTCTCATCCCAGCACTTCCGGCGTCTCCAGGGTAATGCGCCCGATGCGCCCCTCCCGGAACTCGTCCAGCACGGCCACCGCCGCCCGTTCGGTGTCGGCCGCGCCGCCGGGCAGGAGCATCCCCCGCCTCCTCCCCACCAGCTCCAGCAGCTCGTGCCCCGGCTTCCCCTCCGTGTCCTCCAGCTTGTACCGGGCACAGAGGCTCTCCCGGTAATCCCCGTTTAAGAACTCTAAGAGCCGGCAGGCCAGCAGCTCCATGTCCACCACGTTGTCCTTCACCGCGCCGGTAAACGCCAGCTTTTCCCCCACCGCCGGGTCGTCAAACTTGGGCCAGAGTACGCCGGGCATGTCCAGCATGTCCACTTCCTGGTTCACCTTCACCCACTGCTTCCCCCTGGTGACGCCGGGCCGGTCGGCCACCCCTGTGCGCTTGGAACCCGCCATGCGGTTGATGAAAGAGGATTTCCCCACATTTGGCACCCCCACCACCATCACCGCCACCGGCTTGCCCTTGATTCCCTTGGCCCTGCGGCGGGCAAAGAGCTCTGCCAGCACCTTTTCCACCATCTGGGGGAATTCCTTTACCCCCCTGCCGCTGCGGCAGTCGGTCTCCATCACCGGAATCCCCTGGGCCTTGTAGTGCTGCACCCATTGCCGGGTCACTGCCGGGTCAGCCATGTCGCTCTTGTTCAGGAGAATCAGCCTGGGCTTTTTCCCAATGAGCTTCTCAATCTCCGGGTTGGAGCTGCTGTAGGGCACCCTGGCGTCCCGCAGCTCTGCCACCAAATCCACTAAAGGCAGGTTCTCCTTCATCAGCCGCCGTGTCTTCGCCATATGCCCCGGAAACCACTGAATGGACGGCACATCGCTCATAAAAGCATCTCCCCTCTTCTCTTTTTGGTTCCCCTACCGGAACACCACCTTCCCCACCAGATACCGCAGGTCAGCCTGCCCAATATCTGTGGAGCGGGAATCAATGGAGTGGTTGCGGTTATCCCCCATCAAAAACACGCACCCCTCCCCCACTGTCACCGGGAACTGGACGTCATAGGCCAGCCGGGTGGGCTCGGCGATATAGGGCTCATCCAGCACCTCCCCGTCCACCTTCACTTCCCCGGTTTCAAAGTCAATGTCCACTTCCTGGCCCTCGGTGGCAATCACCCGCTTAATCAGCAGCTCGTTATAGGTGTTGGGCTGGGCCGATACCACAATATCCCCTGCCTTCACCCCGCCGATGCGGGTGATAAACAGCCTGTCCCCCTCATGCAGGGTGGGTTCCATGGAGACGCCCTGCACCTTTACCATCCTCCCCACCAGCGCAAAGCAAACCGCCACCAGAATCACCGCCTTCACGGCAATTTCCAGCCAGTCATAGGCCGCCGCCAGCCGGCTGGTGCGCTCCCTCTTCCTCCCCACAGCAATCCCCCTTTTCCGATAAAAATAAATCCCCCTTTTCCGCGTGTGGCCCGCAAGCGGGCTACGCGCGAAAACGCCCGGAATGTATCCTCTTCGAGCTGTCGAAGAAGGAGCCTCCTGGACAACCTGGCCTCGGAATAGTAAAAATGCCCACAGCAAAGTGTGGACATTTTCGTGCAGCCTCATGCGGCAGAGGGGTTTATTCCTCTGTCTTTTTGATTTTCTGCTTGACCTTGGCAGCCTTGCCCACCCGGCCCCGCAGATAGTAGAGTTTGCCGCGGCGAACAAAGCCGTCGCGCACCAATTCCACCTTCACCACATTGGGGGAGTGAATGGGGAAAACCCGCTCCACACCCACGCCGTAGGAAACCCGGCGCACGGTGAACGTCTCGGAGATACCGCCATGCTTCTTGGCAATGACAGTGCCCTCAAACACCTGGATTCTCTCTCTCTGCCCTTCTTTGATTTTCACGTGTACCTTCACGGTGGAACCCACGTTGATTTCGGGCAGCTCTTCCTTCATGCTGGACTGCGCAATGAGTTTCAGTGCATCCATCTTTTTTCCTCCTTACTGTTCAGACATTCATTCCCGCAAAACAGTGGGGGTGCGGCAGAGGAATGCCCGCCTTAACAAAAGGTATGCCCCTTGTTAAGCCCTGTCGTCCCGCCCGCCAACCGGTACAAGACGATAGAATCTTATCAAATGCCTGAACATTATACCGCAATTCCCCCTGTTTGTAAAGGGGCAAACCCCCAGTTTTTCGGGAAAATTGCAGGCCTTTTCTGTGAAAAAGGGCCTCCTGGCCCCGGATTTAAAGCGTTACCCAGCAATCGCGCCCCAACAGCCGCCCCGTCACCAGCTCGTCCAGCCGTTCATAAAAGGCGGCTGCCTCCACTTCCTCCCCGTCGATTTGGCAGCAGGGCCCAGGCCCTTCCCGCAAAAACAGGCTGGCAACTGTCTCTTCCTTCCCGTCCGCCCGATAGCGGAACAGCGTGTAGGAGGAGCCGTCAGAGTCATACTGACGCACCATTGTCCCGTCCTCCAGGGGATAGTCCCGGCAGCTGCCCTCCATCCCGTCATTTTGCCAGCAGGCCAATCCGCCGTCTTCATAGTGGAATACCCCGTTATATCCCGCCGGGTCATCCACCCTTTGCAGCAGCAGTTCCGGCACATTGTCCCCGTCCAGGTCAAGATAGGTATACTCCACCTCCCCCGGAACCAACACAAGCCCCATCCACTCCTCCAGCCCCCACCTGTCCAGCTCTGCCGCGTCAAGCAGGGAAAGGTCGCCTGCTAAAAACGCCTCATAGGCATCCCGTGCAGCCGCCGAATCATCAGCCCCACACCCCGCCAAAACCAACAAGCAGGACAGCAAAAGCGGCCAAACCCAAAACCTTCTCACGCAAAGTCCTCCCCCTGGGCCGTCAGGCAGGCGGTGCGGGTCACCAAGGCCACCGAGCCCTCACCGGGGAAAAAGGCCCAAAAGGCGTCCACCAGCAGGGCGGGATTCACTGTCAGGTCATTCCCCGCCGGGGCAGTGAGGGTAACGCAGAGCGCCTCCCCCTCCTGCCGCAGGCCATCCACCTTCACCAGCTCCTTCAAATTCAGGGTAATCTCCCGCTTCTTGGTCTTCTTCACCGCGGGAATTTCCCCCTGCCCCCAAAAGGCGGCAAAGCGCTCTTCCAGCGCCTCCCCGCTCACCCCGTCCCGCCGCAGCCGCAGGGTGTACACCGCAGCGGCAATGGCGCTCACATCCTTTCCCGCCGGGGCGATGCGCAGCACCCGGATGCCGGGGGGCAGGCTCCCGTTCAGCCGGGCGGCCATCTCTTCGCAGCTCATATCAGATTCCGTCTTAAAATCCAGTATCTCGCACAGGCTCTCAAACCCCAGGGAAAGGGGCAGCGCAAAGGTGAGATACACATGGGGATTAAACCCCTGGGTGTGCCAGGCGGGCACACCCGCCCGCCGGATGGCCCGCTGCATGCAGCGGTTCATATCCAGGTGGGAGATATACCGTGCCCTCCCCGTCTTCTCATACCACATCCTCAGTTTTTTCAAAGCACACACCCCCTCTCAGCTTGCTGGCCCCGCAGCCTGCGCAGCGCTCCCGGCAGTGGGGCGTGGTGGCGGCCTGGTGGGCCAGCTTGTTCTCTCGGACAAGGAAAGATTTGTCGATAAAATAGTCCAGGTGGGACCAAGGGGCAACCTCCTCGTAGGGCCTGGCCCGGTTGGCGTAGAAGGCGGGGTCTAACCCGCACTCCTCCATAGCCTCCATCCACCGGTCAAAGTGGAAATGCTCCTGCCAGCTGTCGAAATGGCATCCCTTTTTCCAGGCCCTGTACACCACCGGGGAGAGGCGCCTGTCCCCCCTGGCCAGCACTGCCTCCAGGAAACTGGTGTCAAAATCGTGGTATTTCACCGAAATCTTCCTGCTGTTGTTCTGGTCCAGCAGATACCGCACCTTCTTTTCCACCTGTTCCCTGGTATCCTGCGGCTCAAACTCAAAGGGGGTAAAGGGCTTTGGCACAAACACCGCCACGCTCACCGAGACATGCACTGCCTTCCCCGCAGGGCGGTTCGGCACCCGGTGGTATTCCCCCACAATCCGCTGGGCAAGGTCAATAATCCCGCCGATGTCCTCCATGGTCTCGGTGGGCAGCCCCATCATAAAATAGAGCTTCACCGAGGTATACCCCGCGGCAAAGGCCAGCCGGCAGCTGTCAAAAATCTCCTTTTCGTCAATGTTCTTGTTAATCACATCCCGCAGCCGCTGGGTGCCCGCTTCGGGCGCAAAGGTGAGCCCGCTCTTTTTCACCCTGGAAATCTTCTCGATGAGTTCCTCGGAGAAATTATCAATCCGCAGGCTCGGCAGGGAGAGGTTCACCTTCTCCTCCTCCGACCAGGAGAGCAGCTTGTCCAGCAGCGGCTCAATCTCGGAATAATCGCTGGTGGAAAGGGAGGTGAGGGACACCTCATCATACCCGGTAGAATCACACAAGCTGCGGCTGTCCCTGTTCAGGGTATCGTGGCTCTTTTCCCGGAAAGGCCGGTAAATGAACCCCGCCTGGCAAAACCGGCATCCCCGGATACACCCCCGCAGCACCTCCACCATGGCCCGGTCATGGACAATCTCCGAAAAAGGCACCACAAATTCCTCGGGATAAAACACCTTGTCCAAATCCCGGATAATCCGCTTTTTCACCGGATTCGGCGCGCCCTCCCTGGCGTTGATAGCCTTCACCGTCCCATCCTCGTGGTATTCCACGTCATAGAGCGAGGGCACATACACCCCCTCAATTTGTGCCACAGCCCGCAGGTACTCCTCCTTGCTCTTCCCCAGCCGCTTATATTCCCGGAACAGGGCGCAGATTTCCGGCAGCACTTCCTCCCCTTCGCCGGGCATGAACAAGTCCACAAAATCCACCAACGGCTCCGGGTTGCACACACAGGGCCCCCCTGCCACCACCAGCGGCGCAAGGCCATGCCGGTCCTTAGCCAGCACCGGCACCCCGGCCAAATCCAGCATATTCAATACATTGGTATAACTCAGCTCATACTGCATGGTAAACCCAATCATATCGCAGTCCCGGATAGGCTCCAGGCTCTCCAACCCATAGAGCAGAATCCCATGCCGCCGCATCTGCTCCTCCATATCCGCAGCCGGTGCAAAGACCCGCTCGCACCAGATATGCGGGTTCTTATTGAGCAGGGAATACAATATCTTCATCCCCAGGTGGGACATCCCGATTTCATAGGTATCCGGGAAACAGAAGGCAAACCGGAAATCCACCTCCTCTTTCTGCTTCACCACGCTGTTCAGCTCTCCGCCTACGTAACAGGAGGGCTTTTGCACTTTCATCAATATCTCGTCCAGTTTGTCTTTATAATTCATCCTGTGCGTTTCCTTTCCTCGGTTTCTTTATATCTTCCCGCAGGGCCTGGCCTTGCGCCCGCTCCACCTTTTCTGTGGCACCCTTCCCCTCTCGGGTCTATCGCGCCGTAGGCAAACTAAAGTTTCCGGGCCAGCGAAGCTGGCCTTGTCCACACCTTTTCAAAGGGTGGTGAAGACCAACTGCGTTGGTCTGACAAGAATCGCAAGGCGATTCTTGAAAGTCAAGCTATAGGCTTGACTTTTCCAAAGGCAAAGCCT
>JAAVYW010000045.1 GCA_022791315.1 Oscillospiraceae bacterium | reverse complement strand
GTCTTGTGTTATACTCTTTCTCATGAAGGATGTGGCCTCCTCTCGGTTTTGTTAAGTGTGGTAACTCAACTTTAACCGATTTGGCCTCATCCTTCTACTCTTTTCTTCCCCTACTGTCCAACATGTATTGTACTCCTACACGGGAACTTGAAAAAAGGCCGCTGACAGGTTGACAGGGAGAAAAATTTGTGCTATGATGGCTGCAAATAGAGTGTGAAAGACGCTGAAAGAGACAGTAGGCCTTTGCTAAAAATCGCAGCGAGCCGGGGAGAGTGGGAGCCTGGCATGAGTCGGCGCTGGCTGAAAATCCCTCTGAAGTCGCTGGCTGAAAGGGCTTTGCCCCAATAGGCTTCGCCGGGTTCCCGCCGTTATCGGGGGCGTATATGTTGGTATACTGTAATAGGTGGTCATAACGAAGAGCGAGCTTCGTCCTGTTTGCGGGACGGGGCTTTTTTGATTTTTACAGGAGGTTTTCGCCCATGTATGAAAAGGTTTCCAGTGATTTGAAATTTGTGGAGCGGGAAAAGCAGGTGGAGCAGTTTTGGAAGGAGCACCGCATCTTTGAAAAGAGCATGGAGGCCCACGAGGGCCAGCCGCTCTACACCTTCTACGACGGCCCGCCCACGGCCAACGGCAAGCCCCATATCGGGCATGTGCTCACACGGGTGATTAAGGATATGATTCCCCGCTACCGCACCATGAAGGGCTACCAGGTGCCCCGCAAGGCGGGCTGGGACACCCACGGCCTGCCGGTGGAGCTGGAGGTGGAAAAGCGGCTGGGGCTCAACGGGAAAGAGCAGATTGAGGCCTATGGCCTGGAACCCTTTATCCAGAAATGCAAGGAGAGTGTGTGGGAATACAAGGGGATGTGGGAGGATTTCTCCGGCACAGTGGGATTCTGGGCCGACATGGACCACCCCTATGTGACCTATCACAACGACTACATTGAATCGGTGTGGTGGGCGCTGAATGAGATTTGGAAAAAGGGGCTGCTCTACAAGGATTTCAAAATCGTGCCCTATTGCCCCCGTTGCGGCACACCCCTTTCCAGCCACGAGGTGGCCCAGGGCTATAAGGACATCAAGGAGCGCTCGGCCATTGCCCGCTTCAAGGTAAAGGGGGAGGAGGCCTATATCCTGGCCTGGACCACCACCCCCTGGACGCTGCCCTCCAACCTGGCGCTGTGTGTGAACCCGGAAGAGAGCTACGTGAAGGTGAAGGCTGCCGACGGCTTTACCTACTATCTGGCCGAGGCGCTGGCGGACAAGGTGCTGGGCAAGCTGGGGAAAGAGGATGCCCCGGCCTATGAGGTACTGGAACGGTATGTGGGGAAGGACTTGGAGTACAAGGAATACGAGCCCCTCTTTGACTGTGCGGTGTCGCTGTGCGAGAAGCAGCACAAGAAGGCCTTCTATGTGGTGTGCGACGACTATGTAACGCTGACCGACGGCACGGGAGTGGTGCACATTGCGCCGGCCTTTGGCGAGGACGACGCCAAGGTGGGGCGGAGATATGAGCTGCCCTTTGTGCAGCTGGTGGACGGCCAGGGCAACATGGCAGCGGAGACGCCCTATGCCGGTGTCTTTGTAAAGCAGGCCGACCCCATGGTGTTAAAGGACTTAGAGGAGAAGGGGCTGCTCTATGACGCGCCCAAATTTGAGCACAGCTATCCCCACTGCTGGCGGTGCGATACCCCCCTCATTTACTACGCCAGAGAGTCCTGGTTTATCCGGGAGACGGCGGTGCGGGAGGATTTAATCCGCAACAACAACACCATCAACTGGATTCCGGAATCCATCGGCAAGGGGAGGTTTGGGGACTGGCTGGAGAATATCCAGGACTGGGCCATCTCCCGCAACCGCTACTGGGGCACGCCCTTAAACATCTGGGAATGCGAATGCGGGCACCGGCACTCTATCGGCAGCATTGCGGAGCTCAAGGAGATGTCGCCAAATTGCCCGGAGGAGATTGAGCTGCACCGCCCCTATATCGACGAGGTGACCATTACCTGCCCTAAGTGCGGCAAGCAGATGAAGCGGGTGCCAGAGGTGATCGACTGCTGGTTTGACTCCGGCTCCATGCCCTTTGCCCAGTACCACTATCCCTTTGAGAACAAGGAGCTGTTTGAATCCCAGTTCCCGGCGGACTTTATCTCCGAGGCCGTGGACCAGACCAGGGGATGGTTCCACTCCCTGCTGGCTATCTCCACCCTGCTCTTTAACAAATCGCCCTACAAGAACGTGATTGTGCTGGGGCTGGTGCAGGACGAGAACGGGCAGAAGATGTCGAAATCCAAGGGCAACGCAGTGGACCCCTTTGAGGCGCTGGAAAGCTATGGGGCCGACGCCATCCGGTGGTATTTCTACACCAATTCCGCCCCCTGGCTGCCCAACCGGTTCCACGACAAGGCTGTGGTGGAGGGGCAGCGGAAGTTCATGGGCACGCTGTGGAACACCTATGCGTTCTTTGTGCTCTATGCCAACATCGATGGGTTTGACGCCGCCCGGTACACGCTGGACTATGGCAAGCTGGCGGTGATGGACAAGTGGCTGCTCTCCAAGCTCTATTCCATGGTGGGCGAGGTGGACAGCTGCCTGGAAAATTACCGGATTCCCGAGGCGGGCCGGGCACTCCAGGAGTTTGTGGACGACATGAGCAACTGGTATGTGCGCCGCAGCCGGGAGCGGTTCTGGGGGCCGGAGATGACCCAGGACAAAATCAACGCCTACATGACCCTCTATACCGCGCTGGTGACGACGGCCAAGGCCGCCGCGCCCATGATTCCCTTTATGGCCGAGCAGATTTACCGCAACCTAGTGTGCCTGGGGGATGCCGGCGCGCCGGAGAGCGTGCACCTGTGCGCTTTCCCCGCAGTGGAGCAGGAGCACATCGACAAGGCGCTGGAGGAGAGCATGGACGAGGTGCTCAAGGTGGTTGTGCTGGGGCGGGCGGCCCGCAATGCGGCCAATATCAAGAACCGGCAGCCCTTGAGCCGGATGATGGTGGCGGGCAAGGCGCTGGAGGACTATTTCTCCCAGATTATCGCCGAGGAGCTGAATGTGAAGCAGGTGGAATTCACCGGCGATGTGTCGGGATATGTGACCTATGTGTTTAAACCCCAGCTCAAGACCCTGGGGCCCAAGTTCGGCAAGAAGCTGGGAGAGGTGCGAAACGCCCTGACAGCCCTGGACGGGGCGGCGGCCAAGAAAGAGCTGGATGAGACCGGCGCAGTGACCCTGCACCTGGCGGACGGGGACGTCTCCCTGGCGGCGGAGGATTTGCTGATGGAGACGGTACAGTCCGACCGGTATGTCACCATGGAGGACGGGGGCGTGGCCGTGGCGCTGGACATCCTGCTGACGCCGGAGCTGCTGGAGGAGGGCTTTGTGAGAGAGGCCATCAGCAAAATCCAGACCATGCGCAAGGAGGCGGATTTCAACGTCACCGACCACATCACGGTGTTTGTGCAGGGCAGCGAGAAGGCCTGCGGGCTGCTGAAGGCCCATGAGGCAGAGCTCTGCCGGGAGGTGCTGGCGGAGGAGGTCTCCTTCACCCGGATGGACGGATACCAAAAGGAATGGGATTTGAACGGCGAGGCTGTCACGCTGGGCGTGAAGCAGAGATAGCCGGGACAACAGAGAAGCGGCGCAGCCTTTTGGCTGCGCCGCTTTGTGCGTCGGGGGATGATTGGTATTTTTCCGCTGTCTCCTGGATTTGCGGGATGGAGAGAGGGGCTGGGCCCCCCGCGGCGATGCGGGCAGCGGCCAGGGAATGGCCGTTATCAGGGCGGGAGGTATCGGCCCCTTGCAGGAAGGGGAGATGCAGAGAGCGCCTGCTGTTCCGGGAACTGCCTGAGATAGGCCATCCAGCCCCGCAGGCCGCCTTTGGGAAGGAGGGGGATTCCTTATGGTTCTTTCCGCCAGGTCATGATGCAGCGGGTGCCGTCTACCCGCTGGACTTCCCGGAACCCCAGGCGGTGATAGAGGCGCAGGGCCCCCTCGTTTTCCAGGAATACATAGAGGAAGATGGGCAGCTCCGTTTCCTCCCGCAGGAGACGGAGGACGGCGGAACCGATACCCCGGTGCTGGAACTCTGGGAAGATATAGAAATCATCCAGCTCCATCTGGCCCTGGGAGGGGGCAAAGTGGAGATAGCCCACGTGCTGGCCATCCCAGAGGATGCGGCGGTACTCCGAAATCTGCCGCTCCAATTTCCGGCGGGTCCAGCCCAGGACGGCGGGATAGTCGATGCGGGCGGTGTCCTCATATTGGTCGATGAGCGCCTTGCACAGGCCAAAAAGAGGTTCGATGTCACTGCTTTGGATGGGAGCGAATTCTGGCTGCATAGGGGCACCTCCTGTTTGGAATCAGTAGCGGTTGAAGCAGGCGAAAATCTCCTGTACCCGCGGGAGGGCCAGGCCGGCGGGGACATTGTCGCTGCCGCAGAGGCCGGGGAGGCCCTTTTCGGCCAGCAGCTTTTCCAGGCGGGCCACCACTTCCTTCACCCCCAGGCCGGAGAGGTTTTCCCTGGCATAGCGCACCATGTAGGCCAGGGTCTGGGTCTGTTCGCCGTCTACCAGCTGTTCCAGGTAGCGCAGGTCCAGGTCGCGGCTGCCCACCGAGAAGGCGGTCTTGCCAAAGCGCTTGATTTTCAGGCGCTCCCGCACCACACTGTCGCCCCGGTAGCTGCGGCGGGTCTGGGTGGAGCCGGAGAGGTCGACGGCCCGGCGGCCGGAGGGGAGATGGAACCCCGGGGCCGTAAGGGCGGGGGCAGGGCGGCCCTCCAGGGCGGCTTTGGCCTCTGCGGTGATGTCTTTGGCGTGGTAGGCGTCCATCTGGATGACCTTGTCGGCGATGTGGAAATAGGCGCCGCAGCTGCCCACCACCAGAATAAGGGACACGCCCGCCTGGCGGTAGATGTCCAGCGCACGCTCCAGGAAGGGGGTGATGGGCTCCTGGTTGCGGGCAATCACCAGCTGCATCAGCTCGTCCCGCACCATGAAATTGGTGGCGGAGGTGTCCTCGTCCATCAACAGGAGGCTGCTGCCCGCCTCTAAGGCCTCTACGATGTTGGCCGCCTGGGAGGTGCTGCCGCTGGCGTCCAGGGTGGAGAAGCGGGAGGTGTCTTTGCCGCTGGGGAGGTGGCTGATAAAGAGGGAGATGTCGGTATCTGTCACCTTGCGGCCATCCTCGGCGCGGATTTTGACAGCGGTGCTGTCGGTAATCACGTATTCCCGGCCGTCGCCGGAAATGTGGTCGTAGACGCCCCGTTCCAGGGCCTTTAGGAGGGTGGACTTGCCGTGATAGCCGCCGCCTGCAATGAGGGTGATGCCCTGGCGGATGCCCATGCCCCGCAGGGGGCCGTGGTGGGGCAGCTCCAAGGTAACGGCCATGGAATCGGGGGAAGAAAAGGGCACTGCGTCCTTCATGGGGCGGTCGGATACGCCGCTCTCCCGGGGGAGGACGGAGCCGTCGGCCACAAAGGCGCAGAGGCCTAGGCGGGACAGCTCTTCCCGGATGAAGCGGCGGTCCTCTGACAGGGCCAGGAGCTGGGAGAGCTCCTCCTTGGGCGTGGTGGAGTAGAGCAGGCTTTGTTCCACGCAGGCGGGGATAAAGTCAAAGAGGATTTTTTCCAGTTCCCTGGCGTTGATGGTGCGGCCGTTGGCGGGGAAGCCCACCTCAAAGCGGAGGGTGACTGTCCCGCCCCGGACTTGGCAGCCGGTGCGCTCCAGCACCTCCTGGCCGGGGACGCTTACCGCCAGGACGCCGCTCTTGCCGGAGCCCTTGGCCTGGTGGGAGAAACGCCCTGCTTGGCGGGCAAAGCGGCGCAGGAGATAGTCCTCTAAGGCGGTGCGGTTCCAGAGGGGTTCCCAGCAGTTTTGCGGGAAGGAGGCAGTGGCTTTCTCCACAATCACACTGAGCTGGGAGGGGGCGGCGAAGGGGTCGCCCTGGACATGGTCGATACTCAGGGTATAGCGGGGGAAGGACCAGGCGCCTGCCAGGGATTTGTAGGCGGGATAGCTCTTGTGGTCGATGGCGCGCAGGCTGGTGCGCAGTTGTTCCGCTGTTTTCATATGATTGACCTCCGATGATAGGGTTGTGTCCTCTATTTTATACCTTTTTTTAGTAGATGTACAGTGTTTTTATTGCATAGTTTGGCGCGGTTTGCTATAATCGGAGTGCCTAAAAAGAATCAGGATGGTGCTTTTATAATCGAAACACTTGAAAAGTGGCACTTTTCAAGTCTGCGGCCTTAGGGCCGCAGAGAGCCGCTTTCGCGGTTCTGTTTCGCATTACATTATATAGCGCAACGGGCGAAAGGTGGGAGCGCAAGGTGCGTCTGGACTGGATAGAGGGGGGGACACTGGCCCAAGGGCTTCGGCGGGAGGGGCTGGGGGTTTCGCTGCCCTGCGGGGGAAAGGGGCGCTGCGGGAAGTGCCGGGTGAAAACCCTGGAAGGGGCGCCTGCGCCGCTGGAACGGGAGCGGGAGCTGCTGACGCCGGAGGAGCTGGCGGAGGGCTGGCGGCTAGCCTGCCTGCGCCGCCCGGTGGCAGGGGCCTGCCAGGTAGAGCCGCCGCCGGAGCGGGACTTTTGGGCGCTGGCAGAGTTTGAGGAGGCCGGGACCCCCCGGCCGTTGGGCCCTGACAGGGGAGAGACTGTACTGGCAGTTGACATCGGCACCACCACGCTGGCCTTTTGCCTGGCGCGGGGCGGGGAGGTGCTGGAAAGGCGCACGGCGGTGAACCCCCAGCGGAGCTATGGGGCGGACGTGCTCTCCCGTATCCAGGCGGCAATACAGGGGGAGGGGGAGGCGCTGCGGGCGCTCCTCTGCCGGGCGGTGGCGGAGGGAATCCGGGAGATTGGCGGGGAGGCGGAACGGGTTGGCCTTGCGGGGAACACGGCCATGCTGCACCTGCTGCGGGGCTATGATTGCCGGGGGCTGGGGAGCTTCCCCTTTACACCGGTGAGCCTGACCCGGGAGAGCCTGCCGCTGGGGGAACTGCTGGGAGAGGCGGGGCTGCCGGATGTGGCCGCGGAACTGCTGCCCGGCTGCTCGGCCTTTGTGGGGGCGGACATTGGGGCGGGGCTGCTGGCAGCGGGGTTTGACCGGCTGGACGCCCCGGCCTTCTTCCTGGACTTGGGCACCAACGGGGAGATGGCCCTGTGGACAGGGCGGGAAATCCTCATTGCCTCAGCGCCCGCAGGGCCGGCTTTTGAGGGGGGAGGGCTCTCCTGCGGGGTGGGCAGCATAGCAGGGGCCATCTGCGGCGCAGGGCTGGAACAGGGGCGGCTGGTACTGCGCACCATTGGCGGGGCGGCCCCGGTGGGCCTCTGCGGCACTGGGGCGGTGGAGCTGCTCTATGGGCTATTGCAGGGGGGCGTCTTGGACAGGACAGGGGCACTCTGCCCACCCTATGACCGGGTGGGCTTCCCCCTGGCGAAGGACGAAGCCGGGAAACTGCTGGCCCTGACCCAGGAGGATATACGGCAGATGCAGCTGGCAAAGGCAGCTGTCCGCGCCGGGGCGGAGGTGCTGCTGGGAAAGGCGGGGCTTTTGCCGGGGCAGGTGGAAACCGTCTTTGTGGCAGGGGGCTTTGGCCGGGCGCTGGGGGAAGAGGCCGCCCTGGGCATCGGGCTGCTGCCCCCGGGCTTTGCGGGAAAGCTGCTGCCCCTGGGCAACACCGCCCTGGCAGGGACGCTGCGTTTTCTCACAGAGCCGAACGCGCCGGAGCGGCTGGGAGAGATAATCGGCCAGTGCAGGGAAATTGTCCTGGCAGGGAGCCAGGACTTTGAGGAGGCGTATTTGGGACAGATGGAGTTTTAGGAAAAGAGTCTGCATCTGCAACCCCAGAGATTCCTTACATGCTACACACCTCCCTTAGAGAGGAAGGGTAGCAAAGCTCAATGGGAACCACCCCGCCCCCGAACGAGCCAAGGCGAACTAACATCGGGGCCGCACCGAGCCCGCTACACCTGGCCTTGTTACTGATAGAGGGGGAGAATGATGGCACCCGGAGTGTCCGCCGACCACCGAGTGCCCCCTGCGGCAGGGATTTTCCAGTTTTTTTACAGCCCACCTCTTTCTATCAGACCTTCCCTCCCGCAAGAAGGAAGACTAAGGACAGGCGAATGGGAGAAGAATTTTGGGAGATAGAGAGGCTAAATGAGAACACATCCGCCCCCGCAGAAAGCCAAGGCGAACGAACAACGGGGCCGCACCGAGCCCGCTTCACCTGGCCTTGTCACTGCTAAAAGTGGGAGAACGATGACATCCGGAGTGTCCGCCGACCACCGAGTGACCCCTGCTGATACTGATGGGGTACATAGGGGCTTGTCCCTTATGGGCCTTTCGCTTCCTTGCGGCAAGGCAAGGAACCAGGCCAACAGAGGTTGGCCTTTGCCTGCTCGGTGCGGGAACCGACGAGCTTGGGCTGAGATGAAGATTGGGCCTGTTTGCCGTTGGCAAAGGCGGCGAGGGGTTGGGAAGTGATGGCAACAGAGGGAAGCTGGGAAGAGGGCGGCTTGTGGGCTGGGTGCGAGCCTTAGCTTGTTATGGATACGCCGCCCCTTAGAGGGGAATTTCGCTCATTGAGATGAGCGATGGGGGCTTTGCCCCTCAACCCCACCACCCTTTGAAAAGGGTGGACGGAAACTTTAGTTTCGCTACGCTGTGATGGGCCTGAGATGGGGTGGAACCCCTAAAAAGTGAAAAAGGAGCGGATTGGAATGGACTATCGCATTGTGGGAATCCGGACAGAATATGAGGAGCACCCCCTGGGGATTGACTGCCAGACCCCCCGGTTTAGCTGGCGAATGGAGAGCAGCTGCCCCGGCGCAGCCCAGAGCGCCTATTGCCTGCGGGTGACAGGGGAAGACGGGGAAATTCTGTGGGATACCGGGCGGGTGGAGAGCCGGGAGAGCAGCGGTATCCGCTATAGAGGAGCGGCACTGAAGGCGGCCAGCCGTTACACCCTCTCGGTGACAGTGTGGGACGCCGATGGGGCGGAGCAGTGCGGGGAATCCTGGTTTGAAACCGGGCTCTTCCCGGCAGGGGACGCCTTTGCAGGGGCAAAGTGGATTGGGCCTGCCCAGCACACGTTGCAGAGCATTGCCAAACCCCTCTATGCGGTGGAGGCGGCGTTCCGGGTAATGCCGGGCGGCAGGGAGGCAGGGCTGGTCTTCGGTGCAGAGGACCCCAGGCTGCTGGACTGCCGGAAAAATGACTACGGTATTGCCGGGGACAACTATATTGCCTACCTGATTGACGTGTCGTCGCTGCCGGCGAAGCTGAATATCTACCGGGTGGGCTATGCGCCGGGGGACAGGGCGGACAGGCCCTTTGCCCAGGTGGAGATTGGGCCGGAGCTGCTGCACGAGGGGAACCGCTACGGCTTCCATACCCTGCGGGTGGAGGTGGTTGGGAACCAGGCCAGCGCCTACCTGGACGAGGTGCAGGTGGATGGCGGGGAGACCGATATGATTTTGGGCACTGAGATGCCCATGGTGCGCACCATGGGGCGGCAGCTGAACCCGGCGGGGAACAACGACGTAACCACCTATCCCCTGCTGTGCCAGGTGGGCTTTGGGGTGGGGGCGCATACGGAGGCCCGGTTCCGGCAGTATACGGTTCGCAATGTGAGGAAGCCGCGGGCTGTCATCTTCTCGGAGGGGGTGGGGGAACAGGGGATTTTTGACCCGATGCCCAGGGAGGACGGCTGCTTTGTGCTGCGTGGGGGAGAAGGGCCTGCCCGCTTTACGGCCGACCCCAGCCACACCTCCCTGCCCCTGCTGCGCAGGGAATTCGCCGTGGGGGAGGGGCTTGCAAAGGCCCGGCTCTATGTGACGGCCAGGGGCATTTACCAGGGGGAGCTCAACGGCAGGGCGCTGGGGAATGTCAGCTTCACTGGCATGGAGGACTGGCTAAACCCCGGCGCGGCCCAATTTGACAAGCACCTGTATTATCAGACCTATGACGTGACCGGGATGCTGCGGGCCGGGAAAAACGCCATGGGCTTTGCCCTGGCACCGGGATGGTGGAACGAATCCCAGACCTTTACCATGCTCAACTACAACTACTGGGGCGACCGGCAGAGCCTGATGTGCCGCCTGGAACTCACCTACCGGGACGGCAGCGTGGAGGCGGTGTGCAGCGGGACAGAGGGCTGGCAGTGGTTTGACCGGGGGCCCACCCTGTTTGCAGGGCTGTTCTACGGCGAGCACCGGGACGAACGGCTGGCGGCGGCGGTGAAGGGATTCTCCTGCCCAGGCTATGATACGGCGGGGTGGAGAACGCCCCAGGTCATAGAACCCACGGTGTATGAGGATAACGGCATCCCCGGCCCGCTGGGAAAGATGTGGCCTGCACCTAACCGGACAAAGCCGGTGCTGGTGGGGCAAATCGGCAGGCCGGTGCGGGCGGTGAAGACTTTGACGGCGCAGTCTGTGCAGGAGCCAAAGCCGGGGGTCTATGTCTATGACATGGGGCAGAACATGGTGGGTGTGCCCTGTATCACCCTGCGGGGAAGGGCGGGGCAGGAGATTACCCTGCGGTATGGCGAAGTGTGCTACCCGGCGCTGGAGGAATATGCGGGGAAAGAGGGGATGATTCTCACCGAGAACCTGCGGGACGGCCTGAGTATCGACCGCTGGACACTGGCAGGGGAGGGGGAGGAGACCTTCTGCCCCCGGTTTACCTTCCACGGCTACCGGTTTGTGGAGATAACCGGTTTGGAAAAACCGTTGGAACCGGGGCAAGTGACGGGTATTGTGCTCTCCTCTATCGGGGAGCTGGCAGGGGGCTTTGAGACCTCGGAGCCGCTGGTGAACAAGCTGTGGGAGAACGTGACTTGGTCCCAGCGGGGGAACTTTGTGAGTATCCCCACCGACTGCCCCCAGCGCAACGAGCGGATGGGCTGGGCAGGGGACGCCCAGGTCTTTGCCCGCACGGCGCTCTACAACGCCGACGCGCTGCGGTTCTACGAGCGCTACCTCACTGCCATGCGGGACTGCCAGGGGGAGGACGGGCGCTACCCCTGTATTGCCCCGGTGGGGGGCGGCTTCGGCGGCCTGGCCTGGGAGAGCGCGGGCATCATTGTGACCTATGAGGTGTACCGGCAGTACGGCGACCGGAAAATTATCGAGGAGAACTATGAGGCCATGAAGGCCTATTTAAACTGCCTGACCGGGCAGAGGGAGTGGCCCGGCGTGCTGACAGAGGTGCAGGGCGGGCTGGGGGACTGGCTGGCCTCGGATTTATCCACCGACGGGCCGCTGATTTGGAACGCCATCTTTTGCTATGACGCGAAAATCCTGGCGGAGATGGCCGAGGCCATCGGGGAAACCCAGGACGCCCGGGAGTTTGCCGCCCTGCACCGGCAAATCAAGGAGATTTGGAACCGCACCTTTGTGGACCCGCAGACCGGCAAGGCCAGGGGCGCGGACGGGAGGGAAAACGACACCCAGTGCGCCTATGCGCTGCCCCTCTCCTACGGAGTGTTTGACGAGGGGAACGAGGCGAGGGCCTATGCACACCTGAGCCGGAAGACCAGGGAGGTGGGCTACACTGTCACCACCGGGTTTGTGGGGACGCCGGCGCTGAACAGCGCCCTCACTGCCGGCGGGGACGGGGAGGCGGCCTACCGGCTGCTGATGCAGACAGGATACCCCTCTTGGCTCTACTCCGTGACCCAGGGGGCCACCACCATCTGGGAGCGCTGGAACTCCTGTACTCAGGAGGCGGGCTTTGGGGGCAACAACAGCATGAACTCCTTTAACCACTACTCGCTGGGTGCCGTGGCGGCCTGGATGTACGAGGACGTTTTGGGCATCCGCCGGGGGGAGGCGCCGGGCTTCCAGGACTTTGTGCTGCACCCGGTATTTGGGCCCTTGGCCTACGCAAAGGGGCACTATGACAGCCCTTACGGCCGCATTGAGAGCGGCTGGGAGCGGGCGGGGGGCCGCATTGTCTACACCGCCCGGGTGCCCGCCAACACCACGGCGCGGATTGTGCTGCCGGCGGCGGGGCTCCTGGAAGGCGGCAGGCCGGTGGAGGAGAACCCCTGGCTGGAAAAGCTGGGGAGCTGCGGCGGCAACGTGGAGCTGCGGGCAAAAGCCGGGGTTTACCGGTTTGAGGCGCAGGAGGACGGAAGGACAGGCGCATGAGCAGCGAAAAACAAAATATAGAGGGAAAATTTTGAAAAACGACTTGAAAAATCTATATCTTGTGATATAATAGGAGCACAGAATGAGAAAGGACGAGAGATAATGAAATTGACAGTGATAAATGGAACCATGGACCAAAAAGAGCAGGAGGCCTATGTGGACTACCTGGAGCGGAAATACGGGCGCAAGGTGGAGGAGCTCACCATCCACATGGACGGGGAGTATGTGGACTTGGATTACGTGCTCTCGGCAGTGCCCTTTGAGCGCATCCGGCGCATTACGGGCTACCTGGTGGGCACCATGGACCAGTGGAACGACGCCAAAAAGGCGGAGGAACGGGACCGGGTGAAACACAGCCTGCGGACAGAGCTTTAAGGACGGACAGGGAAGCGCCCTCGAAACAACTTTCTGCGTTTCGAGGGCGCTTTGTGGGGAATTGCTATGCTGCTATTGTGTTCCAACGGGCTGACCTGCGGCGGGCTGCGGGACTGCGCAGCCCAGTTTGGCGGCAAAACCGCTGCCCTGGTGGTGACGGCGGACAATGTGTATAAAGAGAAAAACTACCATGTGCCCCGTGCGCGGGAGGAGCTGCGGCAGTGCGGCCTGGACGTGACCCTGTTTGACGTGGATACGCAGCCGGTTGGCCGGCTGGCGGGCTTTGACGTGGTGGAATTTATCGGCGGGAATCCCTATTACCTGCTGCGGGCGCTGCGGGAATGCCGCGCAGAGGAGACGCTGAAAGCCCTTGCCAGGGAGCGGTGCCTGATTGCGTGGAGCGCAGGCGCGCTTGTAATGGGGCCGACGATTGGGATTATCGATGTGTTTCCCCGGAGATGAACCAGTGGGGCCTTACGGATTTGACGGGGATGAACGTTACCGGCACGCAGGTATTGCCGCACTACAGCAGGCTTTTAAACCGCTATGACCGGTTGGAGGAGCGTTGCCGGGAGTACGAAAGGGAAAACCGATGCCAGGTTGTGAGGCTGGACGACGTTGATTCGATAACAAAAGAGGGCAAGGCGGGTGGTTATCCGCTCTGCCCTCTTTTCTTACAGCAAAACCGGCAGCCTGCGGCCGGTGATGGCCAGGGAATCGGGGGTGACGGCGCATTCCAGGGCCAGGAGATGGACGCCTGCCGCCGCGGCCTCCTCCAGGGCCTGGGCAAAGGCGGGGTGGGTGCGGCGGTTGGGGACAAAGGCGCTCATGCCCTGCATCTGCACCACAAAGCAGGCCCAGGCGTCAAAGCCCTGGGAGGCGGCGCGGATAAGGCCCTTGAGGTGCTTGACGCCCCGCTGGGTGGGGGCGTCGGGAAAGAGGGCCAGGCCGTTTTCCTCCAAGGTGACACCCTTGATTTCCGCCAGGACAGGGCGGCCCTGGGATTCTAAGTAGAAGTCGAAGCGGGAATCCTCCCAGGTGTACTCCCCCCGCAGGGCGGTGGCGTGGGGGAGGAAAAAGCCGCCCATTACCCATTCCCGGAAGACGGCGTTGGGGGCGGCAGAATCCATGTTGATGAGCAGGGGGCCCTTTTCCACGGCAATCAGGTCGTAGCGGGTCTTGCGGGCGGGATTGCCGCTGCGGGCGAGATAGACTGTTGCGCCGGGGACAAGGAGCTCCCGGCAGCGGCCGGTGTTTTTCACGTGGCAAACCTCTTCCCGGCCTTCCAGCTCTACAATGGCGATGAAGCGGTTGGGGCGGGCGCGGAAAATGCCGGGACAGACATGGGCGTAGCGCATGGGGAGCCTCCTTTTTCCTGCGGGGCGGCTGCCTGGGTAACCGCATTGCCGTCTGCGCGAAATCATATAGCCCGCCGTTGGCGGGCACCTGGGCGGTTCCGGCTTTCACAGAGCCTACCCGTTGGTATCCCTTGATAGCCCTTTGGTTGCAGAATGCGACATCCAGACAGATTCTTTGAACTGTTCGTCTGTTCATTTTAGCACATCTTTCCCCAAAAAGCAAACGCGCTTGTTGGGGGCGGCAGCGGATTTTCGGGCTTGACCGGACTGCGGGAGGGGAGGTATAATGTGAGCAGAAGACAGAGAGGGGGTCATTTGTATGAGCGAACAGCAGGGGCTGGCAGCGGCTTTGGCGGCTTTTTTCCCGGCAGGGGGAACGGCGCAGCGGCATGGCAGCGGGCATATCCACGACACCTACCGGGTGGAAGCCGGCGGGAAACAGTACATTTTGCAGCGGATTAACCGGCAGGTGTTTCCCTGTGTAAAAGAGATGATGGAGAATATCGCCGCTGTCACCGGGCATTTGGCTGAGGTGCTGAGGGCCCAGGGACGGGATGCTGCCCGGGAGACGCTCCACATCCTGCCCACCCTGGCAGGGGAGCCCTTTTACCGGGACGAAGCGGGCGAGTATTGGCGGGGCTATGATTTTATTGCGGGTACGGCGGTGTTCCAGCAGGCGGAGACGCCGGAGCTCTTTGGCAAGGCGGCCCAGGGGTTTGGGCAGTTTTTGAGGCTTTTGGAGGGGTTCCCCGCTGAGGATCTGCACGAGGTTTTGCCGGATTTCCACAACACGCCGGTGCGCTTTAGGCAGATGGAACAGGCGCTCCGGGAGGACAGGGCTGGCCGGGCCGGAGAGGCCCAGAGGGAGATTGACTTTGTGCTGCATAGACAGGGCGAGCTTGGGCTGCTGACGGGTGCGCTGGCCGCGGGGGAGCTGCCCCTGCGGGTGACCCACAACGACACCAAGCTGAACAACCTGCTCTTTGACGAGAAGACAGGGGAACCGCTGTGTGTGATTGATTTGGATACGGTGATGCCGGGGCTGTCCCTCTATGATTTTGGGGACGCGGTGCGGTTTGGGGCCAGCACGGCGGAGGAGGACGAGCGGGATTTGAGCAAGGTGCGGTTTTCGCTGCCCCATTTTGCCGCCTATGTGGAGGGATACCGGCGCAGCGCGGGAGAGACACTGACCCGGCGGGAATATGAGCTGATGCCCGAGGGGGCCAAGCTGATGACGCTGGAATGCGGGATGCGGTTTTTGACGGACTATTTCAATGGGGATGTGTACTTCCACACCCGGCGGCCGGGGCAGAACCTGGACCGGGCCCGTACCCAATTTGCCTTAGTGGAGGACATGGAGCGGCAATGGGATGCGATGAAGCGGGCGGCAGGACAATAAGGAGGAGAGCAAAATGAAAAGGCCTGTGATTTTGGTGATGGCGGCGGGGATGGGCAGCCGGTATGGCGGGCTCAAGCAGATGGACCCGGTGGGGCCGGGAGGGGCGGCGATTTTGGACTATTCCCTCTACGACGCCAAGCGGGCGGGGTTTGAAAAGGCCGTGATTATCCTGAACCGGAAGCTGGAACAGGAGTTCCGCGAGCTGGTGGGGAGGCGGATTGAGCAGAGGATGGAAGTGGAATACGCCTTCCAGGAGCTGGAGAAGCTCCCGGACGGGTTTGCGGTACCGACAGGGCGGACAAAGCCCTGGGGAACCGGGCACGCCGTGCTCTGCGGGCAAAAGGCAGTGGGCGGGGAGCCCTTCGCGGTGATTAACGCTGACGACTACTACGGCATTGAGGGATTTGAACAGGTGCACCGCTTTTTGCTGGGGGCACAGGGCAGCGGGAATTACTGCATGGCGGGCTATCGCCTGGAAAACACCCTGACGGAAAACGGCTCGGTCTCCCGGGGCGTGTGCGAGACGGACGGGGAGGGGAAGCTGCGGAAAATCACCGAGCGCACCCAGATTGAGGCCGGGGCAGAGGGCCCCTGCTATGTGGAGGAGGGGGTCAGGACGCCCCTGAGCCCCCAGGCCACGGTGTCCATGAATTTCTGGGGCTTTACGCCGGATTTCTTCAGGGCATTAGAGGAGGGGTTTGTGCCTTTCCTGGAGAAGACACTGCGGGAAAACCCGGAGAAGGGGGAGTATTTCCTGCCCTTTGTGGTAGACGACCTGATTCGGGCAGGAAGTGCCCAAGTGCAAGTCGTACCCTCTCGGGACAAGTGGTACGGGGTGACCTACCGAGAGGACCGGCCGGCAGTGGTAAAAGCGTTGGCAGACATGACAGAACAAGGTCTTTATCCAAAGGAGCTATGATCCCTTTCTCGAAAGGTGTCCTGAGGAGGAAACCTGGGATGAAGAATTTGGGGGAATAGAGAGGCCCAATGAGAAACTGTTCGCCCTTGCACTGCGCTAAGGCGAACGAACAACGGGGCCGCACCGAGCCCGCTACACCTGGTCTCGTCACTGCTAAAGGTGGGAGAACGCTAACAACCGGAGCGTCCGCCGACCACCGAGTGACCCCTGCTAATACCGCCGGGGTACATAGGGGCAGAGCCCCTATGGGCCTTTCGCTTCCTTGCGGCAAGGCAAGGAACCAGGCCAACGGAGGCTGGCCTTTGCCTGCTCGGTGCGGGAACCGACAAGACTGGGCTGAGATGGAGACTGGGCCTGTTTGCCTGTCGGCAAAGGCGGCGTGGGCGGGGGAAGTGATAGCGGCAAAGGTGAACTGGGTGGAGGGCGGCTTGGTGGCTGGGAGGTAGCTTTGGCTTTGATATAATACGCCGCCTGGGGAGAAGAGAGATTTCGCTCATTGCGATGAGCGACCAAAGGCTTTGCCTTTGGAAACCACCACCCTTTGGTAAAGGTGTGGACAAGGTCAGCTGCGCTGGCCCGGAAACTTTAGTTTGCCTGCGGCGCGATAGACCCAAGATGGAGAGGACAGCTTGATGAACAAACTGGGAGGATGAGTGAGATGAAAAGATTGATTGCAGCGATGATGGTGCTCATGATGGCGATGGCAGGGTGTTCCGGGGAGCCGGAAGTGGGGCCAGGGGAACTCTATGCCAAGACCTTGGATGGGAAGACCTTTACCCAGGCGGATATTGCGGAGAAGGATTTGACGATTATCAATTTCTGGGGGACATATTGTATGCCCTGCCTGGCAGAGATGCCGGATTTGGCCGCTTATGAGAAGGAATTGCCGGATAATGTGCAGCTGATTACCATTTGCGTGGATGCCCAGGGAAATGAGAAGAGCGCCAAGAAAATCCTGGAGTCCGCAGGGTATGAGGGGATTACGCTGGTGAGCGGGAACGAGAAATTTGAGGAGATGTGCGACTATGCCATGGTGATTCCGCTGACGATTTTTGTGGACAGCGAGGGGAACCAGGCCTGGGACGAGATTGTGGGGGCGCAGGAGGACTTGAAAAAGACCTATGACGAGATGGTGGCAAAGCTGCTGGAAGAGGGCGAGAGCGAGGATGAGTAGGCAGGGGATTTTGCGGGCCGGGATGTTGGCGGCGGCACTGGTGTTCCTAGGGCTCGGCGTGGCGCTGGGGGAGTACCGGGGCGTGATGCAGAAGGCGGTGAAGATATGTTTGGAGTGCATTGGAATCGGGTGAAAAAGCATATCTCCCGGCAGAGAGTGGTCCAGCTGCTGGCGGCAGCAGTGTTCAACGGCTATGTCGCGGGCTTTGCCAAGGGGAAAATCTTCACTGGGGGAAGCAAGGCGGTGTGTGTGCCGGTGCTCAACTGCTATTCCTGCCCCGGCGCGCTAGGGGCCTGCCCCATCGGTGCTTTGCAGGCGGAGCTGGGGAGCGGGAGGCGCCGGTTCCCCTTCTATGTGCTGGGGACATTGATGCTCTTTGGCGTGGTGCTGGGGCGGCTGGTGTGCGGGCTGCTGTGCCCCTTTGGCCTGGTGCAGGATTTGCTCTATAAAATCCCGCTGCCAAAGCTCCGGGTGCCGGGGCGGCTGGACAGGGCCGGGCGGTATCTCAAATACCTGGTGCTGGCTCTGCTGGTGGTGCTCCTGCCCCTTTTCGTGCGGGGGGATATGGGGGTATCGGTGCCCTTTTTCTGCAAATACCTCTGCCCTGCTGGGACATTGGGCGGCGGTGTGCCGCTGCTGCTGGGGAATCCCCCGTTGCGGCAGGCGGCAGGGGGGCTCTTTGTGTGGAAGCTGGCAGTGCTGCTGGTGATTGTATTGGCGGCGGCAGTGGTTTGCAGGCCCTTTTGCAAGTACCTGTGCCCGCTGGGGGCCTTCTATGCGCTGTTTAACCGGTTCAGCTTTTACCAGATGGGGCTGGACAGGGGGAAATGCGTGGACTGCAAAAAGTGCGAGCGCGCCTGCCCCATGGGGGTGGAGGTGACGCGGGAAATCAACGGCGCGGAGTGTATCCGCTGCGGGAAGTGCCGGGAGATTTGCCCCACAGGGGCGATTTCATCGGGGTTTTCGGGCGGGAGAGAGAAAGCGGGGAGGGCAGAGAAGCGAGGATGACCGGAAGAGAGCTTTTGGAAATGCGGCCGGGCTGTGTCTTCACCTATCAGGACGGCAGGATGGCGTATCCCAATGAGCCCTAGGGGCAGACAGTCCCTGTGCCGTTGCTCCATGTGGGGAAAAACCTTGACGGAGAGGTGGTATACCGCTTGGGGCTGCGGGCGGATTCGGCTTTTGTGGAAAAGGTGCAGGCGCTTTTGTCCCGGGATGCGGAGGATATTGCGGGGTACCGGAGGGAATTCCGGGCCAATCGCTGCACGCAGGAAGCCTGCTTCCATTATCCCGGTCCAGAGGGACCGGAAGAGGGGGAGGCCCGGGTGCTGACGGCGGAAGACGGCCCGCTGCTGGTGCTCACGTTTGAGGAGGATGTGGAGGAGCTCCCCACTGCAACGCCCTTTGTGGGGCGGGTTTGGGAGGGCCAGGTGGTTTCGATTGGCCGCAGCGTGCGCAGGGGGAGGGGGCACGAGGCGGGGATTGAGACCTTGCCGGAGTACCGGCGGCAGGGCCATGCGCTGGCTGCCCTGCGGGGCTGGACGGGGGAGGTTTTGCAGCAGGGGGCGGTTCCCCTGTACAGCGCAGCAAGGGAAAACGCGGCCTCGCTGGCCCTGGCGGAGCAGGCGGGATTGTGCCCTATGCGTATGGGTTCGATATTTGGTAGGGATATAAGGCCAAAGAAGCCCCCGGAGCGAAAGCTCCGGGGGCTTCTTTGCCTGGTGCTGGTGACCGGGATCGAACCGGTACGAGGGGAAACCTCACAGGATTTTAAGTCCTGGGCGTCTGCCAGTTCCGCCACACCAGCGGGGAAAATGAGTATGGATGGAGTTCTGCTGCTCCATCCCACTTATCATACAATAGAGAGCGGCTTTTTGTCAACCTGTTTTCCGGGATTTTTTTGGAAAAGGGGGAATTTTTGGGAAAGGGCACGGGGGAGAAAAATTTTTGAAAAATTATTCCAATTTCTTAAAAGTCTTCCAATAATTCATAGGGGCATTACGTTTAGTAGGTGTGAACGGAAAGGTCACAGGAGGGCAGGCTACTGTCCCCAAAATACAGAAAGGAATGGTCATTCACTATGAAAAAGTTAACAGCATTGTTTTTGTCCCTGGCTCTGATGCTGACTGTGGTGCCCACGGCCTTTGCGGCAACAAAAGTTATGCCCGCGGGCGTGCTGCAGTCCATCAAAGTAAACGGCTCGGAGGCCAACAGCCTGCTGCCCGGCTCCACTGTGGAGGTGGAAGTGGTATTTGATGTCTCCGGCAGCGCCTACACTGGAAAAATTTCCGCCTATGATTTTGAATTTGATGCCAGCACCAACAACGACGATGTGGAAGTGGACACGGTCCGCAATTTCTCTGCGGGCGACAACCTAATCGGCGCCCGTATCCGGCTGGATGTGAGCGACGGGATGGCTGCCTCCTCTTCCCAGAAAGTGCGCCTGACTGTGAAAATGACGCCGGATGACACCACCTCCAAGCGTTATTTCCGCGCCTCCACTTTCAAGGATTACCTGGTTGTGGACTTCGAGGAGTTCAACATCGACGACTTGTACGACGCGTATGAGGAGATGAAGGACTACGACGAGGACTACATGTTCTTCTCCCCCAATGTGGCGGTTATCAATAAGGATGCCGTCAAGTTCATGCGCAGCAAGCTGAAATCCTCCCAGTACTGCTATCTGGATTTCACCAACTACGGCATCGGCATCACCGGCGCTGCTGCCAAGAAGCTCTCTTTGAAGGCCATCAACTTCGGCGCTAAGACCTCTGCCGTGGAAGAGGTGGAGACTGCCCTGGAAAAGGCCAAGTACTATGACGATGTGGATTACCTCACCTTTAGCTCCGGCGACAAGCTGGACACCACCCTGCGGGTAGGTGTGACGCCTGACTGCGGCGGCAGCTATGTGTACCGCTATCTGGGCAACGGCCTGTTCTATCAGTACAAGACCTATGAGAGCGACAACTACGACCTGGAATTTGACGCCTATATCATGGAGACCTATATCATCACCGAGTCCAAGCTGCCCAAATCCATCGTGTACAAGTCCGGCACCACGGCTTCGGCCAGCAAGGCTGAGGCGGACGACGCTGCGGACAAGACCGAAGACAAGACCAGCAGCTCTGACAAGAAAACCACTTCTTCTTCCAACAAGAACACTTCTTCTACCACGAAGAAGCTGACCCTGACGATTAAGAAGAAATAAGTGTTTGCCAAACCCGAGGAAGGCCGCTGAACAGCGGCCTTCTGTGGTAATTTTTGGATTATTTTGACGTTTTGAGGAGGCGAAGGAAATGAAGAGATGGATAAGTGGCCTGCTGGCTGCGGCGACGGCCCTTGCGATGGCCCCTGCGGCCCTGGCGGAAGAGGTGGGCGGCACCGATATTGAATACAGTGAATCTGCCCAGCTGGAATTTGATTTTATCTTGCACAACAATGACGGAGAGGCAAAGCGCTCGGATGTGGATATCCGTGTGACCAGCAGTTCCTTTTTGGACGCCTATGAGCGCAGCGTGTCCCTGACGGGGAATGTGCTCTCGGTTACTGTGACGGCGGACCCCACGGAAATCCTGGCAGTGCGGGAGAAGACAGGGTTTGTAAAGGTATCGGTGCGGGTGCCCCGGAGCTATGACCAGGTGGAGACCCAGAGCCAGACCGTGACGGTGACCTACCCGGAGATGGATTTGGACAGCTTTGAGGACACCCTCTATGACATGCGGGATTACGGCGACAAAGAGGCTACCTTCTCGCCTGACACGCTGGCGCTTCCGGCGCGGGCGATGACGCTGATGAAGAAGTACTTGAAATCGGATGCCACCATGACGCTGGAATACGACGGGTTTAGCCTGGTGTTTGTGGGGCGGTATGTGAAGTCGATGGATGCCAAGACCATTGGCACCAACCCCAAGACAGACCCCTCTTCGCGGCTGAACAGCCTGCTGGCTACCAACAAAATCAATAAGAGCAAGCTGGATATCCTGCGCTTTGGCGCCGGAGAGTTGGGCGGGCAGCTGGGTGTGGCGGTGCACACCGGTTCCAGGAAGAACTATGTGTATCAGTACAACACCAGGGCCGAGGAGCTTGAACCGATTGAATCCTCGACGGAAAACGGCGTTGTCACTTTCTTTGTGCGGAACCTGGGCGAGTTTGTGATTTCTCCCACCGAGATTGACGTGGAGAACCTGGACGCGCCCCGGGCCGATGCAGATGACGCTGACAGCACTACCGGGAAAAAGCTCGTCTTGATTGGTTCCCAGAAGAAGGGCACTTCTTCTACGGGCAAGCGGCTGGTGCTCTCCGGGTCCTCTGCCAAGGAGGAGAAGGGGACGAGCGGGCGGCTGACGCTGCGTTAGGGCCCTGGAATGTGTGGGAAGACGGCATCTGTCCGGGGACGGGCGGGTGCCGTCTTTTTTCCCAGGAAATATCTTCCCAGGGGAGGGGAGATGTGGTACAATTGGGGGAGGGAGGCCTGTTTGCCGTTGGCAAAGGCGGCGTGGGGGTGGGATGTGTTACCGGCAAAGGGGAGCTTGGTAGAGGGCGGCTTGTGGGCTGGGTGCGAGCCTTAGCCTGCTACGGATACGCCGCCCCTTAGAAGGGGAATTTCTCTCACTGCGGTGAGCGGCCAAAGGCTTTGCCTTTGGAAAAATCAAGTCTATGGCTTGACTTTCAAGAAGCGCAAGGCGATTCTTGCCAGGCCAACTCAGTTGGTCTTCACCACCCTTTGGAAAGGTGTGGACAAGGCCAGCTTCGCTGGCCCGGAAACTTTAGTTTGCCTGCGGCGCGATAAAGGTTGTTTTGTCAAAAGATGGAAAAAGACGAAAAGCAGAGGAGCGTGAGGTATTGTGAGACGGATTGCAGGGGTTATTGTGGCGTTGCTGGGGGTGATGTTGCTGGCGGTTCCGGCGTTGGCGGAGGAGGTGGAGGCCAAGACGGAGGGGGAATTTATCTCGATTTCCTTTTCCAAGAGTGAGTACGAGCTCACCACCACCAATAACGCCTGGGTGAAGGTGGAGTTCCGGGTGACGCCTTCCCGGGTTTCCTATCATGCCAAGGCGGAGGATTTTAAGGTGGACGTGCACACGGTGAAGCCGCTGAAGGCCGATTTGGTGCGGATAAAGGAGAGCGAAGAGGAGTACAATGTCTTTACTGTGACCTTCCACCTGGAATCGGGGCTGTTGTCGGCGGAGAAATCGAAAAATGCCGCCTATACTGTGACCCTCACGCCGGTGGGGGAGCACCGGGATTTGCTGGCCAAGGGCAGCTATCGCCAGGAGATGCGGGTGAAGTACCAGCCCTTTGATTCCTATAGTATCCAGGAGGCCCTGGACACCATGTGGATGGAGCGCAGGGATTACGGCTTTGCCTATGCCAACGCGGGGTATCTGCCCGGCTCGGTAATCCGGATGCTCAAGATGGAGCTGGAAGAAGGGCAGTCCATGAATGTGGATTTCGGCGGCTATGGCGTGGTCTTTACCTATGACATGCTCACCGATTTGAAGGCGCAGGCCATTGACCTCTACGCCTCTACAGAGGAGCACACAGGGTACGCCAAGCGCATTGAGGAGGCCGGGTTTACCGGGGAGGTCTCCTACCTGAAATTCAAGGAGCAGAGCCTTACAGCGCCCTTGCGGCTCTACGTGGGCAACGGGATGGAGAGGCGCTGTATCTACACCTTTGACCCGGAAACGGAAAGATTTTCCAGGTGCAAGCTGACCCACGACGGGCAGGTCTATACCATAGAGGCGCAGCAGCTCGCCACCTATGTGATTACCGAGAAGCCCCTGCCTGAGGAGATTGCCGACCCGTCTACCCTGCTCTTTGCCGCTGACGAGAACAGGGCCGGGGGCGGGAAGAAGCTGCTGGGCACTGGGGAAACCCAGGAGGAGGCCGAGGCGGAAGAGCCCCGCATCTACAAGCTCAAAGACGGGGACACTTATTATAGAGAGAGCACGGCACTGAAAATCCAGCGCTATATAAAATAACGGCTTTTTGCGGTTTTTTGAAAAATAACAGCGGAAATGTTTCCCGGTATTCTGCATTTGGAAGCACAGTCCTGCAAAATTTCCAAAATTTAGGAGATTTTGCAGGAATTTTTTTCCTTTTTTGGCATATTAGTGAAAATATCTGATTATTCAGGGTATATCAACCAGCTATTTATGAGATATGCACAAATAAAGATTACAAAACAGAAACAAGGATATGACAAAAGACCATTGCGCTTTTGGGGACAATCCGATATACTAGCAATTGTTCAAGGGCACTAAAGAAAAAGAAAAGACGGCAGGGTTTGAACGAAAAAATTCTTTCTTATCTAAAGGAGGTACATACATGAAAAAGGCTTTATCCTTTATCATGGCTGCCGCAATGGCATTCGGGCTGACCACAGCTGCGTTTGCCGAGAACAACGTGAAAGACACCGCCGTAGAACCCAGTTCGACCGTAAAACTCGACTTGACATCTAGTGCTCCTTCCGATGGCTACAGTGTGTGGAATGCAGGCGGCTCTGTTGCCCCTGGCTCCAAGACCAGGTTTGACTTTGCCTTGGAGGCCTATGGCAACAAGCTGACAGACGACGAGGGCAATGAGTCCAACGTAGCGCTCAACCGCAAGTACTATGACATCAGCGTAAAAGTGACGGGCCCGCTCTCCTATGACAGACTGAGAGTGACGCAGGACACCGTAAATGCTCCCAACGAGATTCACGGCTCCTTCTACGCCGAGGCCGATGGCCTGACCCTCACCAGCCCCAAGGAAGGCACCATCACTGTAATTGCCAAGGCCACTTCTGAGGGCCGCCGGCAGGGCTTTGAGACTGTTGAATTCAGCAAGATGGAATACTCCATCGGCTATGGCGACACCAATGTGGACCGCCTGCTGGCTGAAATCGACGACATGCACGAGTATGGCGAAACCTCTCTGGACTTTGACCTGGATTCTCCCGTCATCTCCAAGGACATGATGGAGGTGCTCAAGAAAGAGCTGAACAGCCAGGATGTTGTCCGCTTCCATTATGGCGACATCGTCATGGCGGTGAAGGGTTCCGATGCCAAGAAGGGCACCGTTGCCGCTTTCAACATCGCCTACTCCACCGGTGAAATCGCCAGCGTGGCCGAGGCCTTTGCCGACGCCGAGTTTGAGGCGCAGGTCTCTTACCTGGGCTTCCGCAGCGGGGCGAAACTCCCTGTGAATGCCACCATTACTGTGGACACCGAGTATGCCACCCCCTATGTGTACCGCTTCAACGGCACTGATTTCGACCTGATGACCTCCACCATGGATGTGGACAACGGCCAGGTGAGCTTCGCGGTGTCTGCGCTGGACAAGTATGTCATCACTGACCAGCCTATCCCCGCTGACCTGCAGGTGATTCCCGACGAAGAGCCTGACGAGCCCATCGAGCCCGACGAGCCCGACGACGATGACCCCATCATCGACGAGCCCGACGATGGCAACAAGCCCGGCAACAAGCCTGGCAATGGCACTGGCAACCCCAACACCGGCTCTTCCTCCTCTGTGAGCATGGCTGTGATGCTGGCTGTGGCTGCTATCTCTGCCGCTGGCCTGATTGCCACCAAGAAATCCAAATAAGACCTGAACACAGGACTTTCCCCACCCCTCCCGAAAGAGAGGGGTGGGGTTTTTGTCTTGAGGGCAGGGGAGGGAATCTCAAAAAGGGGAGAAAAAGAAGGGACAAATTCTTGTCAAAACGGCGGAAAAATGGTATGATAGGGGAACAGAAATGGGAAATCCCCTGCCGTTTTTTGATGAGGCGGCAGAGGAGCGCCAATAAAACGGGCTGCCTGTGGGTTTATTTACATGAGACAGCGCCAACAGCCTGTTTACGACATGATACGGGAGAGGGGACGCCTTCTTCCTGGGAAAGGCAAGGGGACAGATGAATCAGTTGAAACAATTTTTGGAAAATTTGAAAAAGACCTGGTCAAAAAAACACACCGTTGTTGCAGCCGCCGTGCTGGTGGTGCTCATTGCGCTGATTGTGGTGCTGTGCGTACAGTGCGGCAAGCCCAAGACGCCGCCTGTGGAGGAGCCGCCTGTCTCGGATGTACTGGATTTGCCGGATGAGCCCGATACCCCAGACCCGGAACCCGAGCCCGAGCCGGAACCCCAGGATATGGTGGAGGACGCCGAGCTGGTGGAGGAGCTGCGCCAGAAGCTCACCGACGCCAAGGCGGTAAACAGCGAGGTCTTTGGCTGGATGTATGTGGAGAACACCAACATTGACTACCCCCTCCTCCAGGCGGACGACAACACCAAGTACCTGGAAAAGGATCTGGAACTGAACTATGAGGCCCATGGCAGCATCTTTGCGGATTACCGCAACAATGTGGGGGCGCTGGCGGGGAATTTTGACAAAAACACCATCCTCTATGGGCACAACAAAAATGACAACACCTATTTTGCCCAGCTGGCCCAGATTTATCGCGACCCGGAGGTTGCAAAGCAGAGCCCTTATATCTACGTGGTGACGGAAGAGGAGACGCTGGTGTTTGAGGTGTTTGCCGGGTTCTACACCAACGGCTCCCGCAAGGGGATGGCGGAGTTTAACTACATCTCCCCCAACCCTTCGGACGAGTATTATACCAAGATTATCGACGGGGCCAAGGAGCGCTCCTGGCTGGACTATGAGGTGGAAGTGGACAACACTGACAAAATCCTCTCCCTCTCCACCTGCTCCTATAAGTATATCAGCTCTGCCACAGGGCAGGCGCTGACAACCCAGCGGTTTGTGGTTATGGGGCGGCTGCTGCGGGAAGGGGAGAAAATCGAGGAGGAGCACAACATCACCCTCAACGAGGACCGGCAGGCTCCCACCTTTGACGAGGCCTTCTACGACAGCGGCTATTGATGCGTGACAACTGAGAAAAGGCCTGCCATGGTTTTGTGCAGGCCTTTTTGGTTATGGAGTGCAGACAGGGAAAGCGAAAATTTGTGTGTGAAAGGGGAGTATGGCGTGAGCGCCAGAAGGAGACGCAGGAAACGGAATCCGGTGGCAGTGGCCCTGGGATGGGTGCTGCTGACAGTGGTGGAGGGAATTCAGAAAATCGGGGGCGTGTGGAAAAAGCCGGGATTTACCGGGGGGAAACTGGCCTTTTCGCTGGTGATAATGCTGGCCTTGGGGGGGATTGGCACAGGGGTCTATCTCCATCTGAAGCCGGTGGAATCCCTGCCGGTGGAGGCGCCGCCGGAGGAAATACTGGACCTGCCGGACCCCTCTGTGCCCGACTTGCCGGCAGAGCCTGAAGAGCCGGAGGAGCCTGTTGACGACGGCTCGCCCCGGCCTGACCCGGAGAGCCAGATTGACTTTGCCGCGCTGCGGGAACAGCTGGCGGCAGCCAAGGCCCAGAACGACGAGGCAGTGGCCTGGCTCTACATACCCGGCACCACCGTGAGCCATCCGGTGTTTTTGACAGATGACAACTCCTTTTACCTGGACCACAACGCCGTGAAAGCCTATGACCCCTACGGCATCCCCTTTTTGGATTACCGCAACACGGCAGGGCTGCGGGCCGGGGATTTCAGCACCAACAGCATTATTTACGCCCACAACAAGGCGGACCACCGGCTCTTTGGCCAGCTGCTGGACACCTACCTGGACGCCGACTCGGCCCGGGACAGCTGCTATATCTACCTGGTGACAGAGGGGGAAGTGATGATTTTCAAGGTGTTTGCCGGGTTCTACACCAACGGTTCCTCCTATGGGGAAGAGGTGTTTAACTACCGGCAGATTTCCCCTGAGGGGGAGGCGCTCACCAAGCTGGTGGAGGACGCCAAGGCCCGCTCTTGGGTAAAATACGGTGTGGATGTGGAGGAGGGGGACCAGCTTATCACCCTCTCCACCTGCGGATACCGCTACCGCTATGCCTCTACCGGCGGGTATATCGACGTGACCCGCTTCGGGGTGATGGCCCGGCTGCTGCGGAAGGGGGAGACGGACAGCGACCCGGTTATCCTCTACAACAACCGCTCGCCCATCGAGCCCACCTTCCGCAACGCCTACTACGCCTCCACTACGGCGAGATAGTGGGGAAAACAGGGCAAAAAATTTATTTTTGGTAGCTTTCGCGGCCGGAGGGGCCAGCGATTTTGCGTGCAAAACCAATCCCAAAAGAGGGGAGGGAGGAGGCCTTCGCGGGGGCGAAGGCTATGGGATAAAGATGGATATGAAAAAGCTGACAGCTGATTTTTGCTGGGAAAACGGGGCGTGGCAGGACAGGAGCTTGACAGACGAGGAGAAGTACCGGAAAATGGGGGAGTGGGCCCTGCGGGCCAGGGGGGCCAACCCGCTGGCCTTTGACGCGGTGAGCGCCTGGCTGTTGGAGGACGCCCAGTGGGGGCCGGAGGAGCTGGAAAAGAACCGGGAGGCCCTGATGCAGGGGATTATCGGCCGGTTCCGGGAGCAGACGGCCCGGCTGCGGGCCGATTTGGAGACGCTGGAACCGAAAGAGCTGGTGAACCCGGCTGTGTATGGCGCGCTGGAACGGTTTGCGGACGCGCTGGCGGGGCGTCCCCCAGAGGGGCAGCAGCGGGAGGCGGCAGAGCTGCTCTTCTCCGGCTTTGCCCGGATGGGGGAGCGGCAGGTGCGGGAGAAAATCGCCGGCGGGCGCACCGGGGCATATGGGACGGACACGGTGGAATCCTTTGGCTATTTGAATTACCTGAAAAACTGCGACGCCGAGGTACAGTGGACGCTCTTTATGCCGGAGCTGGTGAAGCGGCAGCAGGCGGGCTTTACGCTGGCAGATTTTTCCTACCGGAAACTGCCAGCCCTGCGGTTTGTGGGCTTTGAGGGGGAGGCATACCGGGAGAAAGAGGCCAGGCAAAACAAAATGGCCGAGCTGGATGCCCTGGAGGGATACCGCGCCCTGCCGGGGGACATCCTCTTGATGCACCACTATGGGAAAGGCGTGGATGCGGGGCCCTGGCATGGGGTGTGGGGGCGGTTTTTCCAGGCGGGTACGCCGGTGCCGGAGGGGCTCCTCTCCTTTGACTTTGTTGCCTCCTTTACCGGGGCAGGGCAGAGCGGGCCGCCCTATGTGGCCCAGTTTGCCCACGCGGTCTTTTCCGGGGACAGGGAGGCCATGCACGCCAGGGAGGGCTTTGACAGCGACGCCATGTATGATGTGACCCGCAATGTGATGCTGGGGCAGGATGTGCCCATCCCCTATCCGGAGAAGTACTGGACAGCGGAGGTGTTCCCCCAGGGCTGCAGCGGGGAGAGCGCGGAGTATTTTTTCAGCGCGGTTTTAGAGGGGGAGGAAGCCTAGGGGTCGTTTGAAAAATCGCAATCACCGTCTTTTTCTACAAGAAGGAGCATCTGCCGCGTCAAAAATGCTCGGAATCCATACAGGATTCCTGTGCTTTTTTCCTTGCATCTGCTTCCTTCTTGCGAAAAATCCGGCAATTTCTCTATTTTCAAACAACCCCTAGATGGCCTAAGGGGCCTTAAGCGGAGCGAGGAGGCGGTTCGGGTGAAAAAAATCCTGAAAGTGGCGTTGGTGGTGTTGCTGGTGCCGGTGGCGGCGGCCATTGGGCTCATTATCTGGCTGAGCGCCGCGGAGTACAAGCCCCAGGCGGTGGAGGAGCTGGCCCTCCTCTCCCAGGAGGCCCCGGCCCAAGCCCTGCCGGTAGGGGAGAGCCTGCGGGTGATGAGCTGGAACATCGGCTATGGCGGGCTGGGGGACAACGCGGACTTCTTCATGGACGGGGGGAGCCAGGTGAAGTCCTCTGACCGGCAGCGGGTGGAGGAGAACCTGATGGGGGTTTCCCAGGTGCTTTGGGGGGAGGAGAGGCCCGACCTGGCAATGCTCCAGGAGGTGGATGTGGATTCGGCCCGCACCTATAGCATCGACGAGGCGGTGATGCTGGCGGGGAAAAACGGGGTACACGCCCTGAACTACGCCTGCCCCTTTGTGCCCTATCCCCTGCCGCCCATCGGGAAGGTGAACAGCGGGGTGCTCACCACGGCGAACTATGCCATTGACAGCGCCCAGCGCATCGCCCTGCCCTGCCCCTTCTCCTGGCCGGTGCGCACAGCCAACCTCAAGCGCTGCCTGCTGGTGAGCCGCCTGCCTGTCCAGGGGAGCGACAGACAGCTGGTGCTGGTGAACCTGCACTTGGAGGCCTATGACGACGGGGAGGGGAAGGTTGCCCAGACCAAGCAGCTCAACGAGTTCCTGGAGACAGAGTATGAAAAGGGGAACTATGTGATTGCCGGGGGGGATTTTAACCAGATTTTCCCGGGGAGCCTGGAAGCGTATCCCAACACCCATCCTGACCTGTGGGAGCCGAGGGTCTTGACAGAGGAGATGCTGCCCCAGGGTTTTTCCTATGCCTACGACCTGGGGACGCCCAGCTGCCGGCTGCTGAACCAGCCCTATGACCCGGAGGATACCGAGAACACCCAGCACTATGTGATTGACGGGTTTATCCTCTCCCCCAATGTGAAGCTGGAAAAGGTGGAGACCCTGGATTTGGGGTTTGCATCCTCCGACCATAATCCGGTGCTGGCGCAGGTGGTGCTGGAGCCCTGAGAGGGCCGGGGAGGGGCAATACAGGCATCTGCCCAGGAGACTGTCTATGCGCTCAGGCCATGTTTGACAGGCACCAAAACCAGCGCGTCTGCGTATTGAGGGCAACATGCTGCGGCAAATTCCCGGCTGCGTTGATTTGGTCGATGAATTGTGGCCCCAACTGACCGCAGAGGTGGCGGCGTTTTTCTGCCCAAAGCTCTGGACAGAGAACTGCGTATGAGAAAATACGGGAAAGGCCGGGCCCCCGCTGCCTACGGCCATTATCGTGGAGCGTGACGCAGGTATCTATCTGGACATCAGCGGCGGGCTGCTGGCTTGGCACTGCAAAAGGCGGGGAATGGGCTACCGGCGTCAAAAATGTGTGGGAAGCCATTGAAAGGGACTGGGATAGCCACAGGGAAAAGGGCGGAAAGACATTTTACGATTTGGTTGCCACAGAGTGATAGAAAAAAGCAGGGCGCATCAATCTGCCCTGCTTTTTTTGTGAAAATTGGAGGGAATTTCCCCCTCTGTCTCGTTTTATCTTTTGGGAAACGGCGCTCAGTTCCGGAACTGGGGGGCCTTGGGATTGGGGTTTTGCCACATGGAGACCTTGTCGTCCACCGATTCGCCGGCACGCAGCTTGCGGGCCATCACCACAAAGCGCTGGTCGGTGCGGGCCTGGCCGTTGGCGTAGGTGTAGCGGTAGCAGCAGGTGGAAAGGGTGAGGAGCTGGTCGCTGGAATCCACGGGGACGTCAAAGGTGATTTCGGAGCGTTTCTTGACCTCGGCAATGAGTTGGGCCATCAAATCATCCGAGGGGTTGGCGGTGTTGTAGTTGAGCTGGGTTTCAGCGTAGAAGGCGGCAAAGACCTTGTAGACCTCGTCCCCGTCCTTGGTGGAGAAATAGATGTAGGGGTTTTGGCGGGCGGTTTCCAGCAGCCGGTAGTCTCTCAGATTGGCAAAGTACTGGTGGTCGTCCTTGTTGTGGGCGTAGAGGGTGATGTTGCGGGGGGTGTAGTACCCCTCGTTAAAGGTGTTGCGGTAGTCGGCATAGACACAGCCGTGCCAGAAGGAGCTGCCGTCGGCGCCCCGGTCCAGGTAATAGTCGTTGTCCTGGGCTTGGAGGACGGGATAGTCAATGTCCAGGCCGTCAATGAAAATCCAGCCAATGGTGTCCTCGTTTTCCTCGGCAGCCTCGTTGATGCGCTTTTGGAAGGACACGGCACGGGCGGGAAGGACCTGGAAGACGGGCTGGACGGGTTCGGCCAGCCCGGCGCCCCCGGCCAGGACGCCGCAGAGCAGGAGGGATGCTAGGAGCTTTTGATGGGTTCGACGCATGTGCACAGACCATAGCCCTCCCGGAGGAGGGCCCCTTTCTCTAATTTTGGGAGGGGCGCATCTGCCCCGGTCCCTTTTTTCTGACCCTATTTTACCATCCCCGCCGCTTTGGTGCAAGAGAAAACCGGGGCTTTTTACAGGGAGTGCTGAAATTTTTCCCACTTTTGCGGATTCCTTGCAAATGTGGAAAAATCCCTGTATAATGGATGGGAGAGAAACCGGGAGAGGAGGCGCGCCCATGCGGCAGTATTTGACGTTGCTTTTGGTGCCTGTGCTGCTTTTGGTGGGCGTGTTTGCCTATCATGTGATGCGCAAGGGGGCAATGGTGCCGGCGCCTGCGGTGGTGGAGGAGGCACAGCCGGCTCCCCCGCTTTCGGCTGTCAAGCCGGTGCAGGATGAGACAGTGGGGTTTTCGCCGGAGGAGGTGGAGGCCGAGCGGGAGGAACAAAAAGACGCGGCAGAGGATGCAAAACAGGGAGAGGACAGTGCCGACGCCCCGGCCAAGGAGCCTGCCCCTGCGCCGGAGCCCAAGGCAGAGCCCCGGGCAGCGGACAGGGTGATTACCCGGGCAGGGGCCTATGGGGGCGGGGAGCAGGCCGTCTATGACAATGTGGTGGTGAAGGCCTCGGGGGTGACGTTTAAAAACGCGCTGATTAAGGGCAACCTGGTGCTGGACAAATCCCTTTCCGCCGCTGTGGTGGGGTTTGAGAACGTGCAGGTGCTGGGGAGCGTGTATCTCTACGGCACGGACGGGTGCCGCTACTCCATGAAAAACGTCTCGGCAGCCAATGTGGTGGTGAGCGCGCCCAAGAGCGAGACCACCCTGCGGCTGAGCGGCAGCATCCGCATTGCGCGGCTTGAGGTGGGCAGCGATGTATCCCTGGAGGGCAGCAGCATTGTGTACGACACCGAGACGCGCTATGCGGTGGAATCCCTTACCGTGCCCCAGGTGCCGCTGCACCGGGTGTATGTGGGAATCTCGGGCCTGACAGTGCGGGAGCTTGCCCTACGCAACATTGCCACGCTGACCCTGGGCAGCTATTCCGTGGTGGACACGGTGGAGAGCCACGCGGCGGCGGAGCTGCGGGGGGCGGGGCACATTGGCCTGCTGCAGGCCTATGCAGACGGCACCCGCTATGAGCGCCGCCCCGATGTGATTGAAACCGGCGAGGGGGCGCAGTTCCCGGAGGAAATCCGGAAGGAGACCGGGGAGGAGGACGGCAAGTACCACCGCTTGCAGGAGCCGGGAAACCTCACCGTCTCCTTTGTGGCGGAATCGGGGGAATACCTGGCCGCCTGGGAGGCGGTGGAGGGGGCTTCGGGCTACCGGGCCGTGTGCTATGTGGACGGGATTGCCCGGGGGGAGCAGCTGCTGGAAGCGGATGCCACCTATTTTTCCCTGCTCTCCCTGGAGGAGTGGGAACAGGGGAAGCCCGACTTGCTGCGGGTGGAGGTCTATGCCCTGGGGGACCAGCGGGAAACGCTGAATTCCTTCATTTCTTCCGCAGAATACACATACGATGCACTGTGGAGCTTGCTACAGGCGGGCGGCACCCCGGTAGAGGGCAAGCCCTCGGAGGAAATTGCAGAGCCGGAACAATCCATAGAATAGGGAGAAAGGAGTTTTTACGATGAGCCAGAAATTTTACAGCGACGACCTGAACGACGAGGCAAGGGAGGAGGTGGAGAAAAACAAGATTTTCGCCATGCTGGCCTATCTGCTGTTTTTCCTGCCGTTGATTGCCTGCCCTTCCTCCAGCTTTGGGCGGTATCACGCCAACCAGGGGCTGATTGTGCTGATTTGCTGTGTCATCCTCTCCATTGTGCAGATTATCCCCTTTGTGGGGCAGATTGTCTTTTTGGGCGGGGGAATCTGCATGTTTGTGCTGATTCTCATGGGCATCGGCAACGCGGCCCAGGGGAAAATGGTTCCGCTGCCAGTGATTGGGCAGTTCCATTTGATTCGGTATTGAGTTATGGCAGAGGAAAGCCACCCTCGTCCTGCGCTGGGAAGCGGGACAGGGGTGGCTTTTTGGCTGCCGCGTTTAGCGGGAAAAAGCGCGCCAATAGGCTGCGCACTGCTCTTGCAGGGCGGAAAGGTATCGCTTGAAATAGTTGCCGATGAAATCGGGGTAGAAATAGCAGAGGGTGTTGAGGAACCCGTCGATATAGGAAGCTGGGATTTCCGGCAGCAGGGCAAAGGGTTCCAGGAAATAGGGGCGGCTGGCGCTGTCAAGTTGCAGGCACTGCTCCAACAGGCGGTTGCAGGCGGGGACGTTCAGGGTTTTGGAGAAATCCATGGAGAGCAGCCTGTCTTGAATCCGGTCCGAGGGGCGGGCGCCGCCGATTTCCTGGGTGATGCCTGCAACGTCCAGGTAATAGTTGCCGACGGGGAAGGCGTCGGTGGTATCGACCCGATAGATTTTCCTGTCCTCGGCCAAGAGGATTTCCAAACCGTCCCCCTCCCCTGTGATGCCGTAGAGGGCCTGGAAGGAGAAATACTGGGACCAGTTTTCGGCCTGCTCCCGTATTTTGGCATAGCTGGGGTCGGGGTCGCTGACAGCTAAATAGCGCTGGGCAATGAGGTATTCGGTGGCAAAATAGGGGCGTTTCTCCTGGGGAGAGAGGCGCAGGAGAAGCACATCGGGCATGGAATAGCCCATGGCCTGGGCCAGCTTGGTGTAGACAAACTCATTGCAGGCACAATCGGTATAGGCGTGCTTTACCAGGTACTGCTCTGCCCGGTTTTGCTTCCGTTTCGCCAGCAGGAGGGGGTCGCTGTCCCCCCGATGGGGCAGGGAGCGGGAGAAGAGGAATTCGGCTGTCTCGGCCACATCCGGGGATTGGAGAGGGGGCTTTGCCCGGTTTTCCTCCGCCTTGGACTCCATGCGCAGGCGCATCTGGTATTTTTCGATTTTTGGTGGCATTGGCTTTCCTCCTATCGTCTCGGCTCCACGCCGTTTACCACGTTTTGAGGCTCCCCGGCAAAGAAAGCGGCCAGGTTTTCCGCCGCCAGCCGGATGACCCGCTCCCTGGTCTCCCGGCAGGCCCAGGCCACATGGGGGGTGGCGATGCAGCGGGGGTGGTGGAGGAGGGGGTTGCCGGGGAGGGGCGGCTCGGTTTCCAGCACGTCAATACAGGCCCAGCGCAGGCGGCCGCTGTCCAAGGCCTCCACCACGGCCTGCTGTTCCAGGATGCCGCCCCGGGCAGTGTTGATGAGGGAGGCCCCCTCTTTCATCTTTGCCAGGGCCTCCCGGCCGATGAGGTGGTGGGTCCCAGGGGTGAGAGGGAGGTGGAGGCTGACAAAATCGGCCTGGGCCAGCAGCTGTTCCAGGGGGGCAAAGCGGAGGGTGGGGCCCTCCCATTCCGGGCGGGGATGGCGGCACCAGGCCAGCACCTGCATCCCAAAGGCCTGGGCCAGCTTTGCCACCTGCTGCCCGATATTGCCAAAGCCCACCAGGCCAATGGTCTTGCCCGCCAGCTCAAAGGTGCGGGTGAGGGAGTAGTCAAAGCCGCCGGGGCGTTCCCAGGCCCCCTGCTTTACCAGGGAATCGTGCCCGGCCACATCGCTGGCAATGTGCAGCAGGAAGGCAAAGACGGCCTGGGACACTGCGCCGGTGCTATAGGCAGGGACATTTGCCACGGCGATGCCTAAGTCGCGGGCGGCAGAGGTGTCGATGAGGTTGTAGCCGGTGGCGAAGACGCCGATATAGGACAGGGCAGGGCACCGGGCCAGCTCCTCTCTCCCCAACGAAACCCGGTTGACCAGGATGGCCTGGGCGTCGGCGATATGGGAGACAGTGTCCTGGGGGGCAGTGGCAGGATAGATGCAGGTGTCGCCCAAGGACTGCACCGGGCCCCAACTCAGGTCGCCGGGATTGACGCTTGCAGCGTCCAAAATCGCAATTCTCACAGGGAATCCCCCTTTCTGGTCTGACTATAGCATATTTTGGCGGATTTGGGAAGGGGAAGGAAGGGAAAAAGCGGGGATATGAGAGGAGAAAGGCTGGGAGGGAGAGGCTCAATGAGAAACTGTTTGCTGCCGTACCGAGCCCGCTTCACCTGGCCTCGTCACTGCTAAAAGTGGGAGAACGCTGGCATCCGGAGCGTCCGCCGACCACCGAGTGACCCCTGCTGACAATGCCGAATCTGTATAGGAGCTTTGCTCCTATACAGATTGTACATAGGGGCTTGCCCCTATGGGCCTTTCGCTTCCTTGCGGCAAGGCAAGGAAGCCGCCTGTCGGTGCGGGAACCGACAAGCCTGGGCTGAGATGAAGCTTTGGCCTGTTTGCCGTTGGCAAAGGCGGCGAGGAGATGGGACGTGATGGCGGCAAAGGGAAGCTGGGAGGAGGGCGGCTTGTGGGCTGGGTGCGCGCCTTAGCTTGTTATGGATACGCCGCCCCTTAGAGGGGAATTTCGCTCACTGCGGTGAGCGACCAAAGGCTTTGCCTTTGGAAACCACCACCCTTTGGAAAGGGTGGACGGAAACTTTAGTTTACCTACGGCGCGATAGACCTGAGACGGGAAGGACACCTGGCCCCAAAAGATGGGGGCCAATGAAGCCGGCCTTTGCCCCGAAGGGGACGGAACCTGAAAAAAACGCAGGAGGGATTGGGAGAAATTGTAACAAACCCCGTCCTCTCTCATAAGATGGTAGCAAAGCAATCTATCTTTGAGATGTAGGGAGGTCCCGATATGGCAGAACAAAACGTGACAGGCGCACCCTGCGAAGAGTTCAAGGAGGCAGTGTGCATGGAGGCGGGCAGAATTTATGACAGCTGCTCGGATAAGGATTGCATCGAAGACCTGCGGATTTATTTCACAGCCGAAAACCAGGCGATAGTAGACCAGGCTGTGAGTATTAAGACAAAGGAAGCAGAAGTGGTGGCAGTGTTCCTGGATGTGGAGCCCGTGCCCTTTAATCAGGGGTTCTATTCTGTGGATATGACGTTTTATATCCGCATCGGGCTGGATGTCTATCCGGTTGTGGGATGCCTGCCCACCTCGGTTTTTGGGTTTTCGCAGTTTTGTAAAAAGGTCATCCTCTATGGCAGCGAGGGGAAGGTGAAAACCTTTGATTCCACCATGGACCGCTGTACCTGCGAGCCCATCTCCAAGCCCCTGGGGCTGCCCAAGGCCGCAGTGCAGGTGGTGGACCCCATTATCCTCTCCTGTACGGCGGTGGATGTCTGCGGGCCGGTGTGCGACCCCGGGTTTAGCCTGCCGCCCTGCCTGGAACCCATTGGAGGCGGATGCTATAACGGCGTGTGCGTGAAAAAGCGTATCTCGGTTTCCCTGGGGCTGTTTTTCATTGTGTGGCTCCAGCGGAATGTGCAGCTGATGGTGCCTACTTATGACTTCTGCGTCCCTGGGGAATCCAATCCCGGCGGCGGGGAGGAGAGCCCCTGTGACCTTTTTAAGAAAATCAAGTTCCCCACTGCCGAGTTTTTCCCTCCGCGCCTGGATGACCTGTGCCAGGAGGAATAACAGGCGGTATGACGGGCCTGGGGTATCCCCCCAGGCCTTCTCGTTTGCCCGGAAATGGGGGCAGAGAAGTTTCCCTGTTTTGGAACGGGTTTTTCATGAAAAATGGAAAATTTTTCGCCGGGCAGCGGCCTTTTTGACAGAATCTTAGCGGGAAATAAGGGCGGGGACAGAACTTTCCTGGGGGATTTGAGAAAATACCAGTGGAAAAGCGCGAAAAAATAGATTATAATAATGTCTGGTGAATACCGTATGAGAAAAGGTACGGAAAAGGCTATTTGTGCTTCATTGTTTATTCACAAATGTGTGTTAAAATAGGCGCATCATCAGGTGCTTTGACTGCAGGGCGGAGAGGGGCGCCGGAAGGGGATATTCCATGAAAATCGGTTTGGATATTGGCTCGACTACGCTGAAATGTGTGGTCTTAAATGAACAGGATGAGATACAGTTCTCTACATATGAGCGGCATTTTTCCCAAATCACCGGCAAGACCGCGGCCATCCTGCGGGAGGTGAGAAAGCGCTTCCCCGGGGAGGAGCGGGCACAGGTGTGCATCTCCGGTTCTGCGGGGATGGGGATTGCCGACAGCGCCGGAATCCCCTTTGTGCAGGAGGTCTATGCCACCCGGATTGCGGTGAACCGCCTGCTGCCGGGCACAGACACCGTGATTGAGCTGGGGGGCGAAGACGCGAAAATCCTCTTCTTAACCGATGGGCTGGAGGTGCGGATGAACGGCTCCTGTGCCGGGGGCACCGGGGCCTTTATCGACCAGATGGCCACCCTGCTGGATTTGAATCCCGACGAGATGAACGAGCTGGCCAAGTCCTATGAGAAGATATACACGGTGGCCTCCCGCTGCGGGGTGTTTGCCAAGTCGGATATCCAGCCCCTCTTGAATCAGGGCGCCAGGAAAAACGACATCTCGGCCAGCATTTTTGCCGCCGTGGTGAACCAGACTGTGGCCGGGCTGGCCCAGGGGCGGGAGATTGGGGGGCAGGTGGTGTACCTGGGCGGGCCGCTGTCCTTCCTCTCCCAGCTGCGGGCGGCCTTTGACAGCATTCTGCACATCCAGGGCATCTGCCCGGAGAACTCCCTCTATTTTGTGGCCCTGGGGGCCGCTTTTGTGCCCCAGGAACCGCTGGTGCTGGAGGAAGTGCTGGCGGCGGTGGAGTCCTACCGTTCCAGCGAGAGCTATATCTCCTGCGCGCCGCTCTTTGAAAACCAGGAGGAATACAAGGCGTTTGCGCTGCGCCATGCCGCCCACAGGGTGCCCATCCGGGAGGAGGGGGCGGTGATGGGGCCGGTGTATCTGGGCATCGACGCGGGCTCCACCACGGTGAAGGCTGTGGTGACTGATGAGGAGGACCGGATTTTGTGCAGCCGCTACCTGCCCAACAGCGGCAACCCGGTGCCGCATATCCGGGAATTTATCCAGCAGTATTACCACGACTATCCCCTCACCCGGCTTGTGGCCTCGGCAGCCACGGGATATGGGGAGGAGATGATCAAGAACGCCTTCCAGCTGGATTACGGAATTGTGGAGACCATTGCCCACTTTACGGCGGCGAAGAAGTTTAACCCCCAGGTGGACTTTATCATTGACATCGGCGGGCAGGACATCAAGTGCTTTAAAATCCGGGACGGGGTGATTGACAACATCTTTCTGAACGAGGCCTGCTCCTCGGGCTGCGGCTCCTTTTTGCAGACCTTTGCCGGGGCCTGGAATTACTCCATCGGGGACTTTGCCAAGCTGGGGCTCTTTGCCGACCGGCCGGTGGATTTGGGCTCCCGCTGCACGGTGTTTATGAATTCCTCGGTGAAGCAGGCCCAGAAGGACGGGGCCTCCATTGAAAACATCTCGGCGGGGCTCTCCATCAGTGTGGTGAAAAACGCCCTGTACAAGGTGATACGGGCTGCCAGCGCCGACGCATTGGGGCAGCATATTGTGGTGCAGGGGGGCACTTTCCTCAACGACGCGGTGCTCAGGGCCTTTGAAAAGGAGATTGGCCGGGACGTGATACGGCCCAATATCTCAGGGCTCATGGGGGCCTATGGGGCGGCGCTCTACGCCAAGGAGCGGGCGGCCAGGGCAGGCCAGGAGCACAGCCGCATTGTGACACCGGAACAGCTGGCAACCTTTGTACACGAGGTGAAGGTGACAACCTGCGGGGGCTGCTCCAACCACTGCCGGCTCACCATCAACACCTTTGGCAGCGGGCGGCGCTTTGTGGGGGGCAACCGCTGCGATAAGCCTTTGGCTATCCACGGGGAGGCCATGCAGTATAACATGTACGAGTATAAGCGGGAGCTGCTCTCGGCCTATGGGCCCAGGGAGGGGAAGCGGGGGACCATTGGCATCCCCATGGGGCTCAACAACTACGAGCTGCTGCCCTTTTGGCACACCCTGTTTACCAAGCTGGGCTTTACGGTAGTCACCTCCCCGGCCTCCAACCGGAAGCTCTATTTGAAGGGGCAGCACACAATCCCCTCGGACACGGTGTGTTTCCCGGCCAAGCTGATGCACGGGCATGTGGAGGAGCTGGTGGACAGCGGGGTTTCCGCCATCTTTTATCCCTGCCTGAGCTATAACTTAGACGAGAACCTGGGGGATAACCACTACAACTGCCCGGTGGTGGCCTATTATCCGGAGGTGATACAGGCCAATGTGCCGGCGGTGAAGCAGGTGAAATTCATCTGCGACTACCTGGGGATTCACAGGCCGAAGGACTTTGCCCGGAAGTTCTATGAGCTGATGGAGCGGGAGTTCGGCGGCTTTACGCAAAAAGAGGTGGTAAAGGCAGTGAAAGCCGCCTATGCCGAGCAGGAGGCCCACATGGGGCGCATCCACCGCAAGGGGGAGGAGTTCCTGCGGCTGGCAAGGGAGAAGAACCTGCCGGTGGTTATCCTGGCGGGACGGCCCTATCACATTGACCCGGAAATCAGCCACGGCATTGACAAGCTGGTGTGCGACTGCGGGGCCGTGGTGATTTCGGAGGACGGCATCAGCCAGCTGACCCAGAAGATACCCACCACGGTTTTGAACCAGTGGACCTATCACTCCCGGCTCTATGCCGCAGCGGATTTTGTGGCGCGCAGCGGGGATAAGAACCTGAACCTAGTGCAGCTGGTGTCCTTCGGCTGCGGGGTGGACGCCATCACCACCGACGAGGTGCGCGCCCACCTGGAAAACGCGGGCCGGATTTATACCCAGATTAAGATTGACGAGATTACCAATTTAGGCGCAGTAAAGATACGCCTGCGGAGCCTGTTTGCAGCGCTGGAACAGGAACAGGCGGCTGGGGATTAGCCCAAAGGCCTAGCTGTAAAAACTGGGATGTAAAAAGTTTGGGGAATCGAGAGGCCCAATGAGAACCGCCCCGCCCCCTCAGAAAGCCAAGGCGAACTAACTGAGGGGCCGCACCGAGCTCGCTTCACCTGGCCTTGTCACTGCTAAAAGTGGGAACGATAACTTCCGGAGCGTTCGCCGACACCCGAGTGACCCCTACCGACACCGCCGGGGTACATAGGGGCTTGTCCCTATGGGCCTTTCGTTTCCTTGCGGCAAGGCAAGGAACCAGGCCAACGGGAGGTTGGCCTTTGCCTGCTCGCTGCGGGAACCGACAAGCCCGCGAGATAGGCGAGCCTGGGCCTGTTTGCCGTCGGCAAAGGCGGCGAGGGCGGGGGAAGTGTTACTGGCAAAGGGGAGCTAGGTGGAGGGCGGCTTGTTGGCTGGGTGCGCAGGCTGGGCTTGCTACAGATACGCCGCCCCTTAGAAGGGGTATTTCGCTCATTGCGATGAGCGACGAAGGGCTTTGCCCCTCGACCCCACCACCCTTTGAAAAGGTGTGGACAAGGCCAGCTGCGCTGGCCCGGAAACTTTGATTTGCCTACGGCGCGATAGGTTTTATAGGGGAGGAACCCCTAAAAAAGAGAGAGAAAGAGGAAACTATGGTCAATACGAAGCACTTGGAATTTACGCGGGAGATGAAGAAGGATTACACCATTCTCATCCCCAACATGGCGCCCATACACTTTGAGCTCTTGAAAAATATCTTTATCCAATACGGCTATCGCGTGGAGCTGCTCACCAATACCGGGCGGGCCGTGGTGGATGAGGGGCTTAAATATGTGCATAACGATACCTGCTATCCGGCGCTCCTGGTGATTGGGCAGATGATGAACGCACTTCACAGCGGGAAATATGACTTGGATAAGACCGCCCTGCTGATTACCCAGACAGGGGGCGGGTGCCGGGCCTCCAATTATATCCATCTGCTGCGCAAGGCCCTGGGAAAAGCGGGCTTGGAGAAGATACCGGTTATCTCCCTCAATATCTCGGGGCTGGAACGCAACAGCGGGTTTCACCTGACCTTGGGGATGCTGCGCAAGGGGTTGGCTATCCTGGCCTATGGCGACCTGCTGATGCTCTTGGATAACCAGGTGAAGCCCTACGAGCGGGAAAAGGGGCAGAGCGCTGCCCTGGTGCAGCGCTGGATTGAACAGCTGACCCAGGATTTTAACCAGAACAAGGGGATGACGCTCCAAGAGCTGCGGGCCAATTTTAAACGGATTGCCGAGTCCTTTGCCCATGTGCCCCTGGTGCGCACCCCCAAGGTGCGGGTGGGGATTGTGGGGGAAATCTATGTGAAGTACTCCGCGCTGGCCAATAATGAGCTGGAACAGTTCCTCTATGAGCAGGGCTGCGAGGTGATGGTGCCGGGGCTGATGGGGTTCATGCTGTTTAAGGTGGATAACCGGCTGGAGGACATTGCCCTCTACGGCGGCAGCGGTATGAAAAAGCGGGTGGTGGGCCTGCTGATGAACTACCTGGTGAAAATTGAGGCGGAGTTCATCGCCGCAGTGAAGGAACAGGGCAGCTTCCGCGCCCCGGCGCCCTATGCCCATCTGAAAGAGCTGGTGAAGGGGATTATCGGCTACGGCAGCAAGATGGGGGAGGGATGGCTGCTCACCGCCGAGATGATGGAGCTCATTGAGCAGGGATATGGCAATATCGTCTGCACCCAGCCCTTTGGATGCCTGCCCAACCACATTGTGGGCAAGGGGATGATTCGGAAGATTAAGAGCGTGCGGCCCGACGCCAACATTGTGCCCATTGATTACGACCCCGGCGCCACCAAGGTGAACCAGGAAAACCGGATTAAGCTGATGCTGGCAGTGGCAAAGGAGGCCTTGGAGCAGGAAACCGGGGAGAAGGGGGACAGCGCCCCTTTGGAGATGCCGGAGAGGAAGGCAGAGACAGACGAGGCCGGCGTTCCCGCCGCAGAGCCGGAGCAGGAGACGGCCCCCTGTGTTTCCCCGGAAACACAGGAAACAGGTTCCGAAGGAGAGGAATCCCCTTCGGAACAGGAGGCTGCCGGGGAGGAAGATAGGGCGCTGGTTTAGGGAGGTGGCAGGATGCCCTGCGTGCAGGAGTTTGGGATTATCCAACAGTTTGACCCGCAGTATCCCTATGACGAGGAGTATTTGCCGGAGAAATACGGGTGTGTGGCAGTGGACGACGACTACATTGACGACTGGTGGGAGGGGCTTGCCGGGATGAAGGTGTATTTTGGCACGCTGGACAGGCCGGAGACCGGGCTGGCCCGCTGGGGGATTACCCTGATTCCCCCGGAGTCCCTGGGAATACTCTACGACGTGGTGAAGGGCGACCCGCTGTTTGGGGAACGGTCGGATTTGCCCCCGCTGCTTCGGCGGATTGAGGAGGCAATGCAGGGCGGGAAGTGGATGATGCACTATGGGGTGTGAGGGGCCCCAGGATTGCCCCTTTCCGGAAAAAGGCGAAAAAAGGGGATTGCTACTTTACAGGAGAGTGGGAAAGTGGTATTCTGAGAGAAGATGTGATGATTGCTTTCTTGGTTTCGGTCCTGGCTTTTTGGTGCCCAGTGAACGTGCCGTCTCTCGTTCTTGCAGCGGTTGGCCTTGTGGTATGCTATATCCAGGGGAACGGCTGTGGTTGGGGAAGGAGTGGTTGTGGTATGAAAAACAGATGTATGATGGTGGGCGAGGGTGTATCTGGGGGGAGCGGCCTGATACATCGGCGCCGGAAAGACCCGGAGCTACCCGGCTGAGAGAGTTTAATCATAGAGACACCCCATAGATTGGGTTCAATTCCCATCCCCTCACCAAAAAGCGCCCTGTGCAAAACACAGGGCGCTTTTGTTGCGGCTTAGGGGAGGAGGTGGCCGTCGGCGGCGCTGCGGAGGGCGAGGATGAGGGCACGGTAGTGGGTGGAAAAGCGGGGATCTTGGTCGAGGCAGCGCTCCAGGTCGACGCGAAAGCGGAGAAGACGGTCGATGATGTGGGCGGCGACCATACGGCGGTAGGTGGGAGTGTGCTGGTAACGGCGGAGGATAAGGGCTCCGGAGGCTTCCGCGGACAGGAGGCGGGCATAGAGGTCTGGGATGGGGGTTTCGGAGAGGACGGGCACGGGACGGGGGGAGACCAGCTCATCGGCCCAGCCGGTTTGGCTGCGGAGAAAGCCCGCTTCGGGCGCCTGGTAGAGAGAGCAGGACTTGCCCTGATACACTGTCTCCAAAGCGCCGGGATAGCACTCGCAAAGGGTGGGAATGCCTGCCGCGTCGGTGGAGATGTCAAAGTCAAAATCATCCTGCTTTGTACCGAAGAGAAGGGCAGTCACCGGATTTTCCAGGGCGTAGACATAGGGCGTGCCGTGGGTGGAGGCATGGGGGAGAAGGGTTTTCAGGCCGGAGCGGGGGGAGGCATGATAGAGCATGAGCGTTATCCCTTCCTTTTTTGGTAACAATAGACCAGGAAGCCCAGGGGAGTCTCCAGCTGTTCCAGGCGCTCCAGGCGATGCTGGGCGCCCTGGTAGCTGTTGTAGACATAGGGGGTCATCCAGAACAAGTCTAAAATGGCCTTGTTGGATTGGAGGGTGACGGTGTAGTTTATTTCCAAGGTTTCTTGGAGGAGGAGGCCGTCGTATTCGCGGCGCTTGACGGCATTTTCGTAGGGCCTGTCGTAGAGGGCCTGCTTGAGGCCGAAGAGGTGCTTGGGAGAAGGGGCTGCCACAAAAAGCCAGCCGCCTGGGCGCAGCACGCGGAGGAACTCTTGATCCGCCACCGGGGCAAAGAGGCTGAGAACCCCGTCCACCGTTTCTGCCGGCAGGGGAAGGTCGTAGACGCTTGCCACTGCGCAATACAGGGATTTGTCCCGCTTGGCGGCGTACCGGACGCCGGTCTTGGACAAATCGAAGCCGTAGACGGTGGGGCTTTGGCCTTGGTCCCGCAGGGCGGAGGCGACGCCGGAGGTATAGTAGCCCTCGCCGCAGCCTGCGTCGAGGAGGACGGGGCTGCGGGGGCAGCGGGCGGAAACGGCCTGGGCCAGCAGCTCCAGCAGGGGCCGGTAGTGGCCAAGGGCAAGGAAATCCCGGCGGGCCCGCATCATTTCCGGGTTGTCGCCGGGGAGATGGGCGCTCCCCCGGCCGGAGGGGAGGAGATTGACATAGCCGGAGCCGGCCACATCGAAGCTGTGGCCTTTGGGACAGCGCCAGACGCCCTTGCCCTCGGGAATCCGCGCCAGGGCATTCCGGCAGATGGGACACAAAAAAGAGGCGTGCTCCTTTTCCATGCCGCACACCCCTTTCTGTTTCTGACTGTAAAATGGAATTTTAAGCCTGGGAGAGGGAACCCTCCGGGAGCTTTTCGGCCCGCACCTTGAGGATGCGGCGGTCTTTCACCGAGAGGACGGTGAAGCGGAAGCCCTGGTGGGTGATGACCACCCGGTCGCCCCGGGAGGGGATGCGGCCGATGCGGTTGATGATAAAGCCCCCCAGGGTATCGGACTCGGACTCGTCCTCCTCCTCAAAGGAGAGGTGGAGCAGGTCGCCCACGTCGTCCAGGCCGGTGAGGCCGTCGATGACGTAGGTGTTTTCGCCGATGGGGACAATCTCCACCTCGTCGTTGTCGTATTCGTCCTGGATATTGCCCACGATTTCCTCCAAGAGGTCCTCCATTGTCACCAGGCCGGAGGTGCCGCCGTATTCGTCCACCACCACGGCCATCTGGGTCTTGGTGGTGGTGAAGGTCTTGAACAGCTCGCTGCAGCGGTTGGACTCGGGCACATAGAGGGCGGGGCGCATATAGGAGCGGATGCGGAAATCCCCCTTGCTCTCCCGCCCCACCAGGCGCAGCAGGTCCTTGCTGTAGAGGATGCCGATGATGCTGTCGATGTTCTCCTCATAGACCGGGATACGGGAATAGCCCTCCAGCAGGGCGATGCGCACCGCCTCTTGCAGGGAGGCGCCCACCTCGATGCCCAGGATGTCGGTGCGGTGGGTCATGATGTCGCCGGCGGTGAGGTCCTCAAACTCGAAGATGTTGCTAATCATCTCCTTTTGGCTCTCCTCCAGCACGCCCTTTTCCTGGCCGGCATCTACCATTAAGAGGATTTCCTCCTCCGTGACGCCGGCATTGGGGTCGCGGGCGGTGAAGCCGAAGAGGCGGGCCAGCAGGGACGAGACCCCCGAGAGCAGCAGCCGCAGGGGCGTAGCCAGCCCGCACAGCACCCCGGCCGCCGGGGCCAGGGCCATAGCCAGCTTTTCCGGCTCCCGGGCGGCGATGCGCTTGGGGGTGAGGCGCACCAGCGCCAGCAGGAGGAAGGCCAGGGCCACCAGGAGAATGACGCCCGACAGCAGGGAAGCGGCGGCAAACTCCGGGGGGAACACCTTTGCCAGCCGCCCCTGGAACCCCCACAGGGTGAAGGCGCCGGCAAAGAGCCAGCAGAGCATCCCCCAGGTTTGCAGCGACATGTTCAGGTGCACCGAGGGGCGCAGCAGGCGCAGGACGCGCTCTGCCTTTTTGTTTCCCTCCTCGGCCTGCTTTTTCAGCTTGCCCTGGGAGGACAGGGAGAAGGCATACTCACACAGCGAAATCAAAAAGCCCAGCACAAACAGGGCTATGAGCGGGACAATCCACGATTGTCCTCCTCCGGGGTCTTCCATAACAACAAACTCCTCTTTTCTGCAGGGCGGGCCCTGCCTTATTTTTCTCCATTTTAGCCTATTTTGGGGGAAATGTCAAACAGGGGGGCGGGCGTTTGACAGGGGGGCGGCGCTGTGATAAGATGGGGAAAAGGAGGATGGCAGCATGGTTTTACTGATTGCAGGGGAGACGCACACGGGAAAGACGGCGCTGGCACAGAGGCTGCTGGAGCGGTATCACTACCCCTATCTCTCCATTGACTTAATCAAGATGGGGCTCATCCGCAGCGGGCAGACAGAGCTGACGCCGGAGGGGGACGAGGCACTGACCCAGTACCTGTGGCCCATTGTGCGGGAGACGGTGAAGACCGCCATTGAGAACGGGCAGAACCTGATTGTGGAGGGGGTTTACATCCCCTTTGACTGGGAAAAGGACTTTGACGAGGAGTACCGGCGGGAAATCCGCTATGTGTGCCTCATTATGACAGAGGCGTACATCCGCAGCCGCTTTGGGGACATCCGGGGCTATGCCGGCGTGATAGAGCAGCGGGGGGAGGACGACGGGCTCTCGGAGGAGGCGCTGGTGCAGGGGCACCGGCACAACCTGGAGATGTGCCGGAAATACGGCTGCGAATACCTCCTCATCGATGGGGAGTACCGGGTGGACTTGGTTTTATAGGATGGGACAAAGGCGCAGGGGAAAAAGGAGTGAAAGCCCTGCTTTGGGGTAAACTCTTGGGGAAACAGCCTTTTTGACAAAGGGAAATCCCGGAAATTGTGCGAGTTTTCTCTCTTTATGTATTTACAACCTCTCCTAAAAATGTTAAAATGACAGTTGGTGAACACCTCCGGCCCCAGGCCGGGGTGTGCAGAATTTACGCACCATTCCAAAAGGAGGAAAAAAAATGCCGAGAAAAATGAAAACGATGGACGGCAACAATGCCGCGGCGCATGTCTCCTATGCGTTTACCGACGTGGCTGCCATCTATCCTATCACCCCTTCTTCCGTCATGGCCGAGGTGTCTGACAAGTGGGCTGCCGACGGCAGGAAAAATATCTTCGGGCAGAAGGTCAAGGTTGTGGAGATGCAGTCCGAGGCCGGCGCGGCTGGTACCGTGCACGGTTCCCTGTCTGCCGGTGCTCTCACCACTACTTTCACCGCTTCCCAGGGCCTGCTGCTGATGATTCCCAACATGTACAAAATCGCCGGCGAGCTGCTGCCCTGCGTGATTGACGTCTCCGCCCGCGCTGTGGCCAGCCATGCCCTCTCTATCTTCGGCGACCACTCCGACATCTATGCCTGCCGCCAGACCGGTTTTGCCATGCTGGCCTCCACCAACCCCCAGGAAGTGATGGACCTGGGCGCTGTGGCCCACCTGGCTACCATTAAGGGGCGCGTGCCCTTCCTGCACTTCTTTGACGGCTTCCGTACCTCCCACGAAATCCAGAAGATTGCCCTGTGGGACTACGACGAGCTGGCCTCTATGGTGGACATGGACGCTGTGAACGCTTTCCGCCGCCGCAGCCTCAACCCGGAGCATCCTATCCTCCGCGGTACTGCTCAGAACCCTGACATCTTCTTCCAGGCCCGTGAGGCCTCCAACTCCTACTACGAGAACATCGTGGGCATCACAGAGGAGTATATGGGCAAGGTGAACGAGAAGCTGGGCACCGACTACCAGCTCTTCAACTACTACGGCGCCGCCGACGCGGAGCAGGTCATTGTGGCTATGGGCTCTGTGTGCGACACCATTGAAGAGACCATCGACTACCTGAACGCGGGCGGCGCAAAGGTGGGCCTGGTGAAGGTGCGGCTGTACCGTCCCTTCTCGGCAAAGCACCTGATTGCCGCTATCCCCGACAGCGTGAAGACCATCTCGGTCCTGGACCGCACCAAGGAGCCGGGCGCTCTGGGCGAGCCCCTGTACCTGGATGTGGTGGCCGCGCTGAAGGGCTCTAAATTTGACGCGATTCCCGTGCTCTCGGGCCGCTATGGCCTGGGCTCCAAGGACACCACGCCTGCCCAGGTGGCCGCTGTCTATGACAACGCCAAGACCTGCGGCAAGCCCCGCTTTACCATCGGCATTGTGGACGATGTGACCGGGCTGTCTTTGGAGATAAAGGACATCCCCAACACCACGCCTGCCGGCACCACCTCCTGCAAGTTCTGGGGCTTGGGTTCCGACGGCACCGTGGGCGCCAACAAGAACTCCATCAAAATCATCGGCGACCACACCGACCTCTATGCGCAGGCCTATTTCTCCTACGACTCCAAGAAGTCGGGCGGTATCACCGTTTCCCACCTGCGTTTCGGCAAGCAGCCCATTAAGTCCACCTACCTCATCAACAAGGCGGATTTCGTGGCCTGCCACAACCCCTCCTATATCGACAAATACGACATGGTCTCCGACCTGAACAAGGGCGGCACCTTCCTGCTCAACTGCCCCTGGGATTTTGAGGAGCTGAACAAGAGGCTGCCGGGCTGCGTGAAGCGCTATATTGCGCAGAACGACATCCAGTTCTACACCATCGACGGTGTGGAGATTGCCCGCGAAATCGGGCTGGGCGGCCGTATCAACACCATTTTGCAGTCTGCATTCTTCAAGCTGGCTAACGTGATTCCCGTTGACGACGCTGTGAAGTATATGAAGGACGCCGCCACTGCCTCCTATGGCAAGAAGGGCGAGCAGATTGTGGCCATGAACCATGCCGCTATCGAGCGGGGCGTGGGCAGCCTGAACAAGGTTGACGTGCCTGCCGACTGGGCCAATGCCGAGGGCGACTTTGTGTATCCCGTAGCTACCGGCAGCCGCAGCGACCTGGTGGACTTTGTCAACAAGATTCAGACCCCTGTGAATGCGCAGAAGGGCGACGACCTGCCTGTCTCCACCTTTGTGGGCATGGCGGACGGCACCTTCCCCCAGGGCTCTGCCGCCTATGAGAAGCGCGGTATTGCCGTGGACGTGCCCGCGTGGAACCCGGAAAACTGCATCCAGTGCAACTTCTGCTCCTATGTGTGCCCCCATGCGGTTATCCGCCCGGTGGCGCTCACAGCCGAGCAGGCTGCCAACGCCCCCGAGGGCATGGTTATGACCGACATGACCGGTATGCCCGGCTATAAGTTCGCCATGACCGTCTCTGTGCTGGACTGCACAGGCTGCGGCTCCTGCGTGAACGTGTGCCCCGGCAAGAAGGGCAACAAGGCCATCACCATGCAGGGCCTGGACAGCCAGCTGGAGAAGCAGAACGCCTTTGCCTACGGCTTCTCGCTGCCTGAGAACAGGGAAGTCATCGAGAAGTTTAAGGAGACAACCGTAAAGGGCAGCCAGTTTAAGCAGCCCCTGCTGGAATTCTCCGGCGCCTGCGCAGGCTGCGGCGAGACCCCCTATGCCAAGCTGGTGACCCAGCTGTTTGGCGACCGGATGTATATCGCCAACGCCACCGGGTGCTCCTCTATCTGGGGCGGCTCGGCTCCCTCCACTCCCTACACCGTGAACAAGCAGGGCTTTGGCCCCGCATGGGCGAACTCCCTGTTTGAGGACAACGCCGAATATGGCTATGGGATGTACCTGGCCCAGGCCACTATCCGCAGCCATGTGATTGCCAAGGTGGAAGAGCTGAAGGACGCCACCACCAAGGCGGACAAGAAGGCTGCCTGTGAGGAATACCTGGCCACTGTGAACGACGGCAAGGCCAACGCCATTGCCGCTGCCAAGCTGATTGCCGCGCTGGAGGCTGACCCCGAGTGCAGCTACAGCAAGGAAATCCTGGCGGACAAGGACTACCTCACCAAGAAGTCTGTGTGGATTTTCGGCGGTGACGGCTGGGCCTATGACATCGGCTTCGGCGGTTTGGACCATGTCATTGCCTCCGGCGAGGATGTGAATATCCTGGTGTTTGACACCGAGGTGTATTCCAACACCGGCGGACAGTCCTCCAAATCCACTCCCGTGGGCGCTGTGGCCCAGTTTGCTGCGGCGGGCAAGGAAGTGAAGAAGAAGGATTTGGCCCAGATTGCCATGAGCTACGGCTATGTGTATGTGGCGCAGGTGGCTATGGGTGCTGACTACAACCAGTGCATCAAGGCCTTCCACGAGGCGGAGAGCTATCATGGGCCCTCTATCGTGATTGCCTATGCCCCCTGTATTAACCACGGCATCCGGGGCGGCCTGGTGAATGCCCAGACCGAAATCAAGAATGCGGTGGCTGCCGGTTACTGGCACACCTTCCGCTTTGACCCCCGCCGCACTGCCGAGGGCCAGAACCCCTTCCAGCTGGACAGCAAGGCTCCTTCCGCCAGCTATAAGGACTTCATCAAGAACGAGACCCGCTACACCGCGCTGACAAGGGCCTATCCCGACAGAGCGGATGTGCTGTTCGATAACGCCGAGAAGGTGGCTACCGAGAAGTACAACCATCTGCTGAAGCTCTCCAAGCTCTACGATGTGGAATAAGGTTTTGGATTGACTTTTGCCATTTTGCCATCCCCGGAGGGAAACCTCCGGGGATGTTTTTTGCCGTTTGGACAGGGCCGGGGGGAAGCGGTTGGAAGCTGCGCAGACGGGTAAAATTACCGAAAGATTTCATAGGAAAACTTTTCCCAGCGGGAAAAGTATGGTATACTATGCACAGGGCAGGATAGCTTTGCCCTTTTGTGCCCCCGGTACCGATGTACCGGAAGAAGATATTGGCCCGGGCAAGGGGAAGGGGCATTTCCCCGCCCGCTTTTGTGGCGCTGCGCTGGCCGGTGCTGTGGAAGGGAAGGCCCGCCGGGACGCCGGAGGAGCTGGCGCGGCTGCGGCGCGGCCGGTGTGTCGGGGCCTGCGGCCGGAACAGGAGAAAGGATGACTGTGGAATGGAAAACACCTCCCGCCCCCGCGGGTTTAGCGGCAACACGCTGAAGCTCATTGCCATTGCGGCCATGTTCATCGACCACGTTGCCTGGGCCTTTGTGCCCACCGAGAGCCCGCTGGCCCTGGTGATGCACCTGATTGGCCGCACCACGGCCCCGATTATGTGCTTTTTTGTGGCCGAGGGCTATTACCACACCCATGACCTGCGCCGCTACATGCTGCGGCTGGGGGGCTTTGCGCTTCTCTCCTATGTGCCCTTCCTGGTGTTTGAGGCCGGGGGGATGCCGGGGGTGGGGAACCTCTTGCAGCTCAACGTGCTCTTTACCCTGCTGCTGGGGCTCTGCGCCCTGTGGGTGGAGGACCATGTGGAAAACGGGCTGCTGCGGGGGGCGGCGCTGGTGGGGCTGTGTATCCTCTCCATGACGGCGGACTGGTTTTGCTTTGGGATTTTCTTTGTGCTCTCCTTTGGGAGAAACCGGGGGGATTTTAAACGGCAGGCGCTGTGGTTCTCCCTCTCCTCCCTCGGGGCGATGCTGTTCCTCTCGGTGCCCTACTGGGAAGTGGTGCAGAGATATGGGGTGGGGAACATCCGGTGGGGGGCCTTTTGGTGGGCCTACCTCTGCACCGTGGGGATGCAGGCCGGCACCCTCTTGGCGCTGCCGCTGCTCAAACGCTACAACGGGGAACGGGGCGGCGGGCCCGCCAGCAAATGGCTGTTCTATGTTTTTTATCCTGCACACCTACTGGTGTTGGGGATTTTGCAGGCAATTTTAAAATAGGCTTAGGGAGGAAAATGACATGACCGAGAGACAGGAACAGATTGTGCAGAACGTGCAGCGGCACCGGGAGACGATTTTGGAGGCGGAACGCTGGCTCTGGGCGCATCCCCAGACGGGGTACACGGAGTGGGAGGCGCACGACTACCTCAAGGGGAAATTTGAGGGGCTGGGCTATTCCCTGGCCCTGGCGGGGAACATCCCCGGGTTCTACACCGACCTGGACACGGGGCGGCCGGGGCCCAAGCTGTGCATTATGGGGGAGCTGGACGCGCTGGACATTGCAGGGCACCCGGAATCGGTGAACGGCATGACCCACTGCTGCGGGCACCACGCCCAGGGCGCTGCCCTGCTGGGGATTGCGGCGGCCCTCAAGGAACCGGGGGCTTTGGAGGGCATGAGCGGTTCTATCCGGCTGATGGCGGTGCCTGCGGAGGAGATGATTCAGCTGGGGTTCCGGGAGGAGCTGCGGCAAAAGGGGGTTATCCGCTACCTGGGGGGCAAGGTGGAGTTCTTGGCCCGGGGGTTCTTTGACGGGGTGGATTTGTCGCTGATGGTACACGGCACCAACGAGAAAGACGTGGACTTTACCTGCGGGCTGGGCTGCAACGGGTGTATTGCCAAGACCATCCGCTACAAGGGGCGCAGCGCCCACGCGGGCGGGGCCCCCCAGCAGGGGATTAACGCCCAATACGCGGCCACGCTGGGGCTCTCGGCCTGCAATGCGCTGCGGGAGACCTTCCCGGACCGGGATTCTATCCGGTTCCACCCCATTTTGGGCGGGGTGAACTGCGCGGTGAACATCATCCCGGACGAGATGAAGATTGAGAGCTACGTGAGGGGGCGCACGCTGGAGGCCATCCGGCGGGAAAACAAAAAAATCAACCGGGCGCTGGCAGGGGCTGCCCTGGCAATTGGGGCAGGGGTGGAGCTCCATGACCGGCCCGGCTATTCCCCGGAATACCATGACCCCGCCTTTATGAAGCTGGTGGAACAGTGCTGCAAGGACCTGGTGGGGGAGGGAAAGGTGCGTTTCCGCTATGACGGGTGGAGCACCGGTTCCTCGGACTTTGGCGACATCACCTGCGTGATGCCGGGCGTGCAGTTTAACGCCGCCGGCGCCACAGGGACAGGGCACGGCATTGACTACCAGACCGCCGACCCGGACCGGCAGTGCGTGGGCTCGGCCAAGGCCCAGCTGCTGGTGGCCGACGCGCTGCTCAAGGAGGACGCCGCCGCGGCCAAGGGGATTGTGGCCGGATATGAGCCCAAGTACCCCTCTGCTGCGGCCTTCCTGGCGGCGCTGGACGCCATGGTGCTGGACAAGGACGCCGTGGTCTACGACGGGCAGGGGAATGCCACAGTGGATTACCAGAACGCGGAATAGGGCGCAGCGAAAGACGGCGGGGGTTCCCCGCCGTCTTTGCTTGGAAAGAGAGAAATTGCGGGCGCAGGGGCCCTGTTTTTCACAAGTTTGGGAAAAATGGTGAAAGATAAGGGGGGAAACTGCGTCTATAGGGGTGAAGGGGGTGTGAGGCAGTGGAAGACGAGAAAATTGTGGCGCTGTACTGGGCGCGGGACCCGGATGCAATCCGGCATACGGCGGAGAAGTACGGGGGATTGTGCGGCAGGATTGCCGGGAGCCTCCTGGGTGACGCCAGGGACGCGGAGGAGTGTGTCAGCGACACCTACCAGCGGACCTGGGACAGCGTGCCGCCCAGCAGGCCGGTGCAGCTGGCCGCCTATCTGGGACGGATTGTGCGCAACCTGTGCCTGAGCCGCTACCGGGCAGGGCGGGCGCAGAAACGCTACGGGGGCATGGAGCAGATGCTGGAGGAATTGGAGGAGTGCCTGCCCGGGCGGGAGAGTGTGGAGCAGGAGCTGGAGGCAAAGGAACTCTCGGCGTTCCTGGACAGATGGCTGGGGACGCTGGGGAAAGAGGACAGGGCGCTCTTTGTGCGGCGGTATTGGTACGGGGACTCGGTCTCGGCCCTGGCGAAGGAGCGGGGGAAGACCGCGAACCAGGTTTCGCTGCGGCTCTACCGGATGCGGCAGGGGCTGCGGGAACAGCTGGAACGGAGGGAAGATTAGATGGACAGGGAGACACTGTATGACGGGATGACCGGGATTCGGGACGACTTTGTTTTGCAGGCGGGAAAGCCCCGCCGGCCGGCCTGGCAGAGGTGGGGCGCCGCTGCGGCAGCCCTGCTGATGGCTGCCGGCCTGGGGCTGGGCGGGGCCAGGCTGCACTACATGGCCCGGCACGGCAGCGGGTTTGGGGCCGGTGCGCCCCAGCCGGGCATGAACGGCGCCGCACCGGGGGAGGACAGGGATGGGGCCGCCCCATCGGAGGAGGGGCATCCCTTCCTGTACTATGCCGGGCCGGTGATGCCCCTGGACGTGCTGGAAGGGGGGGAGGGGCTGGAGGCCGCCCGCCAGCTGGAACTGGATTTCTCCGGCGCTGCCCAGCGCTGGCACCGGGGGGCTGCGGTGACAGACCGGTATGTGCTGAAAAACACCGGGGCGGAGGACAGGGCCGTCACCCTCTGCTACCCCTATGCGGGGACGCTGGCGGTGGAGCCGCCCCGGCTGGAGATTGACGGGGCACAGGCGCAGACAGAGCTCTATGCCGGGATTTACAGCGGGGGGTTCACCGGGGTGATGACGCCGGAGGGGGAGGACGGCACCACCTACAACCTGAAGGGGCTGGACTCCTGGGAGGACTACCGGGCGCTGCTGGAGGACGGCAGCTACCGGGAAGAGGCCCTGGGGAAGGCCCCGGCGCTGGAACAGCCGGTGACAGTGTACGAATTCACGGACTTTGTGACGCCGGAGGGGAAAGACGGCGCGCCCACGCTGGCCATGGAGTTTTTTGTGGAGGAGGAAAAGACCCAGGTACTCACCTATGGGATGAACGGCGCCAGCTGGGACGAGGAGACAGGCTGGCAGAGCCGCAGTGTCTTTGCCAACCCCCATGGGAGGGGGAACGGCAGGACGCTGGTGCTGTTCCTAGGGGAAGACGTGGGGGAATACCAGATACGGGGCTACACCGACGGGGGCTGCAAGGTGCCGCTGGACGGGGTATCGGCCAGCGTGACCCGGTATGAGGCCACGCTGGGGGAGGTTGTGGAGCAGCTCTGCCAGGCCTATTTGGCGGAATACGATGGGGCGGAGGCACTCCGGGTACCGGAGCAGCTCTACCGGGAATCCGTGGCCCGGCTGATGGAGCGCTTTGGGCCCACCGCAGGCCTGGTGATGGACCGCTACCAGGACGGCAGGCTGGACGACATTTTGAGCGAGACGCTGTTGCAGGAGCGGGTGCTCTACCAGGTGGCGCAGGCCACCATCCCGGCGGGGGGGAGCATTGTGGTGGAGGCGGTATATACCAAGGGGCCCAGCTATGATTTCTACACCGGCGGGGACGCCGACACCACGCTGGAGGGCTATGACCTTGTGACAGCCCTGGGCAGCGGGCTGGCATTTTCGGAACAGCGGGTGGAGCTGCTGGGCCGGGAGGGGATAGAGCTGGCGTACTCAGACCTGGGGTTTGACACGGAACAGGGGGAGTGGGAGGTGCTGCTGGCGCCGGAAAAAGAACACTACTCCCTGGAAGTGAGGCTCCCGCAGGAGGAATAGGCCCTGCGCCGGGCGCGGGTGTGGCGGTTTGCCATGCCCGCGCCCTTGCTGCGCTTTGGCCCAATCAAAACTGTGGGACGTAGGCTGAGGGGGTGTTCCACAAAGAGTTTAGCATGGGAGGGGGACGGCAAGGCACCACTCCTCTGGGGCTGGGCGGGCCGCCTGTTTACAAGTGGCCCGCTATCCCCCCGGGAAATAGGGGATTTGCTCTGCACGCGCTTTGGAGGGCGGGGGCTTGTCCTTGGGGCGGGCCTGTGGTATGATAGGGATAACTTTGTGAAACCGGGAGGGGAAGGGAATGGCTGGGAAGGTGATTTTGATTTCCGGGGCCTGCGGGACGGGGAAGAGCACGGTGTCCCGGATTTTGGCCCGGGGCTGGGGGGAGGAGTTTACGGTACACCTGCACACCGACGACTTTTACCAGTACATCCAGCGGGGCTACCGGCAGCCCTGGGAGGCGGAATCCGGAGACCAGAATGAGGTGGTGATGGCCTGCGCCGTGGCCTGCGCAGAGCAGTTTGCGCTGGGGGGCTACCAGGTGTTTGTGGACGGGGTGGTAGGGCCCTGGTTCCTGCCGCCCTGGCGGGCGCTGGCGGAGCGGGGCATTGACCTGCGGTATGTGGTGCTGCGGCCGGAAGAGCAGGAGGCCATTGCCCGCGCTGCGCAGCGGGAACAGCGGCCGGAATTCCCGCTGGATTTTGGCACTATCTCCCAGATTTGGCGCTCCCTGGCGGATTTAGGGGACTACGAGCCCCACGTGGTAGACACCACGGGCCAGACGCCGCAGGAGAGCGCGGCACATATCCGGCGCAGGCTGGAAGCGGGGGAATTTGGGCTGAGGTAGGGGGCAGGGTGACTTACAGGGGCCAGGAGAGGCAGTCAAGGCGGGCTTGGATTTCGGTGAGCCACCGGAGGACAGCGGGGAAATCCCGCTGCTGGCAGGCCTGCCAGAGGCTGGCGGGGCCCCAGCGGATGTCGGAGCTCCAAAAGGCGGAGATGACGGCGAACAGGTAGGGGAGCAGCTCCCGGTGCTGGGGGGCGAGGGGGCGGCGGGACTGGTAACCCCTGAGAAAGGCGGCGAGAAGGGCGCGCTCCTGCTCCGGGCCGGCGTCTGGGGGATAGTCCATCAGGCGGGACTCGAACACGGCCTGCATCGCCATGTCGCAGAAGAGGTTGTTGTCGCCGCAGCGGTTGAAGTCAAAGAGGCCCAGGGCGCCGTTGGGGAGGCGGTAGAGGTTGCAGTTGCTGATGTCCCCCTGCACGGCGTAGCGGGGCTCGGCACGCAGGGGGGAGAGGCGCTCCATGTACGCCCGGTACTGGGCGGCAATGCGCCGGTGCAGGGCCAGGCCGGCGCCGGAGAGGGCCGGTTCGACGGCTTCAAACGCGGAAAAGGTGAACAGGTCGTTGGGGGCAAAGGGGTCGAAGAGCACCTGGTTGTCCACATGGCAGCCCAGGCGCTCGGAGAGGTTATGGGTATCGGCCAGGAGGGCGCCGGTCTGTTCTGCGGTTGCCCCGTCTACCGAGCAGAGCTCGCCCGGGACAAACTCCTCTACCGTGACAGCCAGGGGATAGCCGTGGAGGGAATAGGCTTTGGCATAGGAGCCGCTGCACTGGTACTGCACAGGGCAGGGGATGCCGCCCTGGCGGAGCTGGGTGGCAAAGCGGCCCTGCTGCTCCAGGAGCGCCAGGGAGACGTCCGGCTCGTTTTTCAGGCGGAGGACGGCGGCAAAGCCATCGGACAGGGTGGCCTTGAGGATGAGGCGGACTTCCCTTGCCGCTTCGTCGTAGTCGTCCCGCTGCAATTCCTCTAAAGAGAGCAGGGGGAGGGGCAGTTGAAAATCCTGTAAAATCTGCTCGGCGTCGGAGAGGGATACTTGGAGCATGGGGGAACCACCTTTCGTTTTTAGAGGGACCGGCAGTGCCGGTTGTAAGGCTATGATACCAGCTTTTTCCGTGGCTGGCAAGAGAAAACAGGGCCGCACCGGGGTTCCGGGGCGGCCCTGCCTGGCGCAAAGGGGCTATTTCTTGGGGATGCGCAGCACATCGCCGATGTAAATGAGGCTGGGGTTGGGGATATAGTTGTCTTTCGCCAGGGTGGAGACCGTGGTGCCGAATTTGCGGGAGAGGTTCCAGAGGTTATCCCCCTTTTTCACGGTGTAGAGGAAGTAGCGGTCGGTCTCCTCCTCTTCGGGGATGCGCAGGACTTCCCCCACATAGATGAGGCTGGGGTCTTCGATGTGGTTTTCGTGGACCAGGGCGGCCACGCTGACGCCGAATTTCCGGGCAATGCCCCGCAGGGTTTCCCCGGCGCGGACAGTGTAGCGCAGGATTTCCGGCGCGTCGGGGTGGTATTCCCCGGGGCGTTCGGTGGTGTAGAGCAGCACTTCGGGGGTGAAATAGTTTAAGTCCACCGGGCCCTCGATGCCGGGCACCTGGCCCTTATCCGTGTACTGGAAGCCCTGCCAATCGCTCCAAACGCCGGTTTCCGGGTTGTCGGTGCCCTGGTAGTCGGCCAGCCAGAGGGGGTAGCTGGCAAAGCTGCGGTTCCAGACGGTTTCGGCGTTGTAGGAATCGGTGTAGACCATGGGGAGGATGCCGGTGAGGCGCTGGAGCTCATCCACAAAGGCCAGGCCGATGCGGTTGATTTCCTCCTTGCTCAAATCGCCGAAGCGCTCAAAATCCATCACAGGGCGGGCGTTGAACCGCTTGCCCTCCAACAGGGAGGCGAATTGGCCGGCCTGCTCCCTGGCCTCCTTCTCATTTTTGGCCGTGACAAAGTAGTAGAAGCCGTAGTTGAGGCGGGCGTTGCGGGCCCCCTCGTAGTTGCGGCGCAGGTAGTCGTCGGGGCGGCCGTCCACGCCGGCGCGGATATAGACCACGCGCACGCCGCTGTCCCGCACGGCGTTAAAGTCGATGATGCCCTGGTATGCGCTGACATCGATGCCGGGGAATACTTTTTTGCCCTGGAAATCACCGGCAGAGCTGGGCACTGCCAGCATCCAGGGACAGAGAATCGCCTGAAGGCAGAGCCTTGCCAGACTGTGTCGTTTCATAGATGAGACCATCCTTTCCAATCTCAGGTTGGGGCGCTGCCCTCGGGAACCGCCCGGACGGCGAAGCGAGGACAGGGGCTCCCTCGTTACATGATATGTGGGAAAGGGCCTTTGCGTTCGCCGGGCCAGCGCCGGCCCGTGCGGCCTATCCCGGCTGGGAGCGGGGGGCGCGCTGGGGGAAAAAGGGGCAAAATCAGGTGAAAAAACAGGTTTCTAACTGAAAATATCCCTTGTGTTACCTGGGGAAAATGTGTACAATAGAGATGCAAGGTTTTGGAAGGGAGATAGCTGAAATGACGGAGAAAAAAGTGCGCAGGCCAGGGCAAATCTATCTGGCCGGGGCGGCCTGGATTGCCGGGGCGCTGCTCTTTCCCATCTACCGGCTGTGGGGGCTGGCACTGACAGCGCTGCTCTCGCTGGGGGCCTATTGGCTGGGGGGCAGGCTCTTTCCCCCGCAGGTGGTCTTGGTAGAGGAGCCGGAGAAGCCCTTTGCCACCGGGGAGGCGGAGCTGGACAACGCCCTGACCAAGGCCCGCCAGGACTTGAACCGCCTGAAAGAGCTGAACCGGGCCATTGCCCACCCCGGCCTCTCGGCCCAGATGGACCGGATGGAGCGGGCGGGCGCCGCAATCCTCAAAGAGGCGGCCCAGGACCCCGCCAAGGGCCGGATGGCCCGCCGGTTTGTGACCTACTACCTGCCGGGGGCGGTGAAAATCCTGGCCTCCTATGCCAAGCTGGACGCCAGCGGGGCCAGGGGGGAAAACGCCCAGGAGCTGCGCCAGGATGTGGAGCAGAACGCCGCCACCATTGCCGCCGCCTTTGAGGCCCAGCTGGACAGCCTCTTCTCCGACGAGGTGCTGGACATTACCAGCGATATTGACGTGCTCACCGGGATGATGAAGGGGGATGGGCTGGCCTGACGCAGGGGCGCTGCCTTGCCTCATGGCCTTTGCTTGCCTGCCGCGTGTGGGAGGAACCCCTAGGGGGCCCACAGAGAAAAAATAGAGAGAAAGGACGAGACACTATGGATGAGAAGATGATTCCCAGCTTGACTTTGGAGCCCGAAAAGGAGGCGGCTGCCGCCCCTATCCCGGAGCCGGAGCCCATCAAGCCGGTGCGGCTGGAGGACCAGTCCCTGACGCCGGAAGAGATGAAGGTTGTGAATGACTTTGCCGAAAAAATCGACATCAAGGACGCCACGGTGGTATTGCAGTATGGGGCCGCCAGCCAGAGGAAGGTGGCGGATTTCTCGGGCTCGGCCTTAGAGCGGGTGAAGACCAAGGACCTGGGCGAAGTGGGGGGCATGGTGACAAACCTCATCACGGAGCTAAAGGGCTTTGAGATTGAGCCCGATGAGAAAAAGGGGTTTTTAGGGCTCTTTAAAAAGGCCCAGAACCAGATGGAGGGCATCAAGGCCCGCTACACCAAGGTGGAGACCAATGTAGAGCAAATCCAGGGGGTGCTGGAGGGGCATCAGGTGCAGCTGCTGAAGGATATTTCGGTGCTGGATAAGATGTACGAGATGAACCTGGTGTATTTTAAAGAGCTGACAATGTATATCCTGGCCGGGAAAAAGAAGCTGGAAGAGGTGCGGCAGACCGAGCTGAAGGCGCTGGTGGAAAAGGCCCACCGCTCGGGGCTGCCGGAGGATGCCCAGGCCGCAAAAGACCTGGACAACATGTGCGGGCGGTTTGAGAAAAAGCTCTATGACCTGGAACTGACCCGGAATATCTCCATCCAGATGGCGCCCCAAATCCGGCTGGTGCAGAACAACGATTCTATGATGGTGGAGAAGATACAGTCCTCCATTGTGAACACCATCCCGCTGTGGAAGAGCCAGATGGTGCTGGCGCTGGGGCTGGCAAATTCCCAGCAGGCCATTGAGGCCCAGCGGGCTGTGACCGACATGACAAACGAGCTGCTGCGGCGCAATGCCGCTGCCCTCAAGCAGGGGACGATTGAGGCGGCCAAGGAATCGGAGCGGGGGATTGTGGACATCGAGACCCTGCAACAGACCAACCGCAGCTTGATTGAGACGCTGGATGAGGTTATCAAAATCCAGGATGAGGGCAGGGCAAAGCGGGCCGCTGCCGAGGAGGAGCTGGGCCGCATCGAAGGCGAGCTAAAGGCCAAGCTGCTGGAAATTCGGCACTGATTTTCTGGTTTGGAAAGGGGAGAGGCTGGTGAAAGCGTGGAAAAACCGGGGCGTGGCCTGGCTCTGCGCGGCCGGGATGGCGCTGATTGCCGTATTTGGCATTGGAGGGGCAAAGCTCCATGGGAAGCGGGGCGGCGCAGTGGAGGCCTTTTTTACAGGGGAATACGCCCCCTATGCCGACCTGATGGAGTGCCGGGAGAACGCCTATAACCTGGCGCAGGCAGGGGAGGAAAGCCTGCCCGAGGGGGATGCGGCCCTGCGGGGGATGGCCCAGGCGCTGGAAGAATTGGAGCAGGCCTCTTCCCCCCTGGAATACTACCGGGCCAACCTGGCATTGGAGGCGGCGGCGGAAACCCTCTACCATGCCTTGGAGGGGGCTGGGCTCCCGGAGCGGCAGGAGAAGGCGGTTTACCGGCAGTACAACGACTTCTGCGGGCGGCAGAACAGCCTGCGGCTGGATGACTCCTACAACGGGCTGGCAGAGGAATACAACCGGCTGTGCAGCGGGTTCCCGGCCACCCTGATTGCGTGGGTGACAGGGAACGGGCCGCTGCCGGTGTTTACAAAATAGGATGGGCTTTTTTGGGAAAGGGGGAAAACCGTTGAAAAGATTTTGGGCTTTGGCGCTCCCGCTGCTGATGGTGCTGGCGCTTGCCTGCCCGGCGCTGGCTGCGGGGGTGGGGTCCCGGCCGTCTAACGGGTATATCCGGGACGACGCAGGGGTGCTCTCCAGCAGCACGGTGAAGGACCTGGCTGCGCAGGGCGAGGAGACAGAGCGCCAGACCGGCACTGCGGTGGCAGTGCTGACAGTGGACTACACAGGGAGCTATAGCATTGACGAATATGCCGACCAGGTGTTTGACAAGTGGGAGATGGAGGACGGGCTGGTGCTGGTGCTGGCTATCCAGGACGACGACTACTATGTCATGCCCAGCGCAGGGCTGGGGCGATACCTCTCCTCCGGGGACCTGCAGGAGATGCTGGACGAGTACCTGGAGCCCAGCTTTGCCGTAGGGGACTATGAGGCCGGGGTGGAGGCCATCTACCCCGTCTTTTGCCAGGAGATAGAGCGGCTCTATGCGCTCTACGGGGAGGAGCCCCAGGGCAGCGGCGGAGCCGCAGCGGGCGGATATGAGGAGGAATTCATCCCGGATTCCAGCTACCACAAGGAGGATAAGGGGTTCTTCTACCCGCTGGGCGGGCTTTTGAAGGGGCTCCTGGTTATCGTGGTGATAGTGGTCTTTGTGGTGGTTATCGCCGTGGCCAATGCGGCCCCCCGCGTGGGGTATCACAGGCCGTTCCGGACCTATCGCAGGCCCTTTTATCCCCCGCCGCCCCCTCCCCCCAGGAGGCCGCCGGGGGGCGGATGGTTTGGCAGCATGAGAGGGCCGGGCGGGCCGCCCCCGCCCCCTCCCGGCAGGCCCAAGCCGCCCTCTAGCCCCTTTGGCGGGTTTGGAGGCGGTTTCGGCGGCGGTGGCAGCCGTGGCGGCGGCTTTGGCGGCGGCGGAAGCCGCGGCGGAGGCGGTGCGGGCCGCAGCCGTGGGGGCGGCTTTGGCGGCGGAGGCGGCCGGGGAGGCGGCGCCGGGCGGGGCGGCGGACGGAAGTGACCCCTGCCCGGGCAACCGGCCAGCCCTTTAGGACCCCCCTGTTGGGGCCTGCTGCAAGGGATGCGGCGGGCCCCTTTTTGGCCGGGTGCGGAAATTTAACAATACAGATATGGACAAGCAGGGAAAAAGCAGGTATAATATGCGCAGTACAAGCCGGCAAAAAGCTGTCTTGGAATGTGCAGGTTGCGCCATAGCCGCAGAAGATGGGCCCTGGCGCCATGGGCTGAGAATCAGGGCGACGGGGCAGGGAATCCCGGCCCGAGGAAAAGGCCCGCCGGGCGCCCGGCGGGGAAGGGGAACAAAAGCGTGGAAGAAAAGATTCTGTGCAGCGTGGTGATACCGGTGTACCGCTGCGAAAAGTACCTGGCGGAGGCGGTGCGTTCGGCGCTGGGACAGACAGTGGGGAGCCTGGAAGTGCTGCTCATCGACGACTGCTCCACAGAGGACAGAAGCGGCCAGGTGGCCAGGGGGCTGGCAGAACAGGACAGCCGGGTACATTACCTGCGCCACGGGGAAAACAGGGGCTCGGCTGCGGCCCGCAACACCGGGGTGCAGGCGGCCAGGGGGGAATGGGTGGCCTTTTTGGACGCCGACGACCTCTGGCTGCCGGACAAGCTGGAAAGGCAGCTAAAGGCCCTGGAGGGCACAGGGCGGGTGCTGTGCTGCACCGGCGCGGTGTTTTTCCGGGAGGACGGGAGCCGGGGCGACCATCTGGCCCAGGTGCCCCCCCTGGTGGGGGAGGGACGGCTGCGGTATGGCAATGTGATTATCACCTCCTCGGTGCTGGTGAAGCGGGAGGTGATGCGGCAGTTCCCCATGGAACGCAGCGATTTGCAGGAGGATTACATCGCCTGGCTGAAAATCCTGCGGCAGTACGGCGACGCGCTGGGCGTGAATGAGCCCCTGGTGCGCTACCGGATTTTGGAGGGCTCCAAGTCCTATAACAAGGCCAGCTCGGCGCTGCGCACCTGGCGCACCTACCGGTTTATGGGCTGGCCCCTGCTGCGCAGCATTGGGTATTTTTGCAGCTATATTGTCCACGGGCTGCGGCGGTATTGGTAGAGGTTGCGGGGGAACGGCAGGGCTGTTCCCCCCTTTTTCTGGGGGCTGCCTGCCAGTCAGAGGTTGCCGGGTTTTGTTGGGGGAAAAGACGGGATGGGAGGGATAGGAATGGCCTTGCGGCTGGAAACACCAGGGGCAGAGCACCGGGAACGCTATGAGGAGATGATGGAGGAGTGGGAGGGATACGGCGGGCGGCTGAATCCCGGCGCAATGCGGCGGCGGAGTGAAAAGCACCCGGAGCCTATTTCCTATGAGGCCTGGATGGCGTGGCTGGAGGAGGACAGGGAGGCCGGGCAGGAGCTCTTTTTCCTGGTGGAAACGGAGACAGGGCGGCTGCTGGGGGGCATCAGCATCCGCACACAGGTGGAGCGGGAGAGGCTCTACCTGGACGGGCACTCCGGGTACGGGATACGGCCCAGCGAGCGGAGAAAGGGCTATGCCTCCCGGATGCTCAAAATGGCGCTGCCCATACTGTGGGACCGGGGGACTGACCCGGTGGTGATTACCTGCGCAAAAGGCAACACCGGCTCCGCCAAAGCGGCCTTGGCAGCAGGCGGGGTGCTGGTGTGGGAGGGGGAGGGCGAAGAAGAGGGCGAAGTGGTGCAGGCCTATGAGCTGAAGAGGGGATAGGCCAAGCCGCGGGCTGGATAGGGCCAGCGGATGCGGGGCTTATGATGTTGGTGGGAAGGCCGATGAAATTGACCTTGTTTTCCTGGGCAAAGACTACGATGAGGGAAAATGAGAGAATTTTCTATCAGGCCTGCCCTCCTGCAAGAAGGAAGACTCAGGACAGGCGAATGGGGGAAGAATTTTGGGAGATAGAGAGGCCCAACAAGAACACATCCGCCCCCCGAACTTGCTAAGGCGAACTAACATCGGGGCCACACCGAGCTCGCTTCACCTGGCCTTGTCACTGCTAAAAGCGGGAGAACGATGACTTCCGGAGCGTCCGCCGACCACCGAGTGACCCCTGCTGACAATGCTGGGGTACATAGGGGCAAAAGCCCCTATGGGCCTTTCGCTTCCTTGCGGCAAGGCAAGGAAGCCGCTTGTCGGTGCGGGAACCGACAAGCCCGCGTGATATGCGAGCTTGGGCCTGTTTGCCTGGCGGCAAAGGCGGCGAGGGCAGGGGATGTGATGGCGGCAAAGGGAAGCTGGGAGGAGGGCGGCTTGTTAGCTGGGTGCGAGCCTTAGCTTGTTATCGATACGCCGCCCGGGAGAAGGGGATTTCGCTCCTTGCGAGGAGCAACGAAGGGCTTTGCCCCTCGACCCTACCACCCTTTGGAAAGGGTGGACGGAAACTTTAGTTTGCCTGCGGCGCGATAGAGATGGGAAGCTGGATAGTTGGAAAAGAAAAGGCCTGCTGCGGATTTCACAGCAGGCCTAATCTATTAGAGGTTGTTGTTTTCCAAAAACTCATCATAGGTGGTGAGACGGTCAATGCAGCCGTCCTCCGTGAGGACAATGATGCGGTTGGCAATGGTCTGGATGAACTGATGGTCATGGGAGGCAAAGAGGAGAACACCCTTGAAGGCGATAAGGCCATTGTTCACCGCAGTGATGGATTCCAGGTCTAGGTGGTTGGTGGGCTGGTCCAGGACCAGGACATTGGAGCCAAAGAGCATCATGCGGGAGAGCATACAGCGGACTTTTTCACCGCCGGAGAGGACTTGGACTGGCTTGTATACATCGTCCCCGGAGAAGAGCATCTTGCCCAGGAAGCCCCGGAGATAGGATTCGTGGGTGTCGGTGGAATACTGTTCCAGCCATTTGAGGATGCTGTCCTCACAGCCCTTGAAATAGGGGGTGTTGTCGGCGGGGAAATAGGATTGGGTGGTGGAAATGCCCCATTTGTAGCTGCCCTCGTCCGGTTCCAGCTCGCCCATGAGGATTTTGAAAAGGGTGGTGTTTGCCACCTCGTTTTGGCCCACAAAGGCGATTTTGTCTTCCTTGGAAACCCGGAAGGAGACGTTGTTTAAGACCTTTACCCCGTCTACAGTCTTGGAAATGCCCTCTACTGCCAGGATTTCCTTGCCGGGTTCCCTGTCCATGGTGAAGGAGACATAGGGGTATTTGCGGCTGGAGGCGGGCATTTCCTCTACGGTGAGCTTGTCTAGGAGCTTCTTGCGGCTGGTGGCCTGGCGGGATTTGGATTTGTTGGCGGAGAAGCGCTGGATAAAGCTCTGGAGTTCCTTGATTTTGTCCTCGGCTTTTTTCTTCTGGTCGTTCATCAGGCGCTGCATCATCTGGCTGGATTCGTACCAGAAATCGTAGTTGCCCACGTACATCTTGATTTTGCCAAAGTCAATGTCCACAATATGGGTGCAGACGTTGTTGAGGAAATGGCGGTCGTGGGAGACCACAATGACAGTGCCCTCAAATTCCAGGAGGAAATCCTCCAGCCAGGAGATGGATTTCACATCCAGGCCGTTGGTGGGCTCGTCCAATAAAATCAGGTCGGGATGGCCGAAGAGGGCCCGCACCAGCAGGATTTTTACCTTCTCCTTCTCCGACAGGGCGGACATGGGGGAATAGAGCAGCATATTGTCTAGCCCCAGGCCCTGGAGCAGCTTGCCCGCGTCGGTCTCGGCGTTCCAGCCGTCCAGCTCGGCAAACTCGGCCTCCAATTCAGCGGCCAGGTTGCCGTCTTCCTCGCTGAAATCGGGCTTTTCGTAGAGGGCGTCCTTTTGCTTGAGCACCTCGTAGAGGCGGGGATTGCCCTGGAGGATGGTTTCCAGGACTGTGAATTCCTCATAGGCATAGTGGTCCTGGCCCAGGACGGACATGCGGACCTTGGGGTCTAAGGCCACCTCGCCCTTGGAGGGCTCCAGCTGGCCGGAGAGGATTTTTAAAAAGGTGGATTTGCCTGCGCCGTTGGCGCCGATGACGCCATAGCAGTTGCCGGCGCGAAAGAGCAGGTTCACGTCCTGGAAAAGGTTCTGGCCGTTAAAAGAGAGGGCCAGGTTGGAAATGGTAAGCATAGTGTTCCTCCGTGATTTGTTAGTCCCATTGGGCGAGGAATTCCCTCACCTGGGCGTTGGTGCGCAGCACCACCAGCTTGTCCGGGTAGGCTTGCAGGCGCTGGCGGATGTCGTCTTGGCCGGTTTCATAGTTTTTGCTCCAGCGGAACATGGAGCGCAGCATCTCAAAGCCGGGGCGGTAACCGCAGGGTTCCAGCCCCAGGTTTTGCTTGAGCCAACGCCGGACCACCCGCACCCGGCGGCAAAGGGGGGAGGGCTCTAAGAGCACTACGGCGTCGGCCTGGCGGCGGGCTTCCTCAAAACAGGCGCGGCCGGCGTCCTCCATCACCCAGCGGGGCTCTGCCAGGGCGGCGTAGAAGAGGGCGTCTCGTTCTTCCACCGGCCGCTTGCGGTTGCCGGAGGGGGAGTCGTCGGGGACATAGCAGAGGGAGTCCAGCTCGGTGCACTGGATGCCCATGCGGCGGGCGATTTCCCGGGCCAGGGTACTCTTGCCGCTGCCCACGGGGCCGGTGATAAAGAGCTTTTGGAGCATAAGGGTGGTTCCTTTCTATGAGTCAATTTTGCTTTGCGCGGGAGGGAGAGCCGGAGGCGGAGAGGATGCGGCGCAGGGTGAAAATGGCGGCGGCGGCTAAGATGACCTCGGCCACCAGCTGGGAATAGGCCAGGCCATAGAGGGGGAAGAAGTAGTTGAGGACATAGATGGCCGGGATTTCCAGCACGATTTTCCGCAGGATAGCGAAGAGCAGGGCCTTCTTGCCCATGCCCACAGCCTGGAACACCCCCACGGCCAAAAAGTCCAGGCTGAGGAAGGGCATCCCAAAGCACATGGCACGCAGGAAGGCGGAGCCATAGGCCACGATGTCGGGGTTTTCAATGAAGAGGCGGATGATGGATTCGGAGCCCAGGAAATAGCCCACTGCCACCAGCACCAGGAACGACAGGGTGATTTCGGCGGAAAAGACCACGGCTTTGCGCATCCGGCGGGTGTTGCCGGAGGCATAGTTGTAGCTCACCAGGGGCATGACGCCCTGGGAAAAGCCCATGGAGATGTTCATGGGCACCATGTTTACTTTGTGGGCGATGCCCATGGCAGCCACGGCGTTGGGGCCAAAGGGGGAGGTGAAGTTGTTGAGCACTGTCATGCCGGTGACGTTGAGCAGGTTTTGGATGGAGGCGGGGATGCCCACCCCGCAGACGCCCAGGACAATCCCCTTATCGAAAGAGAAGCGGCGGGGGTCAATGCAGACATAGGTCTTGCCCCGGCGGGCAAAGAGGAGGACAAAGAAATAGACACAGGCCACACAGTTGGAGAGGAAGGTGGCGCAGCCGGCCCCGGCGGCCCCCATATCCAGGCCCTGGGGCAGGATGAAGATGGGGTCCAGGATGATATTCAGGATGCAGCCGCTCATGGTGCCGATGCTGGCGTGGAGGGTGCTGCCCTCAGAGCGCACCATATAGGCCAGCACCACGTTGAGGATGGCGGGCACCGCGCCGCAGGCCACGGTCCAGTCCAGGTATTGGCGGGTGGCCAGGTAGGTCTCGGGGTTGGTGCCCAAGAGGGCCAGCAGGGGCTCCCGGGCGATAAGGTACAGGGCGGAAAAGAGGGCGCTGGCAGCCACAGTACACCAAAAGGCAAAGGCGGCGATGCGGCGCACCATATCGTATTCCCGGCGGCCCAGGGCCCGGCTCATCATGCTGGAGCTGCCCACGCCAAAGAGGTTGTTGACCGCGTTAAAGGCCAGCAGGATAGGGGCTGCCAGGGTGACTGCGGCATTTTCTACGGCGTTGTTTAGCATGCCTACAAAGTAGGTGTCGGACAGGCTGTAAATCACCATAATCAGCGAGCTGATGACCGTGGGGATAGCCATGGAAAACACAGCGCGGCTGATGGGGGATTCTTCAAAGAGATAGAGCTTTTTTTGGTCTTCCATGAGATAGGTTCCTCCTTTAAGTAGGGCACAGTAGTGAGACGCCGGCTGGCCTATTCCCGCCGCCTATCCATCTAAAAACACACCCGGTTTCTGATGAACCGAGTGTGTTCCTCCATTATTTTCTATTATAGCCTATCGGGGGTGGCTTGTCAACTGCCCCGGGCGGTTTGTCTGTTTTTTGGGGGGTTCCGCTCACTCCTGTAGGTGCTTTTTCACTGCTTCGTACACGCTGTCGTAGGAGAGCCGGGAAAAATCCTCTGTATCCACCTCAATCAGGCAATCGCCATACCGGAAATCCCGGTTTTGCTTTGTGGCGCTGCGGAAGTCCTCCGGGGAGACAGCAGGCCGTATCTTTTTGGATTCCCTGTCCTGGGTGTTGCGCCGGAGAAACCGCCGGTAGGCTGTCTCGGGCGCGGCGTCCAGGTGGATGTTGATGACCCGGTATCCGTATTGCTCTGTAAGCCGGTCCAGCAGCCCCGCTATCTGGTCGCTGAAAATGTAATCGGCCAGGAAGCGGGCGGAGGAGCGCATGGCTTCCTCCAGGGTAAAGAAGAAGAATTCATAGGGAATCCGCTGGAAGGCCGGGTGGCCCTTGGTGTCGGGGGCTTCCGCTGCCGGCTCCGTGAGCTTTGCCAGGATATGGTCGTAGCTCACAAGGGGGGCGCGCAGCTTTTGGGAGAGCCACGCCCCAAAGGTGGATTTTCCCGTTGCCGGCATCCCCGAAATGAGAATCACGGTGTTTTCCATCAGAACCCCTCCTCTTTGTGCCCTTGGTATGCCGCCTGCCCCGGGGCGCTGCTTTTCCCGCTTTCCTTGCAGCCCTTTCGCATCCCCGGGCGTGGGCGGCCTGCGCGCTGCCCGCCAGGGGAAGGGCCCCGGGCTAGGCGGCCAACCGGGCCAAAGGGATTGGGGCAGATGGGCTATCCCCGAGTAAAAAGAACCCCTTCCGGGAGGCAGGTCCCGGAAGGGGAGAGACTACATGGCGTTGGTTTTGAGCTGGAACTTCTTGGTCTCGTTTTCCAGCAGATGCACCTGGTCGAACAGCTCGGAGCTGACGGCGGCGGATTCCTCGCTGCTGGCGGAGTTGGTCTGCACCACGGAGGAAATCTGGCCGAGGCCCTCGGAGACCTGGGAGAGCGCCGTGGCCTCCTGGTCTACGGCCTGGGCAATGGAGTTGATGGCCTTATCGGATTCCACCACCAGCTCCTGCACCCGCTTGAGGGAATCGGACACCCGGCGGACAATCTCATTGCCCTCGTGCACCGAGACGCTGGAATGGTCGATGAGTTCCTTGGTGGCCTTGGCGGCCTCGTCGGACTTGGAGGCCAGGCTGCGGACTTCGTCGGCGACAACGGCAAAGCCACGGCCGGCAGAGCCCACCCTGGCAGCCTCCACAGCGGCGTTCAGGGCCAGGATATTGGTCTGGAAGGCGATGTTTTCAATGGTGGCGATGATTTTGCCGATTTCCGCAGAGGACTCGGAGATGCGCTCCATGGCGGCAACCATCTGCTCCATCTCTTCGCTGCTGAGGGTGACCTGCTCGCTGGTGAGCTGGGCACTGCGCTGGGCATTGGCCGCAGCCTCCACGTTCCGGGAGGCGCTCTTGGACAGGTCATCCACTGTGGCATAGAGCTCCTGCACGGAGCTGGCCTGCTCTGTGGCCCCTTGGGCCAGGGCCTGGGCCCCGCTGGACAGCTGCTCGGCATTGCCGGTGACCCGCTGCTCTGCGTGGACAATGTTGCCCAAAGCGTCGGAGAGGGAGGTGGTAAAGGCGTTTAGGGCAGTCTCAATGGACTGGAAGTCACCGATGTAATTGGTGGAGGTATACACATCAAAATTGCCCTTTGCCAGCTCGCCCATGATGCGGGTGATGTCCTGTATGTACTCCCGGATGCGGCCCACCGACTGCTCCAAGGTCTGGGCCAGCTGCCCCAGCTCGTTCTTGGAATGATAGTTCAAATCCAGGGCTAGGTTGCCGTTCTGAAGGGGACGGGCCTTTTGCGTGATGAGCAGCAGCGGCTTGATGACATATTGCAGCACATAAATCACCAGGCTGGTGAGGGCAACCAGGGCCAGCACCAGGCAGACACAGGTGGAGAAGTGCATGAGCGCAATGGTGTCGTTCATGTTCTTGGTATAGGTGTCGTTGAGGACCTGGCTGCGCTCCACCACCTTGTCCAGCAGGCCCACCAGGGTGGAGAGGTTGGTGAGGATGGTCTCCTGGTAATACTGCTGGCCCTGGATGGGGCTGGCCTCCATCCGTTCCAGGGCCGTGGCCGCAGAGGCGTGGAGCTCCTTGTGGAGGGGCTCCAGCTGGGCCCGCAGGTTTTCAATCGTCTCGTCTTCCAGCTCCAGGGAGCTATAGAGCCACTTGCCCAGCACGCAGCTGGTATGGTCCATGCTGCCGGTGAATTCGGTGCCGGCATAGAGGGCGTTGCTCAGGTTGGCCGACCATTTGTAGTGGGCGGTTTCCGCCAGCTGCACCTGGTCCAGCGTGGAGCGGGCGATGGCGCTCTCTTCCTGGGTACGGTCGATACGCAGGATATTTATGGTAGTTACTACGCTAAATAGGAGAATCGCAAAGACGGCGCAGGCCATCCGGATACCCACTGACCTTTTAATACTCTTACCCATGATTAGGTCCTCCTTCATCTTTCCCTGTAGGGAATTTAACAGAGATGTACAACTTATTATATAATAAAAATGTGGCAATTGCAACAGCAGAAAATGACTTTGTGAAAACTATCCGATAGAAGGGGGCGGGAATTGGGAATTGGGGAGAGAGTTGCCGGTTTTGCCAGGGGGGATTGCCCGGATTTTTGGGATAAAATGGAAAACTTCCCTCCCGCCACAGGGGCAGGGGGGAAGGGACAGGGGTTATTTCTCCACAACCCAATCCGGCTTTAGCACGCCGATGACTTTGCCGTTGCAGCGGGTGTCCTCGGTGAGGGGGATGTTGGGATAGGCCGGGTTGAGCGACACCAGGCAGCCCGCCCCGCAGGCCTTGACATAGCCCTCGCCGTCTACCGTAAAAAGGCCGATGTCGCCGGGCCCTGGGGCGGCGCCGGCGTCTATCATCAGGAGGTCGCCGTGGTGGTAGCGGGGCTCCATGCTGTCGCCGGAGACGGGGACGCAGAAGGAGGCCTGCCGGGTGGCCTCGTTCTCCTGCACAAGGAGGGTGGTGAATTCTTCGGGCCCCAGATAGAGGCCTGTGCCTGCGCTGGCCGGCTGGGCAGAGCAGCGCAGGGGGATAACCCTGCCCGCGGGCCGGGCAGTACCGGCCTGGGCGGCTATCGTTTGGGCGCTTGATGCCGGGGCGCCAAGCGCCGAGGTGTTGAACGCCTGAGCGTTCAACGCCTTGCACCTTGCCTTTTCATGGGCCAGGACAGAGCGCACTGCTTGCTTGCCCCACTGGTCTAAGCTGTGGTAGTCTTTTATCATATCCAGCGCCTCGCCGGACAGGGCGGGGGCTTTTGCTTTATCGGGGCAGTGGCCCAGGAGCTCGTCGGTGGAGACGGACAGGAGGGAGGCCATTTTGACCAGCAGCTTGTGCCCCGGCTCCCGCTGGCCGGTCTCGTAATTGCGCAGGGTGGTGTAGGGGATTGCCAGCTGCGCGGCAAAGTCTTTGCGGGAGATGTTTTGGGCCTCCCGAATGGCTATGAGGGATTTTCCAAAGCTCATCGTGTTCACCTCAGCTCTAGGATACTCCTGTTTTGGGCAATAGTCAAGCAATATTTTTCTCAAAATGGGCAATAATTTTCGGAGATGGGCTTGACTTTTGCCCGTTTTGAGGTAGAATAGAAGATAGAGGGGCCCGAAATGAGCAAAACAGAGGGGGAATAGGATGGTGTTGCCTGTGATTGAGGCAGAACGCATTAAGCACCAGATGAGCCGGGAGGACTTGGCAAAGGCGCTCCATGTGTCGCGGCGCACGGTTTCAAACTGGCAGCGGGGGGCCACCAAGCTGCCGCTGTCAAAGCTGCTGGCCCTGGCGGCCCTGTGGGGGTGTTCCACAGACTACCTGCTGGGGCGGGGGCAATAGGCCGTTTGGGAGGCAGATGGGGGGATGATAGAGATGGTGGAGTATTTTACGTTTTTCCGCTCCTTTTACGAGGCTGCAAACCGGCTCTCGGCACGGGACAAGGGCGCCCTGCTCACTGCCATTATTGAGTATGGGCTGTACCGCAGGGAGCCGCGCCTCTCCGGCATGGCGGAGGCGATGTTTATCTTAGTCAGGCCCAATTTGGATGCTGCGGCCCGGCATTCCCAGGCCGGGAAAAAAGGGGGGCGGCCTAAGAAGGGGAAAGGGGCGCAGGAGGAAAATGAGAACCCGGCTTTTGAGGAGGAAAAAAGCCGGGTTTTGGAATGGGAAAAAGATACCTTTCCGGATTTGGAAAAGCCTGTTTCCCCAACCGGGGAAAGCAATAGGGAAATAGGAATAGGAGAGGGAATAGGAGAGGGAATAGGAGAGGGAATAGGAGAGGGAATAGGAGAGGGAATAGGAGAGGGAATAGGACTGGGAATAGGACTGGGAATGGAACCGGGAGAGGGAAAGGCTGTGCTTTCCCCGGCGCAGGCGCCTCCCACCCGCGGGGGGACGGAACGCCGGGGATATGGGGAGTACGGGTGGGTGAAGCTCAGTGACAGCGAATACGGCAAGCTGTGCGCCGCTTTGGGGGAGCAGGAGGTGAGCCGGTGTATCCGGTACATCGACGAGAGCGCCCAGAGCAGCCAGAACAAGAACCGGTGGAAGGACTGGGGCCTGGTGGTAAAGCGGTGCAGCCGGGAGGGCTGGGGGAAGCGGGCGTCCCCTGGGGGAAACGCGGCAAAGGGGGGCAACCCGTTTTTGGAAATGCTGAAGGAGGAGAGCTTATGACGCGGGAGGAGACCGTAAAAATCATGGCAGTGCTCAAGGTGGCGTACCCCAGCTTTTACCGCAGCACCGGCGCCGAGGAGACCAGGGCGGCAGTGAGCCTCTGGGCGTCGCTGTTTGAGGAGGAGCCCTACGAGCTGGTGAGCGCAGCAGTGAAGGCCCATATTGCCAGCGATGCCCAGGGGTTCCCGCCGCATATCGGGGCCATCAAGGAGGCAATCCGCAAGCTGTCGAACCCCTATGAGCTGAGCGAGATGGAGGCCTGGGGGGCGGTGATGAAGGCCCTGCGCAACAGCGGGTATTCCAGCGCCAGGGAGTTTGAGGCGCTCCCCAGGCAGGTGCAGCAGGTGGTGGGGGATGCAAGGCAGCTCAAAGAATGGGCACTGATGGACACGGAGAAAGTGAACACAGTGGTGCAGTCGAACTTCCTGCGCTCCTACCGGGCCAGGGTCAAGAGCGACCGGGAATACGAGGCCATCCCCACGGGGATACGGCAGCTGGCGGGGAAAATCGCCGCAGGCAGGAGGCTGCCTTCCAGGGCGGGCCGGGAATCAGGAGGGGGACAGGATGCGGGCAAAAGAATACCTGCTGCAATACCAGCGGGCAGAACAGGAGATTAACCGGCTGCTGGAGGAGCGGGCCCGGTGGGAAATACTGGCGGGAAAGGTGGACTCCGCCCCGGGCGGCGGGGGCAGAAGGGGGACGGCAGCGGCAAGAATCCTGGATTTGGAGCGGGAGATTGACGCCAAGGTGGACAGGCTGATAGGGTTCCGCAGGGAGATGGAGGGGGTGCTTTCCCGGCTGCCAAACCCCAGGGAGCGGGAGGTGCTGCTGCGGCGGTATGTGCAGGGGCAGGGCTGGGAGGAGGTTGCGGAGAAGATGGGTGTCAAGGCCAATTTAAAATTGTAAGAAACCGCCGAAGAAATTTTGTCGTTTTTCGGCGGGGGGGGGGGTAACAAAACTAAGCGTTACCTTGCTCAAAAAGAGTGTTCACGATTTGCTGTTTCTGGCGCATAAATTCCTTGCGTTCTTTCAGGCGGTAAGAC
>JAAVYW010000086.1 GCA_022791315.1 Oscillospiraceae bacterium | reverse complement strand
CAATGGTGATGTTCTTGGTGCTATTCTCCCGAGTCAGCAGTACCGTGTGCCCCTGCCCTTCCAGCAGGGGCTTTATCTTTTTGGCGAGCCGCAGCACGTCATCCTTTTCCTTCCTTGTCCCATTCACGGCGCCGGGGTCGCTACCACCATGCCCAGGGTCAATACAAAACTTTGCCATTTAGTCGTCCTCCTCTCCGTCCGCCTTGTCCGCCACGTTTTCCACGGTTTTCTTGAGCTTATGCACCAGCCTAGTGAGGAACCCAGGCAACGGGAAACCCTCAATACTGCCCAAATTCTCCAGGATACTGATGAGCTCATTGAGAATCAACCACATGGTGATTACCAGCCCAAAGGCGAAGGATACCGGGTGTCCCAGCCCTACGGCAGCCATACCGGACATCAGCAGCCAATCCACACAGCCGCCCACGACCACCAGCACTAGATACCCCAGCTTCTTCACGATCCCGATGATGCCGGTACGGCTGTCCAACTCCCTATGTACCCAGGCGGCAGTGAGGCCGGTTGCGTAGTCCAGCACCATCACTACCGCCAGCATCATTACGGGGATGGCGAGCTGGTTGAAATACCCCAGCAGGCCAGCCGAAACTGTGGCGATGATTGCTTTCAGAATGTTCTCTTTCATGTTGAATTCCCCTTTCATGGTATAAAATATCCTGCTGTCAGCAAGACGGCAGGATTAAGACACGGATATGGGTGTCATCCAGACGGGCCATGACGCGGTAAGGGGTGCGCTGATCCGAATGGACAGCGATGCCGCCCTCTCCCACCTTGCACCAGCCGTTTACCTGGCAGGAGCCGTCATCCACAGCCACCAGCTTCCCCAGCAGCCCCACGGCATCCCACTCGGGCCGCTCGGTGCGGGGGATGTATTTCTGGCTGTTGTCATAGTCCGGGTTCACCTTCTGCCGGTGCTCTGTGCGGGCCGGGATAATCTCTCGGGTGATGGTCTGGCCGGGATTCTCCGGGTCAGGCTCCTCCATGGTTTCGGCAGGCAAGTCCACATCCTCCCAGACAGGCCGCCCGAAGATGTCCGTCTCGAACATCCCGGCCCACTGGTCATCGT
>JAAVYW010000044.1 GCA_022791315.1 Oscillospiraceae bacterium | reverse complement strand
TGACTTTCAAGAATCGCCTTGCGATTCTTGCCAGACCAACGCAGTTGGTCTTCACCACCCTTTGAAAAGGTGTGGACAAGGCCAGCTACGCTGGCCTGGAAACTTTCGTTTGCCTACGGCGCGATAGGCCTGAGAGGGGAGGGATGCCCCTAAAAAGAAAAAAGATGTGTGAGGACTGTCCGCGTGGCAGATACTAAGACAGAAAAAACAGCAAAAGGAGAAATGGATATGAAACGGAAACTATGTGCTTTGGCAGCGCTGCTGATGGCAGCGGTGATGCTTTTCACCGGGTGCTCTTCCTCCGGAAACGGGGGCGGGGATGGGGAGGTACTGCGGTACTGCATTACCTCAGACCTGACAGCGCTGGACCCGGCCTTTGCCTATGACGGGCCTACCATGGCAGTGATGCTCCAGGTGTCAGAGGGTGTGATGGCCCTGAATACCGAGGGGCATGTGGTGCCCTGCCTGGCAAAGGAGAGCAAGAGGGTGGACGAAACCACCTATGTCTATACCATGCGGGATGACGTTACCTTCTCGGACGGGTCGCCCATGACCATGGAGGACGTGATTTATTCCCTGGAACGGCATAGGAATCCCCAGGTTGGGTCTTATCTGGCGTGGATGTATGATAATGTGGATGAGATTAAGCAGTCGGGGGATTGGGAGCTGACGATTACCCTGCATGAGCCGGACGCCTGCTGGCCCTATGTGCTGGCTACGGCAGCGGGGCATGTGATTAAGAAGGATTACTGCGAGGAAAAGGGCGAGGACTTTGGCAGCCCGGCAGGGAGTGTGATTGCCACTGGGCCCTATGTGGTGGACAACTGGGCTGTGGGCAGCGGGGTGACACTGAAATACAATGAGAAGTACTGGGATAAGTCCCTGGGGGAGCCGGATTTTAAGACGGTGGAATATTCCATTATCAGTGAGGACACTACCCGGGCTGCTGCTATCAAGAGCGGGCAGGTTGACTTTGATATTATGATTCCCGGCGGGCTCTATGGAGAAGTCAGTGCGTCGGAGAATGCCTATACCAAGATTAAGCCCTCTAATAATACGCTGTTTTTGTCCTTTAACTGCGCCAGGGAACCCTTTACGGATGTGAATGTACGGCGGGCCATTGCCTGTGCCATTGACAAGCAGGCTTTGCAGGATAACGTGGTGAAAGAGGCCGCTACCATGGCGAACATGCTGCCCAACGGGCCCTCGCTCTTTACCTTTGAGAAGGAGTCTTGGGAGGCCTATGCAGCTGGAGCGGAGAGCTACAGCTATGACATGGAGCGAGCAAAGGAATACCTGGCTCAGTCGGAGTATCCGGATGGGTTTGAGGTGACGCTTTTGGTGGATGAGCAGAATATGTATAACGCCATTGCCCTCACCATCCAGCAGTCTTTGGCAGAGCTGGGGATTACGGTGAATATCCAGCGCATTACCCAGGACGAGCTGATTGCCATTGAATTCGGCGGGCAGATGGACGGGGATGACCGGAACTATGACATGGCGCTCTTTGAATGGGAGGCCGACTGGCCTGACCCCTCCGGGAACCTGATGGGGATTTTTAACTCCGCATTCCTGGGGGAGGGGGGCACCAACTTCCCCTCGTACCAGAATGCCAAGGTGGATGAACTGCTCAACGCCCAGGCAGTGGTTGAGGACGAGACGCAGCGCACCCAGTATTTGCAGCAGGCGCTGGACATCATCATTGACGAGGCGCCGGTGGTGCCGATTCTCTATTCCAACTATATTTCGGCCTACCACAACCGGATTGCAGATTCCTTTGATTTTATCACCTGGTGCTGCTTTGTGAAGGATATGAAGCTGAAATAGGACGGGAAATAGCTGCCGGGAGGTGAAGCAGATGGCTATTAAGGCAAAGGAACTGGCAAGGCTGCTGGGGGTTTCCCCGGCCACGGTCTCCCTGGTGCTCAACGGAAAACCGGGCATCTGCGAGGGAACCCGGCAGCAGCTGACCCGGCAAATCCGGGATTTGGGATATGGGTATATGCTCTGCGGGGAGGAACATTACGCCCAGGGCAAAGCAGTCTCCTACGTGGTGTATCCAGGGGAACCCCATGTCTTTAGCCTGGCGGTGCTGGAAGGGGCGCAGGAAATGGCCCAGGAGGCGGGGTATACCCTTTCGCTCATCCATGTGGGGAAGGGGGACCGGGCGCTCTCGGGCTGCCTGCGCAGGGGAGAAACCCTGGGATTACTGGTGCAGAAGGCCTGTTTGGAAGACAGGGATATGGAGGAACTGGAGGCTCTGGGGGCGCCCTACGTGATGGTGGACACCGACCGGGCCGACCGGGATGTGAACTGTGTCTCTGTGAACAGCCGGCAGGGGTTTTGCAAGCTGGTGGATTACTTGGCAGGGATGGGGCACAGGGCGCTGGGCTATCTTTTTTGCCGGAGAGGCTGCACCAGCGCCGCCGAACGGCGGGAGAATTTTTACCGGGCCATGGCCCACTTTGGGCTGCCGGTGGAGCCTGATTACTGCATTGCGCTGGAGTGCCCAAAACAGGACATCAGCCGCCGGATGGAACAGCTGCTGGCCCAGGGGATGCCTTTGCCCACCGCCTTCCTGGCTGAGGACGATAGGGTGGCCTGCCAGGCGATGAAGGCCTTTGCCCGGTGTGGCTACCGGGTTCCGGAGGACATCTCTGTGGTGGGGTTTGGGGACAGTGAGCTCTGTACCATGGTATCCCCTGAATTGACTACGGTGCGGGTGCCCTACCGGACGCTGGGGCGGGAGGCCATGTCCCTGCTGCTGCAAAAGCTGCGGGGCGGCACGGAGGACGGCCCCCTCTGTACCCGGCTGGAAGTGGGTGTGGAGCTGGTGGTGCGGGGCAGTGTAAAGGCCCGGCAGTGAATGGGAAAAACAGGATTCCCCCGAGAAGAAGTTCTCGGGGGAATTTTTTTGCCTTTTTGTACGGGCTAGATGCCCTGGCAGAGGGCGAGAATTTCAGGGATGCGGGGGGCCACCTCCTCTTTGCAGGAGACAGAGGGGAGGGAGAGGGAGCCGGCACACTGGATTTCCAGGTGCCCATAGAAGTGCCGGAGGGTTTGGACAATGCGCTCACACTCTGCGGTGCCTGGGCCGGTGCGCAGGGCGATGGCATAGCCCCGCTTGCCAGGAGAGAGGGTGGCGTGGGGCTCGTGGGTATTGCACCAGGGGGTGCAGCGGTCGATAAAGGCCTTGAACTGGCCGGGGACATCGGCCCAGTAGGAGGGGGAGACGGCCAGGATGGCGTCGGCCCACTGGAATTCCCCCATGAGCTGCTGGGCGCCGTCTTGGAGGATGCAGCGGGCGGTGGTGTGGCAGCTGCGGCAGCCGCGGCAGAGGGAGACAGAATAGTCGTCGATGCAGACGGCTTTGACGGTGTGGCGCTGGGCAAGGGACTGGGCGGCGATGCGGACAATTTCGGCAGTGGCGCCGGTTTTGACCGGGCTACAGTTGAGAATCAGGACGTTCATTTGTCGGGGCTCCTTTCCAGTGTTTTTTTCAGGATAACACAGACGGGAAGGGATTGCAAGGGTTGTTTGAGGCACGGGAATCCCGCAAACACGTTGCCCAATATTTGGCGGTTGACAAGAACGGATGTTCGATATATAATGAATGTAAAAAACAGACGTTCTTTTATGGGAGGGCAGTACCGTGGAACGGGTGATTTTGCATTCGGATATTAACAGCTGCTATGCCAGCATTGAGTGCCGGGAGAGGCCGGAACTGAGGGAGAGGCCCATGGTGGTGGGCGGGGACGAGGAGGCAAGGCACGGGATTGTACTGGCGAAAAACGAGCTGGCGAAAGGGCTGGGCATCCGCACAGCGGAGACGCTGTGGGAGGCCAGGAGGAAGTGCCCGGAGCTGGTGGTAGTGCCGCCGGATTTTGACCTGTACCGGCGGGTGACAGACGGGATACGGAGGATTTACCTGGAATACACGGAGCTCTGCGAGCCCTTTGGGCTGGATGAGTGCTGGCTGGATGTGAGCAGGCTGGCGGGCAATGCAAGGGAGGGGGAGAAGCTGGCCCAGGAAATCCGGCGGCGGGTGAAGCGGGAATACGGGGTGACCGTGAGCGTGGGGGTGAGCTTTAACAAGATATTTGCCAAGCTGGGGAGCGATATGAAAAAGCCGGATGCGGTGACGGCTATCCCGCGGGAACGGTTCCGGGAACTGCTGTGGCCGCTGCCGGTGGGGGAGCTGCTCTATGTGGGGGCGGCTACGGGAAAGAAGCTGGCGCGGTACGGGATTCGCACCATTGGGGAGGTGGCGAAGGCGGATACGATGCTGCTGGCCCGGCTGCTGGGAAAGGCGGGGCCAGCCCTACAGCAGAACGCCCGTGGGCTGGACAGTGCCCCAGTGGCGAAATACGGGGAGAGCGGGCCACCGAAATCAGTGGGGAACAGCATGACAACGCCCCGGGATGTGGAGAACGAGGAGGAGGCCAAGCTGGCCTTTTTGGCCCTGGCGGAAAACGTGGCCCGGCGGCTGCGGGAACAGGGGATGCGGGGGAGCGTGGTCTCGGTGACGCTGCGGGACAACACGCTGAAGGTCATCGACAGGCAGAGAAGGCTGGACACCCCTACCAACCTCAGCGGGGAACTGGCGGAGGCGGCACTGGCCCTTTTGCAGGAGAATTACCGCTGGCAGAGGCCGCTGCGCAGCCTGGGGCTGAGCGTCTCCGCCCTGTCAGAGGAGGGGGAGGGGAGCCAGACCAGCCTCTTTGTGGAGGAACAGCACAGGGAACGGATGGAGAAGCTGGAGGCCACAGTGGATACGCTGCGGAAACGGTATGGGAAGGGATGCGTGAAGCGGGGCGTGTTTTTGGGCTTGGGGGAGATGGGGGAGGACCATGGGAACCCCTGGAAGGGGGAGATATGAAAAGATGCCTGGTTCCGCTGGAGCCAGGCATCTTTTCTGCTGGGGGCTATTGGGGGGAGGAGAGATCATAGAGGATATGGAAAAGGGATTGCAGGGCGGCGTCAAATTCCTCCCACTGGTCGCGGGGAATGCGCTCCAGCAACTCTTGGAAGCAGCCGGCGTTTTCCTTTAGGAAATGGGCGGCGTATTCCTCGGCCTTTTCGGTGATTTGCAGGCGGATGACACGGCGGTCGGCGGGGTCGTAGACACGGGAGGCGAAGCCGTTTTCCACCATGCGGTTGGCCATTTTGGTCATTTGATGCTTGGGCATCTGCATCCAGCGGGCCAACTCGGACATGGTCAAAATCCCGTTTTGACTTCGCAGGGTTTGGATACAGTAGTACATTTCCAGGCTCACCCCTTCGTCCAGCAGGTGCTTAAAGGGCCTGGTGATTTGATAGTTCCAATAGGGGAGCAGAAGCAGCAGCGTCTCCTGCATTTGATACAGCCTTTTTTTGTCTTCCATCGCCTTTTCCTCCCAAGGATACTTGACTTTTTGGGGAATAGTTGTATGATAGATATAGTAGCATAAGTGATATAGAATATTTTTTGCTACTATATTCCCACTGATATTTTTAGTATAGCGGGGTTTTTAGAGAAAAGCAAGAGAGAAAACAGAGAGGAGAAGCTGAAATGGAAGACAAAAATTTGGAGCTACTGGAACAGGCCTCAGTGCCCAAGGCGATTTTGAAGCTATCGCTGCCCACGGTGTTAAGCACGGTGGTTTCGCTGCTATATAATCTGACGGACACCTATTTTATCGGGCTGCTGGATGACCCGGTGCAGCTGGGGGCGATTTCGCTGGCGTTTCCGGTGTTTTTGGTGATTCAGGCGATTGGGAATGTGTTTGGAAACGGCGCGCCCTCGTATATCTCCCGCTGCCTGGGGGCCAGGCGGATGGAGGAGGTGAAGCGGGCCGGCTGTGTCTCGGTGTACATCGCGGTTTTGGCCACGCTGGGCATGACGCTGCTCTATTTCTGCTTTCAACAACCGGTGCTGCGTCTCTTGGGCACCAGCCCGGACACTATTGGGCCCACGGGGGAGTATCTGGGGATAGTGGTGGGGTTCAGCGCGGTGATGACGATGCAGGTGATTCTCTCGGCGCTGCTGCGGGCGGAGAGCCGGATTAAGGAGGCGGCGGCTGGGGTGATCATCGGTACGATTTTGAATGTGGTGTTTGACCCCGTCTTCATTTTCGTTTTTCGCCTGGGGGTGGCTGGGGCGGCCTGGGCTACGATAATCGGGAACGCCTGCGCGGCGGGATATTATCTGATTGTATATCAAAAACGGGGCACGGCGCTTTCCCTGGCGCCGCAGGATTTTCGGCCCAGCCGGCGCATCTTGGGGGAGGTGCTGAAAATCGGGCTGCCGGCCTCGGCTGCTCAGATTTTGATGAGCTTTTGCACGGTGCTGGTGAACAACCTGGCGGCGGGATATGGGGACTATGTGATTTCGGCCTATGGGGTGGCGGGGAAGCTCTCGAATATGGTGTATATGCTGGTTTTGGGCTATGTGTCGGGCTATATGCCCTTTGCCGGGTATCACTATGGCGCGGGCAACTGGGAGAGGATGCTGGAGGCGTTCCGCTTTACCTGGATCACGGCCACGGGGGGGTCGCTGGTCCTTCTGGCGCCCTATCTGCTGCTGGCCCGTCCGTTTATGGAGGCCTTTACCAGTGTGGAGGAGATTATCCAGGTGGGGATGGTGTTCCTCTTTGCCCAGGCCTGGTCGGTTCCGTTGCTGGGGACACAGTTTATCGTGATGTGCACCTTCCAGGCCACGGGCAGCGCGGGGAGGGCAATGATTGTCAATTTGGGGCGGCAGAGCGTTTTCTATATCCCGCTCATTTTTTGGTTCCGCTCTCTATGGGGGCTGACAGGGCTGATTTACTCCTACATGGCGGCGGATGTGGTGACGACTGTGGCTGCCGTGGCGCTGGCAATTCCTCTGCTGCGGAGACTGCGGGGAGAGGGAAAACAGAGGGCATAGCAGGCCTAGGGGGAAGGGCAGCTCCGGGCGGGAGCGGGCAAGAAACAGACGCAGGGGCCCGTGGGGGCGCAGAGACCGTTCGCGGGCGCCTTGCGACCGGAACCCCGAAGGGGCGAAACAAAAAAGAACCCCAGGCCCGAAAAAGACCTGGGGTGAAAGCGGGAATTACCACTGGGATTCTTCCAATTCCTTTAACACGTGGGAGACGGCCTTCTCTACGCTGCCGGAGGCGAAGGGGTTGGAGAGGTTTGCCACCTTTAGCAGCTCAAAATAGGGGAGGCTGCCGCCGGCGCGGCAGAGGCGCAGATAGTCGCTCCAGGCGGTTTTCTGGTCTTCCTTCATGCGGCCATAGAGCTGGAAGGCGCAGGTTTGGGCTAGGGCATAGTCGATATAGTAGAAGGGGTAGAGGAAGATGTGCTGCTTTTGCATCCAGAAGCCGCCCTCCTCTAAGAACGACACGCCGTCATAGTCCCGCCAGGGGAGATATTTCTGCTCCAGCTCGTGCCAAACGCCCCGGCGCTCTTTGGCGGACATCTCGGGCTTTTCATAGACACGGTGCTGGAATTCGTCCACACAGGCCATGTAGGGCATCACCCACAGGCTGTCACACAGGTGGCTGAACCGGTACTTCTCTGCGTTTTTGCCGAAGAAAAGCTGCATCCAGGGGAAGGTGAAGGTCTCCATGCTCATGGAGTGAATCTCGCTCACCTCGCTGGTGGAGAACTCATAGTTCACCAGGGGCTGGGTGCGGGAGGAGGAATAGCACTGGAAGGCATGGCCCGCCTCATGGGTGAGGACGTCCACATCAGCGGAGGTGCCGTTGAAGTTGGAGAAGATAAAGGGCGCCTGGTACTTGGGCAGCGAGGTGCAATAGCCTCCCAGGTGCTTGCCGGGGCGGGTCTCCAGGTCGAAGAGCTCATAGCGGGTCATAAAATCGAAGAACTCGCCGGTCTCAGGGGAGAGCTCATGGTACATCTTGGTGGCCTGGGCAACCATGAAGTCCTTATCGCCGATGGGGTTGGCATTGCCATCGGGGAAACAGAGGGGCTCGTCATAGTATTTCAGGGAATCCAGCCCCAGGCGCTTGGCCTGCTTCTCCCGCAGCTTTTGGCAGGCAGGGACCACCACGTCCACAATCTGCTGGCGGAAGTTGGCTACGTCCTCGGCGGTGTAATCCAGGCGCTGGTTGTTCTTATAGGCCAGCTGGGTATAGGAGGAGAAGCCCAGCTTTTTCGCCATAGCCACCCGCACCTGGATGAGGCGGTCGTACTGCTTGTCCAGTTCCTCGGAGGCGTCTTCATACAGCTTGGCCCAGGCGTGATAGGCCTCTCTGCGCTCTTCCCGGTCGGTGCTCTCCATATGCTTGAGCAGGCCGTAGAAGTTGCACTCCTCCCCCCGGAAGGTGGTCTTGCAGGCGGCGGCAGTGCGGGAATAGTCGGTGCAGAGCTTGGATTCCTCCACCAAATCCTCCACGATGGCCTCGCTGCGGATGAGCTCCTCGTTTTCCGTGGTGCGGAAAATCATCACGCCAAATTCCTGCTCAAACTCCTTGCGGAAAGGGGTGGAGAGCAGCGCCTGGTTAAAGGCCTTGTCATAGGGGATAAGGGTGGGGATGGCCTCGTTGAGGAAATCCATTTCCTTGTCGTAGAACTCGTCGGTGGTGTCCATGGTGTTGCGCACAGAGGCTAAGGTGTGGGTGGTGGACAGGTCCTTCATCATGGACTCTATCTCAAAGTACAATTTCTTGGCCTCTTCGTAGGTCTTGGCCTCTTTGAAGGCTTGGGTTTTGGCAGCATAGTCTTTTTTAAACTGCTCGATATCCGGGCGGGTGTATGCCAGGTCGCTAAATTTTTCCATGGGGGTAACCTTCCTTTCTGAGACGCCGGAAGCGCCTTGATGTCAGGGGCTATTGCTGCCCCTGGCCTTTTTCTGCCTGTGTTTATCATACTCCTTTTTGATAGAAAAGTAAATGGGGAGAGGGATGGGAACGACACAGTTTTTAAAGGCATATTTGGAGGACAAGCACAATATAGTTAAGATGGCACTACGCGGTGCTGCCGGAAACGGCGGACAGGATGAAGACAGAAGGGAAAGGGGTATTTATGCCGAAGTTAAATGGTACATTTTTAGGACTGCATGGCCCTGGGGAGGAGCTCTATTACCACCCGCTGGAATTCCGGGATAGGGTTGACCTTTCCGGCTATTTCCACGGGGGAAACCCGCCTTATAGCGATTCCTATCTTGCAGAGCCGGGCCAGTGGGAGGAGATTTTAGGGAGGCTCGCTGTGGTGGGGATGCTGGGGAAACTCTTTTTCAATGAGAGCAACAGCGCCCACAACCTCTCCTATTTCCTGGCTAGAGCAGCTTATGAGCAGCTGGGGGGAGCCCCCAAGTTCCTCATTTTGAATTTCGACCAGCACGAAGACTATGAGGGGGTGGGAAAAGGGCTCCTGTGCAGCAACTGGGGGGTGTATATCTGCCGGCAATTGCGGTGCGATTACCTCATTGTCGGGCGCAGGACTAAGAAAGATGCGCTCTTGATTCCATATGCAGATGGGGCCAAGCCCAAACGGATTGCGAAAGTACTAAACAGATTATCAGATTTGCAGAGGCTAGTGGCAGGCTATGAGAAAATCTATCTCACGGTTGATATGGATGTAATGAAGGGGACATCCCAGAACGTGAAACGGACGAACTGGCAGCATGGGGATATCCCAGCTGATACGCTGCTGGAGTGGCTGGGCGCTCTCCCGCCAGAGAAGGTTATCGCCGGGGATATTACCGGGTTTCCCCCAATGGCAAAGCAGAACGGCAGGCCGTTTAGCAGGGAGGAGCTGGAAATACGGGATACTTATATCGGGGATTTAGAGAAAGTTGCACAGGGGCTGTGTGCAGTGATGGGGATTGCACCCTATGTAGGATAGGCTTGTACAGGAAAGGAGGCGCTTGCCATGCTATCGGTGATTCCCTTTGACCCCTCGGTGGCACTGGGGAATATTGTAGACCCTGCCAAGCTGACGCGGCTGGAGCTCATCAGCGAAAAGGAGGCACCCATTAACGCGGCGGAGGAGCGGATGAATTCGCTGATTACCTTTAAGCGGAGTATTGACAACACGATTCGGGAACTGGGCAGTATGCAGGTGGACGTGGAGGAGCTGGTGCAGCAGAGCCGTGAGGTGGGCACCCAAATCAAAGAGGCAGCGGTGAATTACGCGAGAATCAAGCTGGCTGCCAAGCTGGACATCCTGGACATCCTGGCCCAGCCCACCGTGAGCACAAACTGGGAGAGCCCGCTGGACTATAACCGCACGGAGATTAAGAGAATGCCGCTCTCTGCGGACTCGATGAATATGAATGTACAATACTTCTCCAGGGAGGAGAGCCAGCAGGGGGCCCAGACCCAGAGCGAGTGCATCCAGGCCTTTATCAGCAGCGAATTCAAGTTCTTGGGCACAGACTTTTCTGACCAGGCGGGAAAAGCAGCTGCCAGCCAGGTGAACAGCCAGTATTCCCGGCACGACATCGCCGGGACGCTGGTGATTGCAGTGAGCTGCACCCACAAGGACGCTGCACTGCTGGCCCCCTGTATCATTGACGTGGATAAGGCCATCCGCGTATGGAACGCCATGTACCGGGACGACATGCTCAAAATCGACAGCCCGGCCAGCATTATCAGCACTGCGGCGCAGGCACAGACGGAAAACGAAAAGGTGATGACGCTTGTCTCGGGAGCATGCTATGGCTCCTGCTTTGTGGGGATGGTACATGTGCTGAACAATACCCACACCAGGTCATTGGAGCGGATGCGCTCAATTGCGGACAGCATACAGTCCCAGTGTAAGATGAAGGCCTGGCACGCTGACTTAGCCGGAGGCTTTGGGCTGAACAAGCAGTTTGCAGAGGATGTGAAGAGCTTGTTCAGTACCCAGGATATTCTCTCCCACTGCACGATTACCACCCGGGGCTCCATTCCTTCGATTAGATCCAATCAGGTGCGGATGGCAGTACAGCAGTTTGCAGAATTCGACGGGAAGGCGGCGATGGAGAATGTTGCCGCGCTCCAAAACGCCACCATCTCGGCAAAGGAATCGGTGGACGAGGCGGCGGAAGCGGCGCGGACAGGACAGCAGATGATTGCGCTGAAAAACGCCCAAATCCAAGGGGTGCTCACAGGGCTCAGTGAAATTGATAGTGAGAGCAACCAGATTTTGGACATCAATTCCCTGATGACAGCCTTTGAAGACTACGTGGACAAGGCGCTGGCTGGGGAACTGGGAGTGCCCATCAGCTATTATCTCAAGCCAATCCCCAAATCGCTGCTTGCCCAGATGTGGGTGGACAAATATTTCCCGGACAAATTCCTAAAGGTACAGACAACAGAGGAGGAATAAGGGAAAACCCCTGCCGCCTTGCTACAGGACGGCAGGGGTTTTTGGCGTGATGATACAGATTTTGTAGGAAATATTGCCTGGAATGGATAAGTTTTAGAATGAAATTCGACAAGAGGTTTTAAGCCTCTGCCGAATTTCTTTTTTTATTGAAATAGCAGAGAATAAGATTGCTTGCAGAGTGTAGAAAATCTGACACGCTTATTTTTTTACCATTAAGCAGAAAGGAGCGGGGAAAGTGGCAAGGAAGTATAAAAGATTACGCTATGAGGACAGACGGACAATAGAAAAGATGCTTAAGGCTGGCGACAGCGTAGTAATGATTGCAGGA
>JAAVYW010000002.1 GCA_022791315.1 Oscillospiraceae bacterium | reverse complement strand
TCATGAAGGATGTGGCCTCCTCTCGGTTGTGTTAAGTGTGACAACTCAACTTTAACCGATATGGCCTCATCCTTCTACTTTTTTCTTCCTCTTTTGTCCAACATGTATTGTACTCCTACACACGCCGTCTTTGCCAACGGCAAACAGGCCCTTGCTCGCATATCACGCGGGCTTGTCGGTTTTCGCACCGAGCAGGCAAAGGCCAACCTTCGTTGGCCTGGTTCCTTGCCCCGCCGCAAGGAAGCGAACGGCGCTTAGGGGCTCCGCCCCTAAGTACCCTGGGGCGGTGTCGGAAAGGATAGCTCGGGGGCGTTGGGCGCTCCGGGGGGTTGCGTTCTCCCACTTTAGCAGTGACAAGGCCAGGTAAAAGCTGGCTCGGTGCGGCCCCGATGGTAGGCCGCCTTGGCTGGGTGCGGGTGGAAGTGGTTCTCATATGGCTTTTCTTTTGCCTCCCACTCCTGCCTCTACCACCCGTCCCTAGCTCCCCCGAAGGGGGAGAACTTGCCTCCCTCTCCGAGGGAGTGTGGCAAATGCCAGCTTCGCTGGCATGACGGAAGGAGTCCCCCGCACGACCCAGAGTGCAGTCAATCCCCCAAGGGATTGACCTTTGCTTCTATCCAAGGAAAGAACCCCCCGCCCTCCTCCTGCGCATACAACAAAGCCCGCCGGTGCATCTGCACCGGCGGGCTTCTTCTCTTCCCAACCAGGGGAACTCATCAGTCATTCCCGGCCATAAAATCCTTGAGCCGGTCAAAGAACCCCTTGCGCTTCTCGTAGTGGGATTCCTCCCCCACCTGCCGTTCAAATTCCTGGAGCAGCTCCTTCTGCTTGGCGCTCAGGTTCCTGGGCACCTCCACATTCACCCGGGCATACTGGTCGCCCCGTCCCCGCCCGTTCACATAGGGAATCCCCTTCCCCCGCAGGCGGAAGGTCGTCCCAGGCTGGGTGCCCTCGTGGATGCTGTATTTCACCTTCCCGTCAATGGTGGGCACAGTCAGCTCCGCCCCCAGCGCCGCCTGGCAGTAGGTCACCGGGATATCGCACCACACGTCATACCCATCCCGCTGGAACAGAGGGTCAGGCTTCACCTGCACGGTCACGTTCAGGTCGCCGGAGGGCCCGCCGTTCACCCCGTTGTCCCCCTGGGAACGAATCACAAAGGTCTGCCCGTCGTCAATGCCCGCCGGGATATTCACCTCAATGGTCTTGGAGCGGCGGGTACGCCCCTCACCCCGGCAGGTTGGGCAGGGCTTGTCAATGATTTTGCCCTTGCCGCCGCAGCGGGTGCAGGCCCGCTGGGTCTGAATCACCCCAAAAGCCGTCCGCTGGCTCACCCGCACCTGTCCCGCGCCGCCGCAGTCCGGGCAGGTGGTGGGGGAGGAACCGGGCTCGCAGCCGTTCCCGCCGCAATCCGGGCAGGTCTCCATCCGGGTCACATTCACCGATTTCCGGCACCCGTGGGCAGCCTCCATAAAGCCAATGGACAAATTGGAGTACGTATCCGCCCCCTTGGCCGGCCCGGTGGGGTTGCGGGTGCTGCGGAACCCCCCGCCCCCAAAGGAGCCGAAGAGGTCCCCAAAAATGTCCCCCAAATCCCCAAAGTCAAAGCCCCCTGCGCCAAAGCCGGAGCTGCCTCCCGCCCCATAGCTGGGGTCTACCCCCGCATGTCCAAACTGGTCGTACTTCTGCCGCTTCTGCGGGTCCGAGAGCACCTCATAGGCCTCGCTGGCCTCTTTAAACTTGGCCTCTGCCTCCTGGTCCCCCGGGTTCAAGTCCGGGTGATATTTTTTCGCCGTGCGCCGGTAGGCCTTCTTCAGCTCATCCTCCGAGCAGCCCTTTTGCACCCCCAGCACTTCGTAATAATCACGTTTCTCCGCCAAGCTACCATCCACCTATCCATCAAAAAATCTGCCGTTCCCTAAGTACCCGGATTCCATCCGTAAACCCCAGAAAAGAGGAAACAGGCCTTCCCCATTTCCTCCCTCTGTCCAGGTTCTCAATTGGCCCATAGGCCTATCCCTGCTTATTCGTTGGCGTCTTTAAACTCCGCGTCATACACCCCGTCCGCGTTGGGGCCGCCGGGATTGCCCGCGCCGGGATTTGCGCCGCCCTCGGCCTGGGCCTGCTGCTGCGCCTGCTGGTAGAGCTTCGCCGACACTTCGTAGAAATCCTTCTGCAAAGCCTCCTGCTTGGCCTTGATGTCCTCGATGTTGTCGGCCTTAATGGCCTCTTTCAGGTCGTTCAGCTTGGCCTCCAGCCCGGTTTTCTCCTCGGGGGTCAGCTTGTCGCCCATCTCGCTGATGGTCTTCTCGCACTGGAACACCATCTGGTCGGCGCCGTTTTTGATTTCCACTTCTTCCTTCCGCTTCTTGTCCTCGGCGGCAAAGGCCTCGGCGTCCTTCACAGCCCGGTCAATGTCCTCCTTGGACATGTTGGTGGAGGAGGTAATGGTGATATTCTGCTCCTTCCCAGTGCCCAAATCCTTGGCGGATACGTGCACAATGCCGTTGGCGTCGATGTCAAAGGTCACTTCAATCTGGGGCACGCCTCTGGGTGCGGGGGGAATCCCATCCAGCCGGAACATGCCCAGGGTCTTGTTGTCCTTGGCAAATTCCCGCTCGCCCTGGAGCACATGGATTTCAACAGAGGTCTGGCTGTCCGCCGCTGTGGAGAAAATCTGGGACTTCTTGGTGGGGATAGTGGTGTTCCGCTCGATGATTTTGGTAGCCACGCCGCCCAGGGTCTCCAGCCCTAAGGACAGGGGGGTCACATCCAGCAGCAGCAGGCCTTTCACCTCGCCGCCCAGCACGCCGCCCTGGAGGGAAGCACCGATTGCCACACACTCGTCGGGGTTGATGCCCTTAAAGGGGTCTTTCCCGGTAATCTTCTTCACGGCCTCCTGCACAGCGGGGATACGGGTGGAGCCGCCCACCAGCAGGATTTTGTCCAGCTCCGAGGCCGAGAGCCCCGAATCCGCCAGCGCCTGCCGCACCGGGCCCATCGTGGCCTCTACCAGGTCGGCGGTCAGCTCGTTGAACTTCGCCCTGGTGAGGGTGGCGTCCAGATGCTTGGGGCCGGTGGCGTCCGCAGTGATAAAGGGCAGGTTGATGGAGGCCTGGGTCACGCCCGAGAGGTCGATTTTGGCCTTTTCCGCCGCCTCTTTCAGCCGCTGGAAAGCCATCTTGTCCTGCCGCAGGTCAATGCCGTTTTCGTTTTTAAAGTTTTCTGCCAGCCAGTCAATCACCCGCTGGTCGAAGTCGTCGCCGCCCAGGTGGTTATTGCCCGCCGTAGCCAGCACCTCCTGCACCCCGTCGCCCATCTCAATGATGGAGACGTCGAAGGTGCCGCCGCCCAGGTCATAGACCATGATTTTCTGGTCGGTCTCCTTGTCAATGCCATAGGCCAGGGCCGCGGCAGTGGGCTCGTTGATGATGCGCTTTACATCCAGCCCGGCAATCTTGCCCGCGTCCTTGGTGGCCTGCCGCTGGGAGTCCGTGAAATAGGCGGGCACCGTGATAACCGCCTCTGTCACCGTTTCGCCCAGATAGCTCTCGGCGTCGGTCTTGAGCTTTGTGAGAATCATGGCGGAGATTTCCTGGGCGCTGTAGCTCTTGCCGTCAATGTCCACCTTGTAGTTGCTGCCCATATGCCGCTTCACGGAAATCACGGTGCGGTCAGGGTTGGTGATGGCCTGGCGCTTTGCCACCTGGCCCACCAGGCGCTCCCCGGTCTTGCTGAAAGCCACCACAGAAGGCGTTGTGCGCTCCCCCTCCGCGTTGGCGATGACAACGGGCTCGCCGCCCTCCATCACGGAAACGCAGGAGTTTGTGGTCCCCAGGTCAATGCCGATAATCTTTCCCATATATCTGTTCCTCCCAAAAGTTATTGTTTTTCTTTTTTAGGGGTTCCCGCCCCTTCGGAGCCAATCCCAGCCTCGCCGGCCTTGGCCCCCTCTTTTGTATCCCTCACGTCCCCGCCGCTGCGTGTCCTCACAGGGGCGGGGGCGTCAGTTCCCTTGGCTAGTTCGCCACCTGTACCATGGCGTGCCGTATCACCTTGTCGCCCATCTTATATCCCTTCTGGAACACCTGGGCCACCGTGTTCTCCGGCAGCTCCCCGTCCTCCACGTGCATCACCGCGTTGTGGAGCAGCGGGTCAAAGGGCAGCCCCTGGGCCTCGATTTCCGTGACCCCCAGCTTGGAGAAGCTCTCCTGCATCTGCTTAAAAATCATCTCCATCCCCTTTTTAAATTCCCCGTCGCTGGTCTCCGCCGTGAGCGCCCGCTCGAAGTTGTCCGCCACGGTCAGCAGCGCCTCCACTGCGTAGGCCTTCCCATCGGCAAAGAGCGTCTCCTTCTCCTTGGCCGAGCGCTTGCGGAAATTGTCATATTCCGCCAGGGTGCGCATCAGCCGGTCCTTGAGCTGCCCTTTCTCCTCGTCCTCCCCAGGCGCGGCCTCTGCCGTCTCCCCGGGGGCCTGTTCTGCCTCCTGTGCAGCCTCTTCTCTTTCCGTCTCCTCCGGGGTGGCCTCTGTCTCCATAACCGGCTCTTCCTCCGGAGGGACTCCTTTCTTTTTCTTGGAACCCATGCCCCTACTCCTTTCGTCCTTTTCTCTCTATCCTGCGGCAATCCCTTGCCCGTTTTCCTAATCCTCCTCCACCTCGCTCAAGTACCTGCCCAGTGTCTGGGCGAAATACTGGAGCTGTGGAATCACTCTCTCGTAGTCAATGCGCTTGGGGCCAATCACCCCAATGCGCCCCCGGCGGCTGCGGGCGGTTTCATAACCCGCCACAATCATGGCCGAGTCCGCCATCTCCTCCTCCTTGATTTCCCGCCCGATGAGGACGCTCAACTGCCCCGAGGCGTTTGCCAGCAGCTCCGCCATCTTCTCCCGGTCGTCTAAAAACCGCAGCAGCTCCCCCAGGCTCTCGGCAAATTCGCTGTAGGAGAAGAGGTTCGTCTCCCCCTCCAGGAAGATGTCCCCGCCCAGCGCCTGCCGGCACAGCTCGTAGATACCCAAGAGGAAGGGGGTAAACATCAGGGAGTGCTCCCCCAGCCGGATTGCCATGCCCTGTAAAAAGGCGGCGTTCACTTCCTCCATCTCCCGCCCGCGGAACTGCTCAAAGAGGAAATTCCGCAGGTATACCACCGCCTCCCTGGGGATGTCAAATTCCGAGCGGCACACCTTGGTCTTGGTGGCCCCGGTAGACACCACCATAGCCAGCAAATAGTTGTGCCGGGAAAGCCGCAGCACGTCCACTGTCTCAATCCGCATGGTGTGGGCCGTCAGCGTGGTAGAGAGGGCCACACAGCCCGTCATCCCCGCCAGCACCCGCCCCGTCTCCTCAATGAGCTGTTCCGGGTCAGGGGAATGCCCGTTGAAGTAGGAGTCAATCAGGTTTTTCTCCCCCTCGCTCAGGGGCGCCAGGTGCATCAGCCGGTCCACATACATCCGGTAGCCAATGTGGGAGGGCACCCGCCCGGCGGAGGTGTGGGGCTGTTCCAAAAATCCCAGCTCCACCAGTACCGCCATCTCGTTGCGGATAGTGGCGGAGGACACCTGGTTTTCCAGCAGCTCGCTCACCGCCTTCGACCCCACCGGCTCCCCCGTGCGGATATAGGTTCGGATGACAGCAGAGAGTATCTTCATCCGCCGTTCCGAAAGCTCCATCCCTGTCACGCCCCTCCCCCATCGGATTTCTCTCTCCATTAGCACTCATTGCACACGAGTGCTAACTACAGTATTTACTCTATCACTTCTCCCTATTCTTGTCAAGGGAATTCACACAATATTTACTTTTCCAGGGGATGAAAAATGCAAAAAGGCGAGAAGCCCCGTCAGCAGGCAAATCCCCTTGCGAAATCCCCCCATCCCCGGTATAATAGGACTTAGAAAGAACCAAAATCCCCCAGAAAGCGAGGCTCTCCAATGAATAACGAGCGCATCTTCCAAAACTGCCGTAACCCCGTCCTCCCGGTAGATATCCACATCCCCGACGGCGAGGCCCATGTCATGCCCGACGGCCGTGTCTATGTCTATGGCTCCTGGGACCAGCACGAGGACACCTATTGCAGCCGGGACTACCGCGTCGTCTCCTCTGCCGACATGCGGGAGTGGACAGACCACGGCCCCTCCTTCACCTCCTCCCAGGTGCCCTGGCTCTTGGACCCTAACGCCCCCAAGTACCCCGGCTTTGATTTCTCCAAGCCCACCCCCTTCATGATTCAGCAGGCCATGGAAGCGGCAAAAGCCGCTAAAGAGCCTCCCCAGCCCTCTCCGCCCCCGCCCCAGGACATGCTCTATGCCCCCGACTGCATCGAGAAGGACGGGAAGTACTACCTCTACTTCTGTGCCTCTGACCAGAGCGAAGGGGTGGCGGTCTCCGATTCCCCGGCCGGCCCCTTCTCCCATCCTGTGCAGCTGGCCTGCGGCGGCATCGACCCCGCCGTCTTCGTGGACCGGGACGGCCAGGCCTATTACTACTGGGGCCAGTTCGCCGCCAAGGGCGCAAAGCTCAAGCCCAACATGACCGAGCTGGACGAATCCACCATTGTGGAAAACCTCATCACCGAGCAGGAGCACTTTTTCCACGAGGGCAGCTCCCTGCGCCGCCGGGGCGATACCTATTATCTGGTGTTCTCGGATATGGAGCGGGGCCGTCCCACCTCCCTGGGCTACGCCACCAGCAAATCCCCCCTTGGCCCCTTCACCTATCGGGGCATCATCATCGACAACACCGGCTGCGACCCTGCCTCCTGGAACAACCACGGCTCCATTGAAGAGGTAAACGGCCAGTGGTATGTGTTCTACCACCGCAGCACAAGGGGCAGCGAGTACATGCGCCGCCTGTGCGTGGAGCCCATCGCCTTCCTGGAAGACGGCTCCATCCCCGAGGTGGAGATGACCTCCCAGGGCGCCGGCCTCCCCTTCTCCACCGGCGAGCACGTCCCCGCCTGGGCAGCCTGCCTCCTCTCCGGTGCCTGCCGCTTCCTCCCCGATGCCCCTAAAGACGGCCAGGCCAGGGAAAAGCTCTCCGCCATCTCCCCCGGCGATACCGCCACATTTAAGTACTTCTCCTTCCAAACGCCTCCCACCTCCCTGCATCTCTGGTGCCTGGGCAGCGGCTCTGTCCGGGCCTATGCAGGCGATACCCTCTTAGCCCAGGGCCCGGTCTCCCAGGGCGAAACCATCCTCCCCCTCTGTGCCTCTGCCACCGGCAAACAGTGCGTCCGCCTGGAATTCACCCAGAGCAGCGGCCTGGAATTCCAGTCCCTCCGCTTCGCAGACTAACCCCATCGCCAAAACAGAAAGGATGACCCCACACACATGGCAAACTGGACTGACCTGAAAATCCAAATCGACATCCAACACCTGGAGCAGGCCGAGGCCATCGCCCAAATGGCCTCCCCCTATGGCTTCTATACCGAGGACTATTCCCACCTGGAGCAGGAGGTAGAGGAAATCGCCCACATCGACCTCATCGACGAAGAGCTCCTGCAAAAAAACCGGGGCACTGCTGTCATCCACCTCTATCTCAATGAAACCGAGAGCTTGCCCGAATCCAGCGCCTTCCTCTCCGAACGCCTCACCGCCGCGGGCATCCCCTACACCATGGAAACCGGCAACCTGGAAGAAAAGGACTTTGCCACCGAATGGCGCAAATACTATCATCCCATCCAAATCTCCCCCCGCCTGGCTATCTGCCCCACCTGGGAGTCCTTCACCCCTGCCCACGGCCAGCAGGTCATCCGCCTCGACCCGGGCATGGCCTTTGGCACCGGCACCCACGACACCACCCGCCTCTGCCTGCGCCTTATCGACCGCACCCTCCGCCCCGGCAGCCGCGTGCTGGACGTGGGCTGCGGCAGCGGCATCCTTGCCATCTCCTCCCTCCTCCTGGGCGCCTCCCACGCTGACGGCTGCGACATCGACGCCCTGGCTGTCAAAACCGCCCGGGAAAACGCCGCTGTCAACCAGGTGGCATCCCGCTGCACCTTCCTCCAAGCGGACCTCACCCAGGGCCTTTCCGGCCAATACGACCTCATCTGCGCCAATATTGTGGCCGACGTCATCATCCGCCTTCTCCCTGACATCCCCCGCTACCTGGCCCCCGGCGGCACCTTCATCGCCTCCGGTATTGTGGATGTCCGCAAACAGGATGTCCTCACTGCCCTCGCCGCCCAAGGTTTTACCCTGGATACCCTGGAAGAAGAGGGCGGCTGGGTCTGCCTCGCCGCCCACCCAGCATAACCCTACCACGCCGTAGGCAAACTAAAGTTTCCGTCAACCCTTTTCAAAGGGTTGTGGTTTCCAAAGGCAAAGCCTTTGGTCGCTCACCGCAGTGAGCGAAATACCCCTCTAAGGGGCGGCGTATCGACAACAAGCCCAGCCTGCGCACCCAGTCAACACGCCGCCCTCCTCACATCTCCCCTTTTCCGGTAACACTTCCCCCGCCCTCGCCGCCTTTGCCAACGGCAAACAGGCCTAGGCTTCATCTCGGCCCAAGCCCGTCGGTTCCCGCACCGAGCAGGCAAAGGCCAACCTTCGTCGGCCCGGCTCCTTGCCTTGCCGCAAGGAAGCGAAAGGCCCATAGGCGCAAGCCCCTATGGGCCCCAGCATTGTCATCAGGGCTCACTCGGGTGTCGGCGAATGCTCCGGATGCCAGCGTTCTCCCACTTTTATCAGTGACAAGGCCAGGTGAAGCGGGCTCGGTGCGGCCCCGAGC
>JAAVYW010000043.1 GCA_022791315.1 Oscillospiraceae bacterium | reverse complement strand
CTTGGTAGGTTGCACCTCTGGAAATGACAGCCAGAGTGGGAATAATTCCACTGACGGCAACAATTCCAGTACCACCCAGCCCGCTGACGACGGCAATGCCGGCGGCGGAGACGAAGGCACCTACAAGTCTGTGCCCTCTGGTGGCGTGCCTGTTTCTGACCCCGGTGTTCTGCCTATCGTTGAGAACAAGACCGATATGTCTGTCTACATTCAGCAGAGTGCTAACGTAGAAGATTATGAGACCAACAAATACACCTTGTGGATGGAAGAGCGCACCAATGTGCATCTGCTGTGGAACGTGGTTCCCGACCAGGACGCCACCCAGAAGCTGAACCTGCTGTTGGCTTCCGGCCAGGATCTGCCTGACGTCATCATGTCCAACCTGAACACCGCTACGGTTGTCACCAATGCCAACCAGGGCACGTTTATCCCGTTGGATGACCTGGTAGCCAATTACGGCTATTGGTACAAGGAGATGCTGGAGAAAGAGACCATGCTGAAGGACATGATGACCTGCCCTGACGGCCATCAGTACTCCATGCCCCGTGTTATTGTTTCCAAGCCCAACTCCATGTCCGGTCGTGCGTGGATTAACCACACCTGGATGGAGCGCCTGAACCTGGAAACTCCCGAGACCACAGAGGAGCTGCGTGCTGTGCTCCAGGCCTTCAAAGACCAGGATGCCAACGGCAACGGCGACCCCAATGACGAGTATCCCTGGATGGGCTGTAACAACACTTGGAGAGGCTTCGGCGACGAGTACATCATGAACTCCTTTGTTCAGTACAACCGTGACTGCCCCTATTACATCGATGACGATGGCAATGTGCAGGCTGCCTATGACAAGGACGCCTATCGTGAGGGCCTGCGTTACTGGCACAGCCTGGTTGAGGCGAACCTGTTTGACCCCACTTCCTTCTCTCAGACCGTGAACCAGCTGAAGCAGGTGTTTGAGGACCCCGAGTGCTCTAAGGTTGGTCTGGCCTGCGCCGGCGGACAGTTCTGCCTCACCGACCAGCTGGGCGACCGTTCCAGAGAGTATTCCCCTCTGGCTCCTGTAGCCGGCCCCGATGGCTATCGCGGCTCCTTCTACGACCCCTATGGCAACTATGGTTACTATGTGGCTTCTGAGGTTATCACCTCTGCCTGTAAGAACCCTGAGATGGCGTTCCGTTGGATTGACTCCCAGTACACGAGAGAGTCCTCCATGAGAAACCGTCTGGGCGAACCTGTTGTGGACTATGCTATCCCCGAGAACGGCGAGATTGGTGTTGACGGTGAACCCGCCACCTATGACCCGATTCTGCAGTGGGGTACTGTGCAGAACTCTATGTGGGTTGAGATGGCTCCTTGCTACAACGACTTTGACAACAACAACGTGAAGGGCGACGACCCCTACGAGCTGCAGCAGTGGCTGTGGAATGCTACCAAAGACTACTATGAGCCCTACATCAATGACATCTCCCACTACTACAACCAGAGCACCTTCTACACTGAGGAAGACTCTGCTGTTATGGCTGACATCGATGCCACTCTGAATGACTATGTCAAGCAGGCTATGGCTCAGTTCGTTGTTGGCGACCTGGACATTGAGAAGGATTGGGACCAGTATCTGAAGAACCTGGAGGGTATGCGGTATCAGGAGCGCCTGGCTATCATGCAGAAATACGTTTAATCTGAGAGGATTAAGGCGAATTTAGCAGGATGAATCTATAGCGCAGAGGCGGGGTGTATCTTCGGATAGCCTTGGCTGAAGAAATCGCTCACTTGAAAAGTTCGATATGAGATTTTTGCTGTGATAAAAGCACCGTTCCGGGATTTCCGGGGCGGTGCTTTTTTACCAGTGGACAAGGCAGGGGACAGGCCATAATTTCAGAGAAAGAAAGTATATACAAGCTATAAAAAATCAGGTATAATATAGGGGATATGCTTTGAGAAAATAGGAGGGAAATCAATGCCCAGACTGGAAAGGCGGCACTATCAGGTGCTCACCATATTTTTTAAGTATGCGGTGTCTTATTTTCTCATTATCTCCATTATTTTTGTCACTATCGGCGCCTATTCCTATAGCAGCGCCATTGGGGCCAATGAGCAGAAAGTGAAATCCGAGATTGACTCTGCCCTGCGGGAGAATGTGAGTGCAGTGGATACTGGCCTCTATGCCTTGGCCGGGACACTCACTGCGATTTGCTATGACAGGGACGTGATGCACGTCCGCCGTCAGGGCTATCCCTATCCTAAAGAGGAGTACCTGGCACTGAATGAGCTGGAGGGGAAACTCTATAGCACCTTGGAGACCAGCAGTTATCTGGAGTCGATTACTGTGGCCTTTTTTGACAGTAAAGTCATGGTCTCCTCCCAGGGAGTGGGGGTGCGGGATGAGGATTTCTATGACCTGAAATTGGAACCCATATTGGGCATCTCCTACGAGGAGTGGCGTGCTGCACTGCTGGGACAGGAGATGGGGAAAATGTGCTTTTGGAGTAATGGGGAGCAGGACCTGGTGCAGCTCTCCTATCTCCTGCCCCCGGTAGAGGATTCCTCCCAGGCCTGTATCACGATGCTGTTGGACCCTGCAATTTTTATGCAGTCCTTGGCAAAGACGGATTTTGCCGCCACGGCTGCCCTGGTGGTGAAGGACCAGGGGGGAAAGGTCTTTTATTCCAGCGCGCCGGAGAAGAGCGGGCTGATTTTGGAGTTTATGGAGCAGGGCCAGGGGTATCTCGCCATTGACGGGGTGAACTACGACTGTTTCACCGGGAAATCGGAGCTGGGGCTCACCTATTATCTGGTAGTTGCCACAGACGATATTATTGCCATCAACAGCAGTATCCGTATCGGGTTTATCTGGGTCTATGTGGTGGTGCTGCTGGTGTCGGTGGTTCTGTCCATGGTGTTTGCGGTGAATCTCTCCAAGCCCATCCATTCCATTCTCAGTACCATTGACGAAAACGAAGCTGCGGGGAAGGGCAAGCGCCGTGGCGTGGGGCTCACCTACATCAACCGGTCGGTTTCCACAATGGCGGAGCGGAATACCCGGCTCCAACGGGAGATTGACGCCTATACTGCCGCGATGCGGGACAACTTTTTCTACAAGCTCCTGGGCGGCGACCCTATCACCCCCTTGGAGCTGCGGATGGTGGGGGATGATGTGGGGCGTATTTTTGGGTTTAACAGTTACGCTGTGGCACTTATCCAGTTCTATAGCTATGAGGACGACGAGGAGAAGGTCTACTGGGAGATTAGTACATCTATGGTGCTGGCGGGGGAACGGCTGGGTGCCATGGAAAAAGACGCGGTGTTTATCCACAAATGCAGCTATGACACGCTGGCGCTGATTCTCTGCGGCACAAAGCCCATGGACCGGGAACTCCTGGCCAAACGCTTGGAACCCATGATTCACACCTTGATGGAGGCCACCAAGATGGATTTTGCCTGTGCGGTGGGGGATTTGTGTGAAAACTGCGACCAGATTTATATCTCCTATCAAAATGCCTGTACCGTGCTGGGGAACCAGTCGGTCTCCCGTACAGGGGAAATTAGTTGGACAGACAGCGGCTCTTTCAAAAAATTGCAGCTCAATTTCCCGGTGGATACCGAGCAGCATTTAATCAATGCCATTTCCATCGGCAACCTGGAACAGGCCCGGGAAATTGTGGATTTGCTCTTCGAGAGCAACCGGGCATCCCTCTATGTCTCCCGGCGGCAGTTGAGCTATTTTGTCAGCGCCATGACAGTGGTGTTTTTGCGGGTACAGCTCTCTGATGTGCGGGAGGATATTGCCCAAAAGATGAACCTCTATCTCTGGCAGATGCGGAATACCACCGACGTGGAGGGGGTGCACCGCTATGTCTACATGCTCATCGACCTGCTCTCCAGCGTGGCAGCTTCCCGGGGGGAACAGCGGAGCAAAAGCCAGCTGGAAAAAATCATCGCCTATATTGGCGCCCATTTTTCCGAAGACACCCTCTGCCTCAGCTCCATTGCCAAGCAGTTCAACCTCACCGAGAGCTATGTCTCCACCTTCTTTAAGCAGCAGACCGATAGCAACATCTCCCTCTATATCGAAAAAGTGCGCATGGAACACGCCAAGGCGTTGGTGCGCACCTCCGGCCTGCCCACGAAGGAGATTGCCGCCCGCTGCGGATACCAAAACCTCAATACCTTCTACAAGGCGTTTAAGCGCAACTTCGGCGTGAGCCCCAAGGAGTTTCGGAACATCCCCGAGCAAGAGGAGTGAAGCCCTTGCCGGGCAAAGAAAGGGAGGATACCTTATGCCCCTGCCAAACATTCCCCAGCCCCAGCTGCTTCCCATCGCGCCCGGCCTGCGTCTGCGCCGGTATGACGGGCACTATGAGATTTTCCTGCCTGGCTACCAGACCCCGGCAGTCTATGAAAACTCAGAAGGGATTTTTGACCTGGAGAAAATCCCTGACCTGGGCTATGTGAAGGGCATGTGCAACTTTTTGGACAGGGCCGGGGAACTCTATTACATTGAGATAGAGGAAAGCGGCGCATTTGTGCCCATCGGCGACGTGACAATCAAGCCCCAGAATCCCCCCATTGCCCTGTGGCGGGAGGAATACCGGGGCAGGGGCATCGGCAGGCAGGTGATGCAGGCGGTCATCGCCCGGCTGAGGGCCTTGGGCTATGAGAAAATTAGCGGCTCCTCTGTCTTCCGCTGGAACACGGCCTCCCAGAGGCTCCACGAGTCGCTGGGGTTTTATAGGGTGGGGGAGAATGAGAGGGAGTTCTTCTACGATTTAACACTATAGGCTGCGCGGGAGGAATTTTGGAAGATAGCAGCGCATGAAGACCGGGAGCTGGAAGAGCTGCTGGGCGGGGAGATTCTCATGCGGGAAAAGCTGCACCACTGGCCCCTCTCTTATGTGGAAAAAGTGACAATGAAGAGAGGGGAAACCGTTGTCTACAAAGCACAGCATGCGGCCGCCAGCTCTATGCACAGGCCAGGGCGCCATTCCTCTTGGAGCCGGTGTTCTTGGCGGCTGGGGACAGCTGGGCATGCCCTATATAGAGTTCCCGTCCCAGAGGCCCTTGACCGGGGATTTCCTGCAAAAGGCTGTCGGAGATTGGAGCCAGATGCTGCAAGGGCTGGCAGAAGTGCCGGTCTATTTCGACCTCTCCTCTCCGGAAAAGCTGGCCGGGTTGTTGGAGGATGCCTGCAAAGCCCTGCCATCGGAGCTGGGCAAGGGGATTGCCTGCCTGCACCGCTGGGCAGAGGGGGGCGCAGAGGTGTTGTGAGAGCCAGCCGGTGTAGCTCCTGTACGGGGATTTGAAAAGCGGGAATATGGTGCTGAAGGGGGCGTTCGCTGGGACTGGATTGGCAGGCTCTGGCCCTGCTGAATGCCGGCTGTGAGGCCGAGGGGCCCTTTGGGCAGCTTGTCCTGGCCTGCCAGGTTTTGTGGTATGGCTATGCCTGCCAGTACACATGGCACAGGAACTTTTACACAGGTTTTGCGCTGCGAGATAGGGAAACAACAAAAAACTGCCCCTGGGATTGGTTCCCGGGGGCAGTTTATTTCGATTCTCAATGCTTACGCAAAGGGATTCTCAGTGGGATAGGGCAGGGACTTGGGCTGATTGTAGCCGATGTCCTCCACGCCGATGAACTTGAAGACCTCGTACAGGGCCTTGCCAAAGTGGCCGAAGGCCACAGCGCCGTGATGGGGATAGCCCTTCTGAATCAGCACGTGACGATAGAAGCGGCCCATCTCCGGGATGGCGAACACGCCGATGCCGCCGAAGGACTGGGTAGCCACAGGCAGAACCTCGCCCTGTGCCACATAGGACACCAGATGGTTGTCCGCAGTGCTCTGGAGACGGAAGAAGGTGATGTCGCCAGGGATGATGTCGCCTTCCAGGGTGCCGTTGGTCACTTCTACAGGCAGGCTTCTCGCCATGATGGCCTGGTTCTTCATGGTGCAGGCAGAGAGCTTGGAAGAACAGGTGTTGCCACAGTGGAAGCCCATAAAGGTATCCGTGTGCTTGTAGTCAAACTTACCGGCGATGCTGGCGTTGTACATGTCAGCAGGCACGGAGTTGTTGATGTCCAGCAGGGTGACAATGTCGTCGCTGACGCAGGTGCCGATAAATTCGCTCAATGCACCGTAGATGTCAACCTCGCAAGACACGGGGATGCCGCGGCCGGTGAGACGGCTGTTGACATAGCAGGGCACAAAGCCGAACTGAGTCTGGAACGCAGGCCAGCACTTGCCGGCGATGGCGACAAACTCTCTGGAACCCTTGTGCGCCTCAATCCAATCCAGCAGGGTCAGCTCATACTGAGCCAGCTTGGGCAGCACCTCGGGAATCTTGTTGCCGGTGCCCAGCTCCTTAGCCATGTCGGCGGCCACGTCCGCAATGCGGGGGTCGTTGTCATGGTTGTGGAAGGCCTCAAACAAGTCCAGCTCGGAGTTCTCTTCGATTTCCACGCCCAAGTTGTACAGCTGCTTGATAGGTGCATTGCAGGCCATAAAGTTCTGGGGACGGGGGCCGAAGGTGATAATCTTCAGGTTTTTCAGGCCGATGATGGCGCGGGCAATCGGGATAAAGTCGTGAATCATGTCCGCCACTTCGTCGGCAGTGCCAACGGGATACTCAGGGATATAAGCGGTGACATTGCGCAGCTTCAGGTTGTAGCTGGCATTGAGCATACCGCAGTAGGCGTCGCCGCGCCCGCTGACAGCCAGGGAAGCAGTGGTCTCCTCGGCGGCAGCCACGAACATAGCAGGGCCGTCAAATTCCTTAGCCAGCATGGTCTCGGAAATCTCGGGGCCGAAGTTGCCCAGATAAACCACCATGGCATTGCAGCCGGCGGCTTTCAAATCGGCAATCGCCTGCTTCATATGGATTTCGCTTTCGATGATGCAGACAGGACATTCGTAGATATCGCCGTATTTCTCCTTGTAGGCTTTGATCAGCGCCTCTCTGCGAGAGGTGGCCAGCTCTGCCGGGAAGCAGTCGCGGCTGACAGCGACAACGCCCAATTTAACGATGGGTGTGTTGTTCATTGCTAACTCCTCCAATTCTGAGATTTGAACTTTTATAATCGAACCCAAGCCGCCTGCGGCAGGCCCTGGCCGGATTATAGAAATAAAGAAGCACGCCCCACGTGCCCCTTGGCTCGCTATTCCGGGGTGGGATGCCATCCCGAAATCTACCACCCATATCATACCATAGTTTTGGAAAAAATCCAGATGGTTTTGCAATTTCCCTGAAAAATTTTCGTGAATTTTTTTGGACTCCTATACAAACTGCCTATATTGCCCGATTTCCCCTTGTGCTATTTGGCAAGAGGGGATTGTTGTCCCTATCTCCAACGGGCTGGGGGGAATGCCGTTTTTTGGGGAAAATGGGGGTGGACAAGCGTGGGGCGCTGGGGTAAAATAGGGGGCGGATGCTAGAGAAAGGCGGGAACAGTGATGCAGGCAGAGATTCGGTTTGCCACGGAGGAAGATGCGGCGCGGATGCTGGAAATTTACACGCCCTATGTGTTGGAGACGCCTATCACCTTTGAGATTACCCCGCCCGGATTGGAGGAGTTCCGGGCGCGGGTGAGGGAGAAGGGGGACCAGTTCCCCTGGCTGGTGTGCAAGGTGGATGGGGAGATTTTGGGGTATGCCTATGCCTCCCGGTTCCACGGGCGGGCGGCCTTTGGGTGGGATGCCGAACTCTCAATCTATGTGGACTGCGCCGCCACCCACCGGGGCATTGGCAGGGCGCTGTATACCGCGCTGATTGCCCTGCTGGCCAGGCTGGGGTATTACAACCTCTATGCGGTGGTGACAGTGCCCAACAAGAAGAGCGCCGGGCTGCACCGCTTTTTCGGGTTTTCAGAGGAGGGCACGCTGCACCACGCGGGTTACAAGCTGGGGAAATGGCATGACGTGGCCTATTTGGTAAAGCGCCTGCGGCCCTATGACACTCCAAAGCCCCCCAAAAAATTGACAGAGCTAAACCCCCAGGCCACAGCTGCCCTGTTCCTCACCGGGCAGCAGCTGGTGATGGCAGGGGAATAGGCGGTTTTGGCTTCTAAACCTGGGCACGTTCCGCATAGGTATGGTTAGACTGTTGGAAAAGGCGGGAGTGCACTGTGGAGAGAGAGAAGAGACGGAGGAGCGGACTGTTTTCCGCGCTGTTTGAGGACGACCCCTGGGAGGAGGACATCCAGGAGGCCCGCCCCGCGCCCCCGGAGGAGGACTGGGAGGAGGCCCCCCCGCCCCGGCGCAGGCGCCCCAGGGAGGAACGGGCCGAGGCGCCCCGGAGTCCCCGCCCGAGGGAGGACGAATGGGAGGGCAGCCCAGCCGCGCCCCCGGAGGGGGACTGGGAGGAGGGCCCCTCCTCCCGGCGCAGGCGCCCCAGGGAGGGACGGGCTGAGGCATCCCGGAATCCCCGCCCGAGGGAGGGCGAATGGGAGGACAGCCCGGTCGCGCCCCCGGAGGGGGACTGGGAGGAGAGCCCCTCTTCCCGGCGCAGGCGCCCCAGGGAGGGACGGGCCGAAGCATCCCGGAATCCCCGCCCGAGGGAGGGCGAATGGGAGGACAGCCCAGCCGTGCCCCCGGAGGAGGACTGGGAAGAAACGCCCCGGGAGCCACGCCGCCCTGCCCTGCCTGCGGGAGAATGGGAGGAGGCCGAAGCACCGGAGGAGCCGCCCCGCCGGGTGCTAATCCGAGGGGAAAGCCCCTATGCCCATGGGCTGCCCGGCAGGCGCTTTGCGGACGAGGCAGAGGAGGAAGAGGGCGGCGGGCGGGAGAAAAAGGGGCTCTTTGGCCCGGAAGCCCAGACCCCCATTGAGGATGGCCGCACTGTGGTGCTGGTGCTTCAGACTATCCTGTGCTGCATCCTGCTCACAGTGGCGCTGGTGGCGAGGCAGAGCGGGCCGGAACGCTTTGCCGCCTTTGGCAGCGGGCTGGGAGAGCTGCTGGAGGGGGACGGAAAGTCCCTGCTGGAACAGCTGGAGGGCAGCCCGGCGGAGGAATTTCTCGCCCACCTCTTGTCCAGGGAGAAGGCAGAGGGGCAGGACGCCCGGCAGCCGGACCCTGCCCAGGAGGAGGGACAGGAACCCGACGGGGAAGAGCCTTTGGACTTTGACTGGGAGGAAGCCGGCCAGCTGCTGGAGGAGCCCGCTGGGGGCGTAGCGGCTGTGATGGGGCGGGCAACGCTTTGGATTGGAGGGCTGCAGATGCCGGTGGCAGGGGCGCTCACTTCGCCCTATGGCTACCGCATCCACCCCATTACAGAGAAGCGGGGATTCCACAGCGGGGTGGATTTGGCGGCAGTAGAGGGCGCAGAGGTTTCGGCGGCCATGGACGGCCGGGTGGTGGAGACGGGCAGCGACGAGACTTATGGGGAATATGTTGTGCTCAACCACGGCAATGTGTCCACTAAGTATGCCCATTGCAGCAGGACGCTGGTGTCCCCTGGGGACAGGGTGCGGCAGGGGGAGGCCATTGCACTGGTGGGGAATACCGGGCTCTCCACCGGGCCGCACCTCCACTTTGAGGTGTGGCTGGACGGCTCCCCGGTGAACCCCGCCTGGGCGCTGACAGAACTGGCGAGTGCGGCGATGCTGGCTTGATTTTGGCCTGCTTTGCAGGAGTTGGGGACGCTGGCAGGTGTGAAGAGAGGGGGGAATCGGGTATGCGATGGGGGGAACTGCCACAAATCCGGGTGAATTTCCTCTTTTTGGCAGTGGTGACACTGCTGCTGCTCACCGACCGGCAGGGGGTTGCCGCCCACACCCTGGCGGCCAGCCTGTTCCACGAGTGCGGGCACCTGCTATTGCTGGCCTGCTTTGGGGTGAGGCCCAGGGAGATTGCCCTGTGTGCCCACGGTATCCGCTGCTCCCTCCCGGGGGGACAGCGGCTTTCCTATAGGCAGGAGGGGGCGGTATTGCTGGCGGGCCCGGCGGTCAACCTGCTTCTTGCCGCCCTGCTTTGGGCTTTTGGCGGCCCCCATGCCTTCTATGCCCTGCTGGCAAACCTGGTGACAGGCTGTTTTAACCTCCTGCCCTGCCGGCCCCTGGACGGCGGCAGGCTTTTGGCCCTTTGGGCCGGGCGGAAAAACAGCCCTTTTCTCCTGCGCTTTGTCTCCCTTCTCTCCGGGTTCTGCAGTGCGGGGCTGCTGGCGCTGGGGGGATTTTTGCTGCTTTGCGGAGGCAACTTTGCCCTGCTGCTCACAGCACTGGTATTGGCTGCGGAGGCGCTGGCGCAAAGCTGGAATTGAAAAATGGGCAGAGATATGGCATAATGGGAGAAAGGGCAGTTTGAACGGGGAACTTTCCCTATCTGGCCTTTCACCGAGGCCAATCTATCAGTATTTGCCACCCTAGTGATGAGAAGCGTTTTGGGCAATAGCGAAACTGAATAAGAACCACCCAGCCCCCGAACCTGCTAAGGCGAACTAACATCGGGGCCGCACCGAGCCCGCTTCACCTGGCCTTGTCACTGCTAAAGGGGGAGAACGATGGCATCCGGAGCGTCCGCCGACCACCGAGTGCCCCTATGGGCCTTTCGCTTCCTTGCGGCAAGGCAAGGAACCGGGCCAACGAAGGTTGGCCTTTGCCTGCTCGGTGCGGGAACCGACAAGACTGGGCCGAGATGGAGCCTGGGCCTGTTTGCCTGTCGGCAAAGGCGGCGAGGGGCTGGGATGTGATGGCGATAGAGGGGGCTGGATGGAGGGCGGCTTGTGGGCTGGGTGCGCGGCTGAGCTTGTTATGGATACGCCGCCCCTTAGAGGGGAATTTCGCTCACTGCGGT
>JAAVYW010000042.1 GCA_022791315.1 Oscillospiraceae bacterium | reverse complement strand
GGTAAGGCAGAGGTCTGCAAAACCTTTATTCACCAGTTCAAATCTGGTTGGTGCCTCCAAAAACCAGTCTCGTCAACGAGACTGGTTTTTTCTTTTCCCCTTTCCCCCGGCCCACTCCACAAAAAACCTCCCGGAGCGCCATCGCCCCGGGAGGTAACTTATTTTCCCGTATTTTGCAAGTATAGCCCACACAGCGGGCCACGTGCAGCAAATAAACCTTTGCTCTATTGATTGGTCTGGATAGCCCCCACGGCTTCCAAGAACTTGTTGGCAATCAGCACCCTGCCGATGGGGCCGGGGTGGATGTAGTCCCAGGAGATAGCCATGGGATGCACATGCTCCATAATGCGGTCAAATTCCGCCTGCAAGTCCACAAAAATCAAGCCATACTCCTCCGCCAGCTTTTTGCACACTGCCACCTCTGCGTCCATCGCCACCCGCATGGGGTCTTCCCGGTTGGGCTCCATAAAATAGGGGCTCATCAACACGATATTTTTTGTCATGGGCAATGTCCTGTCAATCATCCAGCGCATATTGCCCTCATATTCCTGAATGGACACATGCCGTTCCGTCATCACCGGGGCGTCAAAGCGCCGCCATACGTCGTTGGTTCCGATGAGGATGCTCACCCAATCCGGCTTCAGCGCCATCACATCCTCGTCCCAGCGGGCAATTAAATCCCTCGTCTGGTTGCCGCCGGTACCCTTGTTCACCACCCGGATGCCCAGCTCAGGATAGAAGGAGATGAGATGCCCCCGCACAATGCTGGGATACCCCTCCCCCCAATCGGCATAGGGGGAGTTGTTCTCCCCCGCCGGGGAGCGGCCGTGGTCGGTGATGGAGTCGCCGATAAACAGGAGCTTTTGCCCTTTTTCCAGTTTCATCCTGTCCGCTTCCTTTCTCAAAACAGCTACATATCCTTCGCCGCGATGATATTCACACCCAGGCCAAAGATATCCGCCAAAATCACGTCCCCCGTCTTCACGGGAGCCTGTACCGTCACGTCGTCCAACAGCTTCACACAGTCCATCACATATTTGCGGGGGATGTCGCCGCTGGTCTTCACCGGCAGGCGGCGGTGGTTCCCCCCCTGGATTTTCACAGTGGAAGTCACCATCCGCATGGGGTTTGTCAGCTCGTTATAGCCGTAGGCTGCCCCCTTTTCGCAGGAATTCCCGGTCACGGCGTAGTCGTTTTCCTCGTCCACTTTGAGCCGGCAGCCCTTGGGACAGACAATGCAGGTCAGTTCTTTCATAATGCACCCAGTCCTTTCTCTCTCACGAAATCTCCCGTCAGGCCTTCACCAGCACGGTAATCTCCCGGCCCTTTGCCGCGTCCAACGCCTTTTTTGGCACCACGATTTTCTCCATCTCGCCGGGCGCCATGTGCTCCCGCTTGAAGGAGAGCAGCTCTTCCCCGCCGGAGCAGACTTTTATCTCCGCGTCGTGCATCACCGCATTCACCCTGAAAAACACCTCGGTGAATTTCGCCACATTTTCCGGCCGGATTTTCTGGGGCACAGTATAGGTCACATGCTCGCCGTTTTGCAGGGCAATGCAGTTCTCCTCGCTGTCACTGTACTGCCCCTTTACATAGAGGGCGGCGTTCTCTCCCGCCTTCTGGCTCTCCTGGGTCACAAAGTCCACCAGGTCATGTACATGCACCACATTGCCGCAGGCAAAGATACCGGGCACGCTGGTCTGCATGTTCTCAAAGACAATGGGCCCGCTGGTGCGCCGGTCCAGCGCCACCTGGGCAGTCTTCGACACCTCGTTTTCCGGAATCAGCCCCACCGAGAGCAGCACCGTGTCGCAGTCAAAGGTAATCTCCGTGCCGGGGATAGGCCTCCGGTTCTCATCCACCTTGGAGACCACCACTTTCTCCACCCGGGTCTTCCCCTCGATTTTGGTGATGGTGTGAGAGAGGTACAGCGGGATGCCATAGTCCTCTAAACACTGCACAATATTCCGGTTCAGGCCGTTGGAATAGGGCATCAGCTCCACACAGGCCAGCACCTTGGCCCCCTCCAGGGTCATACGGCGGGCCATAATCAGCCCAATATCCCCCGAGCCCAGGATAACCACCCGCTTGCCCACCATGTAGCCCTCCATGTTGATGTACCGCTGGGCCGTCCCCGCAGTGAATACGCCGGCGGGCCGGTCGCCGGGAATGGCAATAGCCCCCCTGGTGCGTTCCCGGCAGCCCATCGCCAGCACGATGGCACCAGCCTGGATTGTCATATACCCGTCCTTGGAGTTGATGGCGTGAATCACCCGCTCCTGGGTGATATCCAGCACCATGGTGTCCAGCTTTACCTCCACCCGGGTGTCTTTGAGCATCTCAATGAATTTGTGGGCATATTCCGGCCCGGTGAGCTCCTCCTTGAAATAGTGCAGCCCAAACCCGTTGTGGATGCACTGGTTGAGGATACCCCCCAGCTCCTGGTCGCGCTCCAAAATCAGGATGTTCCCTGCGCCGGTCTCATATGCCTTCAGCGCCGCCGCCAGGCCTGCAGGCCCGCCGCCGACTACTACCAAATCGTATTTCATAGCCGTCTGTCCTCTCTTCCTTAGTGCTGGGCCTTTGTCTCGCCGATGACGATATAGGAGCCCTCCTTGTCCTTTTGCACCTGCAAGGGGTCAATCCCCCGTTCCCGCACGATGATTTCCATCACCCTGGGGCTGCAAAAGCCGCCCTGGCAGCGTCCCATACCCGCGTTGCAGCGGCGCTTCACCGCGTCGATAGTGCTGGGGGTCAAGGGGTTTTGCAGCGCCGCCACAATCTCCCCCTCGGTGATGGTCTCGCAGCGGCACACCACACGGCCATACCGGGCGTCCTTGGCAATCACCGCCTGCTTCTCCTCCTCCGAGAGCTCCTTGAACCGGATTTTCTCCCGGGTGTCCCTGTGGTTTTCCTTTTTCCGGAGCTCCAAGCCAGATTTCGCCATCAATTCCACCACATATTCTGCAATCGCCGGGGCGCAGGAGAGCCCAGGGGACTTGATGCCCGCCGCATCAATAAAGCCCGGTGCATCCTCTGCCTCCCGGATGATGAAATCGTCCACATCACTGTTGGCCCGTACGCCTGCAAAGGTGCGGATATTCTCCCGCAGGGCAAATTTGTCGGTGCTGCGCCTTGCCACCTTCGCCACAAAATCCAGCCCGTCCTGGGCCACAGAGGTGTCCCCCCTGTCCTCCACGTCCACCGCGTCGGGCCCCACAATCAAGTTCCCGTGCACTGTGGGCGACACCAGCACGCCCTTGCCCACCTTGGAGGGGCACTGGAAAATCACATGGCTCACCAGACTCCCCTGGCTCTTGTCCAGCAGATAATACTCCCCCTTATTGGGCCGGATGGCAAAACTGGGGGCCGCCACCATATTGTGGATTTGGTCGGAGGCCACCCCCGCCGCATTTATCACAAACCGGGCGGAAACATCCCCCTTATCGGTGTGCACCGTGAAATCCTGCGCCCCGTTTTTGGTGATGCCAGTGACCGTGTGGCTCATTTTGAATTCACAGCCGTTTTCCAGGGCGTTCTCCGCCAACGCAATGGCGTATTCCCAAGGGGCAATCACCCCTGCCGAGGGGGCATAGAGGGCACATTTCACCTCGTCGCTCAGGCTGGGCTCCATCTCCCGCACCTCTTCCGCTGTCAGGATACGGATACCCGGCACCCCATTTTTCACGCCCCGGTCATAGAGCTTTTCCACCGTCTTCACGTCTTCCCCGTCAAAGGCCAGCACAAAGGACCCTATCTGCTTGTAGGGCACGCTCAACTTTTCGCAGAGCTCCTTTGCCAGCGCATTGCCCCGCACGTTCAGCTTCCCCATCAGGGTCTCGGGCGCAGGGTCATAGCCCGCATGGATGATGGCGCTGTTGGCCTTAGTGGTCTCGTCCCCCACATCGTTGTTTTTCTCGATGAGCAGGGCGCGCAGCTGATACTTGGCGCATTCCGCCGCCAGCGCCGTGCCCACGATTCCTCCGCCGATAATGGCTACGTCGTACATAAAAATCCCCTTTCCTTTCTCGTTTTAAGGATAGTTTTGCGCGGCAAGAGCTGCAAAACAGGGCTGAACTTTATTGTCCAGATTGTCCAGCCCTCCTCCTTAAAAATAAAAGAGCTTGACAGGAAAGCCCTACGGTTCCCCCGCAAGGCTCTTCTCTGCCAAACTCTTTCTCTCTCAGCAATTGTGATTCATTTTTTGGACCAAAAGGTCAAGCCATCAGCTTGGCCCTGTGCTGTAAACCGCTCTTTCTGGGGTGTCCTTTCCCCAGCGGGTTGCTTGCAGCTGCTTCTCCTCAACAGGTAAAAGGCTCTTCGCAGGAATACATCTCATGGAAAAAGCCCATGTAGGGAATCCCCTCTTCCAGACATCGGATGCGGTACCGCAGTTCCCCATCCTCCAAATCCAGTTCTTCCCCGTCCCTTTCCATGACCTCAAATTCACCCAGAACAGTTTCCATCACCGTAGCCTGGATAAGTAGCGGCAGGTTTCCCAGCGCCGCGTCTGCAAGCACTGTCTCGGAGCGGTATCCCGCCACCACTGTGGCAAAATACTCGTCCATAAACTCCCTGCGCTTCTCGGCCTGCGGCTCAAGCTGCACCCAGCCCACGCCGTGTACCCAGAGCTCTGCCAGGTCATACAAATACCAGCCAAAGCAGGCATTGTCAAAATCATATACCGTAATCTGCCCGGTGTCAAAGTCAATGTGGTAATTCCCGTCATTAAAATCAAAGTGCAGCATCCCGAAATTGTCCGCGCCTCTGTCCAGCGCCTCCAATTCCCTCAGCAGCAGCGCCATTTTCCCTTTCAGCACCGGGAGCGAATCCGGCACCAGCCTGTCAATCACTCCCATATGGAACCAGTCAAAAAAGCTCTCCCGCCGGTGTACCGGCCGGTACTCCTTGGACAACTGGTGAATCCTTCCCAAAACCTTGCCGCAGTTGTAGAAATACTCTGTCAGCGGTGCTCCTTCCCGGTATTGGTAGTTGTTTTCCACCAGCATTTTTCCCTTGGCCCGTTCAAACAGGGCCGCAAAAAACACATGGCCCTGGCAGGCCACCTCTTCCAACAAGTTCCCGTCAACCGAGTCCAGCACCTCCGCCACACTGGCGCCGTTTTCCCGCAGGAACCGCACATATTCCAGTTCCGCCAGGAAATCCTCCTGCGTCCTGTCTTCCAAATAGGAAATCCGCAAAATTTTTGCAGGCTCTCCCGGTTTTTCACAGGTATAAATCAAATTCCGTCCCCCATGATGTGCCGCAACAGGTTCTATCTCATAGCCTTCCAAGCCATACCGCTTCACAAAAATGGGCAACAGCTGCTTCTGCGCAATGTCAATCGCCTGATAATAATTCACATTTTCCTCCTTGGGGTCAAAAAGCGAAATGGGTTCCTATCCGGTGAATTTATGGACAAAGCGTTTTGCATCGAAAAATCCCCTTTTTCATTCAATCTTGAGTATAACTCCAGCCAGCTCCTGGCCTGGCGGGAAGGCAGCACACGCCTTCCCGCCTATTATACCAAGCATCTGCTCCCTTGACAAGACAAAACGGGAAAATTCTCCCTCACAACAGCTTTTGAAAAATCTTATGCCCCTCTATCTCCTTGATAACCCGGTATCCGCAGCGCCGGTAAAACCCCTCAGCCTGGGCAGCAGCCCCCAACGTGCAGTAGCGGCAGCCCAACGCACGCCCGTTCTCCTCCATCTTTTCCATCAATGCCCGGGTAATGCCCTGCCTGCGGAACCTCTCTTCGCAGGCCACAAAGCCCGCAATCAGGCTCTCCTGGCTCTCCCTGCGCCCCAGCACTGCCGCCACCGGGATACCCCCGCTTTCGGCATAGAACAGCAGCTCCGGCGTCTTTTCCAGCCGCTCTCGCCAGTCTTCCCGCCGGTAAGGGGCCCGTTCCAGCACGTCCACCCCTAAAATCCGGGCACACAGCGCCAGCGCAGCCTCTAATTCTTCTTCAGTCTCCACCCGCCGCAGTGTCCAGTCCATCCTCTATCCTCCCAAAAAGAAAAGAGGCGTGGATACAGAAGACCCACACCTCTTTGAAACAATTCTCTATTCCTCTTCAGGGGCATTCTCATCCGGTACAAAGCCCTCGGTAGTCATCACCAGGGTATCCTCGCCGGAATCCTCCGCCTCCTGCCCGTCTTCCATCAGGGCACGCATGGAAAGGCTGACACGCTTCTTCTCAAAGTCAATGTCAATGATTTTCACCTGTACCTCTTGTCCAATCGCCAGCACGTCCTCCGGCTTACCCACCCGCTCAGTGGAAATCTGGCTGATGTGAATCAGGCCGTCCACGCCGGGGATAATCTGGGCAAAAGCACCAAAAGTAGTCATGGAGACGATTTTTGCATTGACAATAGAGCCTGCGGGATACTCGTTGCGGAGAATCTCCCAGGGATTGTCCTTGGTCTGCTTGTAGCCCAGGGAAATCTTGCGGGTCTCGGGATTGAGCTCCTTGATATACACATCCACAGTATCCCCCACCTTAACCACTTCAGAGGGATGCTTAATGCGCTGCCAGGAGAGCTCGGAGATGTGAATCATGCCGTCCACGCCGCCCAGGTCCACAAAAGCGCCGTATTTCTCGATGGATTTCACAGTGGCAGTGTAGCGCTGTCCAACCTCCACCTGCTCCCAGAACTTATCGGCCAGCACCTTCTTCTCCTCCCGGAGCACGGCACGGATAGAACCCACAGCCCGCTTCCGGGCCCGGTTGACTTCCAAAATCTTAAAGCGCACAGGCTGCTTCAGCAGGTCCTCGATGGGGTCGTTGCGGGAAGCAGTGGCCTGGGACGCAGGGATAAACACCTTGACACCGCCGGAAACGGCCAGCACGCCGCCCTTGATGACATCGGTGACAACGCCCTCCAGGATTTCGCCGGTCTCGGCGGCATCCATCACCTTTTCCAGCCCGGCAATGGCATCCACCTTTTTCTTGGAGAGCTTCACAGTGCCCTCCTGGTCGTTGACCCGCAACACAATCAGGTCAATCTCGTCGCCCTTGTGCACAATGTCCTCGGGCTTGGCGGTGGGGTCGTCTGTCAGCTCGTCAATGGGGATAAAGCCCGCATGCTTGGTGCCGATGTCTACAGTGATTTCATTGGGCTGAATCCCTTCTACGATGCCCTTGACCTTCTCCCCTGTATGGACACTTTTAAAAGACTGCTCCAGTGCCTCCTCAAAGTTAAAATTTTCATCGTCGAAATTGTTCAAAATTTCTGCCATTGTTGTTTGTACCTCCTTGATTATGTAAGCCGGCGTAGAAGCTCCCGCCGTTACACCGACACACTGACACCCGGAAAAGTCTGCTGCCCGCAGCTCCTTTGCCGTCTCCACCAAAATTGTGGGACAATACGGGGCACAGACGTCCTGCAGCTTAGCCGTATTGGAACTGTGGCGTCCCCCGACGACCACCATACGGTCCACCTGGCGCGCAATCTGACCGGCCTCTTCCTGCCTATCGACAGTAGCATTACATATTGTATCAAAAATTTCAAGGTTTGTATATACCTTTTCTGCAGTTTTTACGCATTCTCTCCAAATATTTGTATTAAATGTGGTTTGTGCAGTCAAAATGACGAACTTTTCTTGTCCTTTTGTCCATTTTTCCAGGATTTCACGCAGTTCCTCCGGCCCGGTAAAGGTGTAGCACTCGCAGTTGCAGTTGCCCAGGGTCCCCTGCACCTCGGGATGGGAGGCGTCCCCCGCGATGAGAACCACGTCCTGCCCCGGCCGTCCCTTTGCCACAATCTGGTGGATTTTCTTCACAAAGGGGCAAGTGGCGTCCACATAGGGCACGCCTTTCTTCTCCAGATCCCCAATCACCTGGGCGGGCACGCCGTGAGAGCGGATAACCAGGGTCTCGCCCGGTTCCATCTCCTCCACCGATTCCACCACCCGGATTCCTTTCCGGGCCAGCCGCCCGGTCTCCTGTTCGTTGTGGATGATGGAGCCCAAGGTGCACGCCCGCTTCCCGCTGTCTGCCAGCTCCTCCACAATACGCACCGCCCGGCTCACGCCAAAGCAAAAGCCAGCACTCTCTGCCACCCTGACCTGGGCCATACCGCTCCCCCCTTTCTCCTCATTTCCCGGCACTCTCTATCTGTTTCACCGGGTCAACCAGCTCCACAATCCGTCCCATCATCAGCTTGCTGGCCTCCCGTAATTCCCGGGGCAGCCCCTCGGTAAAGCCCAGCTCCCCGCTGGGGATGGGCTTGCCATAGCGCAGCGTCACCTTCCTGCGAAACCCCAGCTTCCCCTGAAAGCTGATACCAGCGGGAATGATGTCCGCCCCTGTCTTCCAGGCGATGAGGGCCGCCCCCGACTTGGGCCGCAGGGGCACCCCGTCCTTAGAGCGGGTGCCCTCGGGAAAGACGGCAAACACCTGCCCCTCTTTTAGGATGCGCACCGCATTGTCAATGGGCGCAGAATCCCCGCTGCCCCGCTCCACCGGGAAAGCCCCCAGGTGCTTGATAATAACCCCCAGTAGCTTGTGCCGGAAGAGCTCCGCCTTGGCCATGAAAAACAGCTGGGGCTTGATTTTAATCCCCAAAAACACCGGGTCCAAATAGGTGCGGTGGTTGGAGCAGAGGATGTACCCCCCGCCCTCTGGGAGATTCTCTCTCCCCTCCACGTGAAAGTCAAAGCAGAGCCAGACCACAAAGCGCATCACAGCCCTGGCAAAACGGTAAAAGCTCATGAGACAGCGGCTCCTTTATCCTAAACTGGCAATTTTCCGGGTCACATAGTCGGTGATGAGGTTCACCGATTCCTCCAAGGTATTATAGGTGGTGTCAATGAGCTCTGCATCCTCCGCCTGCCGCAAAGGGGAAATAGCCCGGGTAGTGTCCTTCAAGTCCCGCTCCATCACCGAGTTCAGCAGCTCTTCGTAGTCACATGCAATGCCCTTGGCCCGGTACTCGTCGCAGCGCCGCTTGGCCCTCTGTACAGCCGAGGCGGTGAGGTAGATTTTCACCTGGGCCTCCGGCAGCACCACCGTGCCAATGTCCCGTCCGTCCATCACCACATTATCCTTTTTCGCCATATCCCGCTGCAGCCCCAGCAGGAATTCCCGCACCACCGGCAAAGGGGATACCGCAGCCGCCATCTGGGAGATGTCGTCGCCCCGAATCTCGCCATTCACGTTCTCCCCGTTTAGGAACACCTGCTGTTCCCCGTCCCGATAGCGCAGCTCCACTTGGATTTGGCCTAGGGCCTGTCCCACAGCAGCCCCGTCCTCCACATCCACCCCGTGGCGCAGGAAGAAAAGGGCTATCGTGCGGTAGAGCGCGCCGGTATCCACATAGAGATACCCCAGCCTGCCCGCCACCATCCTGGCAATCGTGGATTTTCCCGCCCCGGAGGGGCCGTCAATGGCAATCGAAATCATTTTTCACAGTCCTTTCTATGAGAGGCAGACACTCTCCCCCGCAGCCGCCCCTGTGGAGAAGGCAATCTGTAGGTTAAAGCCGCCGGTATATCCGTCAATGTCCAATAGTTCCCCGGCCACAAACAGGCCGGGACAGCACTTGGATTCCATCGTCTTGGGATTCACTTCCTTTAGCGCCACCCCGCCGGTGGTGACAATGGCCTCCTCCACCGGCCGGAACCCGTCTACCGTGAGGGAAAAGTCCTTGAGCAGCGCCGCCAAAGCCCTGCGCTGTTCCCGGCTCACCTGGTGCACCTTCTGTTCCGGTGGGATACCGCTGCGCCGGATGACAACGGGAATCAGCTTGGCCGGCAGCAGCCCGCCCAGGGCGTTGGCAAAATTCTTATTGCTCTGCCCGCCAAAATCCCGCAACAGCCTGGCGTCCAGTTGTTCCGGGGAGAGCCCCGGCTTCAGGTCGATGTGGAGGGAATAGCGCCCCCCCTCCGGCCTCTCCATCCGGGAACTGGCACTGAGCACCAGCGGCCCCGACACCCCAAAGTGGGTGAAGAGCATCTCCCCCAGCTCCGAAAAAACGGGTTTTCCCCGCCCCTCCTCCCGCACCGTGAGGGCCACGTTGCGCAGAGAGAGCCCCTGCATCTCCCGGCAGAGCTCCCGCTCCCTGATTTCCAGGGGCACCAGCGCGGGCCCCGGCGGCACAATGGTGTGTCCCAGTCCCCGGGCCAGCCGGTAGCCGTCCCCGGTGCTGCCGGTGCCGGGATAGGAGAGCCCCCCGGTAGCCAGCACCACCGCCCGGCTCTCAAACCGCTCTCCCGCATACCCGGTAAGGAGGAAGCCTTCCCCGCTCCGTTCCAGGGCCTTAACCCGCACCCCCATCGCAAGGGACGCGCCGCTGCCCTGGGCATAGCGCTGTAGTGCCTCCACAATGTCCCCTGCCCGGTCAGACAGGGGAAACACCCGGTTTCCCCGCTCCACCTTCAGCGGCACCCCCAGCCCCTCGAAAAAGGCCATGGTATCCGCCGGGGAAAGGAGGTGCAAAGCACCATAGAGGAATTTTCCCCCGTGAGGGACGTTTTGCAAAAACTCCGGCAGCTCACAGGCGTTTGTCACATTGCAGCGGCCCTTCCCGGTAATGCGCACCTTTTTGCCCACCCGGTCGTTCCGCTCCAGCAATGTCACCCGCAGGCCCCGTGTGGCGGCCCGCCCGGCAGCCATAAGCCCCGCCGCGCCGCCCCCCACCACCAGTACGTCACACCGCTCCATGTTCCGCTTCCTTTTCGTATACACTAAACTCATCCCAAATGGATTCCAGCTTGGCAAAGGTGCCCGCCACTTCCTCTTTTTTGCGCATCCCCACCGCCGCAATCAGGGCGTTAATCAGGCTCATGGGAGCCACCAGGGAATCCACAAAGGAGGCCATGTCGCTCTGGGCCAGCAAGCTGTGGTCCGCCGCCGCGCACAGAGGAGAGGCGCTGCTGTCGGTAATAGCCACCACTGTCGCCCCCTGCTGCTTGGCATAGCGGGCCGCCTTGATGGTGCGCTGGGAGTATCGGGGAAAGCTCAAGGCCATCAGCACATCCTGTTCATCGATTTTCAGCACCTGTTCAAACATCTCGCTGGCCGTGTTGGTCTGCACCAGCTTCACATCGTCCAGAATCAGGTTGGTGTAGAAATACAAAAAGCTGGCCAGGGCATAGGCGCTGCGGATGCCGATGATATATACCCGCTTGGCCTTTCCCAGCAGCTCTACCACCTGGCGGAACTCCTCCCGGGAAGTCTCCTCCAACGTCTTTTTGATTTTATCCACATCGGAGAGCAGCACCTTTTGCAGCACATCAACGGGCTCCATCCCCTCATCGGCAGCTTCCATGCGCTGCAAGGCGGTGAGCTTGTTGCGGATGTGGGCCTGTAAAGACTTCTGCAACTGTGGATATCCCTCAAAGCCCAGTTCCGTGGCAAACCGCACCACCGTGGACTCGCTGACCCCCACTTCCCGCCCCAGCTTGGCCGCCGTCATATAGGCCGCCTTGTTATAGTATTCCGTCATATACCGGGCAATCCGCTTTTGCCCCTTGGAAAAATGCTCCATCTTCTCTTCAATCAACGCCAAAATATCAGCAGACATAAATACCTCCTGATAGCGGAAACAGCTGTTTTCTTTTTTCCAATTCCCGCTTCGCCGCTATTCCCTATCATACTACATTTTATCAACAAAAAGCAACCCCCCATAGGCGCTTTTTTTGGAGAATTCCCCGCATCCCATTTCCCCCTTTCGCAGTTTCCTCCCCGAAGGGAGTTCCACCGTAAAAGAAGGGCTCCTCCTTTGGGAAAGAGCCCTAACCGCGCGAAAAGACAGCCCGCCAAAGCCAGGCTGTCCTCCGCATCCCATTTTAAGAGGAAATAATCTCCCCCCACTCACCTGGCAAAGCAACCCATTCCCCGCCCTCATTCCGGCAGTAGGCCGCCCCCTTCTCCGGCAAATAGCAGCACTCCAGCTCGCACTGCAAAAAGGGGTATTCCCTATGGCTCAAAAGCAAAGACCCATACACCCGGTTCTCGCCGGCCAGTGCCCCCACGCTGTCCCCGTCAAATGCCTCCAGCAGGGATGCAATCATCGCCGGGTCATTCACCTGGGCCGAGATGTCCTCCTCGTCTTGATAGACAAACGAGGCAGGCCCCACCGTCTCCACAGACGGAGGCAATATCTGCAAATCCTCTCGGACACAGAAATAGGTAAGATATGGCCCAAAGACAAAATGATTTGGCAGGATATAGAGGAAGCGCTGTTCCGCATCCCCCTCAATCCGGCAGACATCATAGCCTCCGCCCCGCTCCGGGTCTTTCCCGCCGCATACGCCGATGGCGTCGCCAATCTCCCCGGTGAACTTCCAGAACAGCCCGGAGGAATAGGCGGGGTGCCGCACCACATCCCCGCCCCCCAGATATCGGATACCTTCCACTGTCAAAACAATTTCGGGGCTCTTCTCCAGCTGATAAAAGGGCAGCTTTTTTCCCAGCCTGCACCCGACCGACAGGAGAACCAGCGGGAGCACAACCAGCAGGCCAAGCGCGGCCCGCCGCCGCGCCCGCCTTTTCTGCCTCATCATCCCGCTATTTCCCCGCAATCTCGCACACCACCGGCGCCGTCAAAACCCCTGTCTTTCGTAAAACATACTCATAGCACCAGGCATCCCCCTCTGTGCGCCAGCAGTTGGGCCCATACCAAGTGGTGGCCGGGTCACAGTTGTGTACACACCCAAAGGCGTTCACCCGCGTACCAAAGCAGCGGATGGTGAGCCGGTGCCTGCCCGCCTCCACCCCCGGGAGTTCCAGTGTGTTGGGGGAAAAGGCAATGCGTCCGGCGTCCTGCCCGTCCAGCTCCACCCCCAGCAACGCTCCCCGGTATTGGGGCACACGCACCAGCAGTCCCCCTCCGGTGGTCTCGATGTCCAGGTGGTAACACAGATTCCCGGCATAAAAGGGCAGCCCCTGCACTGTGCTGTCCCCAAAGGCCAGTGCCCGCACCGGTGCAGTCAGCGTCTTTTTCCGCCCCTGTACCCGCACGCCGAAATCCCCCAGCAGATAACACCACTCCGTGTTGGTGCGCCTCCCAAAGGGCAGCGTCACCTCAATGATATTCTCCCCCGCCATCAGCTCCGGCAGCGCCACTGTCCGGATGTCCCGGTCAGTAAACCAACCGGTGACAAGGGAGGGCACATCAACGCCGTTGCAGCGGATTTTTGCCTGCTCCGCATCCTCCAACGCCAGCTGCACGCCGGAAACCGCTATCTCGCTGGCAACTGTAAAGCGCAGGGAAACCGTGTGTTCCGCCACCTCTTCGGGAATCACCCAGGGCTGTGCCACAGCCTCCATCCGGGAGGGATATCCCAGCCGGGCGCGGCAGGCGTTGTCCAGCCGCAGGATTTCCTCCTCGGGCCGGTAGTCCTCCCCGTCCAGCCGGTATTCCGCCAAATCCAGCAGGCACACGTTGGGCTCTTCCAGTGTCACCGGGCACAGCACCGGCAGCGCCAGGGGCACAAGCTCCCGTTTCCCCTCTGCCTGGGCCGGAATATCCGCTTGCCGGTAATCAACAAGCCGCAGCAGCAGGCTGTCCTGGTCGCCCAGCCGGGCGCGAATCACGGTCTGCCCGCCGGCAACCTCCACGGGAACAGCCGATACCTTCCCCGTCATGGTGTCCCAGCACTCCGCGGAAAAGGCGCCCTTCAGCCGGATTTGCAGCGCCTGGCAGCCGGGGATATCCGGATTTTCGGGGTTCTTGCCGTGGCACACAAAGAGCCAGCGCCCTTCCCCGTCCTCCCGCATCTGGTAAATCAGGTTGTCCGTCATGCCCCCGTCCGCCCCCAGGATGGAGATGTCCCGCACATCTTCCAACGCCTGCATCAGCGCCGTGCGGCCAAACCCGATGTGCCTGCTGGCGCGATACAGCGCCTCGCCCCGACTGTCGGGCCGTACATCGATGTACTTCGGCGCATCCCCTAAGAAAATCAGGTTCCCCCCGGCCTGCCGGAATGCCTCCAGCCGTTCCAGGGTAGTCCCCCGCAGCGTCTCGCAGCCCGGCACTAAAACCACATCATAGGCCATCTCTCCCACCCGGAGTGGGGCCCCCGCCTCCTCACACAGGCCTGGCAGCAGCGACTCGCAGATAAAGTCAAAGTCAACCGCCCCAAACAGCAGCCACCGGGTCAGCGACTCAAACCGCTCGTCCAGCTCCTCCCGCTTCAGCTTGGTCTGTTCCTTGGGCCCATAGTGGAGCCAGAAGGTCTCCACCGGGTGGATAACCCCCACTTTCACCCGAGGCTTTCCCCGCGTCAGCGCCGTGTTCAGCCTGGCAAAGTGGTTTTCAATCAGCGGGTATTCCCGATACCAGGGGGATTGATAGTTGATGGAAGCGGGATAATCCCGCTTGGCCTCCCCCTTCATAGACACCCAAGAGAGATGGGGCACCCGCACTGTCACTCCCAGCGCAGCCTGCCAGTCCCCTTGGAGCTTGTGCCCCCTAAAGTCAAAATCCCAGTTGGTGACGCCGTAGAGCTCCGAGAGCATCCCCTCCCGCCCCAGCTGGTGCACCGCCGACTGGGCCTGTTTCGCAGTAGTGTATTCCTGGCGGTCGCAGAGCATGTCAATCCCCGGAATGGCAAAGGCCCGGTAGGAACGCATGGCCTCCCCCAGCGCCGCGGTCTGGCTCTGCAAAGTGGGCTCCTCCATCATGTGCCCGGTAAGGGCCAGCCCGTTTTTCCTGCACCAGTCCCCGCAGCTGTCCGCAAAGGCGGAGGAAAACCGCTCCGCCACATGGTCGTGATACCGGTACCGGGTGAGGGATACCCGCCCTTCCGCCTGCTCCCAAAAGAGCTCCGGCAGCTTGTCCAGCAGGCTCTCCCCATAGGCGGCCTGGAAGGTGTCCTCCATATCCGTGGTCCAGGGAATCACCACGTCCATCTTAGAGTTGGCGTAGTCCAGCGTCTGCTTGTGCACAAACTGGGGCTCGTCGGTAAAAATGGCAGGGATACTCTTCCCAAATTTCTCCCCCAGCCTCTCCCTGTATTTCTCATGGGTGCAGGCCAAAAACGCCCGAATCGCCTGGGGATTCAGGGTGTCCACATAGGTCTGGTTGTTGTACCAGGGATTGGGAAGCGGCGTCTCCAAATAGGCATACCACCGTGTTCCCTCTGTCGGGCTTCCGGCGTCCGCCCGGGCATAGTGTCCCAGCGTCCCATCCGGGTTCAGCGCCACATCATAGACAGCCAGCAGCTCCCCGTTCTCGCTTCTCCCCGCCGCCGCAGAGGAGCGCACCGAGGCCTTGGCCCCCTCCCCCTTCCCGTAGGGCACAGGGGTAAAGAGCAGGTACTTGGCCCGGTATTCCGGGTTTTTCGTCACAATCCCGCCGCCAAAGCCAGAGGGCCAGCGGTCCTCGTCATAGAGCCAGGCCAGCATCCCCTCGTCCTCCGCCTTCTTCACGCAGTCCCCCACCAGCACCAGGAACTCATCGCTCATGTAAGGGGTGGCCATCCCCGTGCGGCAGTGCATATGATAGCCTCCAAATCCCATTTCCTTGAGGCACTCCGCCTGCCGTTCCAGCTCATTTTTGTCCAGCACCGTATTCCAGGCCCAAAACGGCGCCCCCCGGTACTCACTGGTGGGATTCTCAAAGAGCTCCCGCGAGAGCTCTCCCGCTTGATTTTTCGGATACAACATATTCCCCGCCTCGTTTCCTGTTTTCTTTTTGGGGTTCCCATCCCCGGCATCTGTCCCGCGCAGTTCTTTCTCTTTTTAGGTTCCCGCCCCTTCGGGGCACGCGCCCAAATTCGGGCGCTGGCTGCCATCCTTTGGGGCCGGGCGGGCCGCTTCGGCGCAGTTCTCCTTCCCCCAGCGGGGCTATCGCACCCCGCCTTCTACAGCCATTATACGCCATCGCTCCTCAGATAGCTAGGGACGAAAAGGGAAAAAATGGCCGAAAAAAATCAGCCATTTTCCCCAAAACCTATCCAAGCAACCTATCTACTTTTTCCCGCATCTCCCGGCTGGGAAAGTGTTTGAGCCTCCAGCAGCTCCCCAGGTAGTCCTCCAGCGTCCTCCCGGTAAAGGAGGGCTCCGCAAATGCCTCCTCCGGATATACCGACAGGAGATACCCCTTCTCTGTCACATAGTAAGCGGCCTCCCGGTAATAGCTGATTTTCCCGCCGGCATTCCGGTTGGATACCGGCACCACAATCCGGGTGCCAATTTCCAGCGCCGCGCAGTTGGCAAGGAAGTCTGCCCCCACCAGCAGCTGCACCTCATCCCCCGTGCGGAACATCCCCTCCGTATCCTGAATCACCCGTATCGTGGGGTAGTGCGGGCTTCCTCCCACCACTTCCCCATACACCACCGAGTCCATCATCAGCGTCCATCTCTCCATGGGAATCCGGATGGGCCCTATCAATTGGTTGAAATAGTCCTCATGCACCGGATATTCCTTCCTCAATTCTGCAATCTCCGCCTCGCTCAACTGCTTCGGCGGCTGCTTTGCCCAAAGCACCCCTCCAATTACTAGAATGGTGGACAGCGCCAGATAAAGAGCGACTACGAAATCCCGCTTCCCCATACACTCATCCCAGCTCCTCCCTTTCCGGTGCAAACCGTTTCCAGCTTCTGCACTTCTTCCAGTACTCCTCCAGTGTCCTCCCTGTAAAATCCTCCTCCTCCCCAAACACCCTATCCGGGTATACCGAAAGGAGATAGCCGTCTTCCGTCACATAATAACTGCATAGACGGGCATAAACCAGTTCACGTGATTCATGTTCCCAGTCAGCCAGCACAGGAACCACTAATTTTACACCAGGAGAGAAATTGGGAGTGTACCCGATGTACGCTGTCCCGGTAACCAAATAGAACTCCTCTCCGGCCTGGAATATCCCCTGGCTATCCCCTAACATCCGCACCGGCGGCCTTGCATGATTGCTCCTAGCCAGCACCTCTACACAGACTACCGAGTCCGTATCTTCCACCGCCTCCCTCTGGTGTGCATATAGCGACGGGGACATTTCCGGGTTATAGTCTTTGTAAACCGGATACTCCTTTCGCAGCTCTGCAATTTCAGCCTCATGCAAACACTTAGGCGGCTGTTGTGTCCAGAATATCCCCGCTGCCACGAGAAAAACAGATAAAATCAAGTAACCTATCGGTACAAAAAATCTGCTGCCCTTCATCCCTATCCCCTCCACCTGGGCTTTCGCAGCTTCCTCAATAGGTACTCCACCTTAACCCCGGTATACGGCCTGTGCCATTTCATCGTCTTGGGCTCCTCTGGGAATGCAGATAACACATACCCGTCATCCGTGACATAATAGGTGCCAATTGTTATATATCCGGTATCCTTAGAATTCTTCTTGGAAGCAATCGTTCCATATACAATTCTCATTCCCACCTGAAATATAGGCTCATATCCCCGATTCCTAACATCAACAGGAATGGTTAATTCCTCTCCCGGTTCGTAAATTCCTTTGGTATCACAGATTACACGAAGGGTATATCTGTAATTCGTATAAGTATTTGCATCACCAGTAATTTCGCCATAAATAAAGCAGTCTGTATCTTCAATCAGTTCATCCAGACTTGGAATACGATAGCTTGCCAGTTGCGCATCCGGAAACCTCATGGGATAAATCGGATACACCTCCCGCAGCTCGGCAATCCTCTCCTCGCTCAACCGCTCCGGTCCCTTCCCCACCTGCCAGACTCCAATACCCACCAGCACACTCGCCAGCACCAAATAGAAAACCGCAGCAACCCATCTCTTCCCCTTATTCATCCAATCACCCCCGCTTCCGCAGCCTCTTCAATAAGTGCTCCACCTTAAGCCCCGTATAATCCCCTCTCCCCCCCATAATCCTCTCATTTTCCGGAAATGCCGCCAGCACATACCCCTCCTCCGTCACATAATAGGTGCCAATCGCCATATACCCCGTTTCCCCCGGCGTTTCCCTGGATTCATAGCTGCCAAACACCATCCGCAGCCCAGTCCTCGGCTGGGGTTTGTAGTCCGCCCACCAGCCGTCTATCTCCACCAAAAGCACTTCCCCCGGCACATAATACCCCTCTGTATCCGCAATCACCCGAAAGGGATAGCAATAGGATTCCCGCAATTCCACCCCGACAAGCGACCCCCACCGTACCCGCCGCTCCGGCTCCCCAATAAACTCCCCATACACAAAGCAGTCACACAAATCAATCAGCTCGTCCAAAGCAGGCGTTTTCATATCCACGAGAGGAGGGCAAAATTCGGTATACACCGGGTATTCTCCCCGCAGCTCCCCAATGCGCTCCTCGCTCAATCGCTCCGGCGGCCTTCCCACCCGCCAAATGCCGAGCCCAACCAAAACACTTGTCAAAATCAAATACAAAACAGCCGTCCATTCCCTTTTTCCCACCTACAATCCCGCCCCCTGTTATCTCTATTCTAACACAAACCCTCCTTGGATACAATATATAAAATATGATGAATACATTGAAAATATATATTCAATATCTCTAAATAGAGGCAAAAAAAGCGCAGGCCTTTCGGCCATGCGCTTTTAGGCTATCCCAGTTGGGATTGCAAGGAGGCCAAATCCTCCCGCCGTTCCAGGGGTTCCCCCCAGTCCAGCCGCCGTTCCAGGGTCAGCGGCGGGCCGGAAAATAAGTACACTTGCCAGGAGAGCAGGGCAGCCTCCTCCGGGTCGTGGGTGATAAGGAGTACCAAGCCCCGCTGGGCAAAAGCCGCCGTCTCGGCAAAGAGCCGCTCTTTCACCGTTCTATCCTGCCCCTTAAAGGGCTCGTCCAGCAGCAGCACATCCCCTCCATAAGCCAAGGCACGGGCAAAAGCCGCCCGCCGGCGCATCCCGCCGCTGAGTTCCTCCGGATACTGCCCCCCTGCCCCTTCCAGCCCCACCCGCTCCAGGCGTTCCCGCACTTCTGAGCGGGAGAGGCTTGGGTTCACCAGGCAGAGGTTCTCTTCCACCGTACACCAGGGCAGCAGCCGGTCTTCCTGGAACACCATGGAAATGGCATGTCCCTCCTGCCCCATAATCTGTCCCCGCTCTGGGGTAAGTAGGCCTGCCAACAGGTGCAGCAGGGTGGTTTTCCCACAGCCGGAGGGGCCAAAGAAGGTGGCAACCCCTCGTTCCGGCAGCACCAGGGAAAAATCCTCCAAAACCCGCTTCTCCCCGTAGGCTTTGCAAAGCCCTTCCACTGTCAAACTCATGGCCGTCCCCCCTTTCTCCGCCTGCTCCGGTTCAGCAGCGCCAGCATCCCCTTTTCAATCAGCACGCTCATCAGGACTACCACCGCTGTCCAGGCAAAGAGGTCTGGCGTCTCCAGATAGATTTTCGCATTGTAGAGCTCCCGCCCAATGGTGCCCCTGGGAGTTCCCAGTACCTCGGCGGCAATTCCAGATTTCCAGGCAAACCCCATACCGGTGGTACAGGCCGCCACAAAATAGGGCCTCACCGAGGGTAAGTATACCTTCCACAGCGTCTTCCACCAGGAAAAGCGGAAGAGCCGTGCCACCTCCAACAGCTTTGCGTCCGTGGCCTCAATCCCCTGGGAGACATTGGCCCACACCATCGGCAGCACCATGAGGAAGGAGATAAAAATAGAGAGGTTCCAGCTCTTAATCCACACCAGGGCCAGCAGGATAAAGGAGGACACTGGCGTGGCCTTCACAATCCCGATGAGCGGGGAAAAGAGGCTGTGCAGCAGCGGCACAAAGCTGGTGAGCACTGCCAGCACTGTCCCCGCCCCCACTGCCAGGCAAAACCCCAGCAAAATGCGCAGGCAGGAGCGGGCCACAGTCTCCCAAAACGTCAGCGTCCTCCCCAGCTCCCAAATCCTGGACAGCGTAGTGGCAGGAGATACAAAGAGTATCTCCTGCCCAATTGCCATAGCCGCCAGCTGCCACAGCCCTAAGAGAATCAGGGCTGCCAGCAGCTTGGAGAGTGGGTTCTGTTTTTTCTTGTCAGGAAGCGTAGTAGAAATCATCATCCGGCAGCTGTCCTCCCACCGCCTTGGGCTCCGCCTCAAACACCACTTGCAGGAACCCCTTGGCGGATTCCTTCATTTCCTCCCCATCCAAGAAGACGATGTTGCAGCGGGGCAGGGCATTTTTCGCTACCGCGGCAGGCATGATGTCAAATTTCTCAATCAGCGCCGCCGCGTCGTCCACGTTGGCAGTATCTGTGATATACTCCACGGATTTCTGGTATTCCTGTAGGAACAAATCTACGGCCTCCTTGTTGGCCTCGGCAAAATCCCGTCTCACCAGGATACCGCCCATTGCCAGCACTGTGTCCCCCGCCGTCTTTTCCCACTCTTCCGTCAGGTTCAAGGCCAGTACCGCGCTCTCGCTCTTAGTCATCACCTGGGTGACAAAGGGCTCCGGCAGCATGGCAACGGCACATTCCCCCGCCAAAAAGCTGGAGGCCAGCGCCGCGTGCTCTTCCAGGTATTCCACTGTCACATCCTCACCCACAGTCAGGCCGTTCTGGCTCAAAATATAGTTGAGCACGTATTCCGGTGTAGAGCCCTGTCCCGTGGCATAGATGGTCTTGCCCCGCAGGTCTTCCACAGTATTCACCGTCTCCCCATTGGTGAGCAGATAGAGTACGCCCAGCGTGTTTACGGCCGCCAGCTGCACGTTGCCCTCGGTCTTCTTGTTCAGCGTCGCCGCCAGGTTCACCGGCACTGCCGCCAAATCCAGTTCCCCAGAGACAATCTTGCCCACAATGGCATCCGGCGCGGATTCCAGGGTAAATTCATAGGTGTTCCCGGTCTCCCCGTTGGCAGCATCCTCCATCAGCTTGGCCATCCCCATCCCCGTGGGCCCCTTGAGCCCTGCCACATGCAGGGTAACTTGTTCGGTATCCGGCGTCTCGTCCTCCGGCTCGTCCACAGGTTCATCCTCCGGGGTCTCAGGGGCTGTAATATCCGTCTGGTCGTTGGGGGTGCTCTGGTCCTCTGGCGCAGGGGGATTGCTTGTGCATCCCGCCAACAGCGACAGGCCCATCACCATGCTGAGCAACAGCGGTAAAACCCTTTTTCTCAAACCGTTTTTCATGAAATATCCTTCCTTTCCCAAAGGCAAATTTCTATCTCAGGGGCCTTCCGCCCCATTGAGCCATTTTTCTGTCCCCTTCTTAGGCCAGGCCGTCGGGTCCCGCCTTTTCAATTCCGGCGGGGTTATCCCAGGCCATCTGGCTTCAAAACCCGGATTTTCTTCCCCTCCCGCTCCAAAACACCCCGTTCACACAGGGCGTCCAGCGCCCGGTAGAGGGAGGCCCTGCCTACCCCCAGCACCTGGGCCAGCTTGGTAAAGCCCGGCGTTTCCACTGTCCAAGCCTCTTCCCCAGGGCCCCGGTTTTCGCTGAGATAGAGCCCCAGCCGCTCCTCCGCCGTGCCACGGGTAAAGCATTCGATTTTGCGATTTAAAAAGTTCACCCGCCCGGTGAGGAACTTGATATAGTTCTTTGCCACCTGAAAATTTTCCGCCATAATCGCCTCCAGCTCCTGCTCCGGCAGGAAACACACGGTGCAGTCGCTCTTGGCGCGGATTTCGGTGACATAGGTGCAGCCGGAAGAGAAAACCGCTGCCGCCCCAAAGACCCCAGGTGGGGCCAGCTCGTTGAGCAGTACAGCGCCCTGCGTCCCCTGCTCAAAGACCTGCGCCCGCCCCTTCACCAAAAAACCCAGGCTCTTCTGTACCCGGAGCACGTCGTAAATTACCTCGCCCCGGTCAAAGGCGGCAGCTACAACCCGCCCCCGCAGCAGCCGGCCAGTCTCCTCCGCTGTGAACCCCCCGAAAATAGGACTGCGGGCCAAAAGGGAAAACATCTTTATTGGAAAATCAATCTCTTTCATAAGCCTCTTTTTGTCTCAAATGATACAATTTTTCTATATTATACCCATTCTATCTCTCTTTGTCAATACAAAGGCACTGATTGGAAAAAACTCATCATTTTGTATAAAAGAACCCCAATTTGTGCAAAATAATCCGGTATAGATGGGGTGGGGCAAAAAAATCCTTGCCAAACAAGAAAGTCTGTGCTATAATAAGCGCCAAGCAAATCAGCGGATCTGCTTTGTGGCACAGTGTGTCTATTACCATCTTTGCGTGGTGTTCAGACCAAAACGGTCTGGTGTTATAGGATAAAAAATATTTCCCGCTGGAAACAGTTTGTCCAATGGGAAAGCAAATAATAAGCTGCGGCGATGAGAAAAAATACGATTCGTCTGGTGCCCCAACAGAGAGCCGGTGGGTGGTGCAAACCGGAGGGAACCTGAATCTTTCCACTTTTCGAGCCGCCCGGGTGTTTTCCCGGAGGTTGTGCCCTCTATCGCACAATGAGAGGCTGCAGGTTTCCTGCGGCAATTTGGGTGGCAACGCGGAGCACTTTCGTCCCATACTGGCAGTATGAGACAAAAGTGCTCTTTTATTTTACAGAGGAGGAAATAGTCATGCTGGATATGAAATTTTTGCGTACCGAGCCGGACATTGTCCGGGAAAACATCCGGAAAAAATTCCAGGACGAAAAGCTGCCGTTGGTGGACGAAGTACTGGAAATGGACAAGCAGTACCGGGAGGCCAAGACCCGGGGCGATTATCTGCGCAGCCAGCGCAATTCCATCAGCAAGCAGATTGGCGGCCTGATGGGCAAGGGGCTCAAAGAGGAGGCCGAAAAGGCCAAGGCCCAGGTGGTGGAGATGGCCGACGAGCTGGCCCGCTTGGAGCAGCTGGAAGAGGAGCTCTCCGCTAAAATCCGGGAGCGGATGCTGGTTATCCCCAATATCATCGACCCCTCCGTGCCCATCGGTAAGGATGACAGCGAGAATGTCGAGGTGGAGAAGTTCGGCGACCCGGCTGTCCCCGGTTTCGAGGTGCCCTATCACATCGACATCATGGAGCGCCTAAACGGTGTGGATTTGGACAGCGCCCGCCGCACCAGCGGCAACGGCTTCTATTACCTCAAGGGCGATATCGCCCGTCTCCATTCGGCCATCCTGTCCTACGCCCGGGATTTCATGATTGACAGGGGCTTCACCTACTATGTCCCCCCCTTCATGATTCGCAGTGATGTTGTCACCGGCGTAATGAGTTTTGCCGAGATGGAAAACATGATGTACAAAATTGAGGGCGAGGATTTATACCTCATTGGCACCAGCGAGCACTCCATGATTGGCAAGTTCATCGACACGATTGTAAGCGAAGACGAGCTTCCCCAGGCCCTCACCAGCTATTCCCCCTGTTTCCGCAAGGAGGTGGGCGCCCACGGCATTGAGGAACGGGGCGTCTACCGCATCCATCAATTTGAAAAGCAGGAGATGGTGGTGGTCTGCAAGCCCGAAGAGAGCATGGATTGGTTTGAAAAGCTCTACCACTTCACTGTGGAGTTTTTCCGTTCGCTGGACATCCCCGTCCGCTCCTTAGAGTGCTGCTCAGGCGACCTGGCCGATTTAAAGGTCAAGAGCATTGACGTAGAGGCCTGGTCCCCCCGCCAGAAGAAGTATTTCGAGGTGGGCAGCTGCTCCAACCTGGGCGACGCCCAGGCCCGCCGTCTCAGCATCCGCGTCAAGGGCAAAGAGGGCACCTATTTCCCACACACCCTGAACAACACCGTGGTTGCTCCCCCCCGTATGCTCATCGCCTTCTTAGAAAATAACCTTAACGCCGACGGAACTGTAAAGATTCCCACTCCCCTGCGCATGTACATGGGCGGAAAAGAGAGCATCGGTTGACATCAAGAAAAAGGAGGCCCTTCCACAAGAAGGGCCTCCTTTTTCTTAACATCTGATTTCCACCACCCCGCCCACACCCAAAACTTTATACTTTCTGCCGTAAATCAGTCAACAATTATGTATAATTTTACTTGCTTTCCCGCAAAAATTGACATTTTCAAATGGAAAAAACTATGCTATAATGAGCCTATGAGCAAGATACCACGGTCTCTCAAGGCGGCACAAAAGGGGGATTGCCGCAATGGGCCGAAGCCCGGAAGAGAATGGGAAAAGTGTTTAACAGCTCTGTTTTTTGCACCTGGAAATGATTAGTTTGACGGAAATGGGGTGTCGTGATGAACGCGGAGGTCTTCAGTTCCTTTTGTCCGCGGATCACCATGTTCAATCATTTGAACGAAAACAATGCCCTGCCCAAGGGCGAATCCTATGGCCGTCGTCTGGCCGCCAACTACGAGTTGGAGTATGTCTTGTGGGGAAACGGGAAGCTCCTCATCAACGATGTGGAATACCCCACGACAAGGGGGACGGTCTTTTTCCGCAAGCCCGGTATGTGGGTGGAGGGTATCGGCTGCTATTACTCCTATAGCTTTCACTTTGATTTTAACTGTAACATGGAAACGCCCGAAGATTTGGAAACGCTGCCAGTGGTCTGCTGTCCGGAGGAAGCCGCTGAGTTAGAGGCCTGTTTTACCAAGCTCTACCAAATCCAGTTTAATCGGGACACCTGCTATCATCTCACAGCCAAGAGCCTTATCATGACAATCCTCTCCATCATGGTTACAGAGTGGGGCAAGGAGAAAAAGCGCAGCAAATTCAGGCCTACAGTCTCTGCCAATATCGAAAAATCCATCCACTATATTGAGGAACACTATCAAGAGGAGATTAAAACCCAGCGTCTGGCCCAGGAATCGGGCTACAGCCTCTATCATTTCATCCGTGTTTTCAAGGAATACACAGGCATGACCCCGGTGGAATACATCAATATGTGCCGGGTTACAAAAGCCAAGGCCCTGTTGGTAGAGAGCTCATGCTCTATTGACGAAATCGTCAAGAGATGTGGCTTCAACAACAATTCCTATTTCTTTCGCATCTTCAAAAAATACGTGGGAGCCACCCCCAGCCTCTATCGCAAAACCTATTCCGGCCGGCATCATCGATAGGCCTCAGGAGAGCATTTCCTGAGGCCTATTTTTCTTTTTATCGATTTTCGGCTTGTCCCTTGCATAACGGCGCCGTTGGCTTTATCTGTCGTATCTGGCCCCAGCCCTCCTGCCCCTTGCAAAATCGGGAAAAATAGGATAGAATAGGGATACGGCAAAGCAAAGGAGGGAAAAACATGAAAGCCAGAATCCCCAAGCACAGGGAATTTATGATTGAACTCAACGAGCAGGAGGAACCGCGGCACGAGGAATGCTGGGCCAAGCTGCTGCAAATCCTGGAAGATTACAAAAAGCAGGGCAAATCCATCTACACTCCCACCTTCATTGAGGACAACGAGGACAAGGTAAAGGAGCTGCAAAAGGAGTACCACTTCACCTATACCATCGAATGGAAATAGCACCTGCAATCTGCCGGAACCCCCGGCAGATTTTCCATAGCTCCTATCGGGCAATCCTATCAAACCGGTCCAGCTTTTCCAAGATGGCAAGGGTGTAGTATACCTCATATTTCCTCTGCAATCCCTGCATCTCCTCGCCGCCGCCAAGCCCACCGTCTTCCTGCTGATAGTTTGACAGTGCACGCAAAAACATCTCCGTATCATTGCCCTCAAAGATGTACTGAAACCAAGCACGGTTTATATCGTCCCCCTGTACAAAGATATCATCCCGCGCCCTGATAAAGTTGTCGTATGCCAATTGCACCATGATTCCCCCATCCCCTTCCGTGCCAAGCAATCCAGTTCCGTTATTGCCGGTTCCCATTGTATCGTCTCCTATTTTAAAATACAATGGATATTTACGACATCTTTTAGACTGCAAATCATTTAAGGAGTATCTTCCATGGCTATTCTCTATCACGGCTCTTCTGTAGGGGGGCTCTCTGCCCTGTGCCCGGCCCTGTCTGAGCACGGCAAACCCTATGTCTATGTCTCCCCCAATCCCGTTGTGGCCGCCTTTTACACTGTCCACTGCGTGGAACGCCCCTATAACTGGTTCCCCTACGGGCTGGAAAACGGCCTGCCCGTGTATCCGGAATACTATCCCAATGCCCTGGCCGATGTCTACAGCGGCCAGCGAGGGTATCTCTACCGTTGCGAAGACCCTGGCACATTGGAAAACCCCACCGATATTTCCCTGGCCCTGGTGTGCCAAGAGCCCCTCCCCGTCTCCGGCGTGGAGGAAATTCCGGATATGTACACCTGGTTCCTGCACCAGCAGCAGGCCGGAACCCTGCGCATCATCCCCTTCTCCCAGCTCTCTGAGAAGCAGCTGTCCTATCGCGACCGCATGGTAAGGGAGGAAATCTCCCTCCATCACCTAAAAGACCACCCCGAAACCAGCTACGCCCGCTTCCTCCGCAGCCGGTTCCCTTCCCTTTGGGAAAGTAAATCGTTTTGCTGACTTTTAGCTTTAAAAACAATCCCATCAAACATGATAAAGGAGGCCATCATCCATGAAACGAAAAATCAACCTGTGGGAGTATGCCGAAACCATCCTGGAACATCTGCAAAGGGGCGTCCTGCTCACCTCCAAGGCTGGGGAGCAGGTCAATACCATGACGATTTCCTGGGGCACCCTTGGCATCGAGTGGTCAAAACCCATTTTCACAGTATTTGTCCGGGAAAACCGCTTTACCCGCCAACTTTTAGAGCAAAACCCCGAGTTCACCATCAACATCCCCGTAGGTGGATGCGACCCCAAAATCCTGGGCATCTGCGGCACCAAAACAGGCCGTGACACTGACAAATTCCACATTGCCGGCCTGACCCAAGAGGAGCCGGAGGTGGTCTCCGTCCCCGCCATCCGGGAGCTCCCCCTCACGCTGGAGTGCCGCATTGTCTACAAGCAGCCCCAGGACCCCCAGGCCATCACCGAGGAAAACCGTGCTGCCTTCTATCCCCAGGATGTAGATGCCAGCTTCCCCGGTGCCAACCGGGACTACCACACCGCCTATTATGGTGAAATCGTAGCCGCCTATCTCATTGAAGAATAATTCCCCCATCGCCAAGAGCCAAGCCAAAAGGCTTGGCTCTTCTCTTTTCCAGTCCCTGCTCAATTTCGTAAAAAACTAGCGAATCTACACATTATTTTCCCCCTTTCTTGTGCTTCCTAGAGAAAAGGGCGGCAAATAGTTGACAAGTCAATTTTAGAAGAGTAAAATAAAATTATTGAAAATTGATAAGAAATACTATTGGAAAAGGAGATGAACAGCCAATACGTAGGGAATCGTTTGGCGTAAGGACATGAGTAATGCACAGACAAGCGGCGCGGCGCGCGCTAAAACAGTGGAAATGGCACTGGACCGTGTGGCCCGGGGCACCGACCAGGATGAGACATGGACCCAAAAGAGCCGGGCCCACAAGATTCCGGAGGGCATCACCAGCAAGATGCTATATCAGGACATCATCCGTATCGCCTGGCCCTCTTTTATTGAGTTCACACTTGTACAGCTGGCCTCCATGGTAGACCTGATGATGGTGGGCAATCTGGGGCCTTGGGCGCTGACTGCGGTTGGCCTTTCCACTCAACCCCGTTTTTTGATGTCCACCCTATTTATGTCCCTCAATGTGGGTGCCACTGCCCTGGTGGCCCGGTATAAAGGGGCCGAGCAGCCGGAGCGTGCCAACCTAATTGTGCGCCAGGCCCTGTTGCTCAATGTGATTTTCGCCATTATCTGTTCAGCGCTGGGCTTTTTCTTCTCTAAGGAGCTCATCCTCTTCATGGGTGCAGCAGACGACCAAGCCCTGATGGGCGGCACAGTCTATCTCCAAGTGCAGATGCTCAGCCTGCTCTTTATGGCCGTTACCAGCACTATCACTGCCGTGCTGCGAGGCGTGGGCAATTCCCGTATCGCCATGATTTACAACGTGGTGGCCAATGTAGTCAACGTGATTTTCAACTATCTGCTCATTGAGGGCAATCTGGGTTTCCCCCGTCTGGAAGTGCTGGGTGCCTCCCTTGCCACAGCGCTGGGCCAGGTGGTAGCCTCTATTATGGCCGTCATAGTCATCACCAGCGGCAAGCAGTACCTGCATCTGCGCATCCGAGACGGTTTCAAGCCCAATGCTGAGGCCATCAAGAGCATGGTGCAAATTGGCCTCCCCGCCATGGTAGAGCAGCTCCTGATGCGGGCTGGCATTATCATCTACACCAAAACCGTGGCGTCCTTGGGCACTATCGCCTATGCCACGCACCAGGTCTGTATGAATATCCAGGCCATGTCTTTTATGACCGGCCAGTCCTTCGCCGTCTCCTCCACCTCTTTGGTGGGCCAGAGTTTAGGCAAAAAGCGCCCTGACATGGCAGTGCTCTACAGCAGCCGCACCCGCCGCATCGGCTTGATGGTGGCACTGGTACTGGCTGTCACCCTCTTCTTCCTGGGCGGCCCCATCGTCTCCCTCTACAACGATGAACCCGAGATTGTCTCCATGGGTGCCAAAATCCTGATGCTCATGGCCCTGATTCAGCCGCTCCAATCTTCGCAGTTTATCCTCAGCGGTACCCTGCGGGGTGCCGGTGACACCAGAGTGACTGCTGTTATCACCTTTATCACGGTCCTCCTAGTGCGTCCCCTGCTGGCTATCCTGCTCATCAACGTGTTCCACACCGGCCTCATCGGCGCTTGGATTGCCATGGTCGCCGACCAGCTGCTGCGTTCGGCTTTAGTCATGCTGCGTTACGAATCCGGTAAATGGAAGAGTATGAGCCTGAAAATCAGTAAGCAAGAGCGCAAATAGCTTCTAAATAATAGCAGAAATCCCGGCGGTTTTCAGGAACCCGCCGGGATTTCTGCTATTATTGTATCCCCTGTGGCGCTCCATAGAGCCCGGTAGAGGGGTCGAGAAACAGGGGGATATGGGGTGTCACATAGGAAAGCGCCATCATCCCCACCGCCACAATCAGCAGCACTGCAGCAGCCAGCGGAGCCATCCAGTGGGCCGCCAGCCCCTCCTGCGGTATCAACAGCCAAGCCAGGCTCTCCGAGAGCAGCACTGCTAGGAAAAAGAGGAGGATATTGGCCCAAGGCACCTGTACTCCCCACACCCCGGTATACGTGTAGTATCCCACCACAATCAGCAGCATCCCCGCCAGGATTCCCACCGTTTTCCCTGCCAAGAAGGCGGGATACCTGCGGCTAAACTTGGCGTACTCAATGCACAGGAAGAACAGCGAGGGGAAAAACACCAGCTTCAAATGCTCCCAAACGCTCTCATTCACCGGAAAAAATAGCCCAGCCCACAGTGCCTGCCCGCTCCATTCATAGATAAAATGAGCCACAGTTCCCGCCACCCATACAAAGGCCAGCGCTCCCAGCTGCCAGAAAAACAGTCTCCTCTTTTCCACCCCAGTCCCCCCATTTCCCCGGAAATATTGTCTCAGCCCTATTATATGAGAAAAACAGGAGGTTATGTAGAAAAACCAAAACCGCTGCCTTTGCAGCGGCCCCAAAACAACTGACAGTTTCCCTATTTTATCCAAGCCCGGTTGCGGTAGGAATTCCCGTGCCCAAAATGCACCTGCCGCTCCCCCAGCCCAGCAAGCCGGCGGGCACTTTCCCGCATCTTATCCCGGTCATGATAAATGGCTGGGCAGCCGGGAACAGCCCAGTGCATCAGCGCGTCCCCCACCAGCAGGTGGGTTCCCTCCACATCCAAACCAATGGAACCCAGTGTGTGCCCTGGCAGTTCCAGCACCCGGGCTGGAATCCCATACTCCTCCAGCCCATCCCCTTCCCGCAGCAACACTGTGGGAGAAAAAGACGGAATTATCCCCTGCATCGCGCGTAGGGAAACTGCCAGCAGCACCCGTCCGAAAATCCCCTGGGGAAAGAGGGGCTGGGCCAAATTATTCTCCACCAGCGGCAGGTCATCCCGGTGCATGGCAATGGGGACCTCCAATTTCTGCGCCAGAAAGGCGGCGTTCTGCACATGGTCAATGTGCCCATGCGTCAGCAAAATCAGCCGCAGGGAAACTCCCCGGCAGGCAGCCAGCACCTTCTCCCGGAAAGGCGCAGTCCCGGTGTCCACCAAGACCGCCTCCCGGCCGCAGGAGACGAGGAAACAGTTGCCTGTCCCGCAGCGAATCCGCAGCACCTGCACAGCGTCTGCCATGCTATCCCCTCCCTTGGCAGCTTATCTGCCGTCCTCAGAAAAGTTCACTTTCCCCAGCCTGCTGCGGACATCCTGGGTGATACCTGAAAAGGCGCGGCCAAATTTACAGTGGTTGCGCCCCACCCGCAAACAGTTGTCATCCCGCAGGCAGCGGCTAAAGACATAAGTACCCTCCACCGTCTCAATCACCTCTAACAGGGTGATGTCCTTGGGGTTCTTCGCCAGCTCATACCCACCCGTAGCTCCCTTATAAGAGCGGACAATCTTGGCGGACACCAGCTTACGCAGGATTTTCAGCGCAAAACGCAGGGTCACATCCGTCTTCCCAGCAATTTCTCTGGCGTCCATGCGGCGCTGCTCCGCCGCCAAACAGTCCACAATGCGCACAGCATAATCAGATTCCAGTGTAATGTACATAATCTTCTCTCCTCAAATACTGGGAGTGTCCCCGTGTGAAAGCGCCGGTAAGTAAAAAGAGAAGATGGTGCAAAATATCACAATGGAACATATCCTCTGTCGGGCCTGCCCAAACCCAGGCAGGCTATTTCTCATAGAAAAACGGAGTACGGCAATTTCAAAAACTCTCTGCCAACCCAAGCCCTAGTCTAAGAAGTCCTTCAGCTTCTTGCTGCGGCTGGGGTGGCGCAGCTTTCTCAACGCCTTGGCCTCAATCTGCCGGATGCGCTCTCGGGTGACATTGAACTCCTTCCCCACCTCCTCCAGTGTACGGGAGCGGCCGTCCTCCAATCCAAAGCGGAGTTTCAGCACCTTTTCCTCTCGAGATGTCAGGGTGCCCAGCACGTCCCCCAGCTGCTCCTTGAGCAGGGTGTGGGAGGCGGCGTCAGCCGGCGCAGGGGCATCGTCGTCCGGGATAAAGTCCCCCAGGTGGCTGTCTTCCTCCTCGCCGATAGGCGTCTCCAAAGACACCGGCTCCTGGGCCACCCGCATAATCTCCCGCACCTTGTCCTCGTTCATCTCCAACTCGGCGGCGATTTCCTCGGCGCTGGGCTCGTGGCCGTTTTTGTGCAGCAGCTGGCTGCTCACCTTTTTCACCTTATTGATAGTCTCCACCATGTGAACCGGGATGCGGATGGTAAGTGCCTGGTCGGCAATGGCCCGGGTAATGGCCTGCCGAATCCACCAGGTAGCATAGGTGGAAAACTTGAACCCCTTGGTGTGGTCAAATTTTTCCACGGCCTTGATAAGCCCCAGATTCCCCTCCTGAATCAAGTCCAAAAACTGCATACCCCGTCCCACATAGCGCTTGGCGATACTCACCACCAGGCGCAAGTTGGCCTCACTCAGTTTTTTGCGCGCAGCCAAATCCCCCTGGGCCATGCGGGTGGCTAAATCCACCTCTTCCTCCGGGGAGAGCAGCGGCACACGCCCAATCTCCTTGAGATAGACCTTTACCGGGTCGTCAATACTCAATCCCTCTGAGAGATTGGCCTCCATGTTGCGGCTGTCGCTCAAATCCAGGTCAAAATCGTCCAGCCTGACATCCTCGTCGTCCACCACCTCAATGTGCAGGCTCTCAAAGGTGTCGTAGAGCTTTTCCACATGCTCCACATCAAAGTCCAGCTCATCCAACGCCTCATTGATTTCCTTGGTGGTAATTTTGCCTTTCATCTTAGCGACTTCCAGCAAATCCCGGACGATTTGTTTTTTGTCCTGCCTGTTTGCCATGCTTTTAGCACTCCCTACTTTATTTGCCTTGGAATACGCCGGGCCCAAACCCTAGCGCTTCCCCTGTTTTTTTCGGATGTCATCAAACAGCCGCTGCAAGTCATCCGCCTGCATCTGGCCGATTTCCCCCTCATCCACCTTATTTTCCGCATCTCCCAGCACCTTTATGTAATCCAAAAGCTGCCCCTTGCCCTGGGAAAGGGCCTCGCTCTCAATGAGCATCCGCTGTACCTTCCCAGTCTGTTCCGGCGTCAGCTCTGCCGAGAGTACGCCAATGTCCACAATCATCCTGTTCATCAGCCGTTCCCGAATCAACGTGTATACCTGCCGGTTAAAATCCGTAATAAAGTGCTCCGGCGTCAGCTGCTGCTCCACCAGGTCAATGTAGTCCGGGTTGCGCAGCAGCAGGGCGATAATGCCCTCCTCCGCCAGCGCGGCAGTGATGTTTTGGCTGCGCTGGGGATTCACCGTGTCCCTGCGGTCAAACCCCACCACAGAGTAATCCTGCTGTTCCCGCTTCTGCTTGGCGCGGTAGGCCCTTTTCCTCTCATCCTCCATTGCCAGCAAGATGGCGTCTTTCGACGCGTCCAATTCCCCGGCCAGCTTGGAAGCATAGACATCCCGCTCCACCCGGGAGGGGATTTCCGCCAACGCCTTCACAGCCTCCTTTAACGCCCCCACCCGGCCATCGGCGGCAGAGAGGTCATATTTTTCCAAAATGCGCCCCAGCTCATATTCCGTAGCATTCTGCGCCCCATCCAGCAGCAGCTTGAAGCGGACATCTCCGTATTTTTTGATAAATTCGTCCGGGTCCTTCGCTCCGGGGATGGTGAGGATTTTCACCTTAATCTCCAACTGGGAAAAAATACTGCTGGCCCGCTTGGCCGCCTTTTGCCCCGCCTCGTCGGAGTCATAGCACACAACCACTTCATGGGCATATTGGGAGATGAGCCTGGCCTGCTCCGCCGTGAGGGCAGTGCCCAGCGTAGCCACCGCTGTGCCGAAACCCGCCTGATGCAGGCTGATGACATCCATATACCCCTCGCAGAGAATCAGGCGTTTCTCCTTGCTGTTCTTTGCCAAGTTCAGCGCAAAGAGATGGCGGCTCTTTTTAAACACCGGCGTGTCCCCGGAGTTCATATATTTTGCCCCGTCCCCTTTCAAAATGCGCCCCCCAAAGCCAATGACACTCCCCCGCAAATCGATAATGGGAAACATCACCCGCCCTCGGAACTTGTCATAGAAGGAGCCATTTTTTCCCTTTGTCAACAGGGAAGCCTCCTCCATCAGCTCGTAGGAGTAACCCTTTTCCTTCAAATGGTTCCGCAGCATATCCCAGCTGTCCGGCGCAAACCCGATGCCAAACTGCTTGATGGTCTTGGCTGAGAGCCCCCGCTGCTGCAAATAGGCCTGAGCCTCCCGCCCCGCAGGGGTGAGCAACTGCTCATAGAAAAAGCGGGCGGCAACCCGGTTGGCCTCCAGAATCCGGCTGCGTTTTTTAGCGCCCTCGTCGTCCCCTGCGTCCTCAGGCAGGGCCATGCCCGCCCGGGCCGCCAAGAGCTTCAGCGCCTCGATATAGCTCAGGTTTTCAATCTGGCGGATGAATCCAATCACATCCCCGCCTGCCCCGCAGCCAAAGCAGTAGTAGGAGTTGGAGTCCTCATACACTGTAAAAGAAGGGCTCTTTTCGCTGTGAAAAGGGCACAGCCCCACGCTGGTACGTCCCCTGCGCCGCAGCTGCACATAGGCGGACACCACATCGGCAATCGGGTTTTTGTACTTCACTTCTTCCACAAATTCATCGGGAATCACAGCGCCGCCTCCCTTCCCTGGCTGCCTATAGAAGAGCCTGCTAGAAGCTCTCATTTATAGTATACGATAAAAGGAAAAGAAATCCTCCTTTTTCTTTAAATTTCCTGTGAAAAATCCTCGAAAGGGGCAAAAAGCTCTCTCTCCACCTGGGGAATCACGGTGGCAGCTGTCATTTCCCGCAGCTGCGCGTCGAATCGTGGGAAAAGGCTCTCCTGCATCAACAGCCGCAACCGCACTGCCGCACCGAAATCCGAGTCCAATACCTTTACCTGAAACTGGGGCAGCAGATACGTGATTTTTCCGTAGAGCTCGTAGCCCAAAACCAGCGAGAGCTCCCGGCAGGGCGTCATCGTAACCAGTCCCGCCGCGTCCAGCCCCAGCTTGGCCCCGTGGGAATAGGCCCGCACCAGGCCGCCGGCCCCCAGCAGCGTGCCCCCGAAATACCGGGTCACCACCACCGCCACGTTTACCAGCCCCTCTTTCTCCACCACTTCCAGCACCGGCACTCCGGCAGTGCCCTTGGGTTCCCCGTCGTCGCTGTAGCGCTTCACGCCGTTTTTCAGCACAAAAGCCGAGACATTGTGGCTGGCATCCCTGTGCTTCTCTTTTATCTCCGCCACAAAGGCCAGCGCCTCCTCCTCCGTTTCCACAGGGGTGGCATATCCAATAAAGCGGGAGCGCCGCTCAATAAATTCATCCGTGCCAAATTCCCGCACCGTGCGATAATCCATCTCCTGTCCCTCCCAAGGGCCACCAAAGCGGCACAAAAAGTCCATTTTAAAAAACCAGCTTGTCCCTAGTTCCCAAACCCAGAAAAGCCTGGAATCGCAGATATACCACAAGGCCGGAGCCTTTGGCCCCAGCCGTCACTGCGGAAGTAGTATGAGATGTAGCAGAATAAGGCGGTGCAACTATTCTGCACCGCCTTATGGGTTCTTTGCACAAAACCAAAGCTATTTCGCCTGCGCCTGTGCGCCGAAACGCTTGTTAAAGCGGTCAACACGTCCGCCGGTATCCACCAGCTTCTGTTTGCCGGTGAAGAAGGGATGGCACTTAGAACAAATTTCAACATTGATATCCTTCTTGGTGGAACGGGTCTCTATCATTGCACCACAAGCGCAACGAATGGTCGTAGGCTCGTAATTGGGATGGATTTCAGGCTTCATGGGGAGTCACCTCTTTCGTCTGGTTCTTTACAACAGAATTACTATAACACACTGTCCGCCGAAATGCAAGTATTTTCTGTCCAATTATGATGTTTTTTTCGGTACAATCAAAACATAAACCAGAAAAAACATCCGGTTCCCGCTCAACCCCGTTGCGTCATTTCCAAACCCGCCGCGTAATACGCCGTCATCATGCGCCTCAGCTCTTCTGCCGTTTTTGATACAGGATAATTTCCGGATTCTCGCCGCCGCACCCATATTCGCACACCAGCAGATAGGCATCGTCGGCAGCCAGCCCATAACACCTGTCGCTGCCGGGCCGTTCTATCTGGTTTCCCAAATAGACATTGTTGTCTTGCAGCAGCTTCACTTTCTGCCCGTTTGCCAGCGGGTATTCCAAATTTACAAAAAAGCCGTTTAATAAGTGCAGGTCATGGATTGCAAGGCCCTCTATCCCAAGCTTGTTAAACTCTAAAATCAGCGTCTCCTTCAGCTGTAGGAATCCTTCCAATCCGTCCCGCTTTATCTTCTCCGCGGCGATGCACACCCCACCGAAAGGATGGCCGTCCGCCTCTCGGCAGCCGCCGCATTTCTCACGGCGGCTGCATTCGACGCAGCAATCTGCGCCACAGATTGAGAGCATAACCCTACCTCCAAGCCCCTACGCCAGCCCCATCATCTTGGCGGCGGACTGGCTCAGTTGCTTGGTGATACCCTTGGCGTCCTCCAAATCCGCGCCCTTGGCGGTGTAGTAGAGCTTGATTTTGGGCTCAGTGCCGGAGGGGCGTACAATCAGGCTGGAACCGTTTTCCAGATTGTATTCCAGCACATTGGAGGTGGGCAGGGTCACGGCAAAGGGCTTTTTCTCCCCCGCTTCTAGGGTATATCCCTCCGAGCGCTTGTAGTCCACAAAGCGCTCCACATTCCACCCGGCAATCTCTTTGGGGCTGTTTGCCCGCAGGGACTCCATCATCTCATCCATCTTCTGCATCCCCGCCGCGCCCTCAAAGGCAAAGTTGTCAATGGAGTTGAGGTAACGGCCGTACTTGCCATAGAGCTCCTCCATCTTCTGGGCCAGGGAAATCCCCTGCTTCTTGTAGTGGGCCACCATCTCACAGATGAGCATGGAGGCCACCACCGCGTCTTTATCCCGCACATAGGTGCCCGAGAGATAACCGTAGCTCTCCTCAAACCCAAAGAGGAACCGCTGGCACTCCCCCTTCTCCTCCAGGTGCAAAATCTGCTCCCCGATGTACTTAAACCCGGTGAGCACTTCCACCAGCTCCACGCCGTATTCCTTTGCCACCGCGTCGGCCAGCTTGGTCGTCACAATGCTCTTCACGGCAATGGGGTTCTTTGGCATGGTGCCCAGCTTGGTCTTGCAGCCCGCAATGTAGTCCAGCAGCAGCACGCCCATCTCGTTTCCGGTGAGCAGCACATACTTCTCCCCGTCATAGACAGCGGTGCCCACCCGGTCGGCATCGGGGTCGGTAGCCAGCAGGATGTCAGGATGCACCTTCTCGCATAGGTCAAGCCCCAGCTGTAGTGCCTCCCGAATCTCGGGGTTGGGATAGGGGCAGGTGGTAAAGTTCCCGTCCGGCAGCTCCTGTTCCGACACTATCGTCACATTTTTGAGCCCCACCCGGTCGAGAATCATCCGCACCGGCTTGTTGCCCGTCCCGTTGAGGGGGGTGTAGACCACTTTCACATCGCAGCCCTCAAAGGCCTGCAAATCCACCCGCTGCTCGTACACCTTATCCAGGTATCGGGGATAGATTTCATCCCCGATAATCACAATGCTGCCGTCCGCCACAGCCTTGTCATAGTCGGCAATCTTCACATCTGAGAAAATATCCAGCGTGCTCATGATGTCATACACCGCGTCGGCGGATTCCGAGGTCATCTGGCAGCCGTCCGGGCCGTACACCTTGTAGCCGTTGTATTTGGCGGGATTGTGGCTTGCAGTAATCATAATCCCCACCTGGCACCTGTTGTCCCGCACGGCAAAGGAGAGCATAGGGGTAGGCATCAGCTCATGGGTGAGGTAGGCCTTCACGCCGTTGGCCGCCAACACCCGGGCCGCCTCCCTGGCAAAGAGGTCGGATTTGATACGGGAATCATAGGAAATTGCCACCGACGGGGCGTCATACCGCTCCTTCAGATACTGGGCAATCCCCTGGGTAGTCTTGCGCACGGTGTAGATATTCATCCGGTTGCTGCCTGCGCCCAGCACGCCCCGCAGCCCCGCCGTCCCGAATTCCAGCTCCCGGTAAAACCGGTCGTAGATGCCGTTCTCATCCCCGGCCACTTCAGCCAGCTCCCGCACCAGGTCCTCATCCTCCCGGGCCTTTTCCTTCCATAACTCATATAGCTGCATTTCTTTCATACTAAAATCCACCTTTTCTGCTGCTTTCGGGGACAGCTCTGTCCCTCTCGGGTTCCATTATACTCTATTTTTTAGAAAATGGCAATTATTCCACAAAAAAAGATGGAACTTTTTCCACGCTTTGTGAATTCACACCAAAGTTTGTCTCAAAATTTTTTATGTCCCCCCTCCGGGACACAAAGGCCAAGCGCCAGCTTGGCTCCGCGCAGTGGCACCGCTGGCTCCATCTTTTGGGGCGAGGTGGCCGCTTATTCCCAGCCCTCCTTCTTCCTGCGGAGTTACCGTACCCTCCACGCCCTAAGCTCCCCCACATCAGGGCTTTGCATAGCGCCCGATGATAGCGCCTGCCACCCGCACCCCATCCACTGCCGCGCTCATGATACCCCCGGCGTAGCCGGCCCCCTCGCCACAAGGGTAGAGCCCCGCAATCCCAATGCTCTGTAAATCCTCCCCCCTGGGAATCCGCACCGGGGAAGAGGTGCGGGTCTCCACCCCGGTGAGCACCGCCCCAGCCGCCGCAAACCCGGCCAGCTTCCGGTCAAAGGCCAGCAGCCCCTGCCGCAGGAACTCCCCCACCCGCGGGGAAAAAAGGGCGGCCAAATCCCGTTCCTCCACTCCCAGCGCATAGGAGGGCTCCACCGTCCCAAAGCCACACAGCCGGTTTCCCCCGCCCAGAAACTCCCCCACCCGCGGAATAGGGGCGCGGTATCCTCCCCCAGCGGCGGCAAAGGCCGCCTGCTCCAGGCGGCGCTGATAGGCAATCCCCGCCAGCGGCCCGGGCCCAAAGTCCCCTTCCCCCACGTTTACCACCACTGCCGCGTTGGCGTTTTCCCGGTCACGGGCAAATTCGCTCATGCCGTTCACAACCACTGCCCCTGCCTCCGAGGCAGCGGGCACTACCAGCCCGCCGGGGCACATGCAAAAGGTGTAGCAGCAGTCCTCCCCCTGCCGGAACGAGAGCTGGTACTCCGCCGGCGGCAGGGCGGGATGCCCGGCAAAGCTGCCGTAAAGCGCCCGGTTCATGTCCTCCTGCCGGTGCTCCACCCGCAGCCCCACGGAAAAGGGCTTGGGCACAAAGGGCACCCCCTGGCGGTGCAGGGCAGCAAAGGTGTCCCTGGCGCTGTGCCCAATTGCCAGCACCACGTCGGAGGCAGGCAGCACATCTCCCGCCACCGAAACCCCTGCCACCTTCCCATTTTTAAACTCTAACCCCTCCAGCTCGCAGCGGAACCGTATCTCTCCCCCAAACGAAAGGATTTCCTCCCGGATAGCTTTCACCACATTCCGCAGCTTATCTGTGCCGATATGGGGCTTGGCCTTTCCTAAGATTTCCTCCGGCGCCCCGTGCCCCACAAATTCCCGCAGCACAAAGGAACAGGCCGGGTCGTGGATGCGCGTGGTGAGCTTGCCGTCGGAAAAAGTGCCCGCGCCGCCCTCCCCAAACTGCACATTGCTCTGGGCCTCCAACACCCCTGTCTTCCAAAACCGCTCCACCGCCTGCACCCGCTCTTCCAGGGCATCTCCCCGTTCCAGCACCATGGGCTGCAGCCCCGCGCGGGCCAGCAGCAGGGCGGCAAACATCCCCGCCGGCCCAAATCCCACCACTACCGGCCTATGGAGCATTGCCTCCCGCCCAGCCGGGAATTCCAATTCCCGTTCCTCCTCCACTCGGGCCGTCACCCCCTTGGCGCGGGCCGCAACAGCCTTTTCGTCCCCTGCCATCTCCACCCGCACGGTGTGTACCAGCTTCACCTGCTTCCTCCTGGCATCAATGGAGGTCTTGTGTACAGCGCAGGAGAGCGCTTCCCCCTCCCGCAGCCCCAGGGCCCGCAGCGCCTTCCGCCGGGCCGCCCCAGCCCCTTCATCCAACCCGGTGGTGATACCAGAGATATAAATTGCCATCTGCTTTCCGTCCTTTCCCCTGCCAAAAAGAAAAGGCGCGGCCTTCCAAGGCCCCGCCTTCCCTGCCTCTATCCTATTCTCCTCCCGCTTCCTCTTCCGTTTCCAAGGTGATATTCACCACCACCGAGTAGTCGCCATAGGCCCATACATTCCGCCGGTTGGGCGCCACAATGCGCACCGGCACGTTCATCTGCCCCACAGCAATGTCGGTCTTAGAGAGGTCAACCTCTGCCACCAGCTCCGAGGCCTCCATCAGCTCCAATACGGTCTGGGGCGCAATCACCTTCACCCCCGGCACTTCCGCCGAGAGCACGTCAATCTTATAGTAGGCCGGTGCGTCTGTCACCTTGATTTCGCTCACCGTGAACGTCTGGGCCGCATACCCCTCCAACGGGAAATCCACCGAGACTTTAGCCACATTCCCTAGGTTCAGGATATTGCTGGGCAGCTGCACGTCAAAGACAAACTTGCTCTCAATCCCGATTTTCTTAAAATCGATATATCCCAAATTCAGTTGCTTGATGCCGTCAATGGTCTCGGCAGGCCCTGCAATCTCAATGTTCTGTTCGCTCATGGTATAGTCAATGCGGTAGGTATTCACCCCCGAAGGGATATTGATAAACTCAAAAGTCAGCGGGATAGTCTTGCATTTGAACACCGGCACTGTCACGGTCACGGTCTCCGCCGAAAGCTCAAAGAGGGTGGGGTCAATCTCAGTCCCGGCGGCGTCCAGCAGCTTCACCTGCGCCTCAACACTAAAGGTCTCCTCCCGCGGCTCGTCCTCTTCCAGGTCGGCCTCCACCACCACTTGGCTGATGCGCCGCACATCGTTTTCCGAGCCTGTCACCGTAATCGTGTCCACTGAGGGGATAAAGCTGCGGGTGATATACCCCTCTGGGATTTCCACCCCTGTCACCTCCGTGTTCAGCGCGAAATTCTGGGAGATGATACGGTCAAATTTCATCTGGATACTCTGGGGCGAATAGCCCAAAATCTCGTATTCCGAGCTGTTGCTCCCCTTTTTCTTCTGCACGCTCACCGGGATGGTGTAGGTGCCCGCCGAGGTAACGTCGTTATAGATGCAGGTGATGTCAAAATCATCCGCCGTCAGCGCCCCCACCTGGTAGCGGCTGCCTTCCACATAGATGTCCACCGTTTGCTCCTCGTAGCCAATCACTTCCAAGCCCATCTGGCTCACAATGCTCTTGTCCAAATTGGTGGAAACCGGCACGTCCTTCACCGTGTGGGAAATGGAATCGCTCAGGGAAACCGCCACAATCAGCCACAGCACAACAGCGCAAATCACCGAGAGGATTTTGAGGAACCGGTCGTCATTGCCGATTTTTTTAAAGCTAAACTTTTTCATTTGGACTTCACCTTCCAAAATCCGGCCTTTTTCTCCGAGCCCTCGCCGCTCTTATCAGGCAGCAGCTCCTTTACCAGCTTGGCCTTCAGGGTATCGTAGTTAAAGTTCCTCTGGAGCTGCCCGTCAATGGCAATAGAGATTTTCCCTGTCTCCTCCGAAACTGTAAGTACCACCGCATCGGAATTCTCGCTCATCCCCAGGGCTGCCCGGTGCCGGGTGCCCAGTTCCCTGCTGATGGTGTTGTTGTCCGAAAGCGGCAAAAAACAGCCCGCCGCGTAGAGCTTTCCCTGGCGCACAATCATGGCGCCGTCGTGCAGCGGCGTATTGGGATAAAAGATATTGCCGATGAGTTCCCTGCTGGGCGCGGAATCGATAATCGTACCGGTCTTGATAATATCCCCCAGCCTGGTCTTGCGCTCAAATACAATTAGCGCCCCCGTCTTGGTGAGAGAGAGGGAGACAGCGGCATCACAGATTTCCTCAATGGCCTTTTCCCATTGATGGGCCTCTTCCGATTCATCCAGCACCCCCACCGACGCCAGCACGTTCAAGCCGGTGAGCTTGCTGCGCCCCACTTGTTCCAGGGCGCGGCGCAGCTCCGGCTGAAAGACCACCACAATGGCCACAATCCCAATCTGGAACACATTCACCAGCAAAAAGCTGATGGTGCGCAGCCCCAGCCAGGAGGAGAGCGCATAGCCCACGCTGAGGATTAGAATCCCTTTTACCAGCTGCTGGGCCCTGGTCTCCTTCACCAGCTTGATGGCCTTATACACCAGATAGGAAACGATTAAAATATCAATGACATCCACAAAGTTAAAGGTGTGGAGAGTTGCCACTAAATTGTGCCACAATTCCCGTAATATCTGCATAATCTGCCCTTCTCATCGTCCCTTTTTTGTGTCTCTTTTGGTCTATTCCGTCCGCCGCTTTCCCGCTGCCAGGGCGGCACACCGCTCCACAGCGGCGGCAAAGCGCAAAATCTCTTCGCTCTTATTATATACGCCTACGCTGACTCTTACAAGACCATTTTCCAAACTTTTTAATTTTTCATGGGCCAGCGGCGCACAGTGATAGCCGCCCCGCACCGCAAACCCCATCCCATTCAGCGCCCGTACCACCTCCTCCGAGGGCATCCCCTCGATTTCAAAGCACAGCACAGGCACATAATGGGCGTTGTCGGGCCTGCGGGTCTTTAACCGCACCCCCGGCACGCGGGCCAGCCGGTCGTAGAGTAACCGGGTCAGCCCCATCTCATGGGTGTGAATCCGTTCCATCCCCAGGGAGCTCACAAATTCCAGCCCCCCCAAGAGCCCCAGAATCCCCACCGTATTCACTGTGCCGCTCTCCATCCGGTCGGGATAGACCTCCGGCTGGGTCAGCTCCAAAGAAGCCGAGCCAGTGCCCCCCTCAAAGAGGGTAGCCAGCGGCCGGTCGCACCCCACAATCCCCAGCCCGGTGCCCGTAGGGCCGTAAAGCCCCTTGTGCCCGGCAGTGCACAGGTAGTCAATGCCCATCTTCTCCACATCAATGGGCAGCACCCCCGCTGTCTGGGCCGCATCTACCAGCACAGCAATGCCATACTGATGCGCCATCCGGCAAATCCCCTCAATGGGCAGCCGAATCCCACAGACATTGGAGGCGTGGGTACAGATAATCAAACGGGTATCCTGCCTGATTAACGCCTCAAAGTTTTTTACAGTCCGTTCGTCGTCCCCCTCCACCACATCCGCCACACTGTAGCTCACCACGCCTCTGCGCCACAGCTCATGGACCGGCCGCAGCACGGAATTGTGTTCAAAGCAGGAGAGAATCACATGGTCCCCCTGCTGTAATGCGCCCTTAATGATAAAATTCAGGGCATGGGTGCAGTTGAGGGTAAAAAAGACCTTGGCGCAGTCGCTGACGCCAAAGAAATCCGCGGCCTTCTGCCTGGCCTCAAAGACCTTAGCGCCCGCCGCCTCCGAGAGGGCATGGCCGCTGCGCCCGGGGTTAGCCCCATATCTGCGCAGGGCCTCCTCCATGCGGTGTATCACACCGGGAGGCTTGCGGAAGCTGGTGGCAGCATTGTCCAAATAGACCATTTTGCCACCTCTCAAATCCTGCGGCCAATGCGGAACCTCCGGAACAGCTCCTCAGCACGGGCGCTGTCCTCCCGCATGACCATAATATCATATCCGCAGCCGCTCCCCGGCGCGCTCTTGCGCTGGATTCGGCAAACAATTCGATTCTGGGAGAGTATCTGCCTCGCCTTATGCGCCTCCGTCAGGGTGCGCATGGGAAAAGAGAATTCCTCCATAGAAAAATCACCTCACTTTTGTCAGCTTGTGCCATTGTATGCCGAAACCCGGCGTTTGTTGCCGCGCCCCCCTCTCCTCACTGGCTGACTCCAAGGCAATTGCTCTCTTTTCCACTCAGAAAACCATCCAAAACCGCAAAATATTGGATAAAAGAAATTTTATTTTCGCCTATCCCCGCATCAAAAAACAGCACACTGCATGTCCCCATGCCATGTGCCGTCCTGCATTTTCTCTTTTAAGTTTTGTCCCCTTCGGGGCAAAGGGAGGGTTCGCCAACTAAGGCCAAACCGCCAGCCCGGCCCTGGCAAATCCGGCAGCCCGCCCCACCTTTTAGACCTGAGTGGGCCGCCCCGGTCTGGCAGCTCCCTTTCCGTCCCGGGTCTATCGCGCCGTAGGAAAACTAAAGTTTCCGGGCCTGCGCAGCTGGCCGAGCGCCCGGTGCGGGAGCCTACGGGCTTGCGAGAATAGGAGGGCTTGGGCCAATCTGCCGTTGGCAAAAGCGTCCAGGGCCGTGAGGCGTGTTTGCGACAAAGATGAGCCAGCTTGCTTCTCCAAGAGCATGACAACAAAAACCAACCTCGTTGGCCCAATGAACGAGGGATTCCACTTCCCCTCCCTTTCGGGATGGCTCTGGGGCCTATCCCCGCGCCACCAAAAGGCACACTGCCGTAGCGCTGATACCCTCTTCCCGTCCGGTAAAGCCCAGGCCCTCCTCCGTGGTGGCCTTCACACTGACAAAGTGAGGCGCTGTCCCAAACACCGCGGAGAGGTTTTCCCGCATCTTCGATATGTAAGGTTTCAGTTTCGGGGCCTGGGCGGCCACGGTCACGTCCAGATTTCCCAGGCGGTATCCCTCCTGCTCCATCCGGGCACAGACAGCGGCCAGCAATTTCATACTGTCCGCGTCCTTATAGGATATGTCGGTATCGGGAAAAAGTGTTCCGATGTCCCCCAGCGCCAGCGCCCCCAGCACGCTGTCCATCACCGCGTGGAGCAGCACGTCCGCGTCGGAGTGCCCCAGCAGCCCCTTTCCATGGGGGATTTCCACCCCACCCAGCACCAGCCGCCGCCCCTCTACCAGGCGGTGTACGTCATAGCCGTGTCCCATACGCATAGCCCTTTCCTCCTCTCCCAGCAGTGCCTTTGCCAGCGCCAAGTCCTCCGGCGTGGTAATTTTGGGGTTCGGCCGGGCCGAAACTGTGAGATACACCGGATATCCCGCCGCCTCAAAGAGCTGGCAGTCGTCCGTATAGTCCTCCCCCTGTTCTTCTGCCCGTCTGGCCGCCTCCCGGTAACGTCCGGCCTCAAAAATCTGGGGCGTCTGGCAGGCAAAGAGCCTGCTCCTATCCCGGGTGCAGAGGATTTCCCCATCCACTCCCCGTTCCTTAATGGTGTCGTTGAGCGGGGCGCACAGTGCCGCCGCCCCGTGGGCCCTGGCGTCTTCCAGGCAGCGGCCAATATCTCCGCTCCCCACCAAAGGCCTCGCCCCGTCGTGAATCACATAGTACCCGCAGCTAGGATCCGCCGCCGCAATCCCCCGCTGCACCGATTCCTGCCGGGTGGCCCCTCCGGCCACTATAGCCCGCAGCTTTGGCAGCCCGGCCAGCAGCTTTTCCACCTGCTTCACATCCTGCTCCCTGGTTACAACCACCACTTCGCCAATGCTCTCGCAGCTGCACAGGGCCGCAGCACTGCGTTCCAGCACTGTCTTGCCCCCCAATCGGGCAAATTTCTTGTCAATCCCCCGCATCCTGGTGGCACTTCCCGCCGCCACCAGGATGCCGCTGGCAAATTTTGCTTCTTCCACATCCCTTTCCCCTCTCATATCCCGATTTTTGAGCGTATCCATCCAATCAGCACCATTGCCCCCAGCACTCCCAGCGTCATGAGAAGGATTTTCAGCGTTGAGGGCTGAATCCGCTCGGTATTTGGCGCAAAGGGCAAGGTCTTGCGCGGCTGCTGTTCTAGGGCAGTCTCCTCCTGTCCGGCTTCCCGCTTTTCCTGCTCGTCCATTCTCTCCCATCTCCTTCCTGTCCCCTATTGTATCGGTTCCCGCCCCTTTTTGCAAGCCCCCTGTCACCTTTTGCCCGCCGCCCCATACTATGGAGAGAACCGCTGTTTGGAGCTTCCATGCGGCGGCTGTACTGCTGTACGGAGGTAATCATATGGAGCATGAAATGAAAATAGCCGTGGTCGGCGGCGACCTGCGGTATCTGTACCTGTCTGACCTGCTGTCAAAGACCTATCCCGTGTACTTATTCGGGTTTGATAAGCCCTTTGATACCGGTGCCTCCCGTCTCCCCTTAAGCGACCTCTCACGCCTCTCCCAGTGTGACTTAGTTATCCTCCCTCTGCCCGCCGTCACCGAGGGCCAGTGGGTCACGGCACCCTTCTCTTCCCAGCGGATTTCGGTCTACGACCTATTGCCCCATCTGGCCCGCGGGGCGCTGCTCTTAGGCGGCAAGGTGGACCCCGCCTTCTCCTCCTATTTAGAGGAGAACAGTTGTTCCATTGCCGACTACTACGAACGGGAGGAATTGGCGGTACTCAATGCCATCCCCACCGCGGAGGGCGCTATCGCCATTGCCATGGAGGAGCTGCCCATCACCCTCTGGGGCTGCCGCTGCCTCATCACAGGCTATGGCCGGGTGTCAAAGGCCCTGGCCCGCCGCCTGCTGGCCCTGGGAGCCCAGGTCACCATAGCCGCCCGCAAGCACGCCGACCTGGCCTGGGCCTCTTCCGAGGGCTTCTCCGCCCTCCCCTTTGACCAGATTGCCGGAGAGATTGCTACATATGACCTGGTGTGCAACACCGTGCCCGCCGTCGTGCTGGACGAAGCCACCCTGCGGCGCATGAATCCCAAGTCCCTGCTCATCGACCTGGCCTCCAAGCCCGGCGGTGTGGACTTTGAAACGGCCCGCAGCTTGGGGCTCAAAACGGTCTGGGCCCTCTCCCTCCCCGGGAAAGCCGCCCCCGCCACTGCCGCTGCCATTCTCCAAACCACCATCCTCAATATCGCCAAAGAAAGGGGGAAACTCTGACATGACAATTGGCTACGCCATGTGCGGCTCCTTCTGCACCCTTGCCGATTCCATGCAGGCCCTGCGGGACTTGAGTACCCGCTATGACATCCTCCCCATCCTGTCGGAAATCACCTATTCCACTGATACCCGCTTCGGGAAAGCGGAGGACTTTATCCGGGAAATCCAGGCCCTCACCGGGCACGACATCATCCACACTATCCCCGGCGCCGAGCCCATTGGCCCCAAGCGCCTGCTGGACGCCCTCATTGTGGCGCCCTGCACCGGCAACACCCTGGGCAAGCTCAACCACGGCATCACGGATACCAGTGTCACCATGGCTGTCAAGGCCACCCTGCGAAACGAGCGCCCTGTCATCCTCTGCATCGCCACCAACGACGCCCTGTCCGCCTCTTACGCCAATATCGGTGGCCTCTCAACCAAAAAGAACCTCTACTTCGTCCCCTACCGCCAGGATGACCCGGTGAAAAAGGCCACCTCCCTCATCGCCGATTTCACCAAAATCCAAGACACCCTCGCCGCTGCCCTGGAGGGCCGCCAGCTCCAGCCCGTCCTCCTCCCTGCAGCCCTTTGAACTCCCCTCCCATACTTGCCAGGCCTGCCCTATCGGGCAGGCCTCAGACTGTCGAAAAACCTAATTTTCGGAAAAGTCTCCTATTTTAAAATCATAAAAATCAGGACATGCGCCTGATTTTTATCCGGCGTGTCGAATCTTCGACACGCTTAACTCGCGCCACAGTGCGCGAAACCAGGGGTATCCATGCCGGTTCTGTAGGAACCGACATGGTATCTAGGGGGTACTGGGTACCCCCTAGAAGCGCGTCGAACTTGTTCGACGCGCTGAGGCCTGCCCTATCGGGCAGGCCTTTTCCTGTGCTCAACTATTTTTCCCAGGAAATCACGAGGTTGACTTTCCCCCTCCGCCCTGTTATCCTTGAGAAAAAAGAAAGGGGAGACAAGCCATGCAATTGGAAGAAATGGCCGCCTTTTTCGCCGCCCGTGTAGAGGGCTACGACCAACATATGTTCGCAAATATCGAGGGTGCTCCGGAGTTCTATCCCGCCACAGCCGCCCTGCTGCGGGAATGCCACTGCATTCTGGATTTAGGCTGCGGCACCGGCCTGGAAATCGGCGAGATTTTCATCCAAAACCCCACTGCCCGTATCACCGGTATCGACCTCTCCCCGGCCATGCTGGCAGCGCTGTCGGAAAAATTTGCCGCCCGTAAAACGCAGCTCACCCTCCTCCAAGGCGATTATTTCTCCCTGCCCTTTGGGGAAGCCCAATTTGACGGGGCGGTCTCGGTGGAGTCCCTCCACCACTTCACCCATGAGGAAAAGCTGGGCCTCTACCAAAAGCTCTTTGCCGCTCTCACCCCCGGAGGCCTCTATGTGGAGACCGACTACATGGCCCCCAACCAGGCTTATGAAGACTTCTACTTCGCCGAAGCCCGCCGTCTGCGGGCCGCCCAAGGCATGGAGTCCGGCTTTGTCCACTATGACACCCCCTGTACCCTGGAAAACCAAACTGCCCTTCTGCGCCGCGCCGGCTTTGCCGCTGTAGAGTGCCGCGGCCGCTGGGAAAACACCTATCTCCTGCTGGCACGAAAGGAGCTTTGACCTATGCCTGATCACCTCTCTTCCCATGATAACCTGTCAGAAATCCGGGAAATCCTAAACCGCCATTACCCCTTTTCCATCCACCAGGTGGAAAAACACCGGGATTGGATTGGCGCAGTCTATTTTGTCCGGGGCGCATCCGGCCAGTTTGTCTGGAAACTCTACCGCCCCTTCCACCGGGAAAACGCCTTAAACACCATTGACATCCTCCGCTTCCTGGAACAGGAGGGCTATCCCGCCGCCCGCATCTGCCCCACACAGGAGGGCGCCGGTTTCCTGGAAATCTCCACCCCCCAGGGCCCCTGCGTTGCCCTGCTCTACAGCCACGCCCAGGGTACAGAGCCCCAGCTCCCCCAGTCATTGGCGGCCATCGGCCGTCAGTGCGCCCGACTCCATCTGCTGATGCAGCGCTGCCCCGCCCCCATGCTGTCCCGTGGCAAGGAGCACCTCCTGGGCCGCTACCTGGCCTTCCTCAAGCGAGTGGGCTTCCCCCAATCCAAGCTGGAAGACCTGTCAAACTACGCCAATGAACTTTGGGGCAGGCTGCAAAGCGCCCAGCCCGGCTTTTGCCACGGGGATTTTCACTGCGGCAATATGTTGGAAACGCCCTCCGGCGAATTTGTCCTGCTGGACTTTGACGCCGCAGGCCTCTCCTATCCCATCCTGGACGCCGCCACCCTCTGTGACGGCACGGATTATTTCCACTTTGACCCCTCCGGCTATGGCCGCACCGGCCAAAACCTGGAGCAGTTTTTAGAGGGCTACACCCGGGAAACCAGCCTCACCCACCTCTCCTGCATCTACGATGCCATTGCCCTGCGCCACTACGACATCCAAGCCACTATCGCCGACTGCCAGGGCTATTCCCTCCCCTTCTTAGAGGAGCAGCACGCCTGGCTGATGCAGTGGCGCGCGCTGTGCGAACAGCGTATGCCATAATCCCCAGAAAGGAGCCCCACCTATGGACTACACCCAAAAAATATCCGAACGCCACTGGAACCTGCCCGACAAGGGCGAACGGGAGGCTGCCCGGGAGCAGACCTTTTTAGACAACATTATCCTCCACAGCCACATTGATAAGGAGCTGTTGTCCAGCCTGGAGGGCATCACCACTGTCTTCGACGGCGGCGGTGGCTGCGGCCGTTTTTCCATCCTGCTGGCGGGCCTGGGCTGCCAGGTCACCCACTTTGACATCTCCCAGCCCATGCTGGACAAAGCGGCCCAGCTGGCCGCTCAGGCAGGCGTAGCCCACCGCATCACCTTTGTCAAAGGCGCGCTGGAAGATTTATCCGCCTACCCCGACAACTCCTTTGACTTGGTGATGAGCTTCGACGCCCCCATCTCCTACACCTGGCCCAATCAGGAATCTGTCATTGCCGGACTGGTGCGCATCTGCAGCAAGAAAATCCTTCTCAGCGTTTCCAGCCGCCTGGGTTCCCTACCCTATCTGTCCAGCCCCCTGGACAAGAGCCGTTTCCTCTTAACAGAGGACTGCGGCGATGCCTGGGCCCAGTGGTGTATTTCCAACTATCAAAGCGCTGTGGAGAATTTCACCTTCAACGCCTCACCCTGCACCCAGCTCCTGGACACCGGCCTGCTGGGCGACGGCAGCGAAATTGCCGAATACGAAGCAGGCGGTTCCCCCTGGCCCATCACCTATACCTTTCTTCCCGAGGAGCTGGAACGCATCCTGCGCCAAAACGGTGTCCGGGAAATCTCCCTCGCCGGCCCCGGCGCCTATGCCCGTACCCTCCCTCCTCCCATCCTGCGCAAAATCCTGCAAGACCCCTCTCAGAAATCCGCCTTTTTGGACTTCTGCCACACCTTCGACCAACACCCCTCCGTCTGCGGGCTTGGCAAGGACAATCTGTTTGCCAAGGGCGTCATAGCGCAGTGAAACAGGGGCCAAAACACCCCCGCCTGATACCAGGCGGGGGTGTTTTTCATCCTCAAAGCACGATATTCTGCTGATTTCCATCCATCCAGGCCCGGATATTGTCAAACACAATCCCGGCCCTGGCCTCCATGGACTCCGCCGAGGCAAAGGCCACATGGGGTGTCACCAGCGTATTTTTGCTGTGCAGCAGCGGGGACTCCGCAGGCAGCGGCGGCTCCACGTCAAAGACGTCCACTCCGGCCCCGGCAATGCGCCCCTCGTTGAGGGCCTCGGCCAGGGCAGCCGCATCCACCACCGGGCCGCGGGCCGTGTTGATGAGCAGCGCAGTGGGCTTCATCTTCGCCAGCTGCTCTCTTCCAATCATCCCCCTGGTCTCGTCGGTGAGGGGGCAGTGGAGCGTCACCACGTCGCTCTGTTCCAGCAGCGCGTCCAGCGTCACATATTCCACTAACCCCTTCTTGTCTTCCCTAGGGTGGCGGCTATAGGCCAGCACCCGGCAGGAGAAGGGAGCCAGCAGCTGGGCCAGCCGGGTGCCGATGGTGCCGGCCCCCACAATACCCACGGCCTTTCCCTGAATCTCAAAGCCCACCAGGCCGTCCTTGGTGCCGCCCTCCCGGCAGCGCTTCTCCACCTGGGGCACGTTGCGGGAGAGGGAGAGCATCATACACAGCGCCAGCTCCGCCACCGCCTGGGTGGAGTAGCCCGCTGCGTTGCTCACCTTTACGCCGCGCCGCTTGGCTGCTTCCAAATCCACATGGTCCACGCCGGTGAAGGCCACGTCGATAAATTTCAGGTTGGGGCAGTTCTCAATCACCTGCCCGCGCAAGGGCATGTTGGCAATCATAATCACGTCGGCGTCCTTCGCCCGCTCAATCTGCACCGCAGGGTCAGTGTCCTTTGGATAGGCGGCAAAGGTGTGCCCATCTTTTTCCAGCGCCTTGGCATAGCGCTGAATCGTGGCCTCCGGCACGCCCAAAGGCTCCAGCAAAACAATCTTCATCCCACAACCACTCCTTCCCCTTAAGGCATCATCACAAACTGGTGAATCGCCTCAGTCTTGACAATCTTGTCCATATCCAAATCCTCGCCGACACCTGGCGTCTCATTCATATAGAGCAGGCCGTTTTCGTCAATGGTGCAGCGGTGCTTAAAGAAAGCTGTCTTGTGGTCCATAATGCGAATCAGATATTCCACATAGGGGCAAATATCCGGCGGCATCGAGGCCACCACCTGCATGGCGGGCAACAGCCCGTGCCCGTGGGGAGCGCAGCGCACGCCGTACATCTCGCACAGGTCGGCAATCCGCAGTGCCTCGGTGATACCGCCGCACCACTCGGGGTCAGACTGCATCACATCAAATACCCCGTCCCGCAGATAGCCGTTGACCTCCATGCGGGTATACAGGTGCTCACCTGCGGCCAGAGGCACATTGGTCTCGGCCTTCAGGCGCTTAAAGCCGTCCTCCATATGGGGCCGCAGCACTTCCTCCACCCACACGGGATGGATGGGTTCCAGCCGCCGCAGCATCTCCTTGGCATAGACCATATCCCAGCCCATCCAGCAGTCAAACATCAGGTCATAGCCGTCCCCCAGCTCTTCCCGCAGCGCCTCGGCCAGGGCCAGGTTCTTTTTCATCCCCTCTGCCCCCTGGGCGGGCCCATAGCGGAAGAACCACTTCTGGGCGCTCACATTCATGCCCTTCACCTTGGCGGCCCACTTCCTGGCCTCCTGCGGTTCCACAGAAAAACCCAGCATGCTCACATAGGGCCGCAGCGCCTTTCTGCCGCCCCCCAGCAGGCGATACACCGGCTGGCCCAAAATCTTGCCCTTCAAGTCCCACAGCGCAATATCCACCGCGCTGATGGCTGTCATCATCATGCCGCTGCGTGCGTGCCGCTCAAAGCGGGAGAGCACGTCCCAAATCAGCCGGTTTTCCAGCGGGTCGCGCCCGATGAGATGGGGGGCCAGCCCCTCCAGAATCAGCAGTGCCTGGGCCCGGTAATCCACCGGCCCGTGCACCCCCTCGATGCCCTCGTCCGTGGTGATGACCAAGAAGTACTCGCTCAATATCCCGTTTTCCGATTCACTGGCTGGGCGCAGCCTGGCGTTGCGCTGGCCCAAATCGTATTCCTCATAGATGTCAAGCGGATTCGCCGAGCGGCCCTGTCCGGGGCCATAGACCGACTCAAAGGGGATACTTTGCCGGTCAATACGCAGTCCTGTAATTTTCATAACTGCAAACCATCCTTTCCCTAAGGCCAGCTCTCCGCCCTCTCCGGCAGGCGCGGCCGGGTGCCGATTCCCGGTCGTCCCATCCCAAGGGGCACAGCGGTTTCCCACTGGAAAGCAGCGCCGGTTTTTGGGAATGTTTCCTTGCAGCTCCCAGTATAGCATACCTCCCCGGAAAAACAAGGGGGGGTATCCCACTAAAAAACACCTGTCTTTATGTCAGTTTTTCACAAGACTTCTCCACAATCCTGCCGGGTCGCTGCCCAGCCTGCTGCTCGCTCTCCAGCGTCCGCTGCGCAAATCCCCGGCTGCCGGGGTAGGGCATCCTCGGTATCCCCTTCCTCTGCCAGGGCGCAGGCCGCAGCGGCAGTTTCTCCGACGGCGCAAAGGGTATGCGGGCCCTGTCTTCCCCCAGCCCATAGGCCGCCAGATAGTCCGGCGGCCCGGCGGGCACCTCCCCCTTCAGTTCAGTCATATTCCTCCAGTAGCGCTTGGCGCAGAGGTTCATCCTGCATCTGGGGTTGTAGCGCTCCTCAATGGCAATGGTGTCATAAAACCGTTTCCACAAAGTCTGATACCGCAGCTCGTTCTCGTCCGGCGCATCCAGCACAAACCCCTCCAGCGGCACAATAGCCGACTGGTAGGGCTGGTAAACCAGCGCTTCCCGGTGTACGTTGTCATAAATCAAAAACCGCTCCTCCCCAAACCGGGTGCAGAAGTGCTCCCGCATCAAAAACAGCGCGTGGTTCTTGGGGGAAACCACTGCCGCCAGGGTCCCGTTCTGCTCCGAAAACCGCACAAACCCGGTGAGCATGTGCGCCTCGTGTTCCAGGTGGAACACCGCCTTTTGCAGCCTGCTCACAATATCGCTGGCCCGGTCGTCTGCTGCCAGCCGGCCCACGTCAAAGGCGTGGCACACAAAATCAAAAATCAGCCGTTCCCGCTCCGGTTCGCAGGAGAGGAACCCCAGCTGCACCAGCTCCGCCGCCTCGGCGGAGATTTTTCTCTCCATCCCCAGCAGCACCCGCTCTGCCCTCTCCCGCCGGGTGGTAATCTCTCGCGCCGGGTAAAGGGTGGGCTCCCCTGCCGGGAGAATCTGCACCGGCCGTTCCCTGCGCAAAAACCCCTCGAACACACAGCACAGCAACCCCTCAAAGCTGCCGTCGTAGAGATACGCCCTGTCTACGAGTGCAAACACTGGATTACCTCCTTTTTCAACACAAAGGACTGGTCAAAGAGCGAGAGCTGCTGCTGTTCCGGCGGCAGCGAGAGCCTCCCCTGCTCCGAAATCAGGGCCCGCAGCGCCCCGTCCTGGGTGATTTTCAGCCCCTCCATCACCTTCCCCGAGCAGGTGAGGAAATACTGGGCCCGTTTGAGCACCACCCCAATCTTTTTAAGGCCTGCAAAATCCAACGCCCCGGTGCGCCGGGCCGCCACAATCCGCCGGGCGCTGCGGGGCCCAACCCCCGGCACCCGCAGCAGCATCTCATAGGGTGCCCGGTTTACCTCCACCGGAAACTGCTCCATGTGGGACACCGCCCAGCAGCACTTGGGGTCCAGCAATGGGTTAAAGCTGGGGTTGTCCTCGTCCAGCAGCTCCTCCGCCGTAAATCCGTAAAACCGCAGCAGCCAGTCCGCCTGATACAGCCGGTGCTCCCGCAGCAGCGGCGGCTTGGTCTCCTTGGAGGGCAACAGGCTGTGCTCCACCACTGGCACATAGGCGGAGAAAAACACCCGCTTTAGGGAGTATTTCCGATAGAGCCCCTGGGTCAGCCGGAGAATCTGCAAATCGCTGTCCTGGGTGGCCCCCACAATCATCTGCGTGCTCTGCCCTGCCGGGGCAAAGCGGGGCGCATGGCGGTACTGCACCAGCTCCCTGCCGTTCTCCTCAATCCGCCCGCTGATGAGCCCCATGGGCCCCAGAATCGACTGTTTCGATTTGTTGGGAGCCAGTGTCTTCAGTCCCTCCTCCGAGGGCAGCTCGATATTTACGCTCATCCGGTCGGCCAGCATTCCCAGCCGCATTAGCAGCGCGCTGTCCGCCCCTGGGATGGCCTTTGCATGGATATATCCCCGGAACCGGTAGTGAAACCGCAGCAGCGACAGCACCTCAATCATCTGTTCGCAGGTGTAGTCCGGGTTCTTCACCACCCCCGAGCTCAAAAACAGCCCCTCAATGTAGTTGCGCCGGTAAAACTGGATGGTCAAATCCGCCAGCTCCTGGGGGGTAAAGGAGGCCCTGGGTGTGTCATTGGAACGCCGGTTGACGCAGTATTTGCAGTCATAGACACAGGCGTTGCTCATCAGCACTTTCAACAGGGAGATGCATCTCCCGTCCGCTGCAAAGCTGTGGCAAATCCCGCAGGACACCGCACTGCCAATCCCGCCCTTCTCCCCACCCCGGTCGCTCCCGCTGGAAGTACAGGCCACGTCATACTTGGCCGCATCGGTGAGAATCGTCAGCTTTTCATACACATCCACAAAAATCCCTCCAAGAACATTCGTTCTATTCATAGAATAGCACGTATGTTCTCTCCTGTCAAGGAGAAATTTGCGTTGGTTTCATTTTCCTTTTCCCTAAAAAGACAAGCGCCGCAGTATCCCCCTTGCTGCGGCGCTTTCCCTATTGCTTTTCCAAAATCCCAATCAATTCCCGCCAGTCCCGCACGGTAAGGCAATCTACACCCTGCGGCCCCTCGGGCCGGTAGAGCACGGGAAAGAGACCGGAAGCTCTGGCGCCCTCCACGTCCGCCACCGGATTGTCCCCGCAGAACCACACCCGCCCTGCCTCCATCCCCGCCTTTTCCAGTGCCACGGCAAAAATCACCGGGTCAGGCTTGCGCAGCACATACTCGCTGGAGGCAATCACAAATTCAAAGCGGTGTCCTGGCAGCAGCCGTTCCAGCCGCCTCTCCAGCGCCCGCCCCGACCAGCCGATATTACTGATAACCCCGGTGGGAATCCCCTGCTCCCGCAGATACCCCAGCAGCTCTTCGATGTGTTCTGTAGGCCTCCCCGGCTCGAGGCCATCCCACAGTACCTCTTCTAGCTCCTCCGTCGGGAGGGAGAATGTTAACCCCAGCGCCTCATACTTGCACCGCAGCATGGGCCATTCGTGGACCTCAAATCCCAGCATCCGGCTGGCATTGGCCCGCTCAAAAATCTCCCCGCCAAAGGCAGCGGCCTCCTCCGGCGTAATATGCCGGGGATTCTCCTCCACATACTGGAACACCGCCCGTTCCCCTCGCAGCAGGTCAATCGCCGCCTCGCGAATCAGGGTCTCACCATAGTCAAAGAGAATCATCCCCGGCCTCTCCATCTTTTTAACCATCTCCTCACGCCTCCCCTTTGGAGCCAATTTTGTCAAAGAAAAGAGCAAAGGGGGAAACCAGATTTCCCCCTTGTCCCCTATCCCAGCCTGTACAGCGCGCAGCCGTGTTCCGGCAGCTTAGTTTCCAGCTTCCCGGAGAGGGAGCGCTCTTCCCCGCTCCAGAGCTCCTTTGCCCTGCCCGGTGTCTCCAGCGGCAGCTTTTCCAGCGGTATCCCCACCGTCCTCTCCCCGTCGGAGAGGTTAAAGAGGGCGGCATAGGCCGCTTTCCCATCCGCAGCAATCCAGATGGCCTGCTCCCCGTCCCGCATCAGCTGCCGGGGCCGCAGCGCCGGGTTTAAAAGGGCCAGCACATCCCGGTTGGTGAGCAGCGCCAGCGTGTCCTTGTCCAGCAGGGTCAGCTCCGCGCCAATCATCAGCGGCGAGCCAAACAGGCACCACAGGGTCATCATGGTTTTCTGTTCCTCCGGGGTCAGCCGCGTGTCCCGCTCCGCCCCAAAGCCCTTGCCCAGCTTCCCCAGGGGCAGCATGTCGCAGTCCGGATAGCAGCCCGGGGCCACATGGCTCTGCCAGAGCTCACAGCGCTCAAACATGTTTTTCAGCAGCCCCCAGTTGTCCCAAAAATCGTCGGTAATGCGCCACATATTGGCGTAGGTCTCATAGTGCCAGGCCTCCTCAATCAGTGCCGGGCCGGGGGAAAGGCTCAACACCATGGGCCGCCCGCTCTTCTGGATGGCATTTTGCAGCATCTCCACCTCATGCCGCGCCGAATAGGGCCGGTGAGGATACATGTTGGTGTTGCAGATGTCGTCGCATTTCACATAGTCCACCCCCCATTCCGCATAGAGGGCAAAGAGGGAGTCATAGTAGGCCTGTCCCGCCGGGCAATCCCGCACCCCATACATATCCGGGTTCCACTTGCAGATAGAGGAGGGGTCGGCAATACGGTCCGCCGTTGTCTCCGCCCCCAGCACCGGGCAGTGGCAGTGGGCGGCAATCCGGGGAATTCCCCGCATGATATGGATGCCAAATTTGAGCCCCAGCCCGTGTATGTACTCCGCCAACGGCCCAAACCCCTTCCCCCCCGCCGAGGAGGGAAACCGCTCTGGGTCGGGCAGCAGCCGGGCATATCCGTCCATCTCCAGCGTGGAAAAGGGGATGTACTGGTGCTCTTCCCGCATGGTGCCAGGCCTGTGGGCATACCACTGGATGTCCACCACAATGTATTCCCAGCCGTAGCCTCTCAGGTGCTCCGACATATACCGGGCGTTGGCCCTCACCTGCTCCTCGTTCACTGTGGTGTCGTAGTAATCATAGCTGTTCCACCCCATGGGCGGGGTCAGGGCACATCTGTTCTTATCCATTTCTGCCATCCTCTCCTTTTCATGTGTCAAACCGGGAACCGTTTGGCGTCTGCACCAATCTGCTTTTGCAGGATGCGGGTCAAAAAGGCGATGTCCTCCTCCTTCATGTCCTTCTTCGTCAGGATTACCGCAGATTTCGGCCCGGAGAAGAGGAAGAAAAACCTCCTGGTCTCCACCGATTTTTTCAGCTGTGACACCATCAGCTGCTTGGCCTCCTCCCCGGCCACCCGGGCGGTGATGTATCCGGTGTCAATGGTAATCACCGTCTCCTCCACAAAGTCGCTGTTCTTCCCCTGCTCTGTCACATTTTTCCGATAGACAAAGAAAAAGGACACCGGCAGCGCCACAGTGAGCAGCAGCCCTGTAAAAATCCCGGTCACTGCGCCGGAGCCCGCCGCCTGCACCAGCGTATATACCCCCACCCCAAAGAGGATAACCAGCACCGGCAGCACCAGCCGGTTGCGGTAGAGGAACATCGCCCGCTTGGCCTGCAAAAAATCCTTTCTCTCCAATACCCGCTTGAATGTGATGGTTTTCGCCATTCCGTCGTCTCCCTTATCATCCTATAGATTTTTAGTGCCGCTGCACAAGCACCGGCTTCCTTTTCTCTTTCCCTATTTTACCACAGCCGCCCCGCCAATTCAAGGCGGCTTGTCACATTTGTCCGCCCTGTCACAAGACCGTTGCATTTCTCCCGGCGATACACTATAATAGTTTCAGAAAACACCGCTTCCCCAACCAAAAGAGAGGATGACAGAAATGTACAACCTAAAGGACTTCTCCCCCCTGTCCCAAAACGGCACAGACTGGACGGACGCCTTCTCCGCCGCCTTTGACGAGGCCGAGGCCGCAGGCGGCGGCACGGTCTTTGTCCCCGCGGGCCGCTATCCCACCCGCTCCATCCGCCTGCGCAGCCACACCGTGCTCCACCTGGACGCAGGAGCCGTGCTGGACTTTTTGGATGACATCGAACGCTATGAGGTGGTGGAAACCCAGTTTGAGGGCCTGCCCCTCAAGGCCTATCAGTCCCTCCTCCACGCCGAAAACGCCGAGCACTTCGCCATCACCGGCTTTGGCACCATCAACGGCAACGGCAGGCGCTGGTGGCAGGAGCACTTGCAGGGCACCCTGCCCTATGCCCGCCCCTATCTCCTCCACTTCGCAAACTGCCGCCACATCACCCTGGAAAACGTCACCCTGCAAAACTCCCCCTCCTGGACGGTCCATCCCCTCTTCTGCGACGGCATGACCATCCAGGGCATCCATATCCAGAACCCGCCCGATTCCCCCAATACCGATGGCATCGACCCTGACGGCAGCCGCAACCTGCGCATCACCGCCTGCACCATCGACGTGGGGGACGACTGTATCGCCATCAAATCCGGAACCGAGGACACCCCCGACCCACAGCCCAGCGAAAACATCACCGTCACCGGCTGCACCATGCTCCACGGCCACGGCGGCGTTGTCATCGGCTCCGAAATGAGCGGCGGCGTGCGCAATGTCTCCATCTCCGGCTGCGTCTTCTACGAGACCGACCGGGGTATCCGCATCAAAACCCGCCGCCGCCGGGGCGGGGTGGTGGAAAACATCACTGTCTCCTCGGTGGTGATGGAGGGGGTGCTCTGCCCCTTTGTCTTCAATATGTACTATTTCTGCGGCAAGGACGGCAAAATGAAGCATGTCTGGGACAAGTCCCCCTATCCGGTTGACAGCGGCACCCCCGCCATCCGGGACGTACAGATTTCCAATGTCATCGCCAAAAAAGTCACCTCCTCCGCCGGCTTCCTCTATGGCCTGGCCGAGCAGCCTCTGGAAAATATCTCCTTCTCCCACTGCACCGTTGAGATGCTGCCCGGCTCTCCCGCTTGCGCCGCCATGCTGGACGGCGTAGAGCCCACCGCCTGCGCCGGCTTTTTCCTGCGCAACGCCCAGGGCCTCTCCTTTGAGCACATGACACTGCGGGGCGTTGTGGGACGGGAATATGACACCGACAACACGGTGGAATTTGTTCATGACAGGAGCAGCTATATCATCAAAGCCATGGAAACCGAGGACGAGATAGAGGGCAAAGGCTATGTTCATTATCAGTCCTGGCAGGAAGCCTATCCGGGATTGGTGGACGCGGGCTATCTGCAGCAGCTCACGCTGGAAAAATGCACCGCAATCGCCCACCGCTGGCCGGACAATATCCTCGTGGCAAAAGACGGCGATAAGGTCATCGGCTTTGTGGCCTACGGCCCATACCGCGACGATACCCTGCCCGGCCACGGCGAGATTTTTGCAATTTATGTCCTGGAAAACTATCAGGGACAAAGGGTTGGCTATGAATTGATGAACGCCGCGCTTGCAAAACTCTCCGCCTATCCCAAGGTTGCCGTCTGGGTGCTGAAGGGCAATACAAAGGCCATCCGCTTTTACAAACGGTACGGCTTCCGCCCGGACGGAACAGAAGCGGAAGTCCTGCTGGGTACACCGAACACAGAGCTCAGGCTGATTTATGGGTCGGAGGAGAAACCGTATTCTCTTTAACATCCTGTGCTTTTGCGCAGTACAGCGTTGACATTCCCCAAAAATTGTACTAAAATGAAAGCAGCGAGAAAAAATCCTGCAAAACGAAGTTGTAAATCAAGGAGGGAGCCCTTTGGGACTGACCATTGCACAAAAAATCATCAAAGCCCACCTGGTAGAGGGTAAAATGAAGCCCGGCAGCGAAATCGGCCTGCGCATCGACCAGACCCTCACCCAAGACGCCACCGGCACTATGGCCTATCTGGAATTCGAGGCCATGGGGGTAGAGCGGGTAAAAACCGAGCGTTCCGTGGCCTATATCGACCACAACACGCTCCAGTCCGGCTTTGAAAACGCCGACGACCACCAGTTCATCGCCTCGATTGCCAAAAAGCACGGCATCTACTATTCCCGTCCCGGCAACGGCATCTGCCACCAGGTGCACTTGGAGCGCTTCGGCAAGCCGGGCAAGACCCTCATCGGCTCCGACAGCCACACCCCCACCGGCGGCGGCATCGGCATGCTGGCCATGGGCGCAGGTGGCATGGACGTAGCCGTGGCCATGGGCGGCGGCACCTATTACATCACCTGCCCCAGCATGACAAAAATCAACCTCACTGGCCGTCTCACTGGCTGGGCCAGCGCCAAGGACATTATCCTGGAAGTCCTGCGCATCATGAGCGTCAAGGGCGGCGTGGGCAAGATTATCGAGTATGCAGGAGAAGGCGTGGCCACCCTCTCTGTCCCCGAGCGGGCCACCATCACCAATATGGGTGCCGAGCTGGGGGCCAGCACCTCCATCTTCCCCTCCGATGAGGTCACACGGGAATTCCTGCGTGCCCAGGGCCGGGAAGAGGACTATACCCCCCTCTCCTCCGACCCCGACGCTGCCTACGACGAGGTCATCGACATCAACCTGAGCGCCCTGCGCCCCATGGCCGCCTGCCCCCATATGCCTGACAATGTGAAGCCTGTAGCCGAATTGGCAGGCCTGCCGGTGAATCAGTGCTGCATCGGCTCCTGCACCAATTCCTCCCTGCGGGATATGCTCAAAGTGGCCGCCATTTTAAAGGGCCGTACCGTCCATCCCGATGTGAGCCTCACCATTTCTCCCGGCTCCAAGCAGGTGTTCCAGATGCTGTCCCAGTGCGGTGCCCTCTCGGATTTGATTGCCGCCGGGGCCCGGATTTTGGAGTGCACCTGCGGCCCCTGCATCGGCATGGGCCAGTCCCCCAATTCGGCGGGTATCTCCCTGCGTACCTTTAACCGCAATTTTGAGGGCCGCAGCGGTACCAAGGACGCAGGCGTCTACCTGGTGAGCCCTGAAACAGCCGCCGTCAGCGCCCTCTATGGGGTCATCACCGACCCGGTGGTCCTGGGCGAGGCCCCGGAGGTCTCCCTGCCGGAGTATTTTTCAGTCAACGACAACCTCATCGTCCCCCCCGCCTCCCCTGAAGAGGCCAAGGGCCTGACGATTCAGCGCGGCCCCAATATCAAGCCCTTCCCGGTGGCCGAGGCACTCCCCGATACCTTAAACGCCCCCGCCATTCTAAAGGTGGGCGACAACATCACCACCGACCACATCATGCCCGCCGGGGCCAAAATCCTCCCCTACCGCTCCAATATCCCCAAGCTGTCGGAGTTCTGTTTCACCGTCTGCGACGAGACCTTCCCCCAGCGGGCCAAGGAAGCGGGCAAGGGCATTGTCATCGGAGGCATGAACTACGGCCAGGGCTCCTCCCGGGAACACGCCGCCCTGGTGCCCCTCTATCTGGGCGTCAAGGCCGTTGTTACCAAGAGCTTTGCCCGTATCCACAAGGATAACCTGGTAAACGCCGGCATCCTCCCCTTAGAGTTCCAAAACCCCGAGGACTATGACCGCATCAGCCAGGGCGACGCCCTCTCCCTCCAGAGCCTGCACGAAGCCGTAAAAACCGGCTCCGTCACCCTCATCGACGAGACCCAGGGTATCACAGTCCCCCTCTCCTGCAACCTCTCTGCCCGCCAGCAGGCCATGATTCTGGCAGGCGGCCTGCTGAACTACACCAAAAACACCGGGAAATAGGCTATCGCCCTAGGAAAGGATAAAAATTATGAGCGACAAAATCACGGCAGCAGCCGAAAAATTCACAGCCCTGGTCAAAGCCCAATTAGAGCGCAACGAACGCATCAAGTCCGTGAAGGAGTTCACCGACTACGCCGCCCTCGACACAATTGTCATCGGCGTCTGTGGCGGCGACGGCATCGGCCCGGTTATCACTGCCGAGGCCCAGCGGGTCTTGGAGCACCTGCTCCGGGACGAGGTGGCAAAGGGCAAGGTGGCCTTCAAGGTCATCGATGGCCTCACCATTGAAAACCGGGTAGCCGCAGGCAAGGCCATCCCCGACGACGTACTGGCAGAGCTCAAGCAGTGCCACGTCATCCTCAAGGGCCCCACCACCACCCCCCGCGCCGGCGACCCCTGGCCCAATATTGAGAGCGCCAATGTCGCCATGCGCAAGGAGCTGGACCTCTTTGCCAATGTCCGTCCTGTCAAGGTGCCCGACAAGGGCATTGACTGGACCTTCTTCCGGGAGAACACCGAGGGGGCCTATGCCCTGGGCTCCTCCGGCTTTGCGGTAGACGACGAGGTGGCCTTTGACTTTGTGGTTGCCACCACCGAGGGCACCCAGCGCATTGCCCGCTTGGCCTACGACTATGCCCGCAAAAACCACAAGGAGCGGGTGTCCATTATCACCAAGGCCAACGTGGTGAAGACCACTGACGGCAAGTTCTTGAAGCTCTGCCAGGAGATTGGCAAGGAATACCCCGACATCATCACCGATGACTGGTATATCGACATCACCACTGCCAAGCTGATTGACGAGAAACGCCGGGGCGACTTCAAGGTCTTCATCCTCCCCAACCTCTACGGCGACATCATCACCGACGAGGCCGCCGAGTTCCAGGGCGGCGTTGGCACCGCAGGCAGCGCCAACCTGGGCAAGCAGTACGCCATGTTCGAGGCCATCCACGGATCCGCCCCCCGCATGGTGGCTGAGGGCCGCGCCTCCTATGCTGACCCCTGCTCCATGCTGCGGGCCGCCGTGCTGCTCCTCTCCCACATCGGCTACCAGTCCCAGGCCGACAAGCTGGACCGCGCCCTGGACATCTGCATGTACGAGGAGAAAAAGCTCACCGTCACCGGCCGCAACACCGGCTGCACCTGCCAGGAGTTTGGCGAATATGTCATGGCAACCATGCAGTCTCTTTAAACTTCTTTGAGGTTCCCACCCCTTCGGGGCACGCGCGCAAAGTGCGCGCTGGCGCCATCTTTTTTGGCTCGGCGGGCCGGTTCCTCTTGGCCCTCCTTCCCTTAACGGGTAGCGCGCACCCCTGCCCCTAAACCCCATCGCCCAAACCGCGGGAATCCATTCTATTGCATAAAATTGATTCCCGCGTATCCAAACGGCATTTTGTTCCCACCGGTCAAAATGCCGTTTCCTTCTGTCTCAAAACCAAATGACCCAAACGAGGTAATCCTATGAACTATCTGCTGAAAAACAAAGACACCCCCCTGCTCTCCTTCACCCTCACCCCGTCGGAGGAGATTGCCGAAATCCGCTGGGCGGAAAAGGCTGCCCAGCCCCCGTCCCTGCAACATTGCGGCGACCTGGGGGCCTGGCTGCGGGCCCGCCGCGCCCCCGAAACCAGGCCCAATATCGCCCTCTGCGCCCGGCAAGACGGCATCGCCTCCTTCCGGGACTATCTGGATAAAACCTGCTGCCTCAGCCTGCGGGATTCCCTCTGGGTGACAAAGGAGGACGACCGCCGCCGCTATGCCGACGTCTCCCCCTATCGGGGCAAGCTGGACCGCCGTACCGCCGAGACCGCCCTCTGGGGCCACAGTGAGCTGCCGGAGGAAGCTGTCCCCTCCCCGGAGTATTCCACCCCCGGCAGCCGTCCCAAGTGCTGGGAAAAGGGCCCAACCGGCCGCCTCTTCCTGGTGCGCCGCGCCTCTTCCCCTAACACCCGCGAGCCCCACAGCGACTACTACGTCCCCCAGCTCCTCCAGGCCCTGGGCGTGGAGCGCTATGCCCACTATGACCTCACCCAGAGAAACGGCGAAATCTGTTCCCTCTCCCGCTGCTTCACCGATGAGCTCCTAGGCTTCCTCCCCATCTCCCAGCTGGGCCTGGGGGATGACCTGGCGGCCCTGGAACAGTACTACCGCAAGTACCACCAGTTCCGCTTCCTGCGCAAGATGTTCCTGGCCGATGCCCTCACTCTCAACCCTTCCCGCCGCCCTGACAAATTCGGCTTCCAGGCCGTCAACGGCAGCCGGGGCATCATCTGGGGCGCGCCCCTCTTCGGCCACGGCGACGCCCTCCTCTCCAAAGCCCCCGAAGAAGTCTTCACCTCCCCCGCCAAGCTAGAAGACTACGCCTCCTCCCTCACCCCCGCCCTGGGCGATGACTTCATCTCCGTCGCCCGCTTCTTCTCTTCCGACCGGGACTTGGAGCTCCTCTCCCACATCCGCAGCGATTTCTCCTTCCGCCCCCACCCGGAGCACCCCCTCCCCCCGCACATCCTGGACGCTCTCTCGGCCTTAGTGCGCACCCAGGCCGGGCGGATTTTGGAGCACGCATAGCAAAGAAGGCTCTCCCGTGGGAGAGCCTTCTTTTTATTTTCCCTATTATTTCTTCTTCAGCTGCTTTAAAAGATATTCCACCTTCACGCCGCTATAAGTCCCCCGCGCTTGCATGGTCTTTTGCTCCTCCGGGAAAGCGGAGAGGGCGTAGCCGTCATCGGTGACATAGTAGGTGCCGACTGTAGGATACCCTGTGCCCCTTTGATCCAATGATACCCCAAACACCACTTTCATACCTTTTTCAAATTTTGGCCTATAATCAAAAAAATCTGCATTATTCGATACATATATCGTATCTCCCGGTGTACAAACACCCTCTGAATCTCCCATAATACGAATAGTATATCCATAAAATCCTACTTGATTACTGATTCCATCGGCGGCTCTCTTTTCATCTAAATCTGGTATTCCTGTTGAAATATTCTCTGAATAAGAGTCCATATTACTTTCAACTTCTCCATAAATAAAAGTGTCTGCCAAGTTAATCATTTCATCAAGAGTAAAAATGCGCATCGAATAAGCAGGAGGGCCATCTAATGAACATATTGGATATTCGTCACGCAAGTTTTCTATTTGCTCCTCGCTTAAACGTGACAAACTTAGTGTCTGCTGATAAATCCCAACACTAATACATAGTGTACATAACAACAGCATAGACAAAGGAACCAAAAATTTTTTACCATATATTCTTTTCATTTTTACACCCCTTATAAAATATCATAGTGAAAATTATTTATACATATCATTTAAATCATTGTTATCATGACTTTGTAAAGTATAATAATCGCCATCTACTCCAGAACGCATTACTGATTTTACATTAGTAATAGCATATCTATCATCTGGATGTCCAAGCCCAAGAGCATGCCCAATCTCATGCACCATGACAAGCTTTACATTTGTTGTATCATTATAATAATACTCAAATAATGGACTATAAAAAATATTTGAAGTCCTAATTTTGCGAGATGAAATTCCTAGAACATGTTTGTTATTTGGAAATTTAAATCGTTGCTCCCAATAAGCCTCAGTTGCTGTTGCAAGGTAAACATTAGCTGAACTGAAATTAGTATGAATCGCCGAAACTCTCGGAGAATTATTCCATACTGTTCTAACATCAGCATAATATGTGGCATGCTTGCTTTTAAGTTTATCTCCGTTTATTTTTAACTTTGCAACACGATTTGTAACATCTCCCCAAGTAACTTGGACAGGACCAACGCTATCGTAAAATAGTGCATGTGCAAAAGCATCCCCACAATTCAAAAAAACACCACAAAGCGCAACACACGCCATCACCAATAATCTTTTCGCAATCCGAATTTTTTCATAGTCTCATCTTCCTACTCGTCCGTTATCTCATCTCTAGCATTCCATCCATATTCCCATTTCCAATAGGCATCATCTCCTTTGTTTATTTTATATTCATAATACAATAAATTTGTTATAACATCAATATTTATTATGCATTATAATTTTGATAAAATATGTGAGTTTACACCAAAATTTTCTCCATTATATCACAATTTATAGCAAAATACAACATTCCCGAACATCAAAAAAGGGCTCGCCGCCCAAGTTTCCCTCGCGTGGCAAGCCCCTCTTCGGCCACGGCGACGCCCTCCTCTCCAAAGCCCCCGAAGAAGTCTTCACCTCCCCCGCCAAGCTGGAAGACTACGCCTCCTCCCTCGCCCCCGCCCTGGGCGGCGACTTCATCTCCATCGCCCGCTTTTTCTCTTCCGAACGGGATTTGGAGCTTCTCTCCCACATCCGCAGCGATTTCTCCTTCCGCCCTCACCCGGAACACCCCCTCCCCCCGCATATTTTGGACGCCCTCTCTGCTCTGGTGCGCACCCAGGCCGGGCGGATTTTGGAGCACGCATAAAAAGGAGGCCCTGTCAGGGCCTCCTTTCCTCTTCCCAAGCTAATTGTTCTTCCCCACCTCCACTAATCTCTCATATACCCATTCCGCCGAAATCCCCTTGGCGTTCACCTCTACCACCATATCTCCATATTTTACGCCAAAACTCATCCGTGCCCCATCGTCCCCTTCCGTTCCGGGAATCACCCGGCTCTGTACCGCCTCCAGGGTCAGCTCCTCCGCTCGGAAAATGGGGTGATCCACAATCTCCCACAGCTCCTCCGGCACCGAGTCCGTCAGCGGGAGAAAATAGACCCCCATGTCATAGTTTTCCCTGTCCTCCACCGCTGTCACCCGCCCGGCCATGGCCTCGTCATAGCGTTCCACCCGCCAGCTCAGCTCTTCCGGGCTCCACTCCTTCGTCCAGAGCACACTGAGAAAGTCGCTGTTCTCATCCCGGTACCGCCGCACCGATTCCTCTCGGAACCCCTCCGGCCCCGTCTGGGGCAGATACTGTCCGAAGGGCTCAAGTCCCCTGGCTATCTCAAGGGTCAGCACCCGTTCCTCCGCAGCCGGTGAGCCCTTTTTTCGTGCCTCGTCCTCATCAGGCACTTCCTCCGCTCCCTGTTCCCTATCGGGCAGCAGCAAATAGTGATACGGCTTCTCTCCCCCATCTCCCTCCCGGGGAGCCGGGTACTCCGGCCCGAAGAGCCTGGGCAGCCCCATCACCGCCGCCAACACCACGCAGCAGCAGGCCGCCAACGCCCCCCATTTTCTCCAGGAGAGCACCCTCCCTCTCTCGCAGCGATCCAAAACCTCTTCGTCAATCTCCGAAAATCCCTCAAACAGTGCAAAAACCCGTGTCATAAAAATTCCTCCCTATCCAGATATTCCCGCAGCTTCTTCCGCGTCCGCGAGAGCAAAACCGCCGCATGATGGGCCGTGATCCCATACCGCCCGGCAACCCGCCCCACAGGCTCCGCATAAAAATACCGGCGCAGGAATATCCCGCGCTCCCGATCCGGCAGAGCGCGCACAAATTGGTTCACCCGTTCCCCCAGCTCCTTGGCCAGGCACTCGCTCTCCACTCCCTGGGGATCGCTCAGGCACTCGGCCAGCTCCTCCAAGATCAGCGCCGTCTCCCCGCCGCCCCGCTTCTCCGCCATTCTGGCCCGGCAGCGGTTCAGCGCCAGATTCCGGGTGATCTTGGCCAAAAAGGCCCCCAGCTTCCCGGGCCGCTTGGGCGGTATCGCCTGCCAGGCCTTCAGCCAGGTATCACTGCGGCATTCCTCCGCGTCCTCCCGGTTCTGCAGGATATTTTGAGCCAGTGCCAGGCAGTACGCCCCATATTTCCGATCCGTCTCCTCTATCGCCCGCTCCTCCCTGCGCCAGTAGCACGCAATAATCTGCTCGTCCGTCATTTTCATCACAGCTTTCTCGTCTCATGGGATCAAAGGCCTTTCACTTATAAAGACAGTATTTCTCCCAAACTGTCACAGCCCACGCAAAAAGAGCAGGAAACCTCATCCGATTTCCTGCTCTTTGCTGTTCTGTCTGTTAGGTCTTCGCCCCTTCTGCGGCCGGTTCTTCTTCGGGGGGAGTTCCCGGCGCGGCGGGCGCCTCCTCTGTCACCGGCACCGGCCCCACCGAGAGAATCTGCCAGCTTTTCTTCATAGCCTGTACCCGGTAGAGCATATACTTTTGTGGACGCGGCTCATAGTCTTTGCCCCGTACATTGTGCGCCCATCCATAGGCCGGCGGCACATACCCCACTGTAAGGGTATAAATGTCCCCCTCCCGCTCAATCTTCTCCACCTTGGGCGTATACACATTGGATTGCCCTGTAATGGGCACATAGTAGCGCTGCCCCTCTGCGTCATAGAGGAACGGCGACTCAATCCCGCCAAAGGTCATGTGTTCCAAGTGCACCTGCGCGCCATAGAGCTTGGCACACTGCACATCCACATCCGAAGCAGGAATTGTCATCCTATCGTACTCATCAATGGCATATTGGGAGGTATCGGTATTCAGCAGCACACTCCACATGGAGGATTGTAGCAGCATCTGGTTGCTCAGCTTGCTTGGGTCGTCAAAGCTGGGAGGGTCCAGCATCACCAGCGGGGCAATCAGCCTTTCAAATTCCGTCTCCTTGCGGGTGCTCTCAATCAGGTTCCCCACCAGCCCCACCAACAGCGAGAGGATGGTGACAAGCCCCACAGCCGCCAGCACAAACACACTGCCTCCCAACCACCCGGCAAGGTGTCTCCTCTTCTCTTCCCTCTTTTGCACCATAGTCCCGTCCCTTTCTCAAAGGCCTCATCAGTGGGCCATATTCTCCTCTTATGATACCATAACTCAGGGCTGTTCGCAGCCTGGACGCCGCTTTCAGCAGCACTATAAATGGTTATGGTGTCCATGCGCAATATACCTCTGCACAGCACACAAGGCCTCTCTGCCTATTTGTACCGCACCTATTATACCTTAAACCCCAATCCCTGACAAGAGAAATGGCAAAAAATGCGGTTTTTCTTTTTGGGGTTCCCTCTAATTTTTCTCGTTGGGCCGCTTGTTCCCGGCTCTCCTTTCCCCAATATGGGGTAGCGCCCCTTCCTCTCCCAAAACCAAATACTCCCACAATTTCCCCTTGCAAAAAGGAACTTTTTGTCGTATGATAGGGATAAAGGACTGCAAAGAAGCTGTGTCCGTCCCTGTAAAGAAAGGAATGGTAAGAATGGACAATAAAATCCTGGTAGAGACCTCTGCCCGCCATGTACATGTCACGGAAGAGCACCTGAAAATCCTCTTCGGCGAAAACGCCGCTTTGAGCGTGAAAAAAATGCTCTCCCAGCCTGGCCAGTACGCCAGCAACGAGCGCGTTACCGTAGTTGGCCCCAAAAAGGAGCTGGCAGGTGTCAGCATTCTGGGCCCGGTGCGCCCTGCCACCCAGGTGGAGATTTCCCTCACCGATGCCCGCAGCATCGGCGTTTCCGCCCCCATCCGGGAATCCGGTGACATCGCCGGTACTCCTGGCTGCAAGCTGGTGGGCCCCTGCGGCGAGGTCGAGCTCACCGAGGGCGTCATTGCCGCCAAGCGCCACATCCATATGACCCCCGACGATGCAAAACGCTTCGGTGTGGCGGACAAGGAAGTGGTAAGCGTCAAGATTGACACACCCGAGCGCTCCGCCGTCTTCGGCGACGTGGTGGTCCGTGTCAGCGACAAATTCGCCTTAGCCATGCACATTGACACTGACGAGTCCAACGCCGCCGCCTGCGGCATGTCCGCCTACGGCGAGATTGTCAAATAGCCTGACCCGCCTAAGCCGCAGGGAAGCTCTGTTCTCTGCGGCTTTTCGCATACCCCGCCCTCTTTTCCGATATACTTTAGGGAAATCAAAGAAAAGGGGGCTTTTTCATGAAATGCAGAGGTTCGGATTTTGCCCGGCGGGACGTAGTGTCCATCCGGGATGGGCAGCGGATTGGCTTTGGCTGCGATTTTGAGTTTGACGCCCAGAGTGCCCGTATCACGGCCCTGGTGCTTCCCGGCCGCAAACGCCTGTTCGGCCTGCTGGGAAAAGAGGAGGACCGGGTAATCCCCTGGGAATTTGTCAAAGTGGTGGGCTCCGATGCAGTCCTCATTGATTTCCAGCTCCCCCGCCCTGCGCCCCGCGCCAAGAGCTCCTTTTTTGAAAATATCTTAGACTAAAAAGCGGCTCATAGCGCTCTTTCAATTTTCATACAACAGAGGAAGGAAAATAGGAATGAAAAAACACAGGATTTTGCGGCGGGCAGCGGCCTGCACAGCAGCGCTGCTTCTCCTTATCACATTGCTCCCCCTCCAACCCCTCCGGGCCCAGGCGGCCGAGCGGGTTGTTTTCTCCGACAAAAACTTTGAAACCGTGGTGCGGGATTATTTCTTCGACGGCAAAACCGCCCTCACCAAGGCTAACCTGGACAAAGTAACCCATCTCAAGCTGGAGACCTTTGAGAGCTCCCCCCAGTACATCAATTCCTATCAGGATTTGTTGCTCTTCCCCAATTTGGAGTCCCTCACTATCTCCGGGTTTACCATCCCAAACATGTCCTCCTTTGTCTCGGTATGCAACCAGCTTCCCAACCTCACCGAGTTCCGTTTTCTCTTTGGCAAGAACGACTGGAACCAGATTTCCGGCCTAAAAAATCTGGAGCGGCTCACTATTGGCAACATCAGTTTTGACTATACCTCTACTCTCCGCAGCCTTCCCCGCCTCCAGGCGCTGGAATTTGACGCCACCGAGATTTCCAGCCTCTCCATGGTAAACGGCCTCACCAACCTGCGGGAGCTCACTGTCCGCACCAACAGCTACACCGGCATGGCCTCCCTCTCCGGGCTCTCCTCCCTAAGCGGGCTAAAAAAGCTCACCCTCCGTACCCCCTATGTCAACGACTTCTCCGCCCTGGCCTCCCTCACCAAATTGGAGACCCTGACATTGGAAGACACCCGCATCAAGGATTTATCTGTCCTGTCGGGCTGCAAAAATCTCACCTATCTCACGGTCAGCGGGCCGGAATACGGCGGCTCCTCTTCCCAAGGCCGTGTCTCCGACCTCTCGCCCCTGGCTGGCCTCACCAAGCTGCGCAGGCTGAACTTAGCCAACAACAACATCTCCAGTCTCAAACCCCTTTCGGGCCTCACCGCCCTCCAGGAACTGGATTTGAGCGGCAACCGGGTCTCCTCCGTTGCCCCGCTGAAAACCCTCACCAACCTGCGTATCCTCTCCGTGGAATCCGCCTATGACAGCGCAGGCTTTGCTGGCCTCACTGATATTTCTCCCCTGGCCTCCCTCACAAAACTGACCCGTCTTTCCCTGTGCAACAACAGCATCACCGACATCTCCCCCCTATCCAAGCTCCAAAGCCTTGCCAGGTTGGATATATCCTGGAATCAGGTGTCGAATTTGTCCCCTCTGTCCTCTCTCTCCCACCTGTCTCATCTGGACATCTCCCATAATCAATGCAGCTCGTTAGACGCCTTGTCTGGCCTGACCCAGCTCTCCTCCCTCTCCCTCAGCGCCAACCAGGTATCTGACCTGTCCCCGGTGAAAAAGCTGTCTAAGCTCACCTATCTGGACGCGGAAGACAATTCCATCACCTCCGCTTCCCCTCTCTCCTCCTGTGAGCAGCTGAACACCCTCAAGCTGGCAGGCAACAAAATCTCCAATGTCTCCCCCCTGTCTGCCCTGAAAAAGCTGAAAAATCTCACCTTAGAAACCAAGTATGTCTCCGACAAAAAAGCGGCCAAAGACCTTTTCCACAAAGTGGAGAGCCGCCGCTTCCTAAAACTGGCAAAATCCAAATAGCCAGATTCCCTTATCACAAAAAGGCCCTCCTCTGCTGATAGCAGAGGAGGGCCTTTCCATCTCTCCTAAACTCTCCGAACCGGGTGCCGAATCACCGTCTTCCGCTTCTCCGGCGCCGTCCTGTTTGGGTCGGAGAGATAGATTTCATGGTGTCTGCGCACCTGTGAAAAATCATTCTGATACCCATTCTCCGCCAAAAACTGCTCCATCTTCTCCACCGATTCCGGCTCGCTGTCGTAGCTGCCCACGTGCAGTATCTGAACACAGAGCCCCTCCTCCAAGGTCAGGAATTTGGCCCCAGAGCAGTCCAGCTTTTTCTTCTTTCCAGCTGCCTCCACTGCCCAGGCAAAGTCTTCCCTGCCCACAAAATCCGGCAGCCGCAGCGCAGAAATCCAGCAAAACCCGGCCTTATAGGCGTAATCCACCCCCATTACCCCCTCCTGCCACCAAAAGCCCTCCAAAGGGGGGACCACATACTCAAAAAATCCAGGGATTTCCCTCCCACTCCGGTAACTCATCTTCAAAGTATAGGCCACAGCATAGAGCACCCCAATCGCCTGCTGATAAGCTCCCCCCGCTTCGTTTGGGTCGCCCTTCCCCTGCAAGGCAATGTAATTCACCGGCGGCAGGGTGACAAGGGCGGGCACCTGCTTGGGCTGATAAAACTCCCGGTACTCCTTTTTGAAATCAAACGGCATAACTCTGCTCCTCTCTTCCGGGAAAAGGCGGCACAGAGGCCACACCCGCTGTTTCCCGGGAAATCTATCAGCTGTTCCTGATTTTAAATATATTCCTCGATAATCCCAAATACACTTGCCTAACCCCAAGTCTCTGCTGTTGAGGCATAAATCGTACTTGCGGGCGTTATCCTATTCCCGTCCCACGTAGTAATGGTAATAAGTGCTGCAGTTTTTATCCGTCTTCTCGATAAGCCATTCCGCCCCCGCCGCTCTAATCCATAGCATCACTGTCTCGATATAGGGGATTCCCTGCTGATCCAAAAATCCCCCTGTTCCCGCAGCGCGCAATCCACACGGCGCCTCACGATGATGCAGGCTCCCTAGCCAGCTTCTTAATCCGCCTTGGCCTGGACAAACTCCCCACTCTCTGGCGGTAACACATCCCCCGATACACATTGGAACAGTGGAAAAAGTCCCTGCGCACTTTCGCCTGCCCAAAGAGCCGCCCATGGATTCCGCTCTCCTCCAAAGCCAGCCGCAGCAAATCCCAGTCATAATAAGGGTGTCCAGCTCCTCCGATAACCGCTTGCCAATGGTCTTCCCATAGCTGCCAAATCCCAGCGCAAAGTAATCACAAACTGCTTCTCCACCCATTTTATAGGATACCGTACGGCAAACAGCACCAGCAAGCCAGACAGCCCCAATTTACGCTGTAACGGCCCGTTTTCCTTGGTAAACACCCCCTGCCCCCGTCAAATGGGACGCATACTGTCCCAGCCATCCCCCACTTCTCCTACAACCACTATACTCTTGGCATGGGCCCCCTTACAATTAGCTTTCACTAATTATTTCAGAACTTTAAGTTAGCCATTCCTAGCTAAAAACCAGTATAGAAGGATTCCCCAAAAAAGTCAACGCTCTTCTCCCATTTTCCCTCACATTTTTCTAATTTAAAACCAGGATCCACGATAATTTGCCAATCCCTTTCGCATATTCATTTCTCATTACACTGCCTAGACATCCCGCAACCTACAAGATAAATCTCGTCAAAAGGGCCTATTTTTGTAGCACCCTTTCCTGATAATCCCATCCCCCCAAAAATCCTCCTGTCTTCTAACGAGCCTTTTTATCCTCACAATATCTAAAAAAGCATAACAACACCAGCCCCGCTGCATTTTTGCAGCGAAGCTGATGTCAAAGCGATTTTAATTCTATTGGCAGTTCCCTATTCAGCCTCGGGAGTCGTCTCCTCCGCCTGTACCTCTTCCTCTGCAGACTCATCTCCACAGGCGCATTCCACTTCGCAAGCGCAGTCGTCATCGCAGGCACACTCTTCGCAGCAGCAGCAATCGTCCTGGCTGTCCGTCTCATCGTCGGTGAGAATCACCACAGACTCCTCAGGCCGTCTCTTTCTGCTGATGGTAACAATGGCAGCAATAATACCAGCCAGAGCAGCAATCAGGGAAATAATCGTAATCAGGGTACTCTTTTTCATCAATTTGTCAACCTTTCTCTATTGAATTAGGCTCTTCCCATCCATCTCCGCAGGCTGTTCCAATCCCAAAATCTGAAGCATAGTGGGAGCCAAGTCTGCCAGCCGTCCGTCGGTGCGCAGCTTGCAGTCATGCCCCACGACCATCAGCGGCACAGGGTTCGTGGTGTGGGCAGTAAAGGGCGAGCCGTCTTCCTCATACATCTTGTCTGCATTGCCGTGGTCAGCAGTGAGCAGCACTACACCGCCCTGCCGCTTCATGGCGTCCACTACCCTGCCTACACAGGTGTCCACCGCTTCCACAGCCTTCACAGCGGCCTCATACACACCGGTATGGCCCACCATGTCGCAGTTGGCAAAGTTTAAGATAATCACGTCGTATTTTCCGCTATCAATTTTCTCCACGACAGCATCAGTGACTTCATAGGCGCTCATCTCCGGCTTCAGGTCATAGGTAGCCACTTTAGGCGAGTTGATAAGCACCCTGTCCTCCCCCTCGTAGCTTTTTTCCACGCCGCCGTTAAAGAAGAAGGTCACATGGGCATATTTCTCAGTCTCTGCAATGCGTAACTGCTTGAGCCCCTTTTCCGCCACATATTCCCCAAAGGTGTTTTTCAGCGATTGGGGCTTAAAGGCCACCTGGACACCCGGCATTGTGGCGTCATATTGGGTCATACACACATAAGTCAGGGGGAAACAGCCATTTTTCCGCTCAAATCCAGTAAAATCCGGGTCCACCAGAGTACGGGTGATTTCACGGGCACGGTCAGGCCGGAAATTGAAGAAGACCACCGAGTCGTTCGCGCTGATTTTCCCGTCGGCACACACGGTAGGCACCACAAATTCATCCGTCACCTCTGCGGCGTAGGAGTCCTTCATCACCTGTACCGGGTCATTTCCCTGGTTCCCCTCGCCGTATACCATGGCGGCATAGGCCTTTTCCACCCGCTCCCAGCGGTTGTCCCGGTCCATCGCGTAGTAGCGCCCCATAATGGTGGCAATTTTGCCCACGCCAATCTCCCGCATCTTTTCTTCCAGCTGGGCTACATAGTCCGCGCCGGAGGAGGGGGGCACATCCCGCCCGTCCATAAAGCAGTGGACAAACACCTTTTCCAATCCCTGCCGCTTGGCTAAGGTGAGCAGGGCATAAAGATGGGTGTTATGGCTGTGTACGCCACCGTCCGAGAGCAGGCCCATCAGATGCAGGGCGCTGCCGTTCTTTTTGCAGTTTTCCGTGGCAGCCAAAAAAGCCTCGTTCTCATAGAAGTCCCCGTCCGCGGCGGATTTGGTGATACGGGTCAGCTCCTGGTACACAATGCGGCCCGCGCCGATATTGGTGTGGCCCACCTCGCTGTTGCCCATCTGCCCGTCCGGCAGGCCCACGTCCATCCCGGAGGCGCCGATGAGGGTGTGGGGGTTCTCGGCAAAGAGCTTATCCATGTTAGGTGTCTTCGCTCCCTTTACCGCGTTGCCGTACTCGCTTTCATTATACCCAAAACCGTCTAAAATCATCAACATGACTGGTTTTTTCATCGCTTTTCCATTTCCTTTCCTGACACAACTATTTCGAGGCAGCCGCCACAATGACAGAGAAGTCCTTGGCCTTCAGCGAAGCGCCGCCAATCAGCCCGCCGTCCACATGCTCCTTGGCGAGCAGCTCGTCGCAGTTGCCGGCATTCATGGAACCGCCGTACTGGATAGTCAGGCCCTCAGCCGCCTCATGGCCGTAGAGCTTCTCCACCACACTGCGAATATAGCCGTTCACCTCGTCGGCTTGGTCCGCTGTGGCGGTCTTTCCGGTGCCAATGGCCCATACAGGCTCGTAGGCAATGATGATATTTTTCAGCTCATCCTTGCTCACCCCGGCCAGGGCAATCTTGGTCTGCAGGCCGCAGATTTCCTCGGTGATACCCTGCTCCCTCTCCTCCAGCAGTTCGCCCACACAGAGGATAACCTTTAGCCCGGCATCCAAAGCAGCCCGCACCCGCTGGTTCACAGTCACATTGGTCTCGCCAAAGTACTGCCGCCGCTCCGAATGGCCGATAATCACATATTCCACGCCCATCTCGGTGAGCATATCTGCCGAGATTTCCGCCGTAAAGGCACCCGACTTCGCCCAGTGACAGTTCTGCGCCCCCACTTTGATATTGCTGCCTTTGCACAGCTCCACAGCGGTCTCCAAATTGGTAAAGGGCACGCAGACCACCACATCACAGGCCGCATCCTTCACCAGGGGCTTCAGCTCCTCAATCAAGGCCTTTGTCTGAGGCCTAGCGTTGTTCATCTTCCAGTTTCCGGCAATCACAGCCTTGCGCACACTCTTTTTCATCGTATTTATTTCATCCTTTCCGTGTTTTCACTGTTTTCACTTTTGGGTTCCGTCCAAGCCATCGGCTTGGCCCGCCAAATTTGTCCCATTCGCTTCATCCGAGGGCCGCTCAGTCCCGGGCCTATCACAGGTGTTCCCCTGCGCCATCAGGCCCTGGGCCATCTCTCATCCTTTTCCGCCTCGGCGGTGTATCCTCCCGCCGGCGGGGCCCCGTTCTGGGGCGGCGGCACAGGAGGCATATTCATCCCGTGATTTCCCTGGGGCGGGTATCCTGGCGCCTGCCCCCATCCCTGCTGATAATTCGGCGGGGCCTGGGGCGGCGTGTTATTGTAGTACATCGGCGGCTGGTTCATGGGCTGCGCCCAAGTCTGATTCGGCTGCCCCCAGGGCTGGCCCGGCGGCGCCCAAGCCTGCTGGCCCATGGCCGCGGCAGGCTGCTGCCCGTATTTGGGCTGCTTGGGGTACACCCGCCCGGCCGCCCCCACCGGCACATTGTTGCGGCAGATAAATTTTGCAATCCAGTCCAGCTGGAACACTGCCAGCACCGTATACCCTGTGGCGCTGCTGGGCTCATAGTCCAGATACATATTGTAAGAGGCCACACAGTAGAGCACTAGGTTGGCGATAGCCACCCCATGGATGACTAGGGCAAAGAAGGAGTATAGCAGCGTCAAACCCTCGTCGTAATAATAGTAGTAACCCGACAAATCATCCAGCAAGTTAATCATCCCCGCCGAGATAAACCAGGTTCCCAGCGTGGCAACCGCAGAAAAGCCCAACAGCAGCGGCCCATAGTGGGTCTTCTTGTTCCGGGTCATATTATACCTGTCTGCCAGGTTCCCCACCAAAAACTGATGCCCCACCGGCAGCCAGGCGCACCAGGCGTATTTGTTCCCAGTATTTTTCGCCATCTTATAGAGCCCAATCCCCTGGAAAATGTACACTATCACAAAATAGGCCATAGAGACCAACGAGATAATTATTAAAGCCCAAAAGAAAATCATTAGCCCTGCAACGAAATCATCCATTCCCGTCTTCATCTCCCCTCTTCACAGAAGGAAAGAGGGCACGGATTGAGGGAATCACTCCGTGCCCGGTCTTTTCTCTTCGTTCAGGCCGCACCACTGCAAAGAAGGGGCAGCCCGTTTCACCAGGCGCTTTCAGGAAAGCCTAAACCAGATGAACTTATTTGTCGTTAAGGCACTCGATACCCGGCAGGGCCAGGCCCTCCAAGAACTCCAAGGAAGCGCCGCCGCCCGTGGAGATATGGGTCATCTTGTCGGCAAAACCCAGCTTCTCCACAGCCGCAGCAGAGTCGCCGCCGCCGATGATGGAGATAGCGCCGGAATCCGCCACAGCCTGGGCCACGGCAATAGTGCCATGCTCAAAGTTGGGGAACTCGGTAACGCCCATGGGCCCATTCCACACAACAGTGCCCGCGCCCTTCACAGCGTCGGCAAAGAGCTTCTCAGTTCTTTCGCCGATGTCCAGGCCCATCCAACCCTCGGGAATGTCATCGGAATCCACAGTGCGGAAAGCGCAGTTGGCGTCATACTTGTCACCAATACGGTTATCCTGGGGAATCAGGAACTTCACGCCCTTCTCCTCAGCCTTCTTCATAATAGAGCCCGCCAGTTCAACCTTGTCAGCCTCCAGTAGGGAGTCGCCGATGTTGTGGCCCAGAGATTTCATGAAAGTGTAAGCCATACCACCACCGATAATCAGGGTATCCACCTTGTCAATCAGGTTGGTAATCACGCCGATTTTGTCAGAGACCTTCGCGCCGCCCAAAATCGCCACAAAGGGGCGCTTGGGGTCGTTGAGCGCGCCGCCCATGATGCTGATTTCCTTCTGAATCAGATAGCCGCACACAGCGGGGAGATAGTCGGCCACGCCGGCAGTGGAGGCATGGGCCCTGTGGGCAGTGCCAAAAGCGTCGTTCACAAAGATTTCCGCCAGCGAGGCCAGCTCCTTGGCAAAAGCGGGGTCGTTCTTCTCCTCTTCCTTGTGGAAGCGCACGTTTTCCAGCAGCATCACCTGGCCGTCCTTCAGTGCGGCGGCTTTGGCCTTGGCATCTTCACCGATGACATCGGCGGCCATGATGACCTCAGTGCCCAGCAGCTCCGAAAGGCGCTTGGCTACCGGGGCCAGGGAGTACTTCATATTGAACTCACCCTTGGGCCTGCCCATGTGGGAGCAGAGAATCACTCTTGCGCCGTTGTCCATCAGGTACTTGATGGTCTTAACAGATTCCCGGATTCTCTTGTCGTCGGAGATAGCGCCGTCCGCAATGGGGACGTTAAAGTCGCAGCGGGCCAGCACTCTCTTGCCGCTGACCTGAATATCTTCCACAGTCTTTTTGTTGACAGATGTCATGGTGTAACCATTCCTTTCTTTTGTTCCATAGATTGTTCGGCCTTCGCCGCCCTCCCGTTTTCCGCCGCAACACAAGAACCCCTTGGGATTCCCTGCGGCCCCGGGAAACAATTCAATAACAGTTTAGTATATATTTGCCACTTTTTCAAGGGCTTTTTGAAAGAATTCTTCCTGCAAAGCAGATTTTTTCCAGAAAGGGCTGATTTTCCCTGCTTGGATACCCTATCCCCTGCCCTTTTTGCGGTTTTTGCCGGTGATACACACCGCCACCACCTTGGGCCCGCTATTGATAGTGATGGCTGCCCCCACCTGGAACCTGCCATAGGGGGCAAACCCAAAAGCCTTCTCCATCCGCTGTGCCAGCTCTCCCCCCTCTTCTTTGGTGACACCCTGCATCACGCAGTAGGGGGTACTGGGCACTGCCCGCTCTTTCGCGTATTTCACCAGCGCAGGCACTACGTTCTTGTCGCCCCGCACCTTTTCGATAATTTTTATCTCCCCGTCGATGATGCTCATAATAGGCCGCAGCCCCAGCATCTCCCCCATGAAAGCCGCGGCGGCGCTGATACGCCCGGATTTCTTGGCATAGTCCAGGGCGTAGACGCTGAAATAAATCTCCGCGCTGTCAAAGTAATCCTCCAAATAGTCCAAAATATCCGCTGCCTCTGCGCCCTTCTGGGCCATCTGGGCAGCGCGAATCACCGCCATGCCGTAGGACATGGTGTAATTTTTGGAGTCGATGATATGGATTTTGCAGGCCTCCTTCGCTTCGGGGCAGTCGTCATAGAGCTGTTCCCGTCCCATTTTGGCGGCGTTGTACATCTCCGAGCCCTTGGAGTTAATCGCCACAAAAATCAAATCCGTGTAGCCCTGCTCATAGTACTCCCGGAATTTCTCACAAAACGCCACCGAGGTGATGTGGGAGGTGGCCGGGATAGAGGATGTCCCCGCCAGTACTTCATAAAAGCTCTCAAAGGCGAAATCCACTCGCTCAAAGCAGGCCCTGCCGTCCACTGTAATGGGGATGGGCAATACATCGATATCCCACTCCGCCGCCAGGTCAAAGGGGATGTCGCAGGCGGAATCCGTAATCATCTTGATTTTCTGCACAGTCCAAAACACACCTTTCTGTTTTTCTCTTTAAAATTTTTAAAGGGTTACTCTTCCCAGTGATACTTTGTCAGCTCTCCCGACTCCTTGAGCTTGGGAAAATCCCACTGCCGTAGCACCTCATAGACCCCTACTGCCACTGAGTTGGAGAGGTTTAGGCTGCGGGCCTCGTCAATCATGGGCAGCCGCAAACAGTGCTCGGGGTGTTGGGCCAGCAGCTCTTCCGGCAGCCCCGCGTCCTCCCGCCCAAAGACCAGGTAGGGCTCTCCCCCATAGGCCACGTCCGTGTAGCGGTGCCGCCCCTTGGTGGTGAAAAACCAGCAGGCGGCCTCCGGGTGCTTCGCCTGGAAATCCGCCAGGTTCTCATAGTAGTGTAAGTCGAGGAAATGCCAGTAGTCCAGCCCGGCCCGCTTGAGCTTTTTGTCGTCCACCACAAAGCCCATGGGCCCCACCAGGTGCAGGCTGGCCCCTGTGCAGGCGCAGGTGCGGGCAATGTTCCCCGTGTTCTGGGGAATCTGGGGCTCCACCAGCACAATATGAATCCGTTCCATCTCTCTGCCTCCTATACCCGGCTGCGCAGCAGCTTCGCCTCGCCCTCCAGGGCGTAGGGCCCCAGTCCCGCAGGCAAAAAGAGGCTATCCCCCTTGCGCAGCGTCTCCTCGCCTCCGGCCCAGCAGAGCTTTGCCTGGCCGGAGAGCACCAGCAGGTGCCGGAAACTGCCGCCGTCGCAGGTATCCTCCAGCCTGCCGGAGAGGGCCACCGCCTCCGCTGTAAAATAGCGGCAGGAGGCCAGCTCCGTCACGCTGCCGCCAGGGCACACCTTGGGCGTGCCGGGAGCGGGGGTGTTTGCCGGGCAGGTGTCTGTCACCTCCAGCGCCTTTTCCACATGCAGGGGGCGGGGCTTCCCGTCCGTCCCCAGGCGGCCGTAGTCATACACCCGGTAAGTGGTGTTGGAGTTCTGCTGGATTTCGGCAATCAGGATCCCCGCGCCGATGGCGTGCAGGGTTCCCGCCGGGATAAAAAAGCTGTCGCCCGGCTTCACCGGCACCCGCCGCAGCACCTGTTCCAAGGTGCCCTCCTCAATCCTTTGGGCAAACTCCTCCCGGCCCACTGGATGGGAGAAGCCCAGGTAAAGCCCCGCCCCCTCCTCGCAGTCCACCACATACCACATCTCGGTCTTGCCATACTCACCCTCCACCCGCAGGGCATAGGCGTCGTCTGGGTGCACCTGAATCGAGATCCGGTCCCTCGCATCAATGAGCTTGATAAGCAGGGGAAACTGGGAAAAGGCCGCGCCCCGCTCCCCCAGGGCCCCCGTCCCCATCCGCTCCAGTGCCTCCGGGAGGGTCAGCCCGTCGTAGGGCCCGCCTGCCACCCTGCTCTCCCCGTCCGGGTGGCAGGAGAGCTCCCAGCTCTCGGCCATTTTATCCTTGTCCGTCTGTTTCCCATATTCCGTTATGAGCTTTGTCCCGCCCCATAGGTAGTCCTTGCAGGCGGGCGTCAAACGCAGCGGTATCATTCGCTCCTACCTCTTTCCTTGCAGCTAAGGGCCGCTCCTGGGAAACTCCTCCCAGGAAACGCCATTTCCTATTAAACTATACTTTTCCCCCCGTTGCAAGAAAATTTTCCATGAACACAGGAAAAATCCGCAAAATTTGTGCAAACCCACAAGCGCCCCCGGAGGAAACCGCTTCCCCCAGGGGCGTTCATTGGTTTTTCCTATTCGCTCCGCTTTAAACAGGCCGCCACCACCGTCACGTCGTCGTCGTAGAGCTCCTTGTTCCGCTTCCCCGCCTCTTCCGTGAGCCGCCGGGCCATCTCCTTGGGGGTGAGCTTTTGGGAAAAGAGCTGGATTTCCGAAATCACCCAGTCAATCCCGCTGGCCGTCACCCCGTCGGAGACCATCACAATCCAGTCCCCCGGCGAGAGCCGAATCCCCGTCTTCTGGAACTCCACGCCGGTGAGGATTCCCGCAGGCAGCGAGGCCGTTTCAACGCGCCCCACCTTGCCCCCCTTTTTCAGGAAGGTGGGGGCAGCCCCTGCTTTAAGGAATTCCGCCCGCCCGGTGTATAAGTCCACGCACCCCACGTCAATGGTGGAGAGGCTCTCCTCCCCTGATTTCACAATCAGGGCGCAATTGACGATTTTGAGGGCCGCATCATAGTCAAAGCCCGCCTTCACCAGCTTGGTAAAGAGCCCTGTCGTCACAGCGGAATCCACCGCCGCCTCTCCCCCGCTTCCCATGCCGTCGCTCAAAATCAAGTGGGCCCGCCCCTTCCCGTCCAGGAAATAGTCGTAGGAATCCCCGCACATCTCCAAATCCCCCTGGGCGTGCTGGCAGGCCCCAAACTCCACGCACATCCCCGCCTTTTCGCAAAAGGTGAGCTTCTTCATCTCCTGGGTTTCGCTCACTGTGGGCTCGTCAAACACCCGCTCGCACACCTCGTCTATCCGGAAGAGCAGGTTTAGCTTGTTAAAGCTCACATCCCCCGGCAGCAGGATTTCCACTGTCATCCGGTCAAACCGGTCAATTGTCACCGCCACATTCTGGTAGGCAATCCCCTTGTTTTCCAGCAGCCGCTTGATTTGCCCGGCAGTCTTCAGATCAAAGGCCGCCACCTCCTGCACCTCCTCGCTGAGGGATTGCAGCATCTCCACCATGCCCTCCAGCTGTTCCAGCGACACCTCCCGTATCTCCCGGATACGCTGTCCAGCCCGCTCCGACGCCAGGAAATAGGTGTAGTTCCGGTTGATGGCGCCCAGCATCTCCCCCAGGCGGCAGCACTTGCCTGCAAAGTACTCCGGCACTGCCTCCGCCGTCACCTGCCGGTCTCTCCGCAGGGTGGGGGTGAGGGAGTTGAGGGCGGTCATGGTCTCGTGAAAAGCCGTCTCCCAGCAAAAGAGCCGCAGCCCGCAACGGCGGCACACCTCGTCCGCCGCCTGGCCGTAAACCAAGCTCACATCCCCCGTGTTTTTCCCCTCCAGCTTCTTCGATACCCTGTCCAGCGTGGCCGAAATCTCCGCCAAAGTCTTCGAGGAGAATTCCAGCTTCATCGCCACGCTGTCCTTGGCTGTCCCGTCCTCCGGCGCTGCCCGCCGGGAGAGGGCCGGGGCCAGGGAATGCCCCAGGCCCTTTGGCAGCAGCATGAACACCGCCGTAGCCGCCAACACCTCATAGAGGGGGAAGAGCGTGTACTCCGCCCGCCCTGACACCAGCGCCGCCACCCCCGATACTACAATAAAAGCGCAGGCGCTCCCCAGCTTCCCAAAGAGGGAAAAGCAGCCGGAGAGCAACCCGCCCAGGCTGTAGGCTCCCATGAGATAGGGATAGGGGGTGCCTGCCAGAATCATACAGGCCCCCGCTGTGGTGCCTGCCACGCACCCCATAGCCGCCCGCCCGTAGTGGGCGGCCAGAAGGATAAAGAGCACGGTCAATGCCCGCCCCAGCGAAAAGAACCCAACAGTGAAGTGGGAGAGGCCAATAACCATGAGCCCCAGTGTAATCACCAGGCAGGAGAACTCCACCGTCCCCAGGTTCTCCATGGCCTCCCTCCGCTCCGCCAGCTCCCCCGTGCGCCGGAGGAAGAGTGCGGCCCCCGCCCCCAGCCCCCCTTGGGCCAAGGCCATCATCAGGTCGTAGAGGCTGGGGCGCCCCAGCGTCATGGCCACCACTTCCGCCGCCAGCAGGGCAGCTAAGGTGAGCACCGGCGCAAAAGCTACATGCCGGGCCAGCTTGCTCTCCCCGCCAAAGAGCCAGCGGATTCCCAACACGCAGGAGAGGGCAATCAGGTATTTCAGCGCCCCCACCCCCGAGCCGGGCAGCAGATACCCCAGCACGCAGCCAAAATAGGCCGGGAGCAGCCCCGCCGGGTCCACGCCTGCCAAAAAGGCCGGCCCAAAGGGGGCAAATCCCCCCAATACCCTGCCCCTGGCGCATAAAAGTCCCACAATAAAGGAGAGCACCCGGCGCACCTGCCCCTCGTTTTCCGCGGCATACTCCCGCAATCTGGCTGTCAGCGGCGGCTTCGCCAAGAGCTCCCGTGATTCCCGTTTCATGGTATCCTCCCTTTCCCAATCCCGAAGGCTTTTCAGTACCGCCGGAGCACCCCAAACGATTTTCAGCTGCCCCGGCGACAGGCCAGACATGGCCCTGCGCTCTTGGGGTGCTGTAGAGCGGGCGTAGGGCCTGTCCGTTTTCCCTTGTCCCCAGTATAGGCGCTGGGGAACAAAAAATCTGTCGGTTCCGGCCTAGGGCTTTTTGCCCTTTGCAGCCGAACGCTTGGGAATTTCAGGCCAATCTGTTCCCCTTCCCCGCCTTTTCTGTCGTCTAGGGCAAAATCCGGCAGGAGCCGGGAGGATTGTGGCGGAAAATTTTTCCAAAATTTAGGCATAAAAAAACAGGCTACCCCTAAAAAAGAGGGCAGCCCGTCTTCCCGCCCGTTCAATACCCTCTCTTGCCCTCCAGGGATTCGTCATTCTCCACCCAGTCCGCCACGTGGATGACATGGTACTCATCCACCGTGTCCCGCACATACACCGTCTCAATCCCGGCGTTGATGATAATGCGCTTGCACATGGCGCAGGGGTTGGTGCCGGGCACTAGCTCCTTGGTGCGGTAGTCCAGGCAGGCCAGGTAAAGGCTGGCCCCCAGCATGTCCGTGCGTGCTGCGGCAATAATGGCGTTCTGCTCGGCGTGCACCGACCGGCACAGCTCATACCGCTCCCCATTCGGGATATGCAGGCTCTCCCGGGTACAATACTGCAAATCCGTGCAATTTTTCCGCCCCCTGGGCGCGCCCACATACCCGGTGGAGATAATCTGGTCGTTTTTCACAATGATGGCGCCGTAATTCCGCCGCATACAGGTACTGCGGGTGGAAACCGTCTGCGCAATATCCAGGTAGTAGTTGATTTTATCCCGTCTCTCTCCCATGATAATCCATCTCCCGTTTTTGTTTTTCTAAATTCCATCCCTCTTTTCCCTCATTTTATTCCTTTTTCCCCAAAAAAGCAACCAAAAAAACCTGCCAACCTGGGCAGAACTCCCCTTGCTTTTACAAAAGAAATGTGCTATCCTGTGAAAAAGACAAATCCACGCCAATGCGTCCAGAGAATACACCAAACGCGCCGACTGAGAAAAGTACCCGAGCCCGCGGCCCAACAGAGAGAGAGCGTCACCGGCTGAAAGCGCCCTCGCGTCCGCCCTTTGGGGAAGTTCCCTCACGAGCGGCGCCGCTGAACGGGTTTTCCCCCACTAGGCGGCGACGGCTGGCCCCGTTACCAGGCCGACGAGTGCCCGCCTCCCCCTGAGTGCGGGAACCTGGGTGGTACCACGGAAGACAAGCTGCTTTCGTCCCTTTTTATCCTGTAAAAAGCGGACGCAGGCAGCTTTTTCTCTCCAAAAGCCAAAAAGCCCGGATTTGCACCTTTTGAGAAAGGAATGGTTATCGAATGAAAGCTGCACTGGAACAAATCAAGCAGGCCGCCCTCCATGCGGCGGAGACCTGCGCCGACTCCAAAGGCCTGGAGGAGCTCAAGGTGAAGTACCTGGGCAAAAAGGGGGAGCTCACCGCCATCCTCAAGCAGATGGGCAAGCTCTCTGCCGAGGAACGCCCGGTCATCGGCGCCTTGGCCAACCAGGTGCGCTCCCAAATTGAGGAGCTGCTAAAACAGCGGGGCGAGGAACTAGGCCGCGCCGCCCAGAATGCCCGCCTGGCCGCCGAGCGCATCGACGTCACCGTCCCCGGCTCCCCCATGCCCTTAGGCCATAAGCACCCCCTCTCCATCGTGCTGGACGAGGTGAAGGAAATCTTCCTGGGCATGGGCTACGACGTGGCCGACGGCCCCGAGGTGGAGTACGACTACTACAACTTCGAGGCCCTCAACCTCCCCCCCGACCACCCCGCCCGGGACACCCAGGACACCTTCTATTTCACAGATAAGATGCTCCTGCGCACCCAGACCTCCTCTGTCCAAATCCGGGTAATGGAAAAACAAAAGCCCCCCATCCGCATCATCGCCCCCGGCCGGGTCTACCGCTCCGACGCCATCGACGCCACCCACTCCCCCTTGTTCCATCAAATCGAGGGGCTTGTGGTGGACAAGGGCGTCACCATGGCCGATTTAAAGGGCACGCTGGAAATCCTAGCCAAGCGCCTCTACGGCGAGGACTGTGTGGTGCGCTTCAGGCCCCACCACTTCCCCTTCACCGAGCCCAGTGCCGAGATGGATATGCAGTGCTTTAACTGCCACGGCGAGGGCTGCCGCCTGTGCAAGAACGAGGGCTGGATTGAGCTGCTGGGCTGCGGCATGGTACACCCCAAAGTGCTCTCGGGCTGCGGCATCGACCCGGAGGAATACAGCGGCTTTGCCTTTGGCATCGGGCTGGAGCGACTCGCCATGCGCCGCTTCGGCATCCAGGACCTGCGGCTGTTCTACGAAAACGATATGCGGTTCTTGAGCCAGTTCTAAAAAAGGAGGAGGATTTATCCATGAATTTATCTATGAAATGGCTGTCCGACTATGTAGAGCTGGACGTCACGCCAAGACAATACGCCGACGCCATGTCCATGTCCGGCTCCAAGGTAGAGGGCTATGAAATCGAGGGAGAGGAAATCACCAAGGTGGTGGCGGGCAAAATCCTGTCCGTAGAACCCCATCCCGATGCCGACAAGCTGGTGGTCTGCCAGGTAGAAGTAGGGGCCGAGGCCCCCATCCAAATCGTCACCGGGGCCAAAAACGTGTTCCCCGGCGCCGTAGTGCCTGTGGCCCTGGACGGCTCCACCCTGCCCGGCGGGGTCAAAATCAAAAAGGGCAAGCTGCGGGGCCAGGTGAGCAACGGCATGATGTGCTCCCTCTCCGAACTGAACCTCACCGTCCATGACTTCCCCAACGGCATCGAGGACGGCATCTATCTCATCGAAGACCCCTGCCAGCCCGGGGACGACATCCACGATGTGCTGGGGTTAAACGACGTGGCGGTGGAATTTGAAATCACCTCCAACCGCCCCGACTGCCTCTCCATCATCGGCCTGGCCCGGGAGACAGCCGCCACCTTCTCCAAGCCCTTAAAGCTGCACACTCCGCAGGTCAAGGGCGCAGGCGGCGACATCGCAGAATATCTTTCGGTAGAGGTGCAAAACCCCAAACTCTGTATGCGCTATAGCGCCAAGGCCGTGAAAAACGTGAAAATCGCCCCCTCCCCCCGTTGGATGCGGGAGCGTCTGCGGGCCTGCGGCGTGCGCCCCATCAACAACATTGTGGACATCACCAACTACGTGATGCTGGAATACGGCCAGCCCATGCACGCCTTTGACCTGAAATATGTGGAAGGCGGCAAAATCACCGTCCGCAACGCCAGAGAAGGCGAGCACATCACTACCCTGGACGACGTGGACCGCGCCCTCTCCCCTGAAATGCTGGTGATTGCCGATGCCAAAAAGCCCGTTGCCGTGGCCGGCGTCATGGGCGGCGAGTTCAGCGGCATTATGGAGGATACCCAGACGGTCATCTTCGAGTCCGCCTGCTTTGGCGGGGCCAGTGTGCGCCGCACCGCCCGCAAGCTGGGCCTGCGCACCGAGAGTTCCGGCCGCTATGAGAAGGGCCTGGACCCCAACAACACCTATGGCGCCCTGCTGCGGGCCTGTGAGCTGGTGGAGCTCTTAGGCGCCGGCGAGGTGGTAGACGGCCTCATCGATGTGAACAACGCCTCCGCCGAGCGCCGCCAAATCCCCCTGGAGCCTGCGTGGATTAACCGTTTCCTCGGCATCTCCCTCACTGAGGAGGAGATGGCCCACATCCTGCGCCGCCTGGATTTCCAGGTGGAAGACGGCGTAGTCACTGTCCCCACCTTCCGCAGCGACATCGAGCACAAGGCCGATGTGGCGGAGGAAGTTGCCCGGCTCTACGGCTACAACAACATCCCCACCACCCAGCTCTCCGGCGCTGTGCAGGCTATCCTGACCTCGGAGCAAAAGTACCAGCGGCTGATTCATCGCTCCCTGCTGGCCCTTGGCCTCAGTGAAATCTGCACCTATTCCTTCATCAGCCCTTCGTACTACGACCGCATCGCCCTCCCCGCCGGTTCCCCCCTGCGGGATTCCCTGCGCATTAAAAACCCTCTGGGTGAGGATACCAGCGTCATGCGCACCACCGGCGTCCCCTCTATGCTGGAGACCCTGGCCCGCAACTACAACAACCGCAACGAACAGGCCTGGCTCTACGAAATCGCCAAGAGCTACCACAAGCAGGGCGAAGAGGAGCTGCCCCTGGAAGCGGAGAAAATCGTCATCGGCCTCTATGGCTCCTGTGATTTCTACACCCTCAAAGGCATAGTGGAGACCCTGTTCCGTCAGCTCAACCTGGCGGAATACGACGTGGAGCCCTGCCAGGACAACCCCACCTATCATCCCGGCCGCTGCGCCGTGCTCTCCTTCCCCGAGGGTGTCTTTGGCACCCTGGCCGAGGTGCATCCCCAGGTCCTAAAGACCTATGGCATCGACTGCAAGGCCTATATCGCCGAGCTGGACATCACCGCCATGATGGCCCACACCCTGCCTGAGCGGCAGTACACCCCCCTGCCCAAGTTCCCCGCCACCACCCGCGACCTGGCCCTGGTATGCGATGAGGAACTGCCCATCCTCCACATCGAAAAGGTGATTAGGGGTGCTGTCAAGCAAAACCTGGAAAAAATCACCCTCTTCGACATCTACCGCGGCCAGCAGGTGGGCGAGGGGAAAAAGAGCGTGGCCTACAGCATCACCATGCGCTCCCCCGACAAGACCCTCACCGACGAAGAGGCCGACGCGGCAGTCAGCCGCATCCTCAAGGGCTTGGCCCCCTTGGGCGTAACCCTGCGCTCCTAAGCAAAACACGGCGCAAAATAGCCTGTGCGGATTTTTCGCACAGGCTATTTTTTATCAGCGATTGTAACCCTTAAAAATCAAAGAGGTTAATTACCAGTTTCCCGCCACCCCTTGCACACATCCACCCAGCCGTCGCAGCCAGAATACTGCTCCAGTTCCGGTATCGTGAGCTCAATGGCGCTGTTGCTGCTGCCGCAGGCGGGAAACACCGTCTCAAACCGTTTCAGGGATTCATCCAGATACACTGCAACCCCGTCTGCAATCCCAAAGGGGCACACGCCCCCCACCGCATGGCCCACCAACGTCTCCACTTCCTCCGGAGATAGCATCTTGGCCTTGGCGCCAAAATAGGCCTTGTACTTGGGGTTATCGATTTTGGCATCTCCTGCCGCCACAATCAAAATCCCCTTCCCCTCCACCAAAAAGGAGAGCGTCTTGGCAATGCGGCAGGGCTCGCAGTGCAGCGCCTGGGCCGCCAGCTCCACCGTGGCGCTGGACACCTCAAACTCCAATATCCTCTCCTCCATACCAAACCTGCGGAAATACTCCCTCACCTTTTCAATCGCCATGTTTACCACCCATTTCCCTTTCCATGCCAAGGGGCGTCCCCCTTCAGGGCAACTGTTTTCTTGAAAAGATAATATACCACAGGAAAACCCAAAAGGAAACCCCAAATCACAAAAAATTTTCCAAAAACCGAATGCCTCCCCCCACTGGGAACCAAACTCTAAGAGGCCCCGTATCGTCAAAATTTGAAAATCTTTTTCAATTTCTTGACAAACTGAGCGGCATGATTTAAAATGAAAATGATTTTCAAATCTAAGGAGGGGTGGATATGGCCCGCAGCCCGGTGTATAAGACCCGGCAGCGCCAGGCGATTTTGGACTATCTTATTCTCCAACAGGCGGGGCACCTCACGGCCAAAGAGATTGCCGCCCATTTTGCCCAGAGCGGCAGCCCTGTTGGCCTCACTACCATCTATCGCCGCCTTGAGGAGCTGGAACGCCTGGGCAAGGTGCGCCGCTACTATGCCGACGGCGACAGTGCCTGCTTTCAGCTCATTGACGAATCCGGGGGCTGCTGCCAGCACTTCCATCTCAAGTGTGAGCGCTGCGGCAAGCTGCTCCATATGGAGTGCGACTATTTAGAGGGCGTTGCCCACCATATTAAGGCCGAGCACGGCTTTTCCGTCAACCCCGCCAAGCTGCTGCTCTACGGGGTCTGCGCCGATTGCCAGGCCCTGCAACAGGAGGAACCATGAACACTTTGAAAAAAGCAATTGCCCTGATGAGCCTGGCGCTGTTGTGCCTTGGCCTGTTCTCCGGCTGTGTGCCCCGTACCGCTGCCGCCGACCCGGACAAGCTCCAGGTGGTAGCCACCATCTTCCCGCCCTATGATTTCGCCCGCCAGATTGGCGGGGAAAACGCCCAAGTCACCATGCTGCTCCCCCCTGGCACCGAGAGCCACTCCTACGACCCCACTCCCCAGGACATCCAGCGCATCCAAAACTGCGATGTCTTCCTGTATATCGGCGGCCACTCCGACAAGTGGGCCCAGGACATCCTGGATTCCATCGATACCTCCGGGATGCAGGTCATCGCCCTCACCGAGTGCGTCTATCTGTTGGAAGAGGAAAACGTAGAGGGGATGCAGCAGGAGCCAGGGGAAGAGGCTGTCCACGAGGAGGACGCCCATGTCTGGACCTCCCCTGCCAACGCCATGCAGATTGTAACCGCCATCGGCGATGCCATGATAGAGGCTGACCCCGAGCACGCTGCCGCCTATGAGCAAAACCGCAAAGCCTATTTGGAAGAACTCTTGGCCTTGGACCGGCAGCTTCAAGACATCGTGTCCCATTCCCAGCGTACTACCCTTCTCTTTGGCGACCGCTTCCCCTTCCGCTATCTGGCCGAGCAGTATGGCCTCTCCTACTATGCCGCCTTTCCCGGCTGCGCCTCCCAAACCGAGCCCAGCGCCGCCACCCTGGCCTTCCTTATCGACAAGGCCAAAGCAGAGGATTTCCCCATTGTTTTCCATATGGAATTCTCCAACGAAAAGGTGGCAGACGTCATCTGCGAAGCCACCGGCGCGCAAAAGCGCCTGCTCCACTCCTGCCACAATGTCACTAAGGACGAATTTGACCGCGGCGAAACCTATCTCTCCCTGATGGAGCAAAACGCCGCCAACCTAAAGGAGGCGCTTTCCTAACTATGGCCCTGATTTCCTGTGAAGATACTGCCTTTGCCTATGACAGGGGCGTCGTCTGCCAGCATCTCAATTTTTCCGTCTCCGAGGGCGACTGCCTGTGTATCCTGGGAGAAAACGGCGCGGGAAAATCCACCTTAGTCAAGGGCCTTTTGGGGTTAAAGGCCCCTTGCAGCGGCAAAATCACCCTGGGAGACGGCCTGCGGCAAAACGAAATTGGCTATCTTCCCCAGCAGACAGCCGCTCAACGGGATTTCCCCGCCAGCGTCTTTGAGGTGGCCCTCTCCGGCCGCCTTTCCCAGCGCGGCCTGCGCCCTTTTTATTCCAAGGAGGATAAACAAATCACCCTGCGGCACTTGGGGCAGCTGGGTATCCTCCCCCTCAAAGAGCGGTGCTACCGGGAACTCTCCGGCGGCCAGCAGCAGCGCGTCCTCCTGGCCCGCGCCCTGTGCGCCGCCCAAAAGCTCCTGCTCTTAGACGAGCCCGCTTCCGGCCTCGACCCCGTGGCAGTTCGGGAACTCTACCAGCTCATTGCCTCAGTCCACCAGGAGCAGGGCATGGGGATTATCATGGTCTCCCACGATGTCAAAAGCGCAGTGGGGCTCGCCAGCCATATCCTGCATCTGGGAGGCCAGCAGCTCTTCTTTGGACCAGTGGAGGAGTATAGTAACACACCGCTGGGGCAGCGTTTTTTGCAGTGAGTGAAAGCGAGGGACGATTTTATGCAGCTGATTCTGGAAATGCTCTCCTATCCCTTCCTAGTGCGGGCCGCTATCGTGGGCCTGCTGGTGTCCCTCTGCGCCGCCCTCCTGGGGGTGAGCCTGGTGCTCAAGCGGTACGCCATGATTGGCGACGGCCTCTCCCATGTGGGCTTTGGTGCGCTGGCAATCGCCATGGCACTGAATGCCGCCCCCTTGGCCGTGGCAATCCCTATTGTGGTGCTGGCCGCCTTTTTCCTGCTGCGCATCAGTGAAAACAGCAAAATTAAAGGGGATGCCGCCATCGCCCTCATCTCCACCAGCGCCCTGGCTATCGGCGTCATCGTCATCTCCTATACCACCGGCATGAACACCGATGTCTATAACTATATGTTCGGCAGCATCCTCGCCATGAGCAACGGCGATGTCGCCCTCAGCGTGGTGCTCTCTGTCATTGTCCTGCTGCTGTTTTTCCTGTTCTATCACAAGATTTTCGCCCTCACCTTTGACGAGACCTTTGCCCAGGCCACCGGCGCCAAGACTGGCCTCTACAAAATCCTCATCGCCTTCCTCACCGCCATCACCATCGTCCTGGGGATGCGCATGATTGGCACCCTGCTCATCACCAGCCTGATTATCTTCCCCACCCTCACCTCCATGCGGGTATGCAAACGGTTCCGTTCGGTCGTTCTCTGTTCCTCCCTTCTCTCTGTAGTCTGTTTCCTGAGCGGCCTTATCTTCTCCTATCTCTATGCCACCCCCACCGGTGCCAGCATCGTGGTTGCCAATCTCTTGGCATTCCTGCTTTTTTCCGCCCTCGGCGTTCTTTTGGGTAGGAGAAAAACCTAATCCCCACCTTATTATCCCTAAAAATATACATCCACCAAAGGACTAGTTCCCCTGGCGGATGTATATTTTTATTCTTTCAGCAATTTGTTCGAAAAAGTGTACTTTTTCGAACAAATTATAGCTTACTAAATATAACATAAAAAGCAACATCAGGCAACCACTTTTTCCATAAAATAGCAGGATTATTGGCATAAATTCCCCACAGATTTGAAGGCAGGGTTTGTTCGAAAAAGTACACTTTTTCGAACAAACCCTGTAATCCATTCTCATTGAGGGGGAATTCGATGCTCTTTAACTCCTATATTTTTGTCCTGTTATTTCTTCCGGTCTGTGTGATTGGCTATTTTTCTCTCAATCATTTCCGGCTCTATCGTCTAGGCCAGCTTTTTCTGCTGGGTATGTCCCTGTGGTTCTATGGCTATTTCAATCCCCGTTATCTCTGGATTATCTTAGCCAGTACCTTCTTTAATTTCGCCGTCTACCGCCTTTTCGGCCGGTTTTCCCGCCCCTTCTGGCGGAAATTATTGCTGGCTTTCGCTGTCATTTTCAATATCGGGATACTTTTTTACTATAAATACTTCGATTTCTTCCTAGAAAACGTCAATACCTTGTTCCGAACTGATTTTACTCTGCGCCACTTAGTCCTACCCTTGGGAATCAGTTTTTTCACCTTCCAACAGCTCTCCTTTGTCATCGACGCCTACAAAGGAGAGGTTCCCAAGTATGATTTGGTTTGCTATATGTCCTTTGTCACCTTCTTTCCTCAACTCATCGCTGGCCCCATCGTCACCCACGACGAGTTGGTGCCACAATTTCTTGACCCGGCAAAAAAGCATTTCGATTGGGAACATTTCTCCCAAGGGGCCTATCTCTTTGTACTGGGGCTCTCCAAAAAAGTTTTGATTGCCGACATTTTCGGCAATGCTGCCAACTGGGGCTTCGCCAATATTGATGCCTTGGATAGCACCAATGCTCTCCTCACCGTGCTGGCCTATACCATTCAGATTTATTTCGACTTCAGCGGCTACTGTGATATGGCTATTGGCATTGGCCGCATGATGAATCTTGAGCTTCCAGTGAACTTCGATTCCCCCTACAAGTCCCTCACAATCACTGAATTCTGGGAGCGGTGGCATATGACCCTCACCCGCTTCTTCACCCACTATATCTATATCCCCCTGGGCGGCAACCGCAAGGGAAACCTGCGTACTTATCTCAATGTGATGATTGTCTTTTTCGTCAGCGGCCTCTGGCACGGCGCAAATTATACATTTATCCTTTGGGGTGTTCTTCACGGCCTCTTTTCCGTCCTCACTCGCTGGAAAAAGGCGTGGTTCCAAAGACTGCATCCAGCTCTAAACTGGCTGATAACCTTTGCCTTTGTCAATATCACCTGGGTCTTTTTCCGTGCCAATTCCATCCACGACGCCCTACGCATTCTCCGCCGCATCGCCGATTTCAATTTCCAAGCTATCAGCGGTTCCCTCTCCTCCTGCTTTGACCCATTCAGCCTGAAAACCATCTTTCCCCATATCCCCAAACTGGATATGTTGGCCAGCCGGCCCAATTGGTTTTTGGCCGCCTATTTTTTGCTGGCGCTGCTTCTCATCCTAGGCCCTCGCAATGCCCGGGAACAGATGGAGCACTTTCATCCCACTGTTACTAAGCTCTTAGCCTCCGCAGTGCTTCTGGTGCTGTGTATCTTCTCCTTCTCTAGTGTCAGCACCTTTCTCTATTTTAATTTCTAGGAGGTATTTACCATGACTGGAAAAAAATGGGGTATCGGCTTTCTCGTAGCTGTCCTCGCCCTTCTCATCCTGCTAGGCGGTTTCGTCGTAGTAATAGACCCCTTTTTCCACTACCACGCCCCCATCCTGGGCCTGCAATACCCACTGAACAATCAGCGGTATCAAAATGACGGCATTGTAAAACACTTTGAGTATGATGCCATTATCACCGGAACCTCCATGACAGAGAATTTCAAAGCATCAGAGTTTGACGAGTTGTTTGGGTGCAACACAGTGAAGGTCTCTTTGTCAGGTGGAAGTTTTCGGGAAGTCAATGAAATGTTAGCCCGTGCTGCTAAATCAAATTCAAATCTCAAATATATTATTCGTTCTATTGATGGGAGCTATCTGGAATTAGATAAAGATTATCAAATAAGAAATTATTATCCTGATTATTTGTATAATGAAATAATCTTTGACGATGTAGAATATATTTTCAATAAAGATGTACTAATAAAAAATTGTCCATCAATTTTAGTATATACTTTATCTGGACAAAAGACTACTACATTTGATGTATATTCAAATTGGATGAACCGTTTTACCTTTGGAAAAGAAACTGTAGATGGCACTTATAGCCGCCCCACTGCTGTTGACACTCAACCCTTTCTCACAGATGAACAAAAAAAGCATCTCAATGAAAACATCCAACAGAATTTTATTGATTTGGCAAAAGGGTACCCTAATATCGAATTTTACGTCTTCTTTCCTCCCTACAGCATCTACTATTGGGACGAAATAAACCAGACAGGCAAAATAAACAGCTGGCCCCAAGCTCAAGAGCTCGCCACTCAGCTTCTCCTAGAGCAAGAAAATATCCACGTGTTTTCCTTTTTCGATGAATATGACATGATTTGCGACCTGGACAATTATAAAGACTCCACTCACTACGGCGAATGGGTCAATTCCCAAATCCTCCATTGGATGAAATCCGGTGAGCACCAGCTCACTAAGGACAACTATCAGGACTACTACCGCCGTATCCGCTCATTCTATTCCACCTACGACTACGATTCCCTCTTTGAAATCCCCGAAAACTAACACGTATCCGCCAAAAACCCCGCCCTGCCGTTCCCTCACGGCAGGGCGGGATTCATTCCAGCATCCTATCCCGCAGCTTCTCCAAAATCTTTTTCTCCCTCCGGGAAACCTGTACCTGGGTCATGGAGAGCATCTTGGCGGTCTGGGTCTGGGTTTGGTTCTTGAAATAGCGGTAGTAGATAATTTTCTGGTCCCGCTCCTCCAAATGCCCTATCACAGCCCGTAGGGAGAGCAGGTTGTTCACCTTCTCCTCGTGGGACTCCACTGGCAGGTCAAACTGCCCGCCCCCCTCCTCCTCGGCCGTGAGGGAAATCACCGGCTGGGAAACATCCAGCGCCAGGACAATTTTCTCCTTGCTCTCCCCCATTTCCTGGCACAGCACCGAGATAGAGGGCTCCACCTGGTGCTGGGAGAGATACTCCTCCCGGAACCGGGAGATTTTGAGGGAGAGCTCCTTGATAGAGCGGCTCACCTTCACGCTGCCGCCGTCCCGGAACAGGCGGCGGATTTCCCCCATAATCACCGGCACCGCGTAGGTGGAAAATTTCACACCCCGTCCCACGTCAAAGGCATCCACTGCCTTGAGCAGCCCGATGCACCCCGCCTGATACAGGTCGTCGTATTCCACGCCCCTGCCCCCCAGGCGATGGGCACACAGCCGCACCAGCCCCAAGTTGTCCTCCACCATCTGCTGCCGGCTTACCAACGCCGTGCTATCCATTGGCCCCCTCCCGCAGCTTCAGCCGCTTTTTCATCACCACTGTAACCCCCCCCTTGGAGGTGACTTTCACCTTGTCCATAAACGACTGCATCACCGCAAACCCCAACCCAGCCCGCTCCCCGGTCTCGCAGGTGGTGTAGAGAGGTTCCATGGCTTTGGGGATGTCGGAAATCCCGCAGCCCTTGTCCCGGATACGGATAATAACCTCTCCCGCCTCTGTGAGCCGCACGGTTAAGTAAATGGGGCCGATACTTTCCTTGTAGCCGTGTACAATACAGTTTGTCACCGCCTCCGACACGGCCGTCTTGATATCCGCCAGCTCCTCCACAGTGGGGTCCAGCTGGGAGACAAACATGGCCACCGCCCCTCTGGCAAAGCTCTCGTTTACCGAGCGGCTCTGCAGTGTCAGCTTCATCTCGTTGTCCTTGCCCATGATGCTTGCTTCCTCCTCACTTTCGGTTTTCCTCAATACGGGCCAGCTTGTCCAGCCCTGCCAGGCGGATTACTTTTTTGAGCCCCAGGCTGATATTGGCAATCACCAGCTCCCCGCCATAGGCGGCCACTGCCTTATAGCGTCCCATAATCAGCCCAATCCCAGAGCTGTCCATAAAGGTAACCTCTCGAAAATCCAGCACCAGCACAGCAGGCTGGGCGCTTGCCACGGCCTCGTCAATCTCGCTGCGGATTTCCCCTGCATGGTGGTGGTCTATCTCTCCCGACAGCCGGGCTACAATTTCCCGTTCCCCGCTCTCAATCCTCACTGTCATCTTCTCCCCTTCTTTCCTTTTTGTATTCCGTCCCGTTTGGAGACAAAGGCCAACTGCGGCCCTTCGCCCTATCCTTTTTCTGCTCTCCTTCCCTCAGGAAGGTGTTCCGTAGCTTGTCCCATTTCCAGACAAAAAAAGAAAGCCCTTACTCTATATAGAATAAAGACTTTCTCCTATTTTTGCGCGTATTTCACGCCGTCGAATCCGAAGAAATTTTGCCCCTTTTATTCCTTTTCCAGCAAAATTTCCCGCATCGTGCTAGCCAGGTACAGGGAGCCGTAAATCACCACAGCCCCCGCCTTCCCTGCGGCCTCCCTGGCCTGTTCCAACGCCTCCCGCTCGCTGCCGCAGAGGGCAACCTTGGGACACAGCCCCCTCGCCGCCTCTGCCAGGGTCTCAGGCCTCAGCCCCTCTGTGCCCGGCTTGTCCTGGGCCTTCACGGCAAAGAGGCAGTCAAAGCAGGGCGCCGTAGCCTGCAACACAGCGGCATAATCCTTGCTGGAGAGCACCCCCACAATCCCCACCAGAGGACGCTCTGCCAAATGCCGTAGCGTCTTTGCCAGTGACTGGGCCCCCGAGGCGTTGTGGGCCCCATCCACCACCACCAGCGGTTCCCGCCCCAAGACCTCCTGTCTAGCCGGGAACCGCACCTCTGCCAGCCCCTTCACAATTGCCCTGTCCGGCAGGGAAACCCCCTGCCCCCGCAGCGCCAGCATTGCCTCGATGGCTGTGATGGCATTGTCAACCTGATGCCGCCCCCCCAGCGGCAGGGAAATATCCAGCCCCCGGTAGCCGAACTCTGACCCAAACACCGTCTCCCTGCGCACCTCTACCGAGGCCGCCCCTGGCATCACCAAACGGCTGCCCTGTTCCCCGCAGCGCTCCATCACAACTGCCAGCACGCCCGGCTCCTGTCTGGGATAGCAAACCGTCACCCCGCCCCGCTTGATAATGCCGCATTTCACCGCCGCAATCTGCTCCACCGTGTCCCCCAACACCTTGGTGTGGTCTAAGGAGATAGACATTATCACGCTCACCAGCGGGCAGGGAATCACATTGGTTGGGTCTGCCATCCCCCCCATCCCCACTTCCAGGCACACTATGTCGCATCCTCGCCGGTCAAAGTACACCATTGCCAGCGCGGTGATAAACTCAAACTCCGTCATCATCTTCCCCGGGGCAAAAAGCCTGTCCACCGCCCCGCTCATCTCCGTCACCAGCGCCGCCAAATCTTTGTCAGGAATCATCTCCCCGTCTACCTGGACACGTTCATTGAAGCGAATCACATAGGGGGAGATATACATCCCCACCCGGTATCCCGCACTGCGCAGCATACTGGCGCACATGGCCGTGGCCGAGCCCTTGCCGTTGGTGCCCGCAATGTGGATAAACTTCAGCCTCTCCTGGGGGCTGCCATACTCCGCCAACAGCCGGGAGATATTCTCAAACCCGTTCTTTGACCCTCCGATAAAGTGGCTGTGGATATAGGAAACTGCTTCCCCGTATTCCATAACGCTTCCCTCCTCACCCCATGGTTTCGCTGTCCGCCGAAAAACTCCTCAAATATATCACATTCCTATCAGGGTCGTAAAAACTCATGTTGACAGCACCCCATGGGCGTCTCGTCGGTTTCTCAATCACCTCTGCCCCCAGAGCCAGAACCCTTTGGTATTCCCTCTCCACATCGTCCACTGTAAAGGCAAGGCAGATATTTTGATTCCCGTTGTTTTTTACTGACCCGTCATTGTAGACCGTCAGCATAGTCTCGTCTCCTATAATTGTCTGATGCACCTTGTCCTTGCTGCCATTGTCGGTTTCCAGCAGGGCCTTATAGAAATCTGACAGCCGGACAACGTCATTTGTCAACAGCCCAACTTCTCCTAACCGCATCGATACACTCCTCCTGTTACCCATTTCACTCCCCGGTAAGGAAAAGGCCCGCCGGAACACCCATCTCTCCGGCGGGCCACACTATTTTATTGCAGCGCGTCAATACTGGTCTGTATCTTTGCCAGCTTCTCCTGGGCAGCAGCCAGCTTGGCCCTTTCCCCCTCTACCACAGCGGCAGGGGCCTTGGAGACAAAGCCGGGATTGTTCAGCTTGCCGTTCACAATCTGGATATCCTTTTCACAGGAGGCTTTCTCCTTGTTCAGCCGGGCCAGCTCCTTTTCCCGGTCAATGAGGTCGTCCATGGGAATCAGGATACGGGCGTCCCCTGTCACCGCCTGGGCCGCGCCGGGGATGTCAAAGGCCTCCCCTACCTGCACCCCAGAGGCCGAGGCCAGCTTCTCAAAGAACCCGGCGCAGCGGTTGAAAATCTCCCCCGCCCCGGTCTCGATATACACATGGGCCTTCTTGCTGGGGGGCACGTTCATCTCCGCCCGGCAGTTGCGGATGGCCCGAATCGCAGTTACCACCTTCTCAAATTCCCGATCGTCCTCCGGGAAGTGGAGGCTCTCGCAGTACACCGGCCACTGTGCCACCATGATGCTCTCCCCCTTGTGGGGCAGCGCCTGCCAAACCTCCTCGGTGATAAAGGGCATGTAGGGGTGCAGCAGCTTGAGCATCCCAGTGAGTACGTACACCAGTACCTGCTGTACCTCCACTCTCGCCTGCCCGCCCGCGGAAACGCGGGGCTTCGTCAGCTCCAGATACCAGTCGCAGAACACATCCCAGATAAAATCATAGAGCTTGGAGAGGGCAATCCCCAGCTCAAACCGCTCCATGTTCTCCGTGACCTCCTGCACCAGGGTGTTGTACTTGGAGAGCACCCATTTGTCCTCCACTGCGAGGGCCTCCGGCAGCTCCTCCGGCCCCACTGCCTCATCCAGGTTCATCAGCACAAAACGGGCGGCATTCCAGAGTTTATTGGCAAAGTTGCGGCTGGCCAGTACCCGGTCGTCGGAAAAGCGCATGTCGTTCCCCGGCGCGTTGCCGGTAGCCAGGGTAAAGCGCAAGGTGTCCGCACCATAGCTCGCAATGACCTCCAACGGGTTAATGCCGTTGCCCAGGGATTTGGACATCTTCCGTCCCTGTGCGTCCCGCACCAGGCCATGAATCAGCACCGTGTCAAAGGGCGCCTTCCCCATATGCTCCACACTGGAGAAAATCATCCTTGCCACCCAGAAAAAGATAATGTCATAGCCCGTCACCAGGGTATTGGTGGGGAAGAAATAGTCCAAATCTTCCGTCTTATCCGGCCATCCCAGCGTGGAGAAGGGCCACAGCGCAGAGGAGAACCAGGTATCCAGCGTATCCGGGTCCTGATGGATGTGCTCGCTGCCACAGTGGGCGCAGGCCTTTGCCCCCTGGGCGCTCACCGTCATCTCCCCGCAGTCGTCACAGTACCACACCGGAATCCGGTGCCCCCACCAGAGCTGCCGGGAAATACACCAGTCCTTGATATTTTCCATCCAGTTAAAGTATATCTTGTCAAACCGCTCGGGGATAAACACGGTCTCCCTGTTCTTCACCGCCTCAATGGCAGGCTTCGCCAAGGGCTCCATCCGTACAAACCACTGTTTGGATACCCTGGGCTCCACCACGTGCCCGCAGCGGTAACAGGTGCCCACGTTGTGGCTGATGTCCTCCACCCGTACCAAATAGCCCTCTTTTTCCAGCCGTTCCACAATCCGCTTCCGGGCCTCTTCGCTGCCCAGCCCGCAGTATTCCCCACCGTTCTCGTTGATGGTGGCATCGTCGTTCATCACATTGATGATAGGAAGGTTGTGCCGCAGCCCCACCTCAAAGTCATTGGGGTCGTGGGCCGGGGTGATTTTCACCACACCGGTGCCAAAGTCCATCTCCACATACTCGTCCGCGATAATGGGAATCTCCCGTCCCACCAGGGGCAGAATCAGCATTTTACCCACCAGGTGCCGGTATCTCTCATCCTCCGGGTGCACTGCCACCGCCGTATCGCCCAGCATGGTCTCAGGCCGGGTGGTAGCAAGCTCTAAATACCCGCTCCCATCTGCCAAGGGATAGCGCAGATGCCAGAAGTGCCCCGCCTTGTCCGCATATTCCACCTCAGCGTCGGAAATGGAGGTGAGGCAGTGGGGGCACCAGTTGATAATCCGCTCCCCCCTGTAAATCAGGTCCTTCTCATACAAGCGCTGGAACACGGTGTTCACCGCTTTGGAGCACCCCTCGTCCAGGGTAAACCGCTCCCGCTCCCAGTCGCAGGAGGAGCCCAGCTTTTTCAGCTGCTCCACAATGCGCCCGCCGTATTTCTCCTTCCAGGCCCAGGCCCGTTCCAGGAATCCCTCCCGGCCCAGGTCCTCCTTGGTAACGCCCTCTTCCCGCATAGCCTGCACAATCTTGGCCTCGGTGGCAATGGAGGCATGGTCGGTTCCGGGGAGCCACAGGGCGCTATAGCCCTGCATCCGCTTCCAGCGGATTAAAATATCCTGCAATGTCTCATCCAGCGCGTGTCCCATATGCAGCTGCCCGGTGATATTGGGCGGCGGAATCACAATGGTATAGGGCTTTTTCTCCGGGTCTGCCTTGGCGTGGAAATACCCCCCATCCAGCCAAAACTGATAAATGGCATCCTCCACCTTCCCCGGTTCATACACCTTTTCCAGTTCCTTGCTCATGCTGATAAATCCTCCCTTGTTTCACATCTCCCCTGATTATACTGGATTTTTCACCTTTTTTCAATAGCTGGTGCCGAGAAAAGCCCCCGGTTCCCCCTTCTTTTTTAGGGTCCCGGTGGGCCGCTTCCTTGGGACCTCCTTCCCCGCCAGGGAAGGAGGGGCTTTCACCTATGCAAAGTGGCTCAAAATCGTCCGGACAGTCTGCTCGGCCGTCTGTTCAGAAGTATCCAACCAATAGCCGATACGGGGCGTAGTCCTGATAAAATCATCATACAGCGCCTTCACCGAAAAGCCGGTGTACCCAGTCTTCCCTCTGCCCAACTCGCGCTTTTTTACCGTTTCAACATCCGGGCAGAGCACGACAACCCGAACCGGATACCCCTCCAAATACTCCAGCATACGCTTAAGGTCCTCCCCATAGTAATTGTCCTGCATGACAACCGAAAATCCGCCCTCCAAGTACTGTTTTGCCGCAGCCGCAGCCATCCGGTACCGCAGATGCAGCTGGCGCACCGCCTCCTCCAACGGTGTCTGGGACATCTCCTCCCGGCCTGAGACAATCATTCTGCGAAACACATCGCCTCGGAGATGGACGCACCGTTTCAGCCGCGCCGCCAGCATTTGCGAAACAGTGGATTTTCCAGCTGCCATAACCCCTGTAACCAAGTAAATCTGCCGTTCCTCATTCTCCGCCATATCCTCACATCCCTTCTCCAAACTGCGCTCCCCCATCTCTTTCCCAGAAATGTTTCCCCATCCTCACGCATAAAAATAGCCCAGAACCCCATTCCAAAAGAAAGTCCGGTGAAACCCAATGAAAGCACTCACATTCCGTCTCCCCAAGAGAACCCCTCTGCTGGCACTCCTGGCCTGCTGCCTCCTCCTGGCGGCAATGCTGTTCCACTTCCATCCCAGCATCCTTCCCACATCCTCCCAACCAGAGGAGGGGGTAAAGCTGCCGGTGCTGATGTACCACCACATGCTCCGCCAGAGCAAACTGCTGGGGGACTACTGCATCACCCCCCAGGAATTTGAGGGGGACCTGCTCTATCTAAAAGAGCACGGCTATCAGAGCATCACCACCTCCCAGCTCATCGACTACTGTGAAAACGGCACCCCGCTCCCTGAAAAGCCGGTGCTCATCACCTTTGACGACGGCTACGAGAGCAGCTATGTCTACGCCTACCCCATTCTCAAAGAGCAGGGCATGACTGCCTGTATCTCCCTTATCGGCTATTACTCCGACCTCTATACCCAGGTGGACGACAGCCATGTCAACTACTCTCACATGACCTGGAGCCAGGTAAACGAGGTGTACAAATCCGGCGTCTTTGAAATCGGCAACCACACCTACAACCTCCACAGCTTAGACAAGGGCCGCAAGGGCTGCCGCATCCGCTCCGGCGAAAACCCGGAGGAATACAGAGAAATGCTCTTGGAAGACCTCACCTCTGCCCAGGAGCAAATCGCCAAGCACACCGGCAGCTATCCCCAGGTCTTCGCCTATCCTTACGGCGCCATCTGCAACGAGGCCAAAGAGGTGGTGGAGGAGCTGGGCTTTCCTGTGGTCTTCACCTGTGAGGAAAAGGTCAACAACCTCACAGGCGACCCGGAGGAGCTAAAACACCTGGGCCGCTTCAACCGCCCCCACGGCATTAACCGGGAGGAATTTTTTGCCAGAGTTTTAAAATAAACTTTAAATTTATATAGGATTTACAATAGTTTTTGATAGAGGCGGAACTGTTCCAGCCCATAAGCCCCATACCCCAAGTCCACCGTGCCGACATGGGAAAACCCCAGGCTCTCATAGAGCCGGATAGCGGGTATGCTTTTCTCATACACATCCAGCCTCACCGCCTGCATTCCCGCATCTACCGCGTATTCCAAGGAAAACCGCACCATCTCTCTGCCGGTTCCCCGGCCGAGAAAATCGAGGTGTACCGCCAGGGTATATAGCACAAAAATGCGGCTGTAGGGCAGGTCAACCTGCCCTACAGCCGCATAGCCCTCCTCCGGCTTATGGCGCAGGAGAAAGGAACTGGCAATGCGCCCCTTTTCCACGGCAACAAAAAGGGTTCCCTCCTCCACGCCCCGCACAGCGTCTTCCCGGGTGGGATACACACCCTTTCTCCATCCGGGATAATTCACATGACTCTCCAAATAGTCGTTCAGCACGTCATAGAGGGCTGCCAATTCCCCAACGTCTTGCCCGGTTCCCTTTCGGATGAGCATCTCCCTACCCTCTCAACGAATCCTCCGGCACTCCAGATAAAACCGCTTGTCATCGGCGTGCCCCATGGAAAAGGTCTTGCGGGGCAGCACCCCGTCCGAGAGGATAGAGGCAAAGAAGTCGTTTTTCTCCACATCCGGCACCAAGAACCCAATAGCTCCAGGCTGGCTCCCCAGCTCCCGCACGGCTTCCTCCCCGTGGATGTAGTCCACCTTGCCCCCCTGTTCCCGTCCAAATTCGTCCAGGAAATTTTGCAGCGACCCCACCGCCAGATGGGAGGAGGGGTTGAGAATCACAACTGCCCCTTCCCCTTTCTGCGTCACATAGCGGATACACTGCCCCGCCTCCCCCGGCGCGCCCAGCCGATAGCGCTCTCCCAGGGCAGCCAGCAGCTTTTCCGGCTCGGTGTCAAAATACACCCGGTGAATGGGTTCAAAGTGCAGGGATTCATCGTGGATATTCACCAGCTCCACCAGGGCATAGCGGGCCGGGTGGGCCTTCGCGTTCTCCTCCCCCAGCTCCCGTTTCAGCCGCTCATAGCAGGTCTTGGCCGTTGCCAAGGAGTGGTTGCCGTCCCCTACGGCAAAGACCAAAGGGGCAGCCCCCTCCATGTGGTATTTCGCCCGGAACACCGCCGGGTCTGCCAGCATTTCCAGCGCCCGGTCAATCCCGGCAGCTGCGTCTTCCCCCACCAAATACCCGGCGATATGTCCCGCCCCCTGCATCAGGGGAAAGTCATAGCACTTGCGCATTTTCCCCTTCTCTGCCGCCAGGGGCTCTATCACTGCCCCCTCCCGGTCGTCGATGAGCACCATGATGTGAGGCAGCTCCAGCGCCGCCCCCTCCCGCACCTTGACCCGCGGGGGAATCCGCTCCAGTATGGTGCCCTCTGTGGCCCGCACCGGCGAGCAGGAGCCTGGGGTATAGTCGTAATCCTCCAAGTCCAGCATCCCCACCAGCCCTCTGCGCACTGCGCCGCTGTGCAGCGTGCGCTCCACATAGAGATACCCTTGGGCCTCCTCAAAGAGCCCTGCGGCCAGGTAATCCTCCATAGCCCGGTTCACCTTGGCGATGCGCTCCTCAATCCCCGCCTCCTCCAAAAAGGATTCCGGCACCATCAGCCGCAGGGTCGAAGGCGCGTCCCCCACCAGCTTCTCCACCTCTTCCCAGTAGGCAGGCTGGGAGGTGTACTGGTCGCAGGCAATCACGCTCCACTTGGTCATATCCACGCCCGCCTTCGGCAGCAGCACGTTGGCCGGGCAAAAGGTCTTGCGCAAGGTCATCTCTCCTCTCTGAAAAGCCCCCCACCGGCATCCCCGGCGGGAGCTAGTTGGGGCCCAACTTCCCGTGTTCCCAGGCCCATAACAGTCCAACCGAGCTTATTTGCACCCCAGATAGGCCACCAGCAGCTTCACCGTACCCTCCAAGGCCGTGTAGTGGGTGCGCTCCATCCCGTGGGAGGCATGTACCCCCGGCCCAATGAGCCCACCGGTGATGTCGTTGCCCCCGTGGAGCGCCGCCCCCACGTCCGAGCCATAATAGGGGTAGATGTCCACCGCGTAGGACACCCCCTGGGCCTTGGCCGCCTCAATCAGCCGTCCGGTCACATCGTAGCTGTAGGGCCCGCCGGAGTCCTTGGCGCAGATGGAGACATCGTATTCCGTGCAGCCCAAATCGCTGCCCACGCAGCCCATATCCACTGCCACCAATTCCTCGATGTCCTCCGGGATATAGGAGGCCCCATGCCCCACCTCTTCAAAGACAGAGATAAACACTTTCAGCGTGTAGGCGGGTTTTAGCCCCTCATCCTTCATCAGTTTCAGCAGCGCCAGCAGGCAGGCCACGCTCCCCTTGTCGTCGATGAACCGGGATTTCACAAAGCCGCTCTCTGTCACCGTGGTCTTGGGGTCAATGCAGATGTAGTCCCCCGGCATAATCCCCAGGGCCAGGGTCTCATCCTTTTTCCTCACCACTTCGTCCAGCCGCACATACATGTTCTCCTCGTCCCGCTTCCTGCTGACGCTGTCGGAGAACACATGGGCCGCCGGGCTCAGGCTCAAAAAGGTGCCAGTGTACACCTTTCCCTCCCTGGTAATCACCCGGCAGTATTCCCCGTCCAGGGTGGGCAGGATGGGCCCACCCACCCTAGTAAACCGCAGCGACCCGTCCTCTGCCACCGAGCGCACCATGGCGCCCAGGGTATCCACATGGGCTGAAAGCCCCGTGACATGCTCTGCCGAGTGCCCCGGCACGGTAATCACCCCGCAGCCCTTGCGGGTGGTCTCAAATTCATAGCCCAGCTCCCTTGCCATCTCCCCAATGCGGGCCACCACATGGGCGCAAAAGCCGCTGGGGCTGTCAATCGCCATAATCTCCTTCAGCGTATCCAGTAAATATTCCTTATTCACCTGCATAATTCTGTCCTCCCTTTCTCCCAATAGGGCGCCAGGTAAGTGTCCAGCAGCCCGTAAATCCATTCCCGCAGCGGCGTAAAGGCAAAGCCCAGCCCCTGGGCCCGCCGGGTATCCAGGGTATAGCCCTCTGTCCCATTATAGGGCGCAGGCTCTCCCGCCTTGTCAATCAGCCGCTCCCAGCCGGTCTCGCCCCGGCCCAGCTTTTGCCATACATAGGCGGCCACCTCTGCCATGGAGATAGTCTGGGGGCTGCACCCGTTCACCGGCCCGGTGAACTCCTGCTCCGCCAAAAAGGCTAAGAACGCCCCCGCCTCGTCGGAGCGCACTAAGGCAATCTGCGCCTGGGGATGGTCGATGAACAGGGGCTTTTCCTCAGCAAAGTGCTGCACATAGAAGGCCAGCCGTCCCGTATAGTCGTCCGGCCCCACCACAAAGGGGTACCGCACCGCCGTGGCCTTCACCTGAGGATAGGCCTGGAAGAGGGCGCATTCCGCCTGCCGCTTGATAAGGTGATAGGGAAAGGCGTCCCGCCCACACCAAATCAGCTCGTTTTCCAGCGGGTCAAATTCCCTCTCCTCCGTCCCCATATGCCAGTCGTCATACACCGAGGCCGTGGAGGTCATCACATACCTGCCGCACTCCACATGGTCTAAAAGCGCCTTTACGTCGTTCGAGCAGTAGGCCAGGCTGTCGCACACCGCGTCATACCACTGCCCCGCCAGGGCTTTCCCCAGGCTCTCCCCGTCCGTGCGCTCCACTGTGAGCCTGCGCACTTTGTCCCCAAAAGGGTCAGCCGCCCGCCCCCTGGTGGCAACAGTCACGTCGTGCCCCGCTTCCAGCAGCTTGGATACCATGTGCTTGCCGAAAAACCGCGTGCCGCCCAGAACTAAAACTTTCATCCGCCCCATCCTCTCTCCGTGGAATCCTCACTGTTATGCGAGCACAAGACAGCCCTGCTCTCTTGCCCTGTGCCTACTCTACCATAGCCGCAGGCGCAGGAAAACACGCAGAGCGTATTTTTATCCCTATTATACCACAGCACTGCAAAAATTTCCATGCGCTGTTCCTTAGAATTCTCTTTTGCCAAAAATAGGAAGGTGTGCTATAATAGACAAAAATACCATTGGTTATAATTCTCTTAGAGGTTCCCTCCTCTTGCGGGCCAGCCCACCGGCTTGGCCCGGCCAGCTCCGACTGCTGGCCCCATCTTCTGCTTCCCGCGCCTCCCACTCCTGTGCTTTCCTGCAGGGGCAGGCATGTGGCCGGGAAATACCTAGAAAGGAAGGTTTTGCCGCCATGGATTCCATAGACAAGAGAGAAATTGAGCAGGAAATCACTGCCCTGCGGGAGCAGGTCTCCTACTATGCCGCAAAGTACTATGACGACGATGCGCCGGAGATTTCCGACTTTGACTACGATAAGCTCTACCACCGCCTCCTGGAGCTAGAGCAGCAGTATCCCGAGTTCTATACCCTGGATTCCCCCACCAACCGCATTGGGGGGCACAGCTCCAATTCCTTTGAGCCGGTGGAGCACCAGGTGGTGATGGGCAGCCTCCAGGATGTCTTTGACACTCAGTCCCTCTTTGACTTTGAGGCCCGCGTGCAGGAAAGCGTAGAAAACCCGCTCTTTGTCGTAGAGCCCAAAATCGACGGCCTCTCTGTCTCTTTGGAGTACACCGACGGCCTCCTCACCCGGGGCTCCACCCGGGGCAACGGCCTGGTGGGCGAGGATGTCACCGCCAATCTGCGCACCGTCTCCTCCATTCCCCTGCGCCTGTCCCGCCCCCTCCCCTTCCTGGAAGTGCGGGGCGAGGTCTATATGCCCCAAAAGAGCTTCCTGCGGGTTACGGAGGAGCAAGAACTAAACGGCGATACCCCCTTCAAAAACCCCCGCAACGCCGCTGCCGGCTCCCTGCGGCAGAAGGACCCAAAAGTCACCGCCAAGCGGGGCCTTGACATCTTCGTCTTCAACATCCAGCAAGTGGAGGGGGTCACCGTCACCTCCCACATGGAGTCCCTCAAGCTGTTGGAGGAGCTGGGCTTCCACGTGCTGGAGCACCATGCCTTTCCCACCATCGCCCAGGCCGTGGGGGAAATCCAGCGCCTGGGGGAGAGCCGGGGCAGCTTCGGCTTTGACATCGACGGGGCTGTCATCAAGCTGGACGACTTTGCGGGACGGGAACTCCTGGGTGCCACTGCCAAGTTCCCCCGCTGGGCCGTGGCCTTCAAATACCCTCCCGAGGAAAAGGAGACCACCCTCCTCTCCATCGAAATCGGCGTGGGCCGCACCGGTGTCCTCACCCCCACGGCGGTGTTTGAGCCCATCCTCCTGGCGGGCACTTCTGTCAGCCGCGCCGTGCTCCACAACGAGGACTTTATCAGGGAAAAGGACATCCGCATCGGCGACCGTATCCTGGTGCGCAAAGCCGGGGAGATTATCCCTGAGGTGCTCTCGGTGGTGTCCCACGGGGAGGGCAGCGAGCCCTTCTCCATGCCCCATCAGTGCCCCTCCTGCGGTGGCCCGGTAGAGCGCGCCGAGGATGAGGCCGCCCTGCGCTGCTTAAACCCCAGCTGCCCCGTGCAGCTGCTGCGCAATCTAATCCATTTCGCCTCCCGCAACGCCATGGACATTGAGGGCCTCGGCCCTGCCATCCTCCAAGCCCTCATCGATTCCGGCAAAGTGCACGATGTGGCCGACCTCTATTTCCTCCACCAGGAGGAGGTTGCCAAGCTGGAACGCATGGGCAAGAAGTCAGCCCAAAACCTCATGGAGGCCATTGAGAAGTCCAAGAGCCGGGATTTGTCCCGCCTCCTCTTCGGCCTGGGGATGCGGAATATCGGCGAACGGGCTGCAGCCCAGCTCTCCGGCGCTTTCCTGGAGATGGAGCGCTTTTTCACCCTCACTGTGGAGGAAATCGCCGCTTTAGACGGCTTTGGCGAGGTGATGGCCCGCAGCGTGGTGGATTTCTTCGCCCTCCCCGCCACCCGCGCCCTCATCGACCGCCTGTCCCAAGCCGGAGTAGGTATGACCGGGGAAAAGACCGTCACCCTAGATAAGCTGGCAGGCAAGACCTTCGTCCTCACCGGCACCCTCCCCACCCTCAAGCGCAGCGAGGCCAAGGCCATGATTGAGGCCCAGGGCGGCAAAGTCACCGGCTCTGTCTCCAAGAAAACCCACTACGTGGTCGCCGGGGAAGACGCCGGCAGCAAGCTCACCAAGGCCCAAGAACTGGAACTCCCCATCCTCTCCGAGGAAGAGCTCCTTGCCCTGTTAAATACCCCTGAAAACTAGGCCCCACAAAACCCAAGCCCCCTGCCCATATGGGCAGGGGGCTTTCCGGTTTATGAATCAACTGCCTCCCCATCGTCGTCCAGCGCCCGCAGCGCCCTGTCCCGGGAAAAGGCCGCCATGCCCAGTATCCCCGCCGCTGTCAGCAGCAGGAATCCCAGGGCAATCCCGCTTCCCGGCCCGGCCCCCACCAGATGAGAGAGCCCCTGCGCCGTCCTGGAGCTCCCAGCCAAGAAAGGCTCCAGCACCTCGTCCGCCAGCACCCCGCCCAGCAGGTAGCCCACCGGTAATAGGGCATACTGCATTGTGTTCCGGGCGGAGAACACCCGCCCCTGCATGTGTCCCGGCACCCTGCTGCGCATGAAGAAGTCCACCCCGGAGGTGAGGAAGGGCACCAGTACCTGCCCGCAGAAGCCCGCCAGCACCCAGACGCCCCAGTGCCGCCCCAGCCCCATCAAGGTGTTGCACACCCCGTAGGACACAGTGAGCAGCCCTAGCATCATGGGCACCTTTCGCCTCGGCAGCCCGATTGCCGACACCAGCAGGCTCCCGCACAGCCCTGCCGCGCCGATAGCGCCGTTCACATAGGCCAGTGCCATCTCGCCCCCGCCTGCGCGGGAGAGCACCATGGGCGGCAAAAAGCACTGGTAAAACCCATACACCAGGTTCACATAGCCCATAAAGAGAATCAGGTGCAGGATTGCCCGCTGCCCCCGCAGGTAGCGCAGCCCTTCCAGGCAGGCCCTGCCAAAGGGTTCCCGCTCCCCTCCCCTTGTCCCGCCGGGAATATGTACCAAAAACAGCAGCGTGAGAAAGGCAAAGGAAAAAGTGCCCAAATCCAGCAGCAGGATTGCCCGCAGCCCCAAGAGGCCATAGAGCCCGCCCGCCACCATCGGGGCGAAAATCCCGGTAAAGGAGATGCAAAAGGAGCGTATCCCGCTCACCCGCACATAGTCCTCCTTTTCCACCAGGAAAGATACTGCCACATCCGCCGCCGGGTCCTGGAAGGCGTTCAGCGCCCCCAGCAAGAACTGTACCCCGTAGAGCACCCCCACCCGCAGCGTCCCCGCCTGGAACAGCACCAGCAGCAGCACCGTGAGCAGCGCCGAAAGGCTGTCCGAGACCAGCATGGCCTTTTTCTTGTCCACCCGGTCTAGGAATCCCCCTGCCAGGAAGCTAAAGAAGATAGAGGGGACTAAAAAACACACCGTCAGCAGCGATAATGAGAGCACCGACCCGCTGCGCCCATAGGCCCAGAGCGTCAGGCTATAACTGGTCATCCTGCTGCCAAACAGCGAGACAAACTGCCCCGCCTGCAACAGGAAAAAGGGCCGCAGCCCCTGATTTTTTATCTGTTTCATTTTGCTTTGCTCCTTTTCAGTCAAACCTGTGTTTTCCCGATAGGGCAAAGCCGTTTTCCCCCGGCGCGCTATCGCCGGGGCAGGCAGAAATCAGTCTATCCGTCTCTCCGTGCAGGTTCTGCCCGTTTCCGCGGCCCTGCCCGGAGCTAAGGCAATGCAAAGCCTCTTGCCCATGTTTGGTACTCCTTCCCTCAAATTTCTATTCCACTACCCGTGCAAATTCCGTCTCGCACCACCGCGCCATGGCCTCCCGGAACCAGTCCTCCCGCCACACCTTGTCATGCTGCGCCGAGAGAAAGAGCAGAATACTAAAGGCCCCAAAGGCGTCCAGATGATGGCGGGGGATTTCAACCCCGCCGGCAGCCTCGTAACTCCTGCGCACCTGTTCCCGCTGCTCTGGCTCCTGGAAATTAAAGGCCGCCATGCCGCATTCCTGGGCCCTGTGCCCGTAGCCGGAGAGGGAAAAGTCGATGGGCGCCAGCCCTATAGGGGTTTTCAGCAGGTTCCCAGCCCCCAGGTCGGCGTGAATTAGGCAACGGGAACCCGGCCGGCCGTCCAGCTCTGTCATAATCCGCCCCACCTCGTCCAGCACCCGGATACACAGGGCGCAGTGCTTGTCCAATAAGTGCCCCAGCCCCGCCGCCTTCTCCAGCTCGGCCTGCATCCGCTTCACCAAGTCCTGGTCGTAGCGCAGCCGTTCCCCGGTAAACCCCTGGGCCGCGTGGTCGATTTGCGCCGCCAGGGTGCCCAACTCTTCGGCGTATTGCCCCAGGCCTTCCCGCTTCATCTCCTCACCCGGGAGCCATTGCAGCAGCTGTGCCGGTATGTCCCCCGCCAGCAGGGTGATATACTCCCCCACCCGGTTTTTCACCGGCCTCTGCACCGGGAAAGGGGCGTGCTCCGCCAGGTGCAGCAGCAGCCGGATTTCCCCCCGCATCAGCTCCTCTGACGGAGCCTGCTCCAAGAGCGCCAAGAAAACCCCCTCCACCGGCGCGTGGATGCGCAGGGCATAGCTCTCCCGCCCCACCGTCACCCGGCAGGTGATGTTCTCGTTGTGCCGGATAAACCGAACCTCCGCCCCCTCCAAGGGGTAAGCCCGCAGCGCCTCCCCCACCAGCCTTTCTTCCTGCTCAGTCATTTTCAGCCCCCATAATTCATAATGCCCTTAGTATACTACATTTTCGCAGCCCGCACAAGGCTTTTTTAGGGGGTTCCCGCTCCCTCGGGGCCAACACATGTTGGCCTTTGTCACAGCGGCGAGTCCCGCCGCTGGCGCCATCTTTTGGGGCGTTGCGGGCCGCTTCGTCCGGGTTCTCCTTCCCCAGGCGGGGTTGTTGCAAGACATGGCCTCAGCCCCGCACCATTTTCCCGATTTTTCCATACACTGGGAAAAAGACATAAGGAGGCAGCCGGTATGCCCATTATCTATTTGAGCCCATCCACCCAGGACTGGAACCCCTACTTAAGCGGCGGCACCGAGGAACAGTACATGAACCTGGTGGCCGACGCCATGGAGCCCTATCTACGGGCCAGCGGCATTGAGTTCACCCGCAACCGCCCGGAGATGACCGCCGCTTCATCCATCCGGGAGTCCAACGCCGGGGACTATGCCCTCCACGTGGCGCTTCACTCCAACGCAGCACCAGAGGGCAAGGCCGGCACCGTGCGGGGCTCCGAGGTCTACTACTACCCTGGCAGCACAAACGGCAAGCGCTTCGCCGACCTGGTGGCGGCAGAGCTGAAAAAAATCTACCCCAACCCCGACAAAGTAAGGGTACTCACTACCACCCGCCTGGGCGAGGTGAGCAAGACCCGCGCCCCCGGCGTCCTCATTGAGTTCGCCTACCACGACAACCCGGAGGACGAGGCCTGGATTAAAAATCATATCCCCGCCATGGCCCGGGCTGTCTCCGCTGCCATCGCCCAGTATTTCGGCCTGCCTCTCAATGAGCCCGAGGGCATCCGCTCCGGCGTGGTTCGCCTGCAAAGCGGCTCCCTCAACGTCAGGGAGCGCCCTTCCCTCTCTGCACCTGTGATTGGCAGCCTCTACAACGGCGAAACCGTCTCCATCCTGGGCCAGCGGGACAATTGGTATGTTATCCGCCGGGGCAATTTGGAGGGCTATGCCAGCGCCGATTACATCACCGAAATCTAGCTCACCGCTTCAAAATCCCTGCAATCCATTGCAGGTCCTCCCTTGTCAGGCAGCCGGTGAGCACCAGGAACAGCAAGTACCAGAACACGGAGAGCGCCACCGGCATCGCCGCCCCTCCAATCGCCGAGGTGGGCTCTATCCCCATAAGGCCCAGCAGCGACCCGGCAAAAACCGCCCCCGCTGCAATGGAAAACACCGGCTTGCACACGCTCTGAAACACATTCAGCCGGAACCTTGTCACCTTGAGCAGCCTGGCCGCGCTCAGGGCAAAGTTCAAAATCTCGCTGACAAAAATCACCACCACATACCCCTTGGCCCCGTAGAGGGGCAGCAGCACAATCACCATCAGCACGCACACCGCCGCGTCAATCACGTTATACCGCATGGAGCTCACCTGTTCCCCCAGCCCCTTGAGCATGCTGTCCACCATGGTGTCCAGGTACATCACCGGCACCAGCACCGCAAAGAGCTTTACATACTGGGCTGCCGCCGGGTTTTTGCAGGCTGCCAGGCTGATTTGCTCTGCAAAGAAAAAGAAGAGCCCCGCCACGCACACGGAAAAGAGCAGCGTGATTTGGAACATCCTCCCCACCAGGTAGTGGATACGCCTGCTCTTTGCCAGGTCGGGCGCGCAGGCCCGGCACTCCGCCAGTTCCGGCACAATCAGGTTGGCAAAGGCCGAGAGGAACGCCGCGGGAAAGCACACAACCGGCAGCACCACCCCGTGCATCAGCCCAAAGGTGCTCAAGGCGTCCTGACTGGATGCCCCATACTTTCCCAGCTGGATGGGGACAAGCAGGTTTTTCAGCGTCACCAGCCCGGAGCGCATATAGGCGCTCAACGCAATAGGCAGCGCAATGCCGCAGAGGGCCCGGGTCATCCCCCTGGCGTCCCCTGCCCCCTCGGCATACCGCCTCCGGTCAACCAGATAGAGCAGAAAAGACACTGTGAACGAAAAGAGCTCCGCCACCATCCCCGCCCCAATCAAAATCAGGCAGGCGCTCTCCAGCCCCTGGGGCGGGAAAAAGGCCAGCATCCCCACGGCGCACCCGATTTTCATGCACTGCTCCAGAATCAGCACCAGCGCGTTTTTGGTCGCCCTGCGCACCGCCGTGAAATACCCGCTCAGTGCCGAGGACATGGACACAAAGGGCAGCGTCACTGCCATCAGCTTCAGGGGCCGCACTGTCTCCCCGTTTTTCAGCCAGTGTACCCCGATAGGTTCGGCAAAGGTAAAGAGCAAAAACGATGCCAGGCATCCAAAGCACAGGCAGTAGCCCAAACACCGGCGCATCACCCCATAAACCGCCGCATCTTTCCCCTTCACCAGCTCCTCGGCCACCAGCCGGGTGGCAGCCAGGTTAATGCCCGAGGCCGCCAGCGTCACCGCAAAGCCATATACCGACATCACCAGCTGGAAGACACCCATGGCCTCCGACCCAATTTTCCCCGCAATATACAGGCTAAACCACACCCCGATGCTGTTCACCAGCAGGGAGGTGGCAGTGAGCACCAACGCGCTGACCAAAAAGGCCCGCAGCTTTTTCATGGCGACAACCCCCTTCTCGTCTCTTCCCAAGGGAAACAGTCCCCCACTCCCTATTCCTATGAGCTTGCCCCCCAAATCTTGTCAATGGAAATTCCTGGAATTTTAGGAAAGCACTTGAGCGCATATTTTTTGCCGCCATACGGATACTAGTTTTGTCCCGCCTTTCAAAAACAGGTGTGGGCACAAACTTCTCTTCCAGAAGAAAGGATGGTTATCGCTATGAACCGTAATTGTTGCAGCTGTCAGGCCAATCCCAGCATCAAATGCACCGTTCAGCAGTGTGTTCACCACTGCCAGAGCCAGAATAACTGTTCCCTGGACTCCATCGTGGTGGGTACCCACGAAATGAACCCTACCGTGGTGGAATGCACCGACTGTGAATCCTTCCAGTTAAAGCAGTAATGCATCCTCCTCATCCGCCCATCCGATAGCGGCGGAACTCTTCTCCAAAAAATAAATCGGCCGCTCTCTATGGACAATCCATTGAGAACGGCCGATTTCCCTTTATCTCCGAATCCGCCAGACAAACCGGTGGATTTCCCGATACCCCTGGGCATACATGGGATTGTCCTCCGGCAGCAATATTATCCCAAGATGGGCCATTCCCGCCCATTCGCAGATGCGGGCCGAGGCGATATTATCCGTTTTGCAGGTGACAAGCACCTCCTCCATCCCATGCCGCTGCGCCAGCCGGAAGAGCAGCCGGCAGGCATGCCCCGCATAGTGGTGCCCCTGGAACCGCTCAAACACCCGGTAGCCGATATTCCCGGCATAATAGATGTTGTAGCCGGAGCCCACCCGCAGGTCGCACTCCCCCATGCGCTCCCCCGTCTTTGCGTGCAGGATATCAAAGTAATAGGCGGGCACAAGCTGCCGCACCGGGTCTTCCTCTGCCGTGCGTTTTAGGGAGAGCGCTATTTCCTCGTCCCGCAAATCAGCGGTATCAAAAAACAAAAATTCCCCCATATCCCATCCCTCCCGAACAAATTTTTCACTCTATGATAACTTTACACCACATCCCCCCAAAAAGTCAATTTCTTTTATCCTATGCCCGCCTCCCGTCCGCTGTTCCTGGTGCACTGAATGGAGATAGCTCTCCTCTAATGTTATCTAATCAGAAAAATAAGTTGACAATTTTTTCTTTTCTGCTATACTGTGATAGTAAACCTCATATAAATTCTAAGTTTACTATTAGGAGGGCACTATGAATACAACAAAAACGGCAATCCCCACCCGAACCCTAATCCTGTGCGCCATCTTTGCCGCACTCACTGCTGTCTGTTCCCAGATTCAAATTCCCCTGCCCATGGTCCCCATCAATCTGGCCCTCTTTGCCGTACATATGGCCGGGGCAACCCTGGGGCCCAAGTATGGTTCTCTCAGCATGGGCTGCTATATGCTGCTGGCCCTGGTGGGGGCGCCGGTGCTCTCCGGCTTCACCGGCGGGGTTGGCGTGCTCTTCGGCAAGACAGGGGGCTATGTGCTGGGGTACATCATCTCCGCCCTGGTAACCGGCCTGGTGGTGCACCGCTGGGGAAAAACCTGGCCCTCCCTTCTCCTGGGTATGGTGGCCGGCGTGACCTCCTGTTACTTTTTCGGCACGGTCTGGTTCATGGCCCTCACCAAGATGGACTTGTTCACCTCCCTGGCCTATTGTGTCTTCCCCTTCCTGGCGGGCGATGTAGTAAAAGTCCTGTTGGCCGCTTTCCTGGTCAAAGCCCTGGACAAGCCCCTGCAGAGGGGAGGCTGGTCTGTTGAGTAGCATCCCACTTCCCATGCGTCCCCACCATGGCCTGTGCCTCCAATTCTTCGTGGGCAAGGGCTACAGCCCGGAATTTACCGCCCACATGTCCGCCACCCTGGGTTCCCTGGCGGAGAACCCGGCCCAGCTCCTCCGGCTGGTGTGCCGCACAGACCATTTTTGTACCTGCTGTCCCCACAATCAGTCCGGTCTCTGTGAGAGCGGCCAGAAAGTGGACGCCTACGACCAATCTGTCCTGTCCCTCTGCGGCCTGGCAGAACATCAAGAGCTCTCCTGGCAGGAGTTCCAGGCCTTGGTCTCCCTCAAAATTATCTCGCCAGGAAAGCAGCCCCAGGTATGCGCCGGTTGCCAGTGGGCCGAACTTTGCCGGGAGGTCTCCCGGCAGCGCTTTGGCCGCTGAATCCAAACCTGCTTCCCCTTTCTTCTTCCACCCCTCACACCCGTGTCAAAACGGGCTGTGAGGGGTATTTTTTCTCTCCAATGAGGAACAAAAACCGCCCCATGGCCCAAGCCACAAGGCGGTCTCTGTCAATCGGTTTTAAAGCTCCCTGCCGTCTACAACCCATTTCATTTCCACTTGGTTCCCCTCGATTTCCCCGGTTTCCCGGAACCCAAAGGAGGCATAAAGCTCCCTGGCAACCCGGTTGCCTTCCAGATACGCCGTATAGACCTCCTTCGCCCCAAACCGGTCAATCAAGTACTCAAGCCCAAGCCCCAGGGCTTCCCTCCCGTATCCCCTCTTCTGATACCGCTCGTCAATCATAAACTTCCACAGGGTATACTGGTCTTTCCGCTCATAGTAACCCAGCATGAGAAACCCCACCATACGCCCCTCCGCGTAAATCGCAAAGGGATAAGCGGTGTGATAAGACACCCAGGCCTGCGCCAAGGAGTGAGCCGTTGAGGAGACAAAGTTTTTTTGATGCTCCGCAACTTTTAGGCTCAGGCACTCCTCATAGTTCTCCTGGGTAATCTCCCGCAGTTCAACCATGGAATCCCTCCTTTCAGGATAGTCAGCGAATCATGGTTCCTTCGGGGACAATGTCGTCTACAAAAATCACCTGGCATCCGCAGGCATTGTTGGTTGCAGCCACCAGCATCCCTTCGCTGGTTACACCAGTGATTCTGGTGGGCTGAAGGTTTGCTATCACGATAATTTTTTTGCCGGTGAGCTCCTCCGGGGTATAGTAGTCCTTGATAGAAGAGACAATGGTGCGCTCCTTAATTCCGTCAAACAAGGTCAAGCGGTAGCAGCTGTGGGACTTTCTGATTTCCTGGCACTTTAAAATTTTGCATACGCGCAGGTCCATTTGGTTAAAGGTATCCAGCGTAATCTCATCTTTTACCGGCGCTACCGGGTCAGGGTCGCCGTATTCGATTTTCTTCTTCGCTTCCTTTACCGGTTCTCGGTTAAGCTGCGACAAGGGGGTCTTTTCCTCTTCTGTTCTCTCTGTGGAAAAGTCAAGCAGGCCCACATAGCGCTCCTTATCGATGGCGTATAAGAACAGATAGAGCCTGGGGCCCTTCTCCTTGTTGAGCAGCAGCTTGTACACAGCCTTGAAAAATTCCCCCTGCACCTTTTTCAGTTCCGGCAAATCTGCTCCGTAAACGGTTTTGGGGATTTCATAGAGCTTGGCGCTGAGTTCGTCCAGGGTATAGGTTTCCTGCACCAGATAATCGTGCAGCAGGGCGATTTCCCGCTTCTGTTCCCCATTGAGGGCGTCATACACTTCCCAGTTGCGGTAGGGAATCAGCTTGTTGGCGTTTTCGGGAGAGCAGTTTTCCAGCCAGTACTTTGCCAGCTCCAGCCTTTGGGCAAAATCGGCATATTGATAGGGCTGCCCAATCTTGGCAAACACCGTCTCCAGCATGGGGACATTGAAATCCACGATAGAACCAAGCTGAACCAGCAGGGATATGGGGACTGTCTGGATGGGCTTGTCTGTCAGCAGGCAGCTCTCCATAATCGATTTCACATGGTCGTCCGCTTCTCCCTTGACATACTGGTCATACTGCTTATCAAATTCAAAATATTGGCGCAGGATGCCGTCGTCAAAGCACAGGTCAAAGGCCTTGTTGGTTTCCACTCTGGCATAGAGCCACAGGAGGATTTCCGGCTGGTAAATCTTCAAAAGGGTGTCCGGGGTCATATTCAGCCCGGAGGAACCGGACATTTTCCCCGTTGTCCCCCGGATGCCGATAAACTCATAGCCTTTGAACACCGGGGCTTCTATCCCAAAAATCTTTTCCGCAATCACCCTGCTGGTGTCAAAGGAACCGCCAGGGGCAGCGTGGTCCTTGCCGCCGGGTTCAAAGTCCACCTTCTCATACATCCAGCGCATAGGCCAGTCAATTTTCCATGCCAGCTTGCAGTCGGTATCTGTATTGAAATCAAATGTACCGTGATGGCCGCAGGCACACTGGTACTCCGCTTTTTTCTCTGTATCCGAGTAAGCGGTGATTTTCGTTGTATCCCTGTGGCACTCGCTGCAATAGATGCTGACCGGATAATAGGCCTCCCTCTCCCCCTCTACAGCATCCTGGGTGCGGAAGCCATCGAGAATATCAAAAATTTCCCCTCTCTTGTCCAGTGCCTCAATGATGTATTTCCGATAGCAGCCGGAACGGTACATGCTGGCCTGGTGGCGGTAATCCAATTTGATGCCGAATTTGTCAATGGACGCTTCAAATTCCTTCTCAAAATATTCTGCATATGTGGCGTGTTCTGTTCCAAAGGGGTTGGGGACATCTACATAGGGATAGCCTATGTATTTTTCAAAGCCCTCTGCCGCTTTTGCCACATTCACAGGCACCTTGCGCATCCTATCATATTCATCCCAGGAAAAGAGGAGCCTTGCCTTCTTGCCCTTTCGTTCCAAGGCTCTTGCCACAAATAGGCTTGTGGCAATATCCCTAAAATTGCCAATATGAATCGAGCCCGAGGGGCTGATTCCCGCCGCACAGACGTATTCTTCCTTATCGGGGTTTCTCTTTAAAATTTCCTCCGCAATCAAATCTGACCAATGCATATTTCCACAATCCCCTTCAATTTTAAGCCGGCATGTGGGCCTCCTCCTTGCTCCCCGGCCACCTCACATGCCCTTTTCCCATCTCTGCTTTTACTTCATAATCTCCAAAATACGGAAGGTAATCACACCGCCCGGCACCTCTGCCTCTACAATGTCATCCACCTTGCCCCCCAGCAGCGCTTTCCCCACTGGGGATTCGTCCGAAATCCGCCCGCTGGCCGGGTCAGCCTCTGTAGAACCCACGATTTGGTAGAGCTCCTCCTCGTCAAATTCCACGTCCACCACCCGTACTTTTGAGCCCACGCTCACTTGGTCGGTAGAGAGGTCGTCCTCGTCCAGCACAACCACCTGCTTCAGCATGGCCTCCAGCTCGGCGATGCGGGCCTCCACCATGGCCTGTTCGTTTTTCGCCTCGTCATATTCGCTGTTCTCCGAGAGGTCGCCGAAGGAGAGCGCCACTTTAATCGTAGCTGCAACCTCTTTCCGTTTCACGGTTTTCAGCTCCTCCAACTCCTGCTCCAGCTTGTGCAGCCCCTCATCTGTGAGAAAAATCTGTTTGTTCGCCATCTGTGTTTTCATCCTTTCCGGTTTTTATCCCTGGGCCCAAGGCCCCTTGTCTTCTTATTTATCCTCAAAGCGCCAGCGCGCCTTTGATTCCCCTGTTGTGGTCCCCTCCTTCGGGGACATTAGCTCTATCTTTTAAAGCTCGGTGGGCAGCATATTTTAGGATACCCTTCCCCTGCGCGTCTGGCACAGGGCATCCTGGGCAATAAAAAACCTGCACGCCTCCCAGCCGTGGAGAGGGTGCATCGTCGTCTTTCCCAGGGTCAGACTTTATTATAGTGAATCCGCTTTTCGATGTCAAGGGATAGCGCCAAAACAGTGTTGTCAGGCCGGTGGAGGGAGGCGGCCAAGCCTCCCCATCCCATCCCTATGCGGTTCCACGCCCCAATATGCCTTCCTCAGTTCCCTGCAATCTGCTCTGTCAGCACCGAGAGCGCCTTTGCCAGCTGAGGGTCAGTGTTCTCGTCCAGCTCGTCAAAGCGTTCCTGCTCCTCCGCCGAGAGCTTCACTTCATAGTCCGGCGCGATTCCCACGCCGTCAAAATTCTCCGAATCCGCCGCATAGGTCTTGCCGTTGGTCAAGTTCACTGCCGAGCCGTCACTGAGCTGGAAAAGCGTCTGCATCACGCCCTTCCCGTAGGTGGTCTCCCCCACTGAGGGGGCCTTGTCATAGGCCTTGAGCACCTGCACAAAGAGCTCCGAGGCGCTGGCCGTGTTCTTATTGGTGATTGTCACCATGGGCAGCAGTACCTCTGAGGAATCGCTGCGTGCCAAAAGCGTGCGGCTGCCGTCGCTGTATTCCACAGACACCAATTCCCCCTCTGGCACCAGCATATCCAGCATGTTGCACAGGGCAGGCACCGAACCGCCTGTATTGTCCCGCAAATCAAAGACAATCCCCTGGGCGTCCTGCCGCAGCAGGGAGTCCAGCGCGTCGTCAAATTGGTCCACTGTGGCCTCTGTAAAATCTGTAATCCGGATATAGCCCAGCGTACCAATCATCCGGTAAGAGATGGTGGGTACTTCCATGCGCCTGCGGGTCAGCTCCACCTCAAACTCTTCCAGCTCCCGCCGGATGCCCAAGGAAACTGTGGTGCCTACTTCGCCGCTGATGGCCTTGGCCGCATCGCTCACACTCTTCTCCGTGATGGCCGCGCCCCCCACTGAGACAATCAGGTCGCCCTTTTGCAGGGCAGCGGCCTCCGCGGGAGAACCCTCATACACCCGGGAAATCCGCAGATACCCGCTGGCATCCCCGGTCACTTCCACGCCGATGCCCACCAGCTGCCCCTCATAGTCCCTCATGTAGGCGCTGTAGTCCTCTGCGCTCAGGTATTGGCTGTAGGGGTCGCCAATGCCCCGGAGATACCCCGAGGCAATGGAGTCCATCAGCTTATCCTCGTCGATGGCGCCGATGTAGTTTTTCCGCACCGAGGTGTCGATTTCCGACAGCTTGGCATACATCGCCTCCCTCTCCTTGATATTGCTGATTTTGTTGTTAAAATTCTGCATGGTATACACGGTAGTCAGCGAAAACGTAACCGCTGCCGTAATGAGCATAAAGGTAATGGCCGCGCCCAATGATATTTTTTTGCGCACCGAAGTCCCTCCCAACGATAGAAAAGCACAATTCAACAGACATTAAAATAACCGGGAAATGAATCCCCCATACGAACAAATCCTGAAAAATCTGTGAACAATCTATTCCAACAGCCCTAGGGAAAGATACCCATTCCCTGGGCTGCACCAAAAAAACGGCGAATCACAAATAGGGTTTCCCGGCCGCAGAAGTGCAGCCGGGAAACCCAGTGCCGTTTCGAATCAACCCACCTTCTGGAAATAACCCAGCGGGTCGGTAGACTGGCCGTTCACACGGATTTCAAAGTGGAGATGGGGCCCGGTAGACCAGCCGGTGGAACCCACATTGGCAATCTGCTGCCCCGCCGACACGGTTTGCCCCTCCGACACACTCAGGGAACTGCAATGTCCATATAGAGTGGTATAGCCGCCGCCATGGTCAATAATCACGTACATGCCATAGCTGTAGCCCGCCGTATAGTTGCGCTGGGCCACCACCACAGTGCCGCTGTTGGCCGCATAGATGGGCGCACCATAAATACCACCGCCGCTAATATCAATACCGGTGTGGAAGTCCTGCCCATTAAAGCGCCACCCATAGTAAGAGGTGATATTGCTGAAGCCCGACAGAGGCCAGCTAAAGTCGCCGCCCACATATTCCGCCGTTGTGGTTTTCAACGAAGCATAGATACGCTGGATTTCCGCCTCCATATCCTGGGCCTTTTTCTGGTAGGCGGCAATATTGGCCTCCAACTCAGCCTCCAGGCTGGAGAGCTCCGCAATCTGGTTGGAACTGCTCTGGTAGAGCCTGTCCAGCTCGCTCTTTTTGCTGTTGACAGCCCCCCTGGTCTCCTCCAAGCTGGCACGGGACTGTTCCAGCTCTGCCTTGGACTCCTCCAGCCCGGCCTTGGCCCGCTCCAGCTCTTCCAGGTCATATTCCAGCCCGGCCTGCTCCTCCCGCAGGTTGACTAAGATTTCCTGGTCGTGTTCGGCAATCTTGCGGGTCATCTCGTTCTGGCTCAAAAACTCCCCAAAGGACTTTGCGCCCATCAGCAAATCCAGCGTGCTGGCCCCATCTGACATGTAAGAGGCCCGCAGCCGCTGTTTAAGCAGCTCATAATTCTGGTTAATGTCATCAATTTTTGCGTCGATTTCGCCTTCCTTGTCCAAGATTTCCTGTTCTTTCTCCTCAATCTCCAGGCTCTTCTGGTCCATCTCGTCGGAAATCACGTTGATTTTTTCCTGAAGCAACGAAATCTGCTGCACCGTGCTGTCGATTTCGGTGACAATGGCGTTGCGGTTGGCAATCTCCCGTTCCCTTTCATCCTGGATATTGGAGATTCGGTCCTGCGCCGCCTTTTTCTTAGCCTCCAACGCCTCAATCTGGTCCTGCAACGCCTGGATTTTATCGTTGGCCCGCACATCAATCTGAGCCTGCGGGATAAAAATCAGCAGAGCCAGGGCCAAAAGCAGGGCTAACGGCTTTTTCAATCGCATCCTTCATTCTTCCTTTCTCTCAGGGTGTTCCAGTCCTATACCTTCAGATATTTCCGCATTGAGAAGGTGGAACCCAAAATGCCGGTAAATACCCCCACCACCAAAAAAGTGACAGCCAAAACCAAATACACCTCCGAGAAGGGCAGCAGCACTTGCTGCGTGGAAGAGGTGAGCCAGGAGATATTGTGTTCCTCCATCCAGAGCAGCACCCGGTCATAGGCAAAGTAGATAATCCCATAGGCCAGGGCAGAGGAAAACAGCCCTATCAGCGCCCCCTCCACCACAAAGGGCTGGCGGATAAAGGCGTTGGTGGCCCCCACGTATTTCATGATATTGATTTCCCGCCTGCGGCTGAACACTGTGATGCGGATAGTATTGGTGATAATTACTAAGGACACCAGCGCCAGAATCACCACAATCCCAATGCCAAAGATGTAAATCAGGTTCTTGATATTGGTGAGCGTCCCGGCAATAGCGGTAGGCGCATTGATTTTTGTGATGCCCGTCACCTGGGAAAACTGGTAAATCACATCGTCCAGGTTAGCCAGTGTCCCCAATTTCACCCGGAAGGAAGGGGGCAGAGGGTTATCCTCCTCCAACCCGGCCAGCACATCCTCGCCCAGGGTATCCATCTGCTCTTCCAGCGCCTCTTGCGGCGAGATATAGCGGTAGGATACCACATCGTTGAGCTCGTCCAGCAGTGTCTTCACCGCGCTTTTCTGCTCTGAGGTGGCGTCGTCCTCCAAGAAAATCACCAGCTCATTCTGTTGTTCCACCTGCTCCACAACATAGTTTACATTCACCGTGATGAGGTAGGAGCCCCCCACCAGCACCAAGCAGGCCATCAACACCCCAATGGAGGAAAAGGACATCAGGTAGTTCACAAAGAGGTTTTTAAACCCCTCTTTTATCAGATAAATAAAACTGCTGAATCTCATTTACAAACTCCAATCCGCATCATCGGCCACAATCCTGCCGTTTTCCAGCGTAATCACACGGTTGCTGAATTCATGCACCAGCTCGTGCTCGTGCGTCACCATCAGAATCGTGGTCCCCGCTTTATTGATGTCTGTCAGAAGCTCAACAATTTTATACGAGAGCTCCGGGTCAATGTTTCCGGTGGGCTCGTCCGCGATAATCAGGGAAGGGTTGTTCACTAGGGCCCTAGCCAGGGCCACCCTCTGCTGCTCGCCGCCCGAGAGCTCATTGGGCATACATTTGGCCTTGTCATGCAGTCCCACCAGCCCCAGTATGTACGGCACATTGCGCTTGATTTGCCGGGAGGACACGTTGGTGCACCGCTGGGCAAACGCCACGTTGTCAAACACATTCATCGTGGGAATCAGCCGGAAATCCTGGAACACGATGCCCATAGAGCGGCGCAGCATGGGCACCTTCCCCCGCCGCAGCTTGCTCAACCGGAACCCGTTGACATAGATTTCCCCCGAGGTGGGCTCTTCCTCCTTCAGCAGCAGCTTGAGCAGCGTGCTCTTTCCCGCGCCAGAGGAACCCACAATAAAGGCAAATTCACCCTTTTCGATTTTCAAGGTCACATCCTTGAGCGCCGCCGCCTTGTTGGAAGAATAGACCTTTGATACATGGTTAAACTCAATCAATTTTTCAGCCTCCAGGAATCCGAACTTAGTATTTGATGGGATTGGCTGAGAGATATTTTTTCACCATCAGCGCCACCTTGAAGACAATGGCGTGGTCAAATTCCCGCAAATCCAATCCGGTGAGCTTTTTTATCTTCTCCAGCCGGTACACCAGTGTATTCCGGTGTACAAAGAGCTTCCGGGAAGTCTCGCTCACATTCAGGTTGTTCTCAAAAAAGCGCTGGATAGTAAAGAGGGTCTCGTGGTCCAGCGAATCGATAGACCCCTTCTTAAAGACCTCGGCCAAAAACATCTCGCACAGTGTGGTGGGCAGCTGGTAAATCAGCCGGGCAATGCCCAGGTTGTCATAGCTTACAATGGTCTTCTCGGTGTCAAAGACCTTCCCCACTTCCAGGGAGACCTGGGCCTCTTTAAAGGAACGGGCCAAGTCCTTCACCCCTACCACCGGCGTGCCAATGCCCACAATGGCGTGGGTATAGAACTCGCTGGAAAGGGTGTCCACAATGGAACGGGCCAGCTTTTCCAGGTCTTTGGATTCAATCCCGGGCTTAATCTCCTTCACCAGCACAATATCCGTCTCGCTGATATTGAAGATAAAGTCCTTCTGCTTATCCGGGAAGAGGTTTTGCACCACTTCGTAGGCCGAGATGTCGTTGTTGGAGAGCACCCGGATGAGCAGCACCACCCTGCTGGTATCGGTGTTAAAGTGCAGCTCCCTGGCCTTGACATAGATGTCCCCCGGCAGGATATTGTCCAAAATCACGTTTTTGATAAAGTTGTTCCGGTCATATTTCTCGTCGTAGTACTGCTTGATGCTGGAGAGGGAAATGGAGAGGATAGAGGCATATTTCACCGCCGCATCGTCAGTTCCCTCCACAAAGACAGCGTACTCCGGCTTCAGCCTGGAACCAAAGGGCTTGTAGGTATAGCCGTCCCGCACAAAAAAGTCATGGGTGTCATTTAGTTCAAAGGAGACGAATTCATTGGTTTCCCCAATTTTTGACAGTTCGCTACAGGAGATAATTGTGGCCGATTCGTCGATTACCCCAATCACGCGGTCAATTGCATCCCGCATCTGGTGAACTACGCCTTGAAACAGTCTGTTTGACATAATGAGATTCCTCTTTTCCCAGATTGTTGATTCAGTTGCCGTCCATTTGCACAAAATACCAGTTAACACTATTTTACCTAAAAACGCCTGATTTTGCAACAATCCTTTGCAACAAATCCGCCCATTCGCCAAAAAAAAGTTCTGCCAATTTGCATATTTTTTCCCAACACAGCCTATGTAAGCACACTTTTTGCCCATCACGCCATAGCCGCAGGCCATTTGCGGCCTTGCTACATTATGAACCGGCAAAGCCAATTTCATCAGATACGGTATCACATGGGCAGTGCGCCGTAATGCGGCACAAGCAAGCAGAGCCATCCTGCACTGCTGCTTTTTAGGCTGCGATAGAATAGGCACTTGGCGCAAACACACCAAACTGCGCCTGCGGCGCAGGAAAAACACGCTCTGCCTGTTTTTATGCCTATTATACCATAAATCTGCTAAAAAATTTGTGAAATATCTGTGAATCCTTCCCGCGCCCTTCATCCGTTTTGCTTTATGGGTTCTGTCCCTTTCCCTCTTGACTTCCCCCATTTTCCTGTTATACTAAAGATAAAGCATAGGAAGCATCTCTGCACCATAAGACAATCTATTCTATCATCAGAGGAGGAAGCACTATGTCCAAGTATTCCGGTACCCAAACCGAGAAAAACCTGGAAGCCGCCTTTGCGGGCGAGTCCCAGGCCAGGAACAAGTACACCTATTTTGCCTCTAAGGCCAAAAAAGAGGGGTTCGAGCAAATTGCCGCTCTCTTTTTGAAAACTGCCGACAATGAAAAAGAACACGCCAAAATGTGGTTCAAGGAGCTAGAGGGCCTTGGTGACACCGCCCAAAACCTCTCCGCCGCTGCCGAAGGCGAAAACTATGAGTGGACCGACATGTACGCCGGCTTCGCCGAAACCGCCGAAAAAGAGGGTTTCCCGGAACTGGCCCGGAAATTCCGCATGGTAGCCGCCATTGAAAAGCACCACGAGGAGCGCTACCGCGCCCTGCTGAAAAATGTGGAGCTCCAGCAGGTATTCCAAAAGAGCGAGGTTAAGATTTGGGAGTGCCGCAACTGCGGCCACATCATCGTGGGCACTGCTGCCCCCGAAGTTTGCCCTGTCTGCGCCCATCCCCAGGCCTATTTTGAAATCTCCGCCGAAAACTTCTAATCTCCCCCACCAGGAAAGCACCGCCAGGCATTCGCCAGGCGGTGCTTTTTTATGTCACTATCCCTCCCGAAGGGCGCTCTCCCACTCCTCAAGCAGCTGTCCCAGCGACTGCTGCCGCTCTCCCCTGTCGTTCCGCACTGCCCTGTCCACAACGGCAAAGAGCGCCTGGCTCAAGGTCCACGCCTCCCGGGTGCGCTGGTAATTCCCAAAGAGGGCAAAAGCCATGGCCCCGGCGGTATACACATTGGTGACCTCGTCAATCCCCGCTCCCATCTGGTACTCCTCTGGAGCCTGGAACAGGGAACTCCCCCACATCCGTCCCATGTCGTTGACACAGGGCTGCCTGCGGAAAACATCAACATCGCAGATGGTGGTCTTGTGCTCCCTCACGTCATAGAGGATGCTGCCGTCGTAAAAGTCCACTGCCACGTAGCCCTTCTCCGCCACATGCCGCAAAAAGCCCAGCACATCCCCAAAAATCCTCAGCCTTTCCTCTACCGGCAGCGCCATAATCCTGCGGTGCTCTGCGGGATACATCCTCCCCATGCAGTCCCCCTCCGCCCAGCGGAACACTGCCGCAAACCCGCCGCCGGTTTCCTCGGCTGCCACCAGCTGCACCAGGCTCTCATGCTGCAACGCCTTATAGATGGGCACCGTCTCCCGCAGCCGCTCTACAGCCTCCTGCAAATCCCCCTCATAGCGCTCCGCCGGGGCCCCGGCAAATTTGACAAAGTACCTCTCCCCGTCCTTCTCCGTCCCAAAGCAGATATTGCCGGAATCCTGGTCGTCAAACACCCGGAACACCTTCCCATACCGGTGCACAAACCCAAAGTCAAAGGGCTCCTTCAGCTTGTAGGGAATCCCGTCAATCTCCTGCAAATAGTACCCCTCAAAATACCAGGAGGGCACCACCCGTTCCATGCCGTCATACCATTCCAAAATTTCCCGCCCCTGCTTCAGCATTGTCTCCACATCCCCTTTCCCAAAGGGGATAGCCCAGGGGATGGAGGAGAGGGTATTTCCCGCGATATAGAGCGCCAACAGCCGCCAGAATTCCTCCGGCACTTGCCCATCGAAATAGCCGTTCACCATCCCCGAGGCAAAGAGCGGCGCGGCCTGTGCCGTCCACACAATGCGGTTAAATTCCTCCCAGGGGTCGCCGTAGTCGCAGCGGTCAAAGTCAATGATGCGCAGCTCCCCCGCCTCCAGCATCATGTTGCCGATATGGTAGTCCCCATGCTGGCAACACTGGGGACGCCCCCTCAGCAAATGCCGGTTCTCCCGGATATATTCTATAAACCTCTCCCCACCCTCATAGTGGATGGGGCATTCCCGGTAGAGCTCCAGTTTCCGTTCCAGCTTGGCCCCATAGCGCGATTCCCAGTCCCCGCAGCCCTCCGGCACGGGGATACTGTGGATTTTTTTCAAAATCCGCCCCGCCTCTAATCCCAGCGCATACTGCCGTGCATCTGCCAAGAGGGGCACCGCTGTCTCCGCGTCCTCCCCCTCAATCCAACTCTGTAGGGTATACACCCCACCTTCGCACTCCCCAAAGGCCAAGGGCCTGCACATGGGCACGCCCCGCGTCCATGCCTCCTCCTGGATGCGAAACATCTCCTTCCGTCCCCTGCTCTTCTCCTCCGGCGTAATCCGCAGCAAGTACTTTGTGCCCTCCCGACCGGTCACGCAGTATTTTTCATCACAGGACCAACCCTTGTGGATTGGTTCCTTTGAAATAAAGTCGAGCCCAAACTGTACCATTTCGCTTCTCCCTTCACTGGATAAAAAGTCCCGCCTCCTTTGGAGACGGGACTTGAATGGAAATCAATTGGGGTTTAGTTGCAAATAACAGCTTCAGTATCTTTATCGAAGATATGGATTTTACCGGCATTGATGACCATCTTAATGTCATCGCCAGAACGGGCCTGGGAAGTGGGCGCCACGCGGGCAGTCATGTTGTTGCCGGCGCAGGTGACATACAGATAAGTCTCAGCACCCATCAGCTCGGTCACTTCCACATGTACATCGATGACGCCAGTGGTAGCGCTTGCCAGATAAACCTCTTCGTTGTTCAGGTTCTCAGGACGCACGCCGATGATAACTTCCTTGCCCACAGCCGCTTTCACAGCGTCCAGCTTGGCCTTGGATTCCGGCAGCTCGATGGAATATTTGTCGAAAGTAGCGCAGATTTTGCCGCCCTTTTCTTCCAGTTTGCCCTCGATGAAGTTCATCTGAGGAGAACCCATGAATCCGGCAACGAATACGTTGCAGGGCTTGGTGTACAGGTTCTGAGGTGTATCCACCTGCTGGATAAAGCCGTCCTTCATTACCACGATACGGTCGCCCATGGTCATAGCTTCCACCTGGTCGTGGGTAACGTAGATGAAGGTGGTACCCAGTTTCTGGTGCAGTTTTGCCAGCTCGGTCCTCATCTGGGCACGCAGCTTGGCATCCAAGTTGGACAGAGGTTCGTCAAGCAGGAACACCTTGGGCTCACGGACGATAGCACGGCCCAGCGCAACACGCTGCCGCTGACCACCGGACAAAGCCTTGGGCTTGCGGTCCAGCAAGTGGGAGATATCCAGGATTCTGGCGGCCTCTTCCACGCGGCGCTTGATTTCCTCTTTGGGAGTCTTGCGCAGCTTCAAGCCGAAAGCCATATTGTCATATACCGTCATATGGGGATACAGAGCGTAGCTCTGGAACACCATGGCGATGTCTCTGTCTTTGGGGGCCACTTCGTTCACCAGCTTGTCGCCGATGTAGAGCTCGCCCTCGGAGATTTCTTCCAAACCGGCGATCATACGCAGCGTGGTAGATTTACCACATCCGGAAGGACCAACCAGGATGATAAACTCCTTGTCTTCGATTTCCAGCGAGAAATCCGATACAGCGGTAACGCCGCCCGCATATCTCTTATAAATATTGCGTAAAGATAGATTTGCCATAAAATGAACCTCCTGAATTGATTTCCTTATTTGCTTCTAAGGAACTAAAAAGTATAGTTATACTATAGCAAAAGTCACGGTCAAATACAATTCGTAATCTGCCTAACTTTGCTAGGCAATTTATATCAAATTAACTAATATTCCGCAGGTAAGAAGCAGTTTTCTGAAGGAGACTACAAAATTTTTTCCTTTTCTTTGGTTAATATTTCACGGCACTCTCCGGGGGCCAGGGTATCGTCCAACGCCAGCCCGCCGATGTGGGTGCGTTTGAGCCACACCACCTCGCAGCCCAGGCAGAGGAACATCCGCTTAATCTGGTGATACATCCCCTCCCGCAGCACCACCCTCACCAACGCCGGGTCCCCCGGCCGCAGCAGGGTGAGCTCCGCCGGGCGGCAGAGGGTGCCGTCCTCCAACGCCATCCCCGCGGCAAAGGCCCGCACAGTCTCCTCATCCGGCCCGCCGGCCACCAGGGCCTCATAGGTCTTTGGCACGTGCCGCTTGGGAGAGAGTATCCGGTGGGCAAACTGCCCGTCATTGGTGATCAGCACAAACCCCACGGTATCCTTGTCCAGCCTCCCTGCGGGGAAAAGCCCCCGCCGCCGCAGCCCCTCCGGCACCAAGTCCACCACGGTCTTCTCCCTGGGGTCCCGGCTGGCGCTCACCACTCCGGCCGGCTTGTTCATCATCAGGTATATTGTGGCCCCGGCCACCGGCTCCCCCGCCGCCACAATCTCGTCCTGTTCCTGGTCGGCCTTCTCCCCCGGATCCTTCACTACCCGCCCGTTCACCGTCACTAGCCCTTTCCGGCACAGCTCCCGCACCTGGCTGCGGGAGTGCCTCCCCTGGGCGGCAATTATTTTGTCAATCCGTTCTTTCCCCATTCCTGCTCCCCCTTTTTGTCTCTTTTTGGGGCTTTGTCCCCTTCGGGGTAAAGGCCAATAGCTGGGCCCCGGCTCACCCCATCTTTCCCCCTGTTCTGAGGCACCCTTCCCCAGCCGGACGCGCCATCCCCCTTAGCCTGGCATGAGAGCTATTGCAGCACCTTATCCTGGGCAAAGCCCCTTTGCTCGCCGCCCAGGCGGCACACATCGCCCCCCACCACTTGTCCCTCCCAGACCAGCAGGGTCACCGAGAAGCCCTCTTCCCCTGCCAGGGGATACACATAGCGGCTCACTTCCCTGCCCCGGTAGGGCCAAAGGTCCATCCCCTGGGCCTTCTGCAACAGGTTATACTGCTCATATACCGGCGGAAATGGGTCTGGGATACGCACTGTGTCCGCCTGTTCCGCTGTGGTGTCCACTGTAATCCCATACTGTGCCAAAAAATCCGCCCGCTCCTCCGCCGTGGCTGCGGATAAAAGGGGGGTATCCTGCGCCCGGTTCAGTGCCTCCTTGGTCTGGGTGAGCAGCGCCGTCCCCGCCGCCGTCAGGGCCAGCACCACCGCTGCCCCCAGGTAGAGCACCCCCTTGCGAATCGCCGAAAATGCCATCTTGGTCCCTCCCGCTTCTGTCAAGTTATTTCATCCTATGACATCGGCGCCCCCTTCATACCCCCGAGGAAATCAATTTGAGCAGAAAACGGCAATTCCTCACATCCATAGGCGCTTTTCAATTCTGCGGAACAGGAAAAAACGGAGGACTCCTATTTTGTCAAAGAAACCGGGCTTATCCGGCAAAGGGCCGGAAACTATCTGGACATTTGTCGAATAGTTTGCTATACTGGCAAAAAAGGAGGGATTTCCATGAAAACAGTCCTCATGCTGGACAATGTGCAGCGCACCCCCCTGCCCCCGCAGTTTGCCAGGGACGACGTGCGCTATCCCCCAGCCCTAGTCAGGCGTTTCTTGGAGGAATACACCCAAGAGGGCGACGTGGTGTTCGACCCCTTCGCAGGCTTTGGCACCACCCTGCTGGTGGCCGAAAAGCTGGGCCGCATCGGCCTGGGGCTGGAGTATGTCCCCAAGCGGGCGGCCTATATCGCAGGCCTCCTCTCCCACGAAGACCACATCATCTGCGGCGATGCCCGCCGCCTGGCGGAGTATCCCCTGCCGGTGCTGGATTTCTCCATCACCTCGCCCCCCTTCATGACGAAGAACGACCATGACGAGTACCCCTTTGCCGCTTACTCCGTCACTGGCCAGGGCTATGAGGACTATTTGCAGGACATCCAGAGCATTTACCGCCAGCTGGCTGAAAAACTGCGTCCCGGCGGCTATGCGGTCATTGAGGCCTCCAATATCCAAAAAAGCGGTACCCTCACCACCCTGGCCTGGGACATTGCCAAGAGTGTTGACGCCGTACTCCCCCTGCAAAAGGAGTTCGTTGTCTCCTGGACAAAAGACGGCGCCAAAGAGGGCTACGGCTTTGGCTACGACCACAGCTACTGCCTGGTCTTCCAAAAGCCCCTGTAGCGCACCGCAGCCACTATAAAACTTTAAAATCCCGGCGCGCCGTGTTAAGCCACGGCGCGTTTTTCTTCACCCTATCTCTTGCTCAGGGTCCAGCAGGGCAAAGAGTTCCAGAATCCGCCCTGTCTCTTTTTTCAGATAGAGATAGCCAAAGAGGGCCTCCAGCCCAGTGGCCTTGCGGTACTCCTGGGGATTGGCGTTTTTGGGCACGCGGGTGCTGTTGGCGTTGCGCCCCCGCCGCAGCACGCTCCGCTCCTCCTCTGTCAGCACCTCCTGCAGCGCGTCATACCCCACTGCCTGCGCCGAGCAGCAAACCCGTTTCACTGCCTTTTGGTGTAGCTTTCCCGCCGGCGCGTTTTCCTTTGCCAGCTGTTCCCGCACCAGCAGTTCAAACACCGCATCCCCCAAAAACGCCAGTGTAATGGGGCTCAGGGTGTGCAAATCCACGTCCTCTTCTTCCACGAACATCAAATTCCCCCTATTTCACATAGTCAAATTCAAATCCCAGGATACTCACCGTATCCCCTTCCTGGACGCCCATCTCCTCCAGCTTGTCCAATACCCCGCTGGAACGCAGCACCCGCTGCATATACTGAAGGGACTCGTAGTCCTCCGGGTCCACCATCCCCAGCACCGGCAGGAGCCAATCCCCCTCTACCACATAGACGCCCCGCTCGTCCACATGCACAGAGAAGCTGCGGTCTTTCCGGTCGTAGAACTCATCCTCCTCAAAGGGCTGCACCTCATATTCCCGGATGGGGGGCAGGGTTTCCAGCCGCTGGGCAATGGCGTTTTTCACCTCTTCCACCCCCTGGGTTGTGGCGGCGGAGAGCACAAAAAAGGGCAGCCCCTTCTCCTCAATATAGGCCCGGAAAGCGGCAATCTGCTCCTCGGTAGCCAGGTCAGCCTTGTTGGCGGCCACAATCTGGGGGCGCGCAGCCAGCTCCTCGCTGTACTTTGCCAGCTCGACGTTGATTTTCTCAAAATCCTCTGCCGGGTCCCGCCCCTCGCTGCCCGAGACGTCCACAATGTGCAGCAGCATCCGGCAGCGGTCCACATGCCGCAGGAAACGGTGGCCCAGCCCCACTCCCTCGCTGGCCCCCTCAATCAATCCGGGGATATCGGCAATACAGTAGGAATTCCCCTCTGCAATCCGCACCATACCCAGCACCGGGTTCAGGGTAGTAAAGGGGTAGTTGGCAATCTTGGGCTTCGCCTCGCTCACCACCGAGATAAAGGTGGATTTCCCCACGTTAGGATAACCCAGCAGCCCCACATCTGCCAGCAGCTTCAGCTCCAGCAGGGCCTCAAACCCCTGCCCCGGATAGCCCGGCTTGGCGTAGCGGGGAATCTGCCTGGTGGGGGTGGCAAAGTGGCTGTTCCCCCAGCCGCCGCTCCCCCCCTTGGCAATCACCACCGGCTCATCTCCCGACAGGTCGGCCAGGATACGCCCTGTCTCCGGCTCCTTCACCAGCGTGCCCCGCGGCACCTTGATAATCAAATCCTTTCCCCGCCTGCCGGTGCAGTTCTTCGAGGAGCCGTTGGCCCCGTTCTCGGCAACAAATTTCCGCTTGTACCGGAAGTCAATGAGGGTGTTCATGTGGCCGTCCACCTGCATCACCACATTGCCGCCGTTGCCGCCGTCGCCGCCGTCCGGCCCTCCCGCTGCCACATACTTCTCCCGCCGGAAGGACACGGCCCCATTGCCCCCGTCCCCCGCCTTCACCTTGATCTTCGCAATGTCTGCAAACACGGTATATCCCTTCTTCCCCTGTTATCATCAAAACACCTGAGATGTCCCAAGTTGATACACTAGTTTCCCTGTCAGAATGCCCAAAATCCCTCTGCTATAATCCGCAAGATACAGGGCCCTGCCTTCACCAAAGAGCAGGTGCTGTTACACAGCCAAAGACGCACCGCTCTCCCCAGCCAGCCGCTCCACTATCCACCGGTGCGCCTGTTCGGCCCCCTCCTCCGGTGTCAGGCCGGTGGTGTCCAGCAGCGCAATGCCCGGCTGGCAGGAAGCGGCATTTTCCACCAGCCACCGGTTAAACTGGCGGGAGCTCTCCCGCCAGCCCGCGTCTGTCACACCCCGCTTATCCATGCGCTTTTCCAGCTCTTCCCCACTGCAAACCACTGCCAAATAGTGGATTTGGGTGAAGAACTCCCGCTCTTCCCGCGTCTCAAACTGCTCCGGCAGGGCGCAGCCACACAATACCACCGGCAGCCCCACCTGCCCCACATTGGCGCAAATGCGCATCCACAAGTTGCGGTAGGCCGCGTATCCGTCTTCCGGCGTGTTGTAACGCTCCTGCCACAGCAGGTCGCTCTCCAGCACAACATAGCCCTTCTCTTTCTGGAACAGTACCTCGCACAGGGTGGATTTTCCTGCACAGGATGCCCCTGTGACAAGAAACAGCGGCCCCTTTCGCGTGGGTATCATAGCATTTCCCTCTCTTTCAAAAACAAAGAGAGCCCCGAGCAGAAGACGGCTCAGGGCTCAGAGAGTATACCAATAGATTTACTGCTCGATTTCGTAGACGCTGACCTGCTTGCGGTCTTTACCCAGCCGCTCAAAGCGCACCCGACCGGTCACTTTCGCGAAGAGGGTATCGTCCGAGCCGCGGCCCACGTTGTGGCCGGGATAGATATGGGTGCCGCGCTGCCGCACCAGGATATTCCCTGCGGGTACAAGCTGTCCGTCGCCCCGCTTCACACCCAGACGCTTGGACTCAGAATCACGGCCGTTTTTGGAAGAACCTACGCCCTTTTTATGAGCGAAGAACTGCATACTAATCTTTAACATGTGTGAGCACCTCCATATGTTTTTCTATTGTCCGCCCCCAACGGGCTTCACGCGCACCCGGAGGAATCCCGGATACTGCTCTTCCAGGCAAGTAAGGTGCAGATACAGGGCCTGCAAAAAGAGCATCCCCTGTTCCTCCTCCCCAGGTAGCCGGCAGGAAATCACATTCCCTTCCTCCCCCACCTGAGCAGGAATCCCCGCACACTGGGTAATGCCGTTGGCAGTGAGCATGACAGCGGAGGAGACTGCGGCACATACCACATCTTCTCCCGCGTCAGCATAACCGGCATGTCCCGAAACCCGGAACGCCACAAAACCGCTGGCAGACTGTTCAAACTGCGCGTCAATCATTTACGCATTGATGTTCATAATCTGGACTTTTGTATAGGGCTGCCGATGGCCCATCTTCCGCTTGGAATCCTTTTTGGAACGATAGGTAAAGACCGTAATCTTCTTTCCCTTGCCGTTTTTAATGGCCTTCGCCGTGACAGTAGCGCCTGCAACGCAGGGAGTGCCCACTACAACGCCGTCCTCCTTACCAATGACTTTCACCTGGTCAAAGGTGATGTCGGCGTCTGCCTCAACATTCAGCTTTTCCACAAAGAGAATGTCGCCTTCGCTGACACGGTACTGCTTTCCGCCGGTTTCAATAATCGCGTACATCTGTTCAACCACTTCCTATTTAGACTCGCTGTCGATTAGGCGCGCTCCAAAGGCGCTTCCAGGCCCATCACATGCGGCTTCACTATTTTACCACACCATTCTCCCCTTGTCAACGCCGTTTGCGGCAAAATCCGGGAAAACGCAAAATTTTCGGTGCATTCTCTATCCAAAGGATGGCGGGGAGCATCAAGATGCCCTTCGTCATCAAACAAATAGGTACAAACTCCGCTCCCCAAAAGGGTATCCTATCTCGCTGCCCGCTGTGCCGCTGTCAGCGTGTTGCGCATCAGCGTGGCAATCGTCATGGGCCCCACGCCGCCGGGCACCGGGGTGATGTAGGAGGCCTTTTGCTCCACTGTGTCAAAGTCCACATCGCCGCAGAGCTTTCCCTCTTTGTCCCGGTCCATCCCCACGTCGATGACAACGGCCCCCTCCTTCACCATATCCGCCGTGACAAACTTGGCCCGCCCAATGGCTACAATGAGGATGTCAGCCCGCCTTGTCACCTCTGCCAGGTTTTCGGTGCGGGAGTGGCACACCGTCACTGTGGCGTTTTCCCCCAGCATCATCAGTGCCATGGGCTTGCCCACAATGTTGCTGCGCCCCACCACCACGCACTCCTTCCCCTGGATGGCAATCCCGCTCTCCTTCAACAGGGTGAGAATCCCCGCCGGGGTGCAGGGCAGGAATCCGTAGTCCCCCAGGAGGATACGCCCCGCGTTTTCCACATGGAAAGCGTCCACATCCTTTTCGGGCCGGATGCGGGCAATCACCGCCTTCTCGTCCAGGTGCCCCGGCAGCGGCAGCTGCACCAGAATCCCGTGTACAGCGCTGTCCCCGTTCAGGGCGTCAATCAGCGCCAGCAGCTCCTCCTGGCTGGTGTCCTCCGGCAGCACATGCTTTCGGGAGACAAACCCCACCTCTTTGCAGGCCCGCTCCTTGTTGCGCACATAGACCTTGGAGGCGCTGTTGTCCCCCACCAGGACCACAGCCAGCCCCGGCGTAAGGCCGCGCTCCCGTACCAGTGCCGCAGCCTCCTCCTTCACCTGTGCCTTCACCTTGGCGGCAATCGCCTTCCCGTCAATGATTTGAGCCATTCCAAGCACCCTTCCTCTCTTCTATTCCTCCGGGTTCTCCCGCTTTTCGTTCTCCTCTTCGGCAGCGTCCTCCGGGGCTTCCTCCTGCGGGGTTTCCGCTTCCGTGGCCTCCCCTTCCCGGGTTTCCCCGGCTGGGTCTGCCTCCTCCGTTTCCGTCTCAGCCGGGGTTTCCTCGGCCTTCTCCTGGCTGTCCCCCTCCGCCTTCTTCGCCGCCTTGCGGGCCTTTTCCGCCTCGTCATAGGCGCCACTCAACATGTCCTTGGATTCCTGGGTGTCCACATACAGGGTAGCCAGCTCCGGGTCTCCGCTGCGGCGGATGCGCATCCGCCTGCTGACGATAAACACGACAGCCACAATCACCAGCAGGATTGAGAGCAGCTGGGAAACCCGCATGGTGCCCAGCATCAAGCTGTCGGTGCGCAGCCCCTCGATGACAGCCCGTCCCAGCCCATACCAGCCCAGGTAGAGGCAAAAGAGCTCCCCGTCAAATTTCCGGTGCCGGGTATACAGGTGCAGTACCAGCACACCCACCAAGCACCAAATCGACTCGTAGAGGAAACAGGGGTGCACCGGGGCGTAGGGGTCCACCGTCACGCCAATGCCCTCTAGCGCCGACACCCGGTCCGAGAGATAGTTCACCACATTCGAGCTTGTCATCCCCCAGGGCAAGGTGGTGTTGGAGCCAAAGGCCTCCTGGTTGATAAAATTCCCCCAGCGCCCAATGCCCTGCCCAATGAGGAATCCGCTGGCCGCCAAATCCAGCATGGGCATGGCCTTTACATGCCGCAGCTTTGCCATCGCAAGCCCCAGCGCCACCGCGCCGATAAGCCCGCCATAGATAGCCATCCCCCCCTCCCAGGTGCGGAAAATCCGGCTCAAATCGTCGGCAAATTCCTCCCAGGCGAAGATGACATAGTAAACCCTGGCCCCCACCACGCCGCCGATGGTGCCTGCAATCACCACATCCACCACCCGGTCGGCGTTGAGGCCCAGCTTTTTCGCCCTGGGCATGCAGTAGAGCAGCGCCAACCCAAAGGCCGCGGCAATGATAATCCCGTACCAGTAGATGTGCAGCCCACCAATGGAAAAGGCCACGGGATGCACATTGAATTCCAGCCCCAGGGCGGGAAACGAAACGATATTGGTCATAGATTTCCGTCCTTTCCGCAGAAGAATGGGAGCAGCCTCACTCCCAAGAGAGACAGAGCGCCCGGAAACCAGGCGCCCCGCAAATTAGTATCTTACCCCTCCACCGGATTCACGATGGAAATCGCCGCCCGCTCAGGGGCAAACTGGGTCTTCAGCACTGCGTTCAGCTCTTCCAGCGTCACGGCGGCAGTGGCGTCGCTCAGGTCATAGAGGGTCAGCCCGTCAAAGCTGTTGGCCAGCATGGCGCTCGCCACCCCCTCAATGCTCTCAAAGCTGCGGACATACCGCCCATACACCGCCTTGCGCACCCGCTCAAAGGAGGCCTCGTCCACCCCGTTTTGTTTAAACCGGGCAATCTCCTCCAGCAGCTGCCGGTAGACCTCGTCCGGGTCCTTGCTCTCCCCCTCGAAGACATAGGCGCAGAGCTGCCGCATGGTGAGCACCTCGGCCCCAAACTGGGCGTTGATGAGCCCTGCGTCATACAGCCGGGAGTAGAGCTCCGAGGCCTCCCCCGCGATGATTTCCAGCAAAATATTGCGCAGCACAAAGTCCTTTGCCAGCCCCGGCCCGTCAATGTCCTTCTCCTTAAACCCAATGTGGAACAGCGGCATGGAAACCGGCAGCGAGACCTCGCAGCGCTTTTCCACCACGCCCTCCGGTTCCACCACCGGCTGGCTCTCCAGCTGGATTTTCTCCGCAGGCTTGAGAATCTTATCACACAGCCGGATAACCTCCTCCGGGTCAAAGTTCCCGGCAATGGAGAGCACCATGTTGTTCAGGTTGTAAAAGGTGTTGTAGCAGCGGTAGAGCAGCTCCGGCGTAATCTGGGCAATGGACTCCACCGTCCCCGCAATGTCGATATTCACCGGGTGGTTCTGATACATGCAGCGCAGCAGGTTAAAGAACACCTGCCAGTTGGGGTCGTCGTCATACATGCGGATTTCCTGCCCAATAATCCCCTGTTCCTTTGCCACCGTCTCCTCGGTGAAATAGGGGGAAGTGACAAAGTCCAGCAAAATTTCCAGCGACCCGGAGAAATCCCCGGCGCAGGAGAAGAGGTAGCAGGTGCGGTTAAAGCTGGTATAGGCGTTGGCGCTGGCCCCGGTCTTGGCATAGCGGGCAAAGGCGTCCAGGTCTTCGCTCTCAAAGAGCTTGTGCTCTAAATAGTGGGCGATGCCCGCGGGCACCTCCACAAAATCCTCGTCATGCTGGGTTTTAAAGCAGGTGTCAATGGAGCCGTAGTTGGTGCCAAAGAGGGCATAGGCCCCGGCATAGTCCGGCATGGGGCACAGCAGCAGGTTCAGCCCGGAATCGTGCTTAATTTTGAGATACTGCTCCCCCAGCCGCTGGTTGCGGATAATCTCCCTCGATTGGATGCCCATTATTTCCTCTCCCCTTCCTCTTTCCCGGTCAGCACATACACGGCCTTCAGTTCCAGCTTCCCGGCCGCTGCCTGAATCTGTTCCGGTGTCACGGCGGCAATCTTCTCCGCCTCTTCCTCTGGCGAGAACTCGGTCCCGCAGCAAATCTGTGTCAGATACCAGTTCTCAATGCCTCCCAGCGAGTCGGTAAGGGAGGTAAAGCTGTTGCGCAGGCGCAGCTGCGCGGCGCTGATTTCGTCAGCTGTAAAAGCGCCCTTCTGCATATCTGCCAGCTGCCGCAGGATTTCCTCCCTGGCCTTTTCGATGTTCTGGTTTTCCACACCGCAGTCCACCATCAAAATGCCCTTGAGACGGTCGAAACGGGAGACGCAGTAGTAGCACAGGCTCAATTTTTCCCGCACGTTGAGGAAGAGCTTGGAAACCGGCGTGCCGCCGTACATAGCCGTCATCATCCGGAAAGCGGAGAGTTCCCCCTCCCCCACCATGGGGGCCGAGAAGCCCAGCACCATCTTGGACTGTTTCACGTCCATCCGCTCCACTGTGTCCTCTGCTGCCACTGGCGCAGCCAATTCCTGCGCCCCGGAGAAGGGGATGCGTTCCAGCGCGGCAAAGCTGTCTTTCACGTAGTCCGCCGCTGCCTGGCTAAAGTCTGCGCCCGTCACCATCACTTCCACCCGGGCAGTGCGGAGCATTTCCCGGTAGGCCTGCACTGCGTCCTCATTGGTGAGCGCCTGGGCGGATTCCAGGTCGCCCAGCTCGTCCACTGCCAGGGCGCTCCCGGCAAAGAGGATTTCCTCGCAGCGGCTGATAGCGTATCCCCGCTTGTCGTTGATTTTGGAGCGGATATCGTCCATGAGCACCTGCTTTTCCACTGCAAAATTCTCTTCCACAAATTTCCCGTCCACCAAAAGCGGGCGCATAATCAGGTCACAGAGCAGCTTGGCGCAGTCAAAGAGCAGGTCCTCCCCCGCCAGCGCATAGCGGTTGTCAATAGTGCGGATAGAAAAGTTCAAGACCTGCAGCGAGCCCACCTTGCGCACCTCAGTATCTAAGAACGCCCCATACAGTTCTCCCAGCCGCTGGTTCAGCCGCCGGAAATCCGGGTAGTCCTGGCAGGCCTTATGCAGCAGCGGCGGCAAAATCGCATTCCGCGCCGCCGTCCCAGCCGCCAGTGGCAGGATAAAATTCACCGAAACCCGATTGGTCTTGAAGCGCTTGTCCGTAATCCGGCTAATCCAGATTCCCTCGCCCAGCGCGCTCCGGGTAAACCCTTTGGACATTTCATTCATCTCCTATTCCCATTTTCAGGGGGCTTCCCCCTAGTTCTCCTGTTGTCCCCAGCCTTCTCTTCTGGCGTTGCGGCCCCTGCGGGCAAAGGCCAGCTTTGCCGGCCCGGCCGCTCCCTCCATTTTGGGCAGCTGGGTGCTTCCCTGTTTCTCTGTATCCTCACACAGGCAGGCTATACCGCCCAAATACATTGTCGAAAGCATATTAACGTTGTTATTATACCATATTTATCCCTGGAAGACCATACCAAATTCATCAGGACTTTGAAATTTTTGTAAAATCTCCCTCTCGCCGTTCTGCCAGCCATCTACTATCCTTCCCGGCGAGTTCCCTAAGCAGCCAAGATTCCCTATTTGTCAATCTCCAATCTGGCATATATATAGGTATCTTTCCAAACCGGGTTTCCGTCCCTGTCGTTCCAAAAGGATACATTTTGTATCAAGTGGGCCTCCCTGCGAAACCTCAGCCGTTCCAACAGCTTCCAGGAACTCTCGTTCTTGGGGTCGCATTCGGCATAGATTCTATGGATTCCATTTGAGAAAGCCTGCTGGATTAACGCCTTGCAGCTCTCTGCCGCATACCCGTTTCCCCAGTAACTCCGGTTGAACACATATCCAATTTCCAGCGATACAAACTCCCGTTTTCCCAAATAGACATTCCCAATCATCTTATGGGAGTCTCTCAGCTCGACGGCAACCATCTCGTCTGTCCCAATGCGCCATTCCAGGTTGTCTTTTACTTCCTCCAGCGACATGGGCTTGTACGGCTCATACGCCACAACCTCTTCATCAGACAGGTATTCCCATAGGTCCTGCAAATCGGCCTCTGTATATCTTCTCAAAATCAGCCGCTCTGTCTGCGCTATGATGCCTCTCTTTTCCATGCAATTCCCTCCTTCTCTATCGCAGAGTCAAAATTTACCACTCCAAGTATAACATCCTCTTTTATTTCATTCAATCTGCTTTTCAAAATCTCATAGAATTCCCGCCTTTGACAATTTTCCCACAAACTGCTAAAATAGAAGGCAAAATCAAAACACGGAGGTGGCCCCCTTGGCCAATATGCGCGAACTGATACGGGTACTGAAACGACAGGAGCCGGGCCGCCCCGTACTCTTTGAGCCGGTGGTAAGCCGCCCGCTCCATGAGCGCCTGGTGTGGCGCAGCGGCGCAACCCCTTGGCAGGATTCCCTAGCCGCCGCCCAGGTGGTAATTGACAGCAGCCGCATCTGCGGCCTTGACACGGCTGCCCTCTCCTTTGGCCGCATCGAAGGGGGCCTGTGCCTGGATCCCCCCCTCCTCGCCCGCGCCCCGTCCATGCTGCCTCCCGGCATGGGAATCCTGGATATGGGCCCCGGCGGCCTGCTTACCCTGCCCCCCGGCTCCCATGAAGCATTCCTCTCCTATTATGACCAGGTTTTGCCCCTCTCCCCCCTCTGTGCCTGCCTCGTCCGCGATATAACAGGACACACGCCTTCCGATCCGGAGCAGGCAACGCTATTAGAAACCTATCGCATCCTATGCCAAAAGCTCCATGCCCAGGGCAAGTATGCCATCTATTCCGCCGGTTACGATTTCCCTCAGGCGTTGGGCTTGGCGCTGGAAGCGGGCTTTGACGCCATCCGCTATCAGCCCTCCCCCCTCTCCTTTGAGGACTGCTGGCGGGAATACCACAGCCGCATCGCCCTCTTGGGCGGGTTGAGCTGCGGCTTTCTCTCCACGGCCAAGCCCTTGGCTATCCACGCCCGCTGCGATGCCCTTATGGCCCTCACCGGAGGCAAAGCCATGGCCCTTGGCAGCGACAACCTCCACGGCAGGGATATCCCCTACTTGGGCTTCATCTCCCTCACCGGCTATGTCGAGCGCCATACCCGGTAGCCTTAATCCGGTATGATACATAGAAAGGAACGATGAACTATGGCACTTATCCAATGCAACTTTATCTCCAAATCCCTGATGCGCACCGTCCCCATCAACGTGGTGCTTCCCACCGACAAGCTCTCTTTCCCCGGCCAGCCTGTACCGGAGGAAAAGCCCCTGAAAACCCTCTACCTCCTCCACGGGGTGTTCGGCAACTACACCGACTGGGTCAGCGGCACGAGAATCCAGTCCTGGGCCGAAGAGCGGAACCTGGCTGTGGTGATGCCCTCCGGCGATAACCAGTTCTATGTGGATAACCCCCGGTCCAACGCGCTGTACGGCACCTTCATCGGCCAAGAGCTGGTGGAGTTCACCCGCCGTTCCTTCCCCCTCTCCCGCAAGCGGGAGGACACCTTTATCGCCGGCCTCTCCATGGGCGGCTATGGGGCAATTGTAAACGGCCTGCGTTTCCACGAGACTTTCGGCGCAGCCTGTGGCCTTTCCGCCGCCCTAATTCTGGACCAGCTGTCGTCCCACACCGAATACACCGATTTCCTGATGACAAACCGTGGCTACTACGAATCTGTCTTTGGGGAGCTGGGCAAAGTGCCCGGCAGCGATATGGACTACACTGCCCTGGCAGAGCGCCTGGCAGCTTCCGGCGGGGAAAAGCCTAAAATCTACCTGGCCTGCGGCACAGAGGACGGGCTCATCACCCCCAACCGCATCTTCCGCGATAAGTTAAAGTCCCTGGGCTACGACCTCACCTGGGAAGAGGGCCCCGGCAAACACGATTGGTATTTCTGGGATACCTATATCCGCAAAGTGCTGGATTGGCTCCCCCTGGACGGCCCTCAGCAGGGCGTCAGCTCCGGCCATGTAACAGAATGAAGCCATTTCAGACTGTCGAAAAACCTGATTTTCGGAAAAGTCCCCTATTTTAAAATCATAAAAATCAGAACATGCGCCTGATTTTTATCCGGCGTGTCGAATCTTCGACACGCTTAACTCGCGCCACGGTGCGCGAAACCGGTGGTATCCATGCCGGTTCCTACAGAACCGGCATGGTATCTAGGGGGTACTGGGTACCCCCTAGAAGCGCGTCGAACAAGTTCGACGCGCTGAAATGGCCTGGGAAGGAATTCCCAGGCCATTTTTCTTTTAGTCCAGCAGCGCCAGCACCTGTTCTTTGGACATAAAGCCCACGGCCTGCTGCTTAATTTCCCCGTTCTGGAATACAATCAGCGTGGGGATGGACTGCACGCCATACCGGGCCGCCAGCTCCCCGCTCTCGTCCACATTCACCTTGACGATGTCCGCCTTTCCCTCGCATTCTGCCGCTGCCTGCTCCAAAATTGGGGCCAGCATCTTGCAGGGCCCGCACCAGTCGGCAAAGAAGTCCACCAAAACCGGCTTCTCCGAGGCAATCACCTGGTCAAATTCATTTGTTCCTATCACTTTCATGTGTCATTCCACCTTTCTACTGTCCATAGCTTTCCCCAAAGCAAGAGCTGTCATGCCAAACTGCCAAATTAAAAAACCTGCTCCAGCTTGGGCACAATCTCCTCCCAAACCGCGTCCAGCACCGCCTGGCTGTTATCCTCCAGGGCATTGATTGCCACCACAGCGTCCAGCGCCTCCAGCACGATGCAGAACTGGGAATGGGCGCCGTCCGCCCGGTAGGCCCCGTTGTGGCAAAGCCAGAACTGATAGCCGTACCCGGCCTGTCCGTCCGGGCCCTCCGCCCTGCCCACGTTCTCGATTTGCAGGGAAGTGGCTTCCCGCACCCATTCCTCCGATACCAGCCTCTGCCCCTCGTAGACGCCCTTTTGCAGATAGAGCTGTCCAAAGGGCAGCAGCTCTTTGGTGCGCAGGAAAAGGCCTGCGCCCGCCACGTTGCGTCCCAGAGGGCACTCGTCCCACATGGGGCGGTAGATGTGCAGCGGGGTAAAGAGCCGAGGCATCAGGTAGTCAATGAGCTTCTCCCCCGTCACCTGTTGGACAATCGCGCCCACCACATAGGTGCAGCCGGTATCATAGGAAAAGCGCTGTCCCGGCATCCGGTCAAAGGGCCGGGAGAGATAGTATTTCACCCAGTCCGGTTCCAGGATATGGGGGCGCTGCTCATTCATCATGCAGGGCTCGTCCCGCCCCGGAGCCATGGTGAGCAAGTGCCGTACCGTCAGCGCCTCCAGCTCCGGCGAGACCGTCTTTGGCAGCAGCGCAGGGAAATAGTCTACCACCCGGTCATGTAAACCCATCCTTCCCTCTGCAATCGCCATCCCCACCGCCGTGGCCGTAAAGCTCTTGCTCAGGGAATGCAGTACATGGGGCGTATCGGCAATCCATCGGTGATCCGCCAACAGCCTGCCATGTTGCTGCACCGCCACACCATGCAGTGTGAGGCCTTCCCTCCCTATTCTCGTCACAAAATCAGCTAAAATATCCATCTCTCCACCTACCTTTCCTCTCCAATATACACCAATTTAGAGAAAAATACAAGTGCCGTGTGCAAGCCCCTCCACCCTTTCATACCGCAAAATCCCCTGTCCAAAACGCTAAATCGTGCCCGATACAAGTTGATAAACTGCATACCCCAATAAAAATAGGCCTACCAGAACACAGACAAGCGAAAGGACCAATTTGCCTTTTCCTTTCCGGTTTCGCAACAGCAGAAAACCACCATATATCGTAAAAATAAAACCAATACAAACTTTAATAACAAACCCCAAAATCCCCATCCCGGTTGCTCCCCCCCTTTTCAAGTCCATCAGCAAAATTCCGATTTCGTGAAACCGTCAGTATTTTCCCTTCCCTACAATTCCCTCCTATACATCACATAGCTCCCCACATTCCGGAGCCCCAGCACCTCCACAACCGGATGTTCTTTCGCCTCATGGAAAAAGGTCATATCCTTGCAGCCGTCCGCCTTGCCCTGGTTCAGCGCCCGCACCAGCAGCGCCCGGAAATCCTGCGGGTCAAACTCCCCTGCGAAATCTATTCCGAAAATCTCCATGGACTGCTCCACATACACAAAGTAGATCGCCGCCCTGTCCCCCAGCAGGTAGATGTGCCAGCGATCCAAATCCTCCAGCAGATGGGCATTGTCCCAATACATCTCCCCGTCCATCTTGGCATGGATTTTGGCAAATTTTTCAAAATTTTCCCGTGTAATTTTGGTGATCTCCCCCGTCTCGGGCAGCGGCGTGTAATCTTCAAACCGCACCACGCCCACCAGGCTCTCTTCTCCCAGCTGAAAACCCCGGGCCTTCAAATCCTCCAGGGCTTCGGTGTTCTCTTCCGGAAAGCCAAAGTACATGCGGTATCCCGGATATTTCTCCCCCAGCCGTTCCAGCAGCTCGCCCATCGCCTGGGCGGTTCTCTCCGCCGTCAAAAAGCTTTGCAGTCCGATGTACCGATCTTCTGGGATGACATAGTAGTGAATCCACCCCAGCACCCTCTCCCCTTCCCGGAAGATCAGCACCTCCTCCCTCTCGGAGTCAAAGGCCCCGGCAGCCACCCGCACAAAGTCCTCCTTGGTCTTCAGCCCGTCCGTATAGGTGGGATAGGAGGATTTGGTCCTGTCCAGCGCCAGCGCATAGGCAAAGTCAATATAATCCCCATAATTCCCCTGATGCAGTTTCTCCAGCATCTATTTTCACTCCTTTCCATAGAAAATCCCCAGCCGCCCGTGAGCGGCTGGGGACAGAACACAAAACCAATTATTCGTTGATCTTGATAACAACGCCGGAACCAACGGTGCGGCCACCCTCACGGATAGCGAAACGCAGGCCCTCTTCAATGGCGATGGGGGTAATCAGTTCCACATCCATCTCCACGTTATCGCCAGGCATGCACATCTCAACGCCCTCAGGCAGAGCGACAACACCGGTCACGTCAGTGGTTCTGAAATAGAACTGGGGACGATAGTTGTTGAAGAAAGGAGTGTGACGGCCGCCCTCTTCCTTTTTCAGGATATAGACCTGGCCACGGAATTTGGTATGGGGATTGATAGAACCGGGTTTGCAGAGAACCTGGCCTCTCTCCACCTCGTTCCTCTGAACACCACGCAGCAGGGCGCCGATGTTATCGCCAGCCTCAGCATAGTCCAGAATCTTGCGGAACATCTCGATACCGGTAACAACAGTCTTCTTTCTCTCATCAGTCAGGCCGATGATTTCCACTTCGTCGGAAGTCTTCAGCTGGCCTCTCTCCACACGGCCGGTGGCAACAGTGCCGCGCCCGGTAATGGTGAAGACGTCTTCCACAGGCATCAGGAAGGGCAGGTCAGACTTACGCTCGGGAGTGGGGATATACTCGTCAACAGCGTCCATCAGCTTCAGGATGGGCTGATAGGCCTCGTTGCTCAGGTCGTCGGCAGCTTCCAGCGCCTTCAGGGCAGATCCACAGATGATAGGAGTATCATCGCCAGGGAACTCATACTCGTTGAGGATGTCACGGATTTCCATCTCAACCAGTTCCAGCAGCTCAGGGTCATCCACCTGGTCGGACTTGTTCATAAACACCACAATATAGGGCACGCCCACCTGACGGGAGAGCAGGATGTGCTCACGGGTCTGAGGCATGGGGCCGTCAGCGGCAGAGACAACCAGGATAGCGCCGTCCATCTGGGCAGCACCGGTAATCATGTTCTTAACATAGTCGGCATGGCCAGGGCAGTCCACGTGGGCGTAGTGACGGTTCTCAGTCTCGTACTCCACGTGAGCGGTGTTGATGGTGATACCGCGCTCTCTCTCCTCAGGGGCCTTGTCAATCATGTCATAAGCGGTGTACTCCGCCTTGCCCTGCAGGCCCAGGGTTTTGGTGATAGCAGCGGTCAGGGTGGTCTTGCCATGGTCTACGTGGCCAATGGTGCCGATGTTTACATGGGGTTTGGTTCTTTCAAATTTAGCCTTTGCCATTTGTAAATTTCCTCCCTTTTGAGAAATCAGTTATAGAGACCTATCGTGCCTGATGCTATTGTAGCAATAAAGCCCAAAAAATTCAAGCACAAAATCCAAAACTTTTACGCTTTTTTGCCTCTCGCGTCCATAATTTTTTCCGAAATGGACTTGGGCACCTGCACATAGTGACTGGGTTCCATAGAATACTGGCCGCGTCCCTGGGTCTTAGACCGCAGGTCAGTGGCATAGCCGAACATCTCAGACAGCGGCACAAACGCGTGGATATCCTGTGCACCGGCACGGGCTTCCATGCCCTGAATCTGTCCCCGGCGGGCATTCAAGTCGCCAATAACATCGCCCATATAGTCCTCGGGCACTACCACAGTCACCTTCATAATGGGCTCCAGGATAACAGAGCCTGCCTTGCGCAGGGCCTCTTTAATAGCCATCGAACCGGCCACCTTAAAGGCCATTTCCGAGGAGTCCACTTCGTGGAAGGAACCGTCGTACAGGTCAACCTTGACGTCCACCACAGGGTAGCCCGCCAAAACGCCGGACTGCATGGCCCCCTGGATACCTTGGTCAACAGCAGGGATATACTCCTTGGGAATCGCGCCGCCGACCACAGAGTTGATAAACTCATAACCCTTGCCGCTCTCATTGGGAGCCACACGGATTTTAACATGGCCATACTGGCCGCGGCCACCGGACTGACGGGCATATTTCATGTCCACGTCCGCATTGCCCAGAATTGTCTCGCGGTAGGCCACCTGGGGTTTACCGATGTTGGCCTCTACTTTGAATTCACGCAGCAGGCGGTCAACGATAATTTCCAGGTGCAGCTCGCCCATACCGGCGATGATGGTCTGTCCAGTCTCCTCGTCGGTGTAGGTGCGGAATGTGGGGTCCTCCTCCGCCAGCTTCACCAGCGCAACGCCCATCTTCTCCTGTCCGGCCTTGGTCTTGGGCTCGATAGCCACACGGATAACGGGCTCGGGGAACTCCATCGATTCCAGAATAATGGGATGCTTGGGGTCGCACAGCGTGTCGCCGGTGGTGGTGTTTTTCAGGCCCACCGCAGCGGCGATATCACCGGAGTAACACTTTTCCAGATCCTGCCGGTGGTTGGCGTGCATCTGCAAAATACGGCCCAATCTCTCGTTGTTGTTTTTCACCGAGTTGAGCACCGTACTGCCTGCATCCACCACACCGGAATAGACTCTAAAGAAGCACAGCTTGCCCACAAAGGGGTCGGTTGCGATTTTGAACGCCAGCGCAGAGAAGGGCTCATCGTCCGAAGAGGGACGATCCTCCTCTTCCTCAGTCTCAGGGTTCACACCCTTGATAGGAGGAATATCGGTAGGCGCGGGCATATAATCCACAATCGCATCCAAGAGCTTCTGAACGCCCTTGTTGCGGTAGGAAGTACCGCAGGTTACGGGCACCATGGTGTTGTCAATCGTCGACTTACGGATGCAAGTCTTGATTTCCTCAATGGTCAGCTCCTCGTCGTTCATATATTTTTCCAGCAGGGCGTCGTCCTGCTCGGCCACATGTTCGACCAGCTCTGCATGGTACTGGACAGCCTTCTCCTTCATATCCTCGGGAATCTCTTCCACCCGGATATCAGTGCCCAGGTCGTCGTAGTACACATAGGCCTTCATCTCCACCAAGTCGATGATGCCCTTAAAGGTGTCCTCGCTGCCGATGGGCAGCTGGATGGGGACAGCATTGCACTTGAGGCGGTCCCGCATCATGTTCACCACATTATAGAAGTCGGCTCCCATAATGTCCATTTTGTTGACATAGGCCATACGGGGCACCCGGTACTTGTCCGCCTGGCGCCACACAGTCTCCGACTGAGGCTCTACGCCGCCCTTGGCACACAGGACCGTCACGGAACCGTCAAGCACTCGCAGGGAACGCTCAACCTCAATCGTAAAGTCTACGTGGCCAGGGGTATCAATGATATTGAGACGATGTCCCTTCCAAAACGCAGTAGTGGCAGCGGAGGTAATTGTAATACCCCTCTCCTGCTCCTGAACCATCCAGTCCATCGTCGCGCTACCGTCGTGGGTCTCGCCAATCTTGTGGTTGACGCCTGCATAATACAGGATGCGCTCGGTGGTGGTGGTTTTTCCCGCGTCGATATGGGCCATAATCCCAATGTTGCGAGTAAGTTCCAAACTCACCTGTCTTGCCATGGAATCTCTCCTTCAAATCCGGCAACGCCCGCCCTGGGGGCAGGCATTTGCTTTCTCTTACCATTCACAATGGTAGTATCTGCGCTGGCAGTTACCATCTGTAGTGGGCAAACGCCTTGTTGGCATCTGCCATCTTGTGGGTGTCTTCCCGCTTCTTAAAGGCACCGCCGCTGCCGTTCATCGCGTCCACGATTTCACCGGCCAGCCGCTCCTTCATCGTCCGCTCGGAACGATTGCGGGAATAGGTGGTTATCCACCGCAGGCCCAGAGTCGTTCTTCTCTCAGGACGGACTTCCATGGGCACCTGATAGGTCGAGCCGCCCACACGGCGGGCCTTGACCTCCAGTACAGGCATGACGTTCTCCATGGCCTCGGTAAAGGCCTCCAGGGGTTCCTTGCCTGTCTTTTCCTGCACAAGCTCGAATGCCTCGTACACAATCTTCTGCGCCACGCCTTTTTTCCCGTCATACATGATATTGTTAATCAGACGGGTGACCAGCTTGGAATTATAAAGCGGGTCGGGCAGCACATCTCTCTTTGTGATTTGTCCTCTTCTTGGCACTTCGCTTCCCTCCTTCACAATTTTTCCATGATATCATCGGTACTCGAAAGTGACAAAACTCCCGCGGCGCCAAGTCAGGACTCTATATCAAATCCTGGTCTTGGTTAGCCAAAACGTGTTTTAGGATGTTTTGCTTATTTCTTTCCAGCTTTGGGACGCTTAGCGCCGTATTTGGAACGGGCCTGCATCCGGTTCGCCACGCCCTGGGTGTCCAGGGTACCGCGAATGATGTGGTAACGGGTACCAGGCAGGTCTTTGACACGCCCGCCGCGAATCAGCACAGAGCTGTGCTCCTGCAGGTTGTGCCCAATACCCGGGATGTAGGCGGTCACTTCCAGGCCATTGGTAAGCCTGACTCTGGCAATTTTTCTCAGCGCCGAGTTGGGCTTTTTGGGGGTCATGGTTCTCACCGCTGTGCAAACACCGCGCTTTTGAGGAGATTTGTTGTCGTTGTACTCGCGCTTTTTGGAGTTATAGCCTTTTCCCAAAGCAGGAGCCGTGGACTTCTTCTCAACGCTCTGTCTACCCTTTCTTACAAGCTGGTTAAATGTTGGCATACTTGCACCTCCTTGGTCTTAAAATATGGTATTGTTGAAATCCAGGTGTCAGCCGCCGGAATTTTTGGGCAAAACCGAAAAATTCTGAAAGAAGCAGGCTTTCTGCCGGCGTCTGCCCTGTCATTCCTATGTTATGGGGCATTTCCCCAAGGAAAGGCACCCTTAACAACACAAATTTGGTGATTTTGGAAGGGAAACTCTTCCATTTCCCCTCCAAAGCCACGCACCTACTTAATATACCACTAATCGGCAGAATTTGTCAAGCCCTCTTCTCTGGGAAGTGTTGTTTTTTGTTCCAAAACCTCCACGTCCTGATAGCACTCCATACCAGTGCCCGCAGGGATGAGCTTGCCGATGATGACGTTTTCCTTGAGCCCCAGCAGCGGGTCGGATTTGCCCTTGATAGCGGCCTCGGTGAGCACTTTGGTGGTCTCCTGGAACGAGGCGGCCGAGAGGAAGGAGTTGGTTGCCAGCGAGGCCTTACTGATACCCAGCATCACCGGCTGGCTGGTGGCCTTACGCAGGGTAATCTCCCCTGCATCAATCCGGCGCTGGATGGCGTCGTTGGCCTCCTGCAGCTCAGCCTTATCCACCAGGGAGCTGGAGAAGAGCTCGGTGTCCCCCTCGTCGTCCACCCGCACTTTGCGCATCATCTGCCGGATGATAACCTCAATGTGCTTGTCGTTGATGTCAACGCCCTGCATTCTGTACACCCGCTGTACTTCGGCAATCAGGTAATCCTGCACGGCCTCCACGCCCTTGATGGCCAGCACGTCATGGGGATTGACGGAACCCTCGGTAATCATGTCCCCCGCCTCCACCACGTCGTCCTCCTGCACACAGATGCGGGAGCCATAGGGAATCATATACTTGCGCTCGTCCATGGTCTCCTTGTTAAAGACCACAATGTGCCGGTTCTTCTTAATCTCCTCAAAGCGCACCTGCCCGGCAATCTCGCTGATAATGGCGAGATGCTTGGGCTTTCTGGCCTCGAAGAGCTCCTCCACGCGGGGAAGACCCTGGGTGATGTCCTCCGCCGAGGCGATACCACCGGTGTGGAAAGTACGCATCGTCAGCTGGGTACCGGGCTCGCCAATGGACTGGGCCGCGATAATGCCAACCGCCTCGCCCACAGCCACCGGGTTGCCGTTTGCCAGGTTGGCGCCGTAGCAATGGGCACAGACACCGTGCTTGGCCTGGCAAGTGAGGATAGAGCGGATTTTGATGCGCTGCACCCCGGCCGCGATAATTTTGTCCGCATCTGCGTCATTCATCAGCTTCGTGCGGGGCACAATCACCTCACCGGTCTCTGGGTTCACCAAGTCCTCTGCCAGATATCGGCCCTGCAAACGCTCGTGCAGGTCCTCAATCATCTCGTTGCCGTCCTTGATGTCATAGACCTCGATGCCATCGTGGGTACCGCAGTCGTCCTGGTGGATGATGACCTCCTGGGAAACATCTACCAAACGTCTTGTCAGATAACCGGAGTCCGCGGTACGCAGGGCGGTATCTGCCAGGCCCTTCCGGGCGCCGCGGGAGGAGATGAAGTACTCCAGCACGTTCAGCCCTTCCCGGTAATTGGCCCGGATGGGGATTTCAATGGTAGTACCGGCGGTGTTGGCAATCAGGCCGCGCATCCCCGCCAGCTGCCGAATCTGGTTGATAGAACCACGGGCGCCGGAATCCGCCATCATATTGATGGGGTTATACTTATCCAGGTTTTTCACCAGCGCATCCGAGACCGACTTCGTGGTCTCGTCCCACACCTTAATAACCAGTTTCTTCCGCTCGTCGTTGGAGACAAGGCCCCGCTTAAACTGGCGGCTGATTTTATCAATCTGGGCGTCAGCGTCAGCCAGCAGCTGCTGCTTCTCCGGCGGGATTGTGGCATCGGAGACTGCCACCGTAATGGCGCCCTTGGTGGAGTATTTAAAGCCCTGCGCCTTGATTTTATCCAGTACTTCAGCAGTTTTGGACGTTCCGTGGACTTTTATACAACGGCCGATAATCCCCTCCAGCTGTTTTTTGCCCACCAGGAAGTCCACTTCCAGGTCTAAGAGGTTCTCGCTGTTTTTCCGGTCCACATAGCCCAAATCCTGGGGAATGGGTTTATTGAAGATAATACGACCCACCGAGGTGTCCAGCAGCTTGCTGATTTCCTTGCCGCCCACCTTACGGGACATCCGCACCTTGATGGGGGCGTGGAGCCCTACCAGGCCCTCCTGGTAGGCCATCAGCGCCTCGTTCTCGTCCCGGAAGACCTTCCCCTCCCCTGCCTCTATACCGGGTTTTACCATGGTGAGGTAGTAGGAGCCCAGAATCATATCCTGGGTGGGCACAGCCACAGGCCGCCCGTCCGAGGGCTTCAGCAGGTTGTTGGCAGAGAGCATCAGGAACCGGGCCTCCGACTGGGCCTCCGAAGAGAGGGGCACGTGCACAGCCATCTGGTCGCCGTCAAAGTCGGCGTTGTAGGCGGTACACATCAGGGGGTGCAGCTTTAGCGCCCTGCCCTCTACCAGCACCGGCTCAAAGGCCTGGATACCCAGGCGGTGCAGCGTAGGGGCACGGTTCAGCAGCACAGGGTGGTCCTTGATGACGATTTCCAGCGCATCCCACACGTCGTTGCGGGCATGGTCCACCATCTTGCGGGCGCTCTTGATATTGCCCGCCTTGCCGGTCTCCACCAGCCGCTTCATCACAAAGGGCTTGAAGAGCTCCAGCGCCATCTCCTTGGGCAGGCCGCACTGGTAGATTTTGAGGTCCGGACCTACCACGATAACCGAACGCCCGGAGTAGTCCACGCGCTTACCCAGCAGGTTCTGGCGGAACCGGCCCTGCTTACCTTTCAGCATATCCGAAAGGGATTTCAGAGGCCGGTTGTTGGGCCCGGTAACAGGCCGCCCCCGCCGCCCGTTGTCAATCAGGGCGTCTACAGCCTCCTGGAGCATCCGCTTCTCGTTGCGCACAATGATGTCCGGCGCCCCCAGCTCCAGCAAACGCTTGAGCCGGTTGTTCCGGTTGATAACCCGGCGATACAGGTCGTTCAGGTCGCTGGTGGCAAAACGGCCGCCGTCCAGCTGCACCATGGGGCGGATGTCGGGGGGAATCACCGGCACCACGTCCATCACCATCCACTCCGGCTTGTTCCCGGAGAGGCGGAAAGCCTCCACCACTTCCAGGCGCTTGAGGATTCTGGCCCTCTTCTGCCCGGCAGCAGTCTTCAGCTCCTCTTTCAGCTCTACCGAGAGCTTCTCCAGGTCAATGGCCTGTAGCAGGGTCTTCACCGCCTCGGCCCCCATGCCGGCCACAAAGCTGTTGCCATAGCGCTCCTCCATCTCCCGGAAATCCTTTTCCGTGAGCAGCTGGTTGGGCTCCAAGGGGGTGTTGCCGGGGTCGATGACGATATAGGCGGCAAAGTAGAGCACCTTTTCCAAAATCCTGGGCGAGAGATCCAGCAGCAGCCCCATCCGGGAGGGAATGCCCTTGAAATACCAGATGTGGGAGACCGGCGCGGCCAGCTCAATATGGCCCATCCGCTCCCGGCGCACCTTGCTGCGGGTGACTTCCACGCCGCAGCGCTCGCAGATTTTTCCCTTATAGCGCAAACGCTTGTACTTGCCGCAGTGGCACTCCCAGTCCTTCTGCGGACCAAAGATGCGCTCGCAGAAGAGGCCGTCCCGCTCCGGCTTGAGGGTTCTGTAGTTGATGGTCTCCGGCTTCTTCACCTCGCCATAGGACCACTCCCGAATCTGCTCGGGAGAGGCCAGGCCGATTTTAATCGAATCAAACACATTAAATTCCATGCACGACCCCTCTTTCTCACATTTCATCCGTGTTTTCGCCCGTGTTCAGGAAGTCGGCGGACTGCAGCACCTCGTCCAAATCGAACAGTGCATCGTCGTCGTCCTCGCCGTCGTCGTCCAGGTCGTTGCCCAAGCCCATTTCATCGGCGTCTTCCAGGGCAAAGCCGTCCATCTCCCCGTCCTCCACATTGCTAAAGGCATCATCGTCGATGGGCTGCATGGGGGCGGGGTCGTCGTCAAAGTTCTGTTTCAGGTCGATTTCCTCATGGTCCCTGTTAAACACCTTCACGTCCAAGCTCAGGGACTGCAGCTCTTTCAGCAGCACTTTAAAGGACTCCGGCACGCCAGGGGTGGGGATATTCTGCCCCTTGACAATGGATTCGTAGGTCTTCACACGGCCCACAATATCGTCCGATTTCACCGTGAGGATTTCCTGCAAGGTGTAGGCCGCGCCGTAGGCCTCCAAGGCCCAAACCTCCATCTCGCCGAAGCGCTGGCCGCCGAACTGGGCCTTACCGCCCAAGGGCTGCTGCGTCACCAGCGAATAGGGGCCGGTGGAGCGGGCATGGATTTTATCGTCTACCAGGTGGTGCAGCTTCAGGAAGTACATATACCCCACTGTCACGGGGTTGTCAAAGGGCTCGCCGGTGCGCCCGTCATAGAGCTGGGTCTTGCCGTCCTCCCGCTTGCCAGCGGCTTTCAGGCACTCCCGGATATCCTCTTCCGTGGCCCCGTCAAACACCGAGGTCATCACCTTCCACCCCAGTGCTTTGGCGGCGTAGCCAAGATGCACTTCCAGCACCTGCCCGATATTCATACGGGAGGGCACGCCCAGGGGGTTGAGCACAATGTCCAGCGGCGTGCCGTCGGGCAGGAAGGGCATATCCTCCTGGGGCAAAATCCGGGAGACAACACCCTTGTTCCCATGGCGTCCCGCCATCTTGTCGCCCACGGAGATTTTTCTCCGCTGTGCAATATAGCAGCGCACCACCATATTCACGCCGGGCTTTAACTCGTCGGAGTTCTCCCGGGTATACACCTTCACATCCACAATGGTGCCGTATTCGCCGTGGGGCACCCGCAGGGAGGTATCGCGCACTTCCCTGGCCTTCTCGCCGAAGATGGCCCGCAGCAGGCGCTCCTCTGCAGTGAGCTCGGTTTCGCCCTTGGGCGTCACCTTCCCCACCAGGATGTCCCCTGCGTGCACCTCGGCCCCCACCCGGATGATGCCCCGCTCGTCCAAGTCGCGGCGGGTGTCCTCCTTTACATTGGGGATGTCCCGGGTAATCTCCTCCGGCCCCAGCTTGGTGTCCCTGGATTCGATTTCATATTCCTCAATGTGGATGGAGGTAAACATGTCCTCCCGCACACATTTCTCATTTAAGAGCACCGCGTCCTCGTAGTTGTAGCCCTCCCAGTTCATAAAGGCGATGAGGGCGTTTTTGCCCAGGCTGATTTCCCCGTTGTCCGTGGCAGGGCCGTCGGCAATTACCTGTCCCTTTTCCACCCGGTCGCCTACGCTCACAATGGGCCGCTGGTTGATACAGGTGCTCTGGTTGGAGCGCAGGAACTTAATCAGCTTATAGGTGACATTCTCCCCCTCATCAGTGCGCAGCACAATCTCGTTGGCGCTCACCCGGGCCACAGTGCCCGACTGCCTCGCCAGCACCACCACACCGGAGTCCACTGCCGCCTTGTACTCCATACCGGTGCCCACCACCGGGGACTCGGTCTTGAGCAGCGGCACTGCCTGCTTCTGCATGTTGGAGCCCATCAGCGCCCGGTTGGTATCGTCGTTTTCTAGGAAGGGAATCATGGCGGTTGCCACCGAGACAATCATCCGGGGCGATACGTCGATGAAATCCACCCGTTCCCGCTCAATTTCCAGGATTTCATCCCGGCAGCGGGCCGTGACACGGGGGGTCGCCAGCTCATTGCTCTCGGTCAGAGGGGCGTTGGCTTGGGCCACCACATATTCGTCCTCCACATCGGCGGTCATATACACCACCTCATCGGTGACGCGGGCGCCGGGCTGCTCCACCCTGCGGTAGGGCGCCTCGATAAACCCATATTCATTGATGCGGGAGAAGGAGGCCAGATAGGAAATCAGGCCGATGTTGGGGCCTTCCGGGGTCTCCACAGGGCACATGCGGCCATAGTGGCTGTAGTGCACGTCCCGCACCTCAAAGCTGGCCCGGTCACGGGAGAGGCCGCCAGGGCCCAGGGCCGAGAGACGGCGCTTGTGGGTCAGCTCAGACAAGGGGTTGGTCTGATCCATAAACTGGGACAGGGGCGAGGAGCCAAAGAACTCCTTGATAGCCGCCACCGCCGGGCGGATGTTGATGAGCGCCTGGGGCGTCACCACGTCCATATCCTGGGCCTGGAGGGTCATACGTTCCCGCACCACCCGCTCCATCCGGGAAAAGCCGATGCGGAACTGGTTCTGCAGCAGCTCCCCTACCGAGCGGATACGCCGGTTCGCCAGGTGGTCGATGTCGTCGGTGGTGCCCACATCGTAAATCAAGTTGTTCAGATAGTTGATGCTGGCGAAAATATCGTCAATAATGATGTGCTTTGGAATCAGGTCGTCCACATGGGTGCGGATGGCCTCCCGCAGCGCCTCCTTGGTATCGCAGGACTCTAAGAGCTCCTTGAGCACGGAGAAACGCACCTTTTCGTTGATGCCGAACTCCCGGCACTCCACGTCGGTGAAGTCCTTAATATCCACCATGCCATTGGAGATAATCTTGAGCTCCTTATCCTCATAGGCAATAAAGGCCACGCTGACGCCGGCCCGGTCGATTTCGTGGGCCTTCTCCCGGTTGACCATCTCCCCCGCCTCGGCCATCACTTCACCGGTGAGGGGGTTGACGATGGGGCGGGTCAGCTTCTTGCCGGCCAGCCGCTGGGCAATCCCCAGCTTCTTATTGTACTTGTAGCGGCCCACCCGGGACATGTCATAGCGCCTGGGGTCAAAGAAAATCATGTCCAGATGGGACTGCGCGCTCTCAATTGTGGGGGGCTCGCCGGGGCGCAGCTTGCGGTAGACCTCCAGCAGGGCCTCCTCGGTGTTTTTGGTGTTGTCCTTTTGCATGGTGGTGTAGAGGCGCTCGTCCTCACCGAAGTAGTCGATAATCTCCTGGTCGGTAGAGAGGCCCAGTGCCCGGATGAGCACAGTCACCGGCAGCTTGCGGTTTTTATCGATGCGCACGTAAAAGACGTCGTTCACATCGGTCTCATATTCCAGCCAGGCGCCCCGGTTGGGAATGACGGTGGCGGTATAGAGCTTTTTGCCGGTCTTATCATAGGACATGTCGTAGTACACACCAGGAGACCGTACCAGCTGCGAGACAATGACCCGTTCGGCGCCGTTGATGACAAAGGTGCCGCTCTCGGTCATAATGGGGAAATCCCCCATAAAAATCTCCTGGTCTTTAATCTCGCCCGTCTCCTTGTTGGAAAGACGCACCGTCACCCGTAAGGGCGCAGCGTAGGTGACATCCCGTTCCTTGCACTCCTCCACCGAATACTTGGCCGGTTCGTTCATCCTGTAGTCGATGAAATCCAGAACCAGGTTCCCCGTATAGTCGGTGATGGAAGACACATCGCGGAAGACCTCCTTGAGCCCCTCTTTGAGGAACCACTCATAGGAATTCTTCTGCACTTCGATGAGGTTGGGCATGTCCAGGACTTCCCGGATGCGGGAGAAGCTCATCCGTGTGTTCTTTCCCAGCTTTACAGGCGTGACATTTACCATTCGCTCACTCACTCCATTCCTCTATTGGCCGCCGATTCCACAAATATCCCAGCCCAGGCCCCGCCCGTTCTGTCGATTTTTGCAAAATGGTATTGAATTTTAACCCGGGGTATGCTATAATTTGTTTTGTGCCGTAGACATGCATACCCATTTTGATACAGTATAGTATTATACTACAAATTGCACTTTCTGTCAACAGGTTTTCCCCGTTTTTTTCCAAGAATTCCCTCGCTGGCTTTTATCGGCCTAGCGGGGTCTTTTTATTTTAGCTTTAGCTTCCGCCCTCCCGGCTTCTGGGAGCCGGCTTGTCCCCGCGCCCTCCTCCCTTTATCCTTAGCCCCCTTCCCCTAGCAGGGGCGTGCAGCCCTCCATGAAAAAAGGGCGAGCCTAGCGCCCGCCCTGTCGTTCCATCCCCGCCCGGCCTTCACGGAGCGGGGATGATTCTCTTTTTAATAGGTCACCAAGCTGGAAACCAGCACCATGGTGAGCACCACGCTGAAAAGCCCACAGCAGATGAGATAGATTTTCCTGCTCTTCCCCGGCTCGATGAGGGAGCCCGCCACAAACCCAAAGAGGATGGCCGAGACCGCCAGCGCCCCCAAATCCAGCAGGGTGGCAAAGAGGGCCGGGCGGGGCGGCAGCAGCTTTCCCAGCTGGGCCGACAAGGGATAGCCGATGAGGTGTACTGCCGGCACTACCACCAGCGGGGCCACAGCCAAGACATAGTTCATCTTGCCAGCCTTCAAAAACACCCCCGCCATCAGCGCAATGACAGCAATAATCGCAATCGAACCGGCGTACATTCCCTTCTCCCCTCTCCCGATGCCCAGTTTCTCCGAGCCTCTCTATCATAATATGCGCGGCTACTCCGTCTTATCCCCGTCCGCTGCCTCCTTTTTCTCCTCTTTGGAAAGAGTCAGCTTCTTGTCGGCTTCCACGACCTCCTCTTCAGGAGCCATCGTGGGCTCTGCCTCTGGATTCTCCTCCTCCGGCTTGTCCGCCTCCGGTTCTTTCGGGGCGGCAGGGTCTTCCACCGTATGGGCCAGCAGGTAATCCACCCATTTCTGATAGTAGGGGGCTGTCATATGCATCCCATCAGAGGGGGAGGCCTCTTGGGGCAACACGCCCTCCTCATTCTTCACTGCCTGGGCAACATCCAGGTAATAGACATTCTGCTCTTTCGCCATTTTTTCCAGCGCTTTGTTATAGTCACAGATTTTGCTGTTGGCATAGCGCTCATCCTGGGACTTAGCGGCCGTCACCGGCAGGATGGACTGCACATAGATGATGGAGTCCGGCGCCGCAGCCTTGAGGGATTCCAGCAGCTGGGTGTAGTAGTCTACAATTGCCTGCTTGCTCATCCAGGCAATGCCGTTAGAGCCCAGCATGACGTAGATTTTCCGGTGGGGCACCCTGGCCAGCTCCTCCAGCACTGTCACCGTCCGCCCGTCAGTGAGGACGATAGATCCATGGATGGTCTGGGGATTGATGCCCTGGCTGGCAATGTAGCTGGCATTTGGCAGCTTTCCATAAATATCCAGCCCCTGGGTCAGGGAGTCCCCGATAAACACCGCGTCATCAAAGTAAGCGTATTCCGCCTTGGCGTTTGCCTCCCCCGAGGTGACAGGAGGGTTCTCCTCCTGGCTGGGGTCTGGCAGCTGAATCACCGGCTCGTCGTCAGCGGGGTCCTCTTCCTCCTCGTCCGGGTCCTTCTTCGGCGGCAAAACAGCCGGGTCCTCTTCATCCGGCCCTGGGTCCTCCGGTGGGTCCGGGACATCCCCGTCAGTGAGAATTGGGGGGTCTTGCTCCCCCACACTTTGCGTATCTGGGTTTACCGGGAAGGGGAATAACCCCTTTTCATGTATGATATAAGCGGCACAAGACGCCGCCAGCAATGCAATCAGCAGGAAAATAATGATGGGAAGCACCGGCGCGCCTTTGCGCTTCTTGTGTACCTCTGCCACTCTGTTCTCATCCTTTCCAGGAATATTCAAATTATTGTCAAAGAGGGCGGGAAGGCCTGCCTGCGGCCCTGCGGGGACGAATTCCCTTTGCATTCAAAATCAGCGCCCTCTCTATGAATCAAATTGAGCCTTGGCAAAAAAGCCAAAACATCCAAACATTTTTCTCCCAATCCCACAAACCCCGTCTCCGCCATATGGCACAGGGCCGATTGAGGAAAACCAGTAGTCTCTTCTATTTACAACGAAAACCGGCCAGAAACCCTGGCCCGCAGTTTATTGTCTAGATATTATTATAAACCCTATCCCGTCAAGTTTCAACCAGAATTTTACGTTTTTTCCCTTCTTTTTTTCAAAAACTCTTGACTCTTTCTCCAAATCCGATATAATAGGAAAAGTGATGTCGTCCTTTTTAGGGTGTTTTCCTTGCTACTGTGGCTCAGGGGTAGAGCAGCTCACTCGTAATGAGCAGGTCGTCGGTTCAAATCCGACCAGTAGCTCCAGTTCAAGAACTCCCCTCCCCGCAGCAAACGCTGTGCCGGTGGGGAGTTCTATTTTTCCCACGACATCACCCGGAAAGGGAGGTTTTATGCTAAACAGAGAAGACATCATACATTTATTGAAAAAAGCGGCCTTTGACAGCAGTGAATACTGGGTAACATCAGGTGCCGCAATGGTATTACACGGAATCAAGAATATGACGCGGGATATTGATTTGGGCTGTACCTCTTACATGGCTGATAAACTTGAGCGCAAAGGGTATCGCACCGAAGTCCTCCCCGACGGAAGCAGAAAGATCCTTTTCTCCAGCACAATTGAGATATTTGAAAACTGGATAGAGGATAACGTCATTTTATTGCATGGCCTGCCAGTGGTCTCCCTTGATGGGATGATAAGAATGAAAGAAAAAATTGGCCGGGAAAAGGATTTAAAAGATATTCTTCTTATCAATAAATGGAGAGACAGCAACCCCCAATAACATTTTCAAAGGAGGCAACTCATATGAAGACAGTCTGGTACGGCGATTTCCCCCTGGGCCGCTTCGGCCTGGTGGAGGAGGACGGGGCGCTCACCCACCTGCTCCTGCCCGGCACCCCTGAACCTGCAGGCTGCGGGCTGGGCAAAACTCCCCTGCTCCAAAGGGCCGCCCAGCAGCTGGGGGAGTATTTCGCAGGCCGCCGCCAGGTGTTCGACCTGCCCCTCTCCCCCCGCGGCACCCTCTTCCAGTGCCGGGTGTGGGAGGCACTTCAAAAAGTCCCTTACGGGGAGACCTGCACCTATAAGGATTTGGCTGTCGCTGTGGGCATCCCCAAGGGGTTTCGCGCTGTGGGCATGGCCAACCACTGCAATCCCATCGCCATCCTCATCCCCTGCCACCGGGTTGTTGGCACAAACGGCTCCCTCACCGGCTATGCCGGAGGCCTGGACATGAAGGCCGCCCTCTTAAAACTGGAACAGGGCAGCCAAAGGAACGGATAATTCCCGCCATAAATAGGGCCGCCTGGGAAACCCCAGCAGCGGCCCTATTTGCCGCAAAAATGAATTTTTACTAAAATATCTTGCGTCCACCCTAAAAACCCGCTATAATCAAGAGGCAGATTCTCAAAACTTTTCCCAAAGAGAGGATATGGTGTGATGATTTACGCAGCAATCGAGCGCCTTTTAAGCTATGCCTTTACCGCCGGCCTTTCCCCCGCTGAAGACCTTCCCTGGCTGAAAAACCGGCTGCTCTCCCTCTTCGGCCTCCCTGGCTGGGAGGAGGACAACGACACCGTAGGCGAGAGCCTGCCGGAGATTTTGCAGGCCATGACCGGCTATGCCGCTGCCCAGGGCCTCCTGCCCCAAGACAGCCCCACCGGCCGGGATTTGTTCGACACCCGGATTATGGGTGAAGTGACCCCGCCGCCCAGCGCTGTCGTCCGCCGCTTCCGGGAGCTGGAGAGCACCGGGCCCCAAGCTGCCACCGATTGGTTTTACCATCTCTGCCAGGACTGCCACTACATCCGCAGCGAGCGGGTAGCGAGGGACATAAAGTGGAAAACCCCTACCCCCTATGGGGAACTGGACATCACTGTCAACCTCTCGAAGCCCGAGAAGGATCCCAAGGCCATTGCCGCCGCCCGCAGCCTGCCTGCCACCTCCTACCCCGCCTGCGCCCTCTGTCGGGAAAACGAGGGCTACGCCGGCCGGCTCGACACTGCGGCGCGGCAGAATCTGCGTCTAATCCCCATCTCATTGGGGGAGGAACCCTGGTTTTTCCAGTATTCCCCCTATGTCTACTATCCTGAGCACTGCATTATCCTGAGCGGGGAGCACCGCCCCATGCGCATTGACCGCGCTACTTTCCGCCGCCTGCTGGAATTTGTCTCCCGCTTCCCCCACTATTTTGTGGGCTCCAATGCTGATTTGCCCATCGTAGGGGGCTCTATCCTGTCCCACGAGCATTTCCAGGGCGGGCGCTATGTCTTCGCCATGGAGCGGGCCCCAATAGAAACGCCGCTCTCCTTCCCCGCTTTTCCCGGTGTAAGGGGCGGCATTGTCCGCTGGCCCATGTCAGTGCTGCGGCTGCGCAGCGCCAGCGCAGAGGAGCTTGTCTCCCTGGCCGGGCAGGTGCTGGACAGCTGGCGGGATTACAGCGACCCCTCTGTCTCCCTCCTCTCCCACACCGGGGACACCCCCCACAACACGATTACCCCCATTGCCCGGATGCGGGAGGGGCAGCCGGAACTGGACTTGGTCCTGCGCAACAACCGCACCACCGAAGAGCATCCCCTGGGCCTCTTCCACCCCCACGCCCCCCTGCACCATATCAAGAAGGAGAACATCGGCCTTATCGAGGTGATGGGCCTGGCTGTGCTCCCCGCCCGTCTCAAGGAGGAGCTGGCCCTGCTGGAGGCGTGCCTCCTCACGGGAAAAGACCCGGCTGACGACCCCCGCACCGCCAAGCACGCCCCCTGGGCCGCCGAAATCGCCGCCAAGCATCCTGGCTTCACCCGGGAAACCTGTGGCGAAGTCCTGCGGCAGGAGGTGGGCCTGGTGTTCTCCCAGGTCTTGGAGCACTGCGGCGTCTTCAAGCAGGACGAAGCGGGCCGCGCCGCCTTCCTGCACTTTGTCCAGAAGGGGCTGGGAGGTGCGCCATGTCCACATTAAAGGAGCTCTCGGAGCTCACCGGCTTTTCCGCCGCCACCATCTCCCGCATCCTCAGCGGCGACCCCACCATGAGCGCCAGCCCCCAGACCCGCCAGAGGATTCTGGAGGCGGCGGGCGAGCTGCGCTACCCCTCCACCAAGAGCCGCCGGGGCCGCAGCGTCAAACCACGGCTCCGGGTGGGCCTGGCCGAGACCCACTCCCCCGCCGAGCAGCTGGAAGACCCCTACTACCTCTATCTAAAAAGCTGCACCCGGCAGCTCTGCCAGGAGCAGCGCATCGAGGCCATCCCTCTCCTCCACACGCCCCAGGGCTACCTCCCCGCAGCCCCGCCCCTCCAGGGCATCATCGCCATTGGCACCTTCTCCCCAGAGCAGGTGCAGGATTTAGAGGCGCTGTGCAGCAATCTGGTCTTCCTGGACTCCTCTCCCGACGAGCTGCACCACGACTCTGTGGTACTCAATTTCCAGCTGGGGGTGATCCAGGCCATTGCCCATTTGGAGGAGCTGGGCCACACCCAAATCGGCTTTGCCGGCCCCTGCGGCCCTGGGGAACAGTCCCCCCGCCTCCAAGCCTATACCGAAGACCGCCAGTCCAAAGGGCTCTACCGTCCCGAGCTCCTGCTGAACACTGTCATGCGGGCCCAAGCCGCCTGTGAGGCCGCCGTCCTCCGGCTGTCCCAAGGCTTCCCCCTCCCCACCGCCTATATCGCTGCCAACGAGGAGGTGGCTATCGGCCTGGTGCGGGGCCTTACCACCCAGGGCCTCCATGTGCCTGGAGACATCAGCGTGGTGAGTTTTAACGACACCGCTCTCTCGGAGCTGGTGGAACCCGCCCTCACCAGCATCAGCACCCATGTGCCCTATCTCAGCGCCACCGCTGTCAAGCTGGTGGCCCAGCGAGCCCCCCCCCCCGCCCATCTCCCCGAGCGGACCCTGCCCCCAAAAGTAGTCAGCCCCCCCACCCAGGCCGGCCGGGGGAGCCCCCCGCCCCCCCGGCGAGCAAACACACCGACCAGCGCGATGCCGGCGCGG
>JAAVYW010000041.1 GCA_022791315.1 Oscillospiraceae bacterium | reverse complement strand
GTCTTGTGTTATACTCTTTCTCATGAAGGATGTGGCCTCCTCTCGGTTTTGTTAAGTGTGGTAACTCAACTTTAACCGATTTGGCCTCATCCTTCTACTCTTTTCTTCCCCTACTGTCCAACATGTATTGTACTCCTACACTCCAACCAGGGGAATTTTTGCTTTGTTGCTTTGTCAAAAGAGGAATTTTATGGTATAATATACGTAAACATACGCTCTGTGTGTCTTCCCCGCGCCGCAGGCGCAGGTTTGGTGCATTTGTGCCAAGTATCTCTTCTGCCAAGCTTCGCGGCTATGGTTACTCTACACAACGCAAGATAGCCCCTGCCATCATACCCGCTGGCAGCGGGCCGTGCCGCATTGCGGCACGCTACGCATGTTACACAATAACACGCAAAGCGTGTTTTCCTGCGCCAAAAGGCGCAGAGCTGGCACATCTACAGCTGATTTTCTGATACAATACGGCTTTGTTTTGCATTTTACGACCAAAAGCACGCATGACACAGGCGGGGGCCAAGACCCGCCATTTGAAATCACGAAAAGGAGGCACCGCAAATGCCAGACCAATACCTCTACTCTGTGGGCTGCCTGGTACGGAAAGAAAACCAGGTGCTCTTAGTCCGCCACACCTACGGCGGCGCGGCGGGCAAGCTGCTCATCCCCGGCGGCTTCTGCAACCAAAACGAGCTGCCCGAGGAGGCAGCAGAGCGGGAAGTGCTGGAGGAAACCGGCGTCACCGCCAAGGCCGGGCGCCTGCTGGGCCTGCGCTGCCACCGCTCCAACTGGTACCTGCTGTTGGAATTAACCTACATAACAGGCACCCCTGCCAGCGACGGCAATGAAAACAGCGAGGCCCTCTTCTGCGACATTCACGAGGCCCTCTCCCGGGAGGACTGCACCGATATGACGAAATACCTCCTCCGCAAGGTACTGGCATCCCCCGAAAACTGCCTGGACTGGAGCCGGGACTACCGCGCCCAGCGGGGCGAGGACTACGCCCTCTATCTCTAGGAGCCCTGCCGGCAGAACCCCTGCGCTCCTCCCAAGCGCCCCGCTTCCCCGCAGACCAAAACCAGCAGGCAGACAAAACATTGCAGGGCCCCTGCCTTTTCAATATCCCCTAAAACCCAATGCCCCCGCCGCATAAGGCAGGGGCATTTTTTGTCGCTGTCAATCCCAAGCGGGCCGCAGGTGCAGGCCGCCGGAGGAGCTGGGGGCTTCGTCCTCGCCGCCGTCGTCCCCGCCGGAGGAATTGTCCTCTTCCGGTTCCTCCTCTTCCGGCCCGGTCTCTGTGGAGGTCACCGGCTCATAGTGCTCGGAGCAATAGCTGGGCAGGCCGCCCTGCTTGTACCACCCCGTGCCGGTGGAGGTACAGAAGGGGCTGGCCAGCAGGCCGCTCTGGGTGCAATAGGTCTTCTGCACCACATTTCCACTCACCGGGAAGGCCTTTTCCGGCAGGGACTCGTGGATACCGCTCATCACGGTGCGCCACGCCCGCATCGGGGGATGGATGTTGTAGTAGATGAGCTCCTCCGGGATGTCATAGCCCCACCACACCACGCCCACATAGTGGGGGGTAAGCCCCACATACCAGTGGTCCTTGTTGTCCGAAGTGGTACCGGTCTTACCCGCCAGTTCCCAGTTTCCAAAGCGGGACTGGGCGCCCGAGCCATAGGGCCCCTTCACCACGCGCTGCAAGAGCTTGTTCATCACACAGGCCGTCTCCTCCGAGACCGCCCGCAGCGGGGTGGACTTGTTCTCCAGCACCACATTGCCCTCGCTGTCCAGCACCTTGGTGTAGGTGCGTGGCTTGTTGTAGAGCCCCCCGTTCCCATACACCTGATAGGCCCCGGCCATCTCCCGCAGGGTGATACCCTCTGTCACGGCGCCCAGGGACATGGGGGCGATGGCGGCGTCAGAGAACATCTGCCCATTGATTTCCTTCTCCCGCACCACGCTTGTGATGCCCAGCTTGCTCACCAGGAATTCAAAGCTGTTGGTGGGGCCCACCATCATCCCCACCCGCACGGCCACCGTATTGGTGGAGCGTTGTAGGGCCTCATCCACCGTCATGTTCCCCCGGTAGAAGCCGTAGTAGTTCACCGGCCACTTGTAGGTGCGCCCGCCCTCTGTCATGTCCAGGGGTTCGTCAGGCACAATGGTGGACCAGTTAATCAGGTTGTACTCAATTGCCGGGCCATAGACGCCCATGGGCTTCATGGTAGAGCCGGGCTGCCGCTTGGACATGGTGGCCCGGTTCAAAACGCGGTTTTGGGTCTTCTCCCCCCTGCCGCCCACGATTCCCACGATGTTGCCGGAGTAATCCATGATAATCATGGCCGATTGGGGCTGTACCTCCCCTTTCTGGGTGGGGAAAATCTCCCCCTCGTCCAGGTACACCTGTTCCAGGTAATTCTGGATATCCACATCCATGGTGGTGTAAATCCGGTAGCCACCCCGGTAAATCTGGCTCTCAGCATAGCTGTACTGGTAACCCTTTTGCTCCACCAGGTCGTTGATGACATCCTCAATCACCTGGTCGATAAACCAGTTATTCACCTCAAAGGTGGCCTGCTTCTTGGCCTGCTCCTCGGAGAATTTTAGCTCCTCTTTTAAAGAGTCCTGGTATTCCTGGTCGGTGAGATAGCCCAGGTCGTGCATCTTGCGCAGCACGTATTCCTGCCGCTCCTTGTTGTTGTCCGGGTGCAGGAAGGGGTTATAGTAGGTGGGGTACTTGGTAATGGCCGCAATGGCTGCGGATTCTGCGGCGGTCAAATCCTTGGCGTCCTTGTTAAAATAGAGGTTTGCCGCAGCCTGGACCCCGTTGGTGTTGTTTCCCAGGTGGATGGTGTTGAGATAGGCCTCCAAAATCTGTTCCTTGGAGTATTTCTTCTCCAAGTTCAGGGCCCTGAAAATCTCCTGCACCTTCCGCTCAATGCGCACCTCGTCGTCGCCGGTGATATTCTTAATGAGCTGCTGGGTAATCGTAGAGCCGCCAAAGGAACCGCTGCCCAACACCCCCGGCAAGATATAGTTCACCGTGGCAGCTGCGGTGCGCTTCCAGTCTACGCCGTGGTGGGTGGGGAAACGCTCGTCCTCTACTGCGATAAAGGCCTGCTGCAGATGGTCAGGCATCTGGTCAAAATCAATCCAGATGCGGTTTTCCAGGCCATAGAGCCGCTGCCACTCCGTGGGCTCCCCGCTCTCCGGGTCGTTGACATAGAGGATAGTGGTGAAGTTCAAGGGCAGGCGGCTCAAATCCACCGAGTCGTCCGGGTCCACAAATTTCATCACATAGACGCCCAGGGCCGTGGCGACGATGCAGCCGGTGATGATGCCCACCGCCATCACAGTGAGAATTGCCTTGCCCAAAAAGGCAAAAAACCATTTGAGAAAGGCCAGCGCCCGGTATTTGGGGCTGACGTACCGGCCCTGCTTGCTTTGAAATGCCATCTGTGAAAAACCTCCTTTTCTCCCTGAGTCCCAAGGAAAAAGAAATTCCTGAGGGCACGCCTTCCCTGCCCGGCGCGCAGCTCCTTCCGGGCCTGCCCTGCTTTTGCCTCCACAAGGGCAGCTTTCCCGTATTTTATTAGTATAGCACCTTCTGTCCCATTTGTGTACTGAAACAAGGTGTTTTTTTCGGAATATTCACAAAATTTCCATATCCCCTCTATTGTAAGACGGACAAAACCCACCTTTTTTGACAAAAAGGGAATATTTGGGCTGCCCAGGGTAACACTAAAGAGGGAAAAAGCATAGTTTGGAACCAAGGAAGTGAGCTTTTGTGACCAGAAAATGGATTTGTCTGACAATCGCCTCGGCGCTGCTGGCTGCGGCCCTGCTCTTCTGGGCCGGGAGCATGCTGTTCCGGCAGGCGGCCCCAAGCCCCTCCCCGGACGGGACAGCCAGCACCGCCCCCACGCCCGACGAAGCCTCCCCCGCCGCCTACACCCTGCGGGAATACGAGGGGAAACTGGCGGTTTTCCGGGGCGATTCCAGGGCCCCCTATCAGATTTACGACGTGTCGGTGAGCACCCTGCCGGAATACGACCGCACCCTCCTCAAGGAGGGAATCCCCGCCGACACCCCCGCCCAGCTGGACCGCCTCATTGAGGACTACACCAGCTAGCGCTTCAGACTGCCAGGCCGTCTTCGGCGGATTGACAGTCTGAGCGGTGCGCTCCGGGCCTTCGTCTCCACGCATTTTGCTGCACGCAAACAGGCTGCATCGCCAGGCCGACGGCCTGGCGATTTTTTTACCACGTCAGCCGAATCAGGTTCACATCTGTGACAAAATTCTTGAAGTTGTAGAGCAGCAGCACATCGTCAAACCCCTCCGCCGCCAGCAGCTGGCTCATGGGCACCGACAGCCCCCGCAGGTCAATCACCACAATCTCATTGTAATTGTTGGTGAGAAAGGGAATCATGGAGTTGGAGTAGGAATCCTTGATAATCAGCAGCTTCCCCCGCTCCGCCGTGGGCTCATCCCGCTTAATGCGGGTCAGGTCGTTGTTGGAGTAGAGGAAGGCGGCGTACTTGTCCCGCCCCGCAAACTGCTCTGTGTCATAGAGGCTGTGCACCACCTTTTCCCCCTCCAGGACACGGATAGTCATGGTAACTGCCGGGGTGTCATAGTAGTCAATCCCCTCCGGCTGGGTGGAGAACAGCTTGGACTTGGAGTAGAGCGTCCCGTAGAACCCCTCCACCCGGTGGTGGGTCAGGCTCTCCAGCGCCACCGGCGTGAGCCCCGCCTCTTTGCAATAGGCCTCATAGCCATAGTAGGCCCCCAGGGTGGTCCAGTGGTGGTCGCTGTGGTAAAAGATGGGCTCCTGCGCCCTCTGTGCCAGCGCGGCAGTGATGTCCAGCAGCGCCGTCCCCTCTGGGGCTGCGCCGTAGATGCGCTCTATCCACTCCCCCTGGTCCGGCAGGGGCGCAGCGGCAGGCACCAAATCCGGCAGTACCTCATAGGCGTTGGGAATCACCCCGAAGTAAAAGCGCGTCCCCTCCGGCAGCGCGGCGGCAAAGCGGCCCACATAGCCCATGGCCTTTTGGACGCGCTCCTCCTCCACGGCTCCCAGCTTCTCAAACTGGTAGCCGTCCTTGCCGTAAATCACGCCGTTGTTCTCCAGTTTCCCCAGCACCCACTCCGCCCGGGACTTCACGCTAATCCACTGGTCCCGCAGCACAAACTGGTCACCGATATACTTCTCGTACTCCGGCGTGTATTCGTTTTTCCACAGTTTTTTCCAGGAAAAGGCCGGCGCCTGGGCCAGCTCCCGGTTCTCCAGCTCCGAGAATCCCCGCTTGGGCCACAGGGCGTCCAGCAGCCCAATGCACCCAATCAGCACCAGGAATATCCCCCCACACAGGGCCATCACAGGAAACGGTTTCTTCCCTTTCCCCACTGGGCCTCCCTCCTTTTCTCAATCTTTTTCTCCAAAGCCCCGCCTTGGAGTCCCGCGCAGCGGGCAGGCCCGCCTCTAAAACCGGAAATACAAAAACGGGTTGTATGTGGCGTCCACCAGATAGGCGGTGCAGACGAAAAACAGCAGCACCATCACCACCGGCTCCACCGCCGGGAACCGCTTCGCCGCCCGGTCATAGAGCCTGCGCACCACCGGCGTGGCAAACACCAGCCCGATGAGCAGCGTCACCCCGTAGCTGCGCAGGTAGTAGCTGAAATCGTTGTGGGCATCAAAGGAGAAGAGGCGGGCAAACAGCCTCCCCAGCTCCCCGAAATCCGTCACCGCAAAAATCGCCCAGCTGAGCAGCAGGAAAAACAGGGCATAGCAGTGGGAGAGCACCCGATGCTTTTCCAGCACCCCTAAGAACCCCGCCTTTTCAATCGAGAGCAGCACCCAGAAAAAGAGCCCCCACAGCACAAAGTTCCAGCTGGCCCCGTGCCAGAGCCCGGTTGCCCCCCACACCACAAAGAGGTTGAAATAGAGCCTGGCCTTCCCCACCCGGTTGCCTCCCAGAGGGATATACACATATTCCCGGAACCAGGAGCCCAAGGTCATGTGCCAGCGCCGCCAGAACTCTGTCATGCTGCGGGAGACATAGGGGTAGTTGAAGTTTTCCGGAAACCGGAACCCCAGCATCCGCCCCAGGCCAATCGCCATGAGGGAATAGCCGCTGAAATCAAAGAAAATCTGTAGCGAAAAAGCCAGCACCCCCAGCCAGGCCAAGGGCGCCGAGATGCCCCCAAACCCGGTGGCCGCCACTTCATCCCACAGCATCCCCACGTTGTTGGCAATGAGCACCTTGTAGCCCAACCCAAACACAAAGGTCCTGGCCCCCTGGCCCAAATCCTCCGCCGAAAAGCGCCGGCGCTCTTTTAGCTCCCGGTTCACATCCGTGTATTTCACAATGGGCCCGGCAATCAGCTGGGGAAAGAGGGCCACATAGGCCCCAAAATCCACAATATTCCGCTCCGCCTCCACCTTGCCCCGGTAGACGTCAATCGTGTAGGAGAGGGTCTGGAAGGTATAGAAGCTGATTCCCAAGGGCAGCACCAAATCCGGCGCTCTCAAGGAGGTGCCCAAAAGGGCGTTCAGGTTTTCTAAGAAAAACCCGGTGTACTTGAAAAATCCCAGCATCCCCAAATTAAAAGCCAGCGACCCCGCCAGGCACAGGCGGCACACTGCCCTGCTGCCCCGGTGGGCCTCAATGACGCGGGAGAGGGTATAGTCCACCAAGATAGAGGAGAGCATGATGGGAAAATAGCGCACCTCGCCCCAGCAATAGAAAATCAGGCTGATGAACAGCAGCACCCCATTGCGCCAACGCACTGGCGCCACAAAATAGGCCAGCAGCGCCAAGGGAAGGAAACGAAAGAGAAAGACCAAGCTGGAAAATACCACAGGCACTCCGCCTTTCTGCCCACAGGGCAAATTCTGTCAACCCGGATATAGCCAAAGCACCCGAAATCATCTTATTTGGGGCATAGACAGCCTTTGACTATGTAACACAAAACAGAGCTGTTAACCCCCTGCACCCTTTGGGATGCAGGCCCCAAGAGATACAGCCTGACAAGGGTGTTTTGACGATAAAACCGGGAAAAGGCCGTTTTAAGACCCCGCTCTCCGGCATCTTAAAACGGCCAGGGCCGAAACACGTCTAGGATTCAAAGGCGGCGTTGAACATCTCTTCGGCCTTGTCCACCTCTTCCACCATCAGCAGCGCCACATAGTTGCCCTTTGTGATAATCTTTGCATTTTTGGCAATTTCATATTGGTCGGACAGATACATTTCAAAACTGAGCATCACATCCTCCTGCCGCTTTTTCAGGGCCTCCTGGATGGTCTCCACCTTGCTGCTATCCTTGGCCTCCACAATGATAAGGTTGGCGCTGGAGATATTCACCTGGGCAAACTGCCCGGCATAAGAGGCAGTATCCGCCGGGTCGATATGAAAGAATTCTTGCAGCATGGTATCGTCCACTTCGGCCGCCATGGGAATCGTGGACTCCTGGACCATAGAAGCCATAATATCGCCAATCGATTGGTTGGGCTTGACCTCCGCCTCCCCCTGTCCGCTGTTACATCCGGTAAAAAGGGCCATCACCAGGGCAAGGGCTACCAGCAAAAATCCGCATTTTTTCATCTTCATATTCCTTCCTTTCGGGATGCTGCCGGAGCACAGCCGCCCGGCGCAATCAGAGATTGAAACGCACTCAATACTATTATACCCATTTTTTGGTGATTTGCAAGAAATTCTGCGCCGGGTTTCCCCCATCTTTTCACAAAACTTTTTACTATCCTGCACAAAAGCAAGGGATTTTATGCCCCGCGGAAACTTCTTGAATAAATAACCAAATTTTCGCCCTTTTTATTGGAGAAATTTCCCGTTAATTTTATAAAATTTTTCAGCGGTCGTCCCTGCCGGGGAAAGGCCGGCCTGCCTACCCAGCCAGCAATCCGCTTATAACCCCCTTTACTAGCGGCAGACAGGCCCCTTGCTTCCCGCCCCGACTTATGTTAAAGTGTAAGCAGAAAGGGGAGATTTCGATGTATCCAATGAACCAAATCGAGCGCTGCCTGAACCGGGAGGAAATCCTGGTGGCCGGCCACCGGGGCATGAAGGCCCTCTACCCGGAAAACACCCTCTTCTCCATGGGCAAGGCCCTGCGGGCCGGGGTAGACATGATTGAAACCGACCTGAACCGCACAAAAGACGGGGAAATCGTCCTCCTCCACGACCTGCGGGTGGACCGCACCACCACCGGCTCCGGCCCCGTGGGGAGCATGACGCTCAAGGAGCTAAAATCCCTGGACGCCGGCAGCCCCTTCTCACCGGAATACCGTGGCCTGGCCGTGCCCACCCTGCGGGAGTTCTGCGCCTTCCTGCGCACCTGGCCGGAGCTGCTGCTCAACATTGAGTTTAAGGACTATGCCCGGGAGACCATGGACGAGGCTGTCTCCGTCCTGGGGCAGGAGGGCCTGCTGGGCCGCTGTGTCTTCGCCTGCTTCCACGCCGACGTCTGCGCCTATCTCCACGACGCCTACGGCCTAAAAGTACAGGGCTTCCCCGAGGAATACATGATTGGCTGGCAGGAGGACACCTATTCCAAGCTCTTTGCCGTGGGCATTTCCCTGGCCCCCTTTGCCGATATGCCCAACATGCGGGTGCTCACCCCCGAAACGGTGCGGGAATTTGAGGAGCTGGGCCTAGAGCCCTGGTGCTTCTGCCCGGACGACGAGCGTAGCGTGGAGTGGGCCGTGGCCTGCGGCGCCAAGCTGATGACCTGCAATAACCCCCTCCCCGCCCTGCGGGTGCTGGAACAGCGGGGCCTCCACCCCCGGCGCATTGCCCAGGGCTCCCTGCCGGGCAGCTGCCGGTAAAGCCCAAAACAGGGGAAATAAGGGCTTGACTTCGCGCCCACACTAGGTTGTACAATGGAAAAAAGCGAGAGGAAGGATGATAAGATGACACAGGTAACACTGGGCCGTACCGGCCTCAAGACGGGGAAAAACGCCTTTGGCGCGCTGCCCATCCAGCGGGTCTCCAGGGACTATGCCGCCCTGCTGCTGCGCAAGGCCTACGATGCAGGCTTCACCTTTTTTGACACTGCCCACAGCTACAGCGACAGTGAGGAGAAAATCGGCTACGCCCTGAGCGATATCCGCAGCCATATCCTGCTGGCCACTAAGACCCCCTCCACCACTGTCGAGGGATTCTGGAAGGACCTGGAGCAGAGCCTCTCCCAGATGAAAACCGATTATATCGACCTCTACCAGTTCCACAACCCCAAGTTCTGCCCCAAACCCGGGGACGGCACCGGCCTCTACGAGGCCATGCTGAAGGCCAAGGCCCAGGGCAAAATCCGCTTCATTGGCCTCACCAATCACCGCCTGGACGTGGCCGAGGAGGCCGTCCGCTCCGGCCTCTACGATACCCTGCAATTCCCCTTCTGCTACTTAGCCACGGAAAAGGACATTGCGCTGGTGAACCTCTGCCGGGAACAGAACGTGGGCTTTATCTCCATGAAGGGGCTCTCCGGCGGCCTCATCACCAATTCTGCGGCAGCTTACGCCTGGCAGGCAAAATTCGACAACACCCTGCCCATCTGGGGCATCCAGCGGGAGAGCGAGCTGGACGAGTTCATCCGCTATATCGATTCCCCCCCTGTCTTGGACGAGGCCCTCCAAGCTGTCATCGACAAGGACCGGCAGGAGCTCATCGGCAACTTCTGCCGCTCCTGCGGCTACTGTATGCCCTGCCCTGCCGGCATCCTCATCCCCCAGTGTGCCCGCATGTCCCAGCTCATCCGCCGCAGCCCCTCTGCCAACTGGCTCACCGAGGCCATGCAGGCCGAGATGATGAAGGTGGAAAACTGCCTGCACTGCGGCCAGTGCAGCAAAAAATGCCCCTACGAGCTGGACACCCCCACCCTCCTCAGCCAAAACCTGGCGGATTACAAAGACATCCTCTCCGGAAAAGTAACCGTCTAATTCCAAAGCCCGCCTCCCAAAACGGAGGCGGGCTTTTTCCCGTATATCCACTATTATAAATGGGGCAAGTTCCTGCGGTACTCCCTCAAATCCTCCTCCTGCGCGGTGGCAATGATGTTAGCGAGCGCCCCGGACAGGGCCTCCCTGTCCTCCGGCAAATCCCCCTGGAATTGGAAGGCGTTGGACGCCCCCAGCGCAGCAAACCGGGTGGGGATTGTCAGGCGTTCCAGCAGGGTGCGGGTTTCCCGGTATTTTTCAATCTCTGTCTCCTCCTGCCACCTGCCCAGCTGGATTTCCCGGTAGAGCGCCGAGTCCGGGTAGACTGTCAGCATGTTCACGCCAACCCGGGCCGGGCAAAGCTGGTTAAAGACATCGGCGGTGGCCCTGGCCCCGGCCTCCCCCCGCCCTGCGCCGGAAATGCCCGCCAAGTAAAAAAAGCTGTACCGAATCCCGGTCCTGTCCAGCCGGCGGCACTGTTCTACAATGTGGGCTGCGCCATAGCCCTTGTTCATAAAGTGCAGCGCCTCCTCATCTCCAGTCTCCACCCCAATGGTCAGCCCGTCATATCCGGCCCGGCGGAGCAGCGCCAACTCCTCATCAGATTTCGGCATAATATCCGTAATCCGCGCAAAGCATCCTACCGTCTCAACAGAGGGGAGGTATTGGTGAATCAGCCTGGCAATTGCCATCAGCCGGTCATACTGCAATACAAAGGGATTTGCCCCCACCAAAAAAGCCCGCCGGATATGCTCCGGCCTTGGCATCCCCTGCAGCCGGGCCGCCAGCATCCCGATTGGGTCATTGCCCCACAGCTGCGCCTCCTGTAAGTCCCTCTCCACGTCCTCCAAAGGTGACATCCGAAACGAAAACGGCAAGTCCCGATAGAGCGTACAAAATTTACATCCGTGGTGTGTGCAGCCCGCCGTCACTTCCAGCAGCAGCGAGGAAGCCTCATAGGGCGGCCGCCATATTGTCCCAGTATAGTGCATGGGAAACCCTCCTTTTTTGTTTATGCACCTATTATATCATGGTACAACTAAATAAAAAGTACGGTATTTTTTTATAGTACCTTGTTTTTCAAATGTACTAGCGGTATAATGCCAGCAGGAGGTCATGCAAGATGAGAAAAACGGCAGCAGCCATCCAGCGCTGCAAAACCATGTCAATGCTCCAGAAAATTTTAGGGGGCAAGTGGAAACTGGAAATCCTCTACTATATCGCCTTCTGCGACATCCGCCGGTTCGGTGCGCTGCGCCGCCAGCTGGGGGAAATCACGGAATCCTCCCTCACCAAGCAGCTCCGGGAATTAGAAGCCGATGGCTTCCTAATCCGACACGACTACAGAGAAATCCCGCCGCGGGTCGAATACACCCTATCTGATTTGGGCAAGAGTTTTATGGATGTCATCTCCTACATGAAAGCCTGGGGCGAGCGCCACTTGCCGGCGCAAGAATAGTAGCCTAATTTTTTCATGGGAAATAATGACAAGCTCCCTGTTTTATGCTACAATGAGAACAAGAATTTATCTTGATGTATTTCTCCTGCGCCCGGGGGTGCAGATGAGATACCTTCTTGTTGGAAGGGGATATGGTTTATGGAAAATCAAAAGCCTGTCCGCCACCTGATTGAACACATGGTTGCCCTGCTGCTCCGCTTAGAGCAGCACAGTGTAGAGGTGGAGGATTTTATGCAGGAGGGCTGGCACAGCGACCTGATTTCGCCGGAGGAACTCCGGGAACTGCGCACCGTGTGCCAGGTGGCAGACGAAATGCCCGGCGGCTTTCTCATTTACTCGGCAGACGATAACCAGCGCCTCCTCTATGCCAACCGGGAAGTGCTGCGGATTTTTCAGTGCGCCAATATGCGGGAATTCCGCCTCCACACCGGCAACTCCTTCCGTGGCCTGGTCTGCCAGGAGGACTTAGACGCTGTGGAAAAGAGCATCAGCCAGCAGATTGCCGCCAGCCGCTACGACCTGGACTATGTGGAATACCGCATCCGCCGCAAGGACGGTTCCACCCGCTGGGTGGAGGACTATGGCCATCTGGTACGCAACGAGACCATGGGCGATATCTTCTATGTCTTCCTGGGCGATGCCGCTGACAAGCGTATCCGCCAGCAAATCGAGCAGCGCCAGCTGCTGGCCGAGGCCCTGGAAAAAGCCAACCTGGCAGTGGCCGCCAAAAACACCTTCCTCTCCAATATCTCCCACGATATGCGCACCCCCCTCAACGCCATTTTCGGCTTCACCTCCCTTGCCAAATCCAGCCTTGGGGACCCAGACGCCGCCCTCTCCTACTTGGAACAGATTGAAACCGCCAGCAAAAAGCTGCTGGACATGATTGCCCAGGTACTGGAGGTCTCGGCCATGTCCAGCGCCGCCGGCCCCGCCCAGGCCGAATGTGACCTGTGCAAAACCCTAAATGAAATCCACTCCTTCCTGCTGCCCCAGGCCCAGGAAAAACAGATTGACTTCACCCTAGACTGCCGCGGCGTGCGCCACAGCGGTATCTACACCGACGAAAAGCAGCTGCGCCAGCTGGTGCTCAATCTGGCTAACAACGCTGTCACCTACACGCCTCCTGGCGGCCGGGTAAACATCTCCGTCACCGAAGGGGAGGAACTGGCCGACCACTATGCTGTCTACCGCCTGGTGGTGGAGGACACCGGCATCGGCATCAGCCAGGAATTCATCGGCCGCATCTTTGAACCCTTTAGCCGGGAACGCAATTCCACCCTCAGCGGCATCCACAGCATTGGCCTGGGCCTCACCATTGTGAAAAACATCGTGGACAAAATGGGCGGCACCATCTCAGTAGACAGCGTGGAGGAAAAGGGCAGTGTCTTCACGGTAACGCTCCACTTCCGGGTGCAGCCCCAATCCGGCCCGCCGGAGGATGCCCTGGTGGCCGGCGACCCTCCCAGCCGCCGCATCCTCTTGGTAGATGACAACGAGCTCAACCGGGAAATCGAAGCCGAACTTCTGGAGAAGATGGGCTTTCTCATCGACTCGGCAGAAAACGGCCAAATCGCTCTGGACAAGGTATCCCAATCCGCCCCCGGAGACTACGACCTCATTCTCATGGACCTTCTCATGCCGGTAATGGACGGCTGGCAGGCCTCTGCCGCCATCCGCCGCCTGCCCAACCCCACCTTGTCCAGCATCCCCATCATTGCGCTCTCTGCCAGCGTCTATGACAATGACCGGAAAAAATCCCGGGAAGCCGGCATCAATGTCCATCTAGCCAAACCCATGAACTTCCCTCTCCTTCTGGAAACCATTGAAAAAGTCACCAAACCCCGCCGCTTCCACTAATCAAAGCTACACCCTATCGCGCCGCAGGCAAATTAAAGTTTCCGGGCCAGCGCAGCTGGCCTTGTCCACACCTTTCCAAAGGGTGGTGAAGACCAACGTAGTTGGTCTGGCAAGAATCGCAAGGCGATTCTTGAAAGTCAAGCTATAGGCTTGACTTTTCCAAAGGCAAAGCCTTTGGTCGCTCATCGCAATGAGCGAAATACCCCTTTAAGGGGCGGCGTATCTGTAACAAGCTAAGGCTCGCACCCAGCCCACAAGCCGCCCTCCTCCCAGCTTCCCTTTGCCGGTAACACATCCCCCACCCTCGCCGCCCTTGCCACAGGCAAACAGGCCCAAGCTCGCCTATCTCGCGGGCTTGTCGGTTCCCGCACCGAGCAGGCAAAGGCCAACCTTCGTTGGCCTGGTTCCTTGCCTTGCCGCAAGGAAGCGAAAGGCCCATAGGGGTCACTCGGGTGTCGGCGGACGCTCCGGCTGTTAGCGTTCTCCCCCCCTTTTAACACTGACAAGGCCAAGTGAAGCGGGCTCGGTGCGGCCCCTCAGTTAGGTCGCCTTGGCTCGTTCGGGGGCGGGTGGATTCTTATTAAGCCTCCCTATTGCCTCAAATTCTTCTCCACCTATCCTTAACCTTCCCTACACCATCAAAAAGGAGTTGACTTTCCATGTCCACCCCCACTTTTGACTCTATTGTCCAACGCCGCAGCATCCGCAAATTTAACTCCACCCCGGTGCCAAAAGCCCTGTTGGAGGAACTCCTGCTGGCCGGCATACTGGCCCCCTCGGCCAAGAACCGCCAGCCCTGGCAGTTCACTGTTACTTTGGGCGCTGAAAAGGAAAAGGCCACCCAGGCCATGGCCCGGGGCCTTCAGCGGGAACAGGAGCAGGCCCTATCACCGGGGTTGGCCGATGCCTTCAACACCCTGCGCATTATGGAGCAGGCCCCTGCCCTGATTTTTATCACCAATCCCTTCGCCCATCCCCTGGAAGAACCCCTGCCGCCGGAAGAGCGTATCTCTGACCTGTGCAACACCCTTTCCGTGGGCGCTGCCATTGAAAATATGTCTTTAGCCGCCCAGGCGCTGGGCCTTGGCACCCTTTGGATTGCCAACACCTTCTTCGCCTATGAGGAATTGCAGGCCTATCTGGGCCTGCCCGGCGTCCTCCTCTCCGCCCTGGCCGTGGGCTATCCTGACGAATCCCCGGCCCCCCGCCCCCGCAAACCCCAGGCGGAAGTGGTGGATTGGAGGGAATAGCGTGAAAGGCGCAAAGTTCCTCCTGTTGGGCATTGCCCTTATCCTCTTCGGTATCAGTGCCATCCTCCTGTCCGGCCTGCAAGCTGCCCCCACACTGCACAACGGGGCCTACGAATTGCTGGGGGTCTCCTGCCCCATTGTGGGCGTGGCTCTCTCTGTCTTCGGATTTTTCTACAGGGACAAATGATAATGCCAAGAGTCTGGCAAATGCAAACAGGCGGGCTAAAAGCCCGCCTGTTTGCATGGAACCGTTGCTTTCAAATCCCCTGGCGGTATTCCCCGGAGAGAATCCGCTCTGTCCAGGCCGGGTGCTCCACATACCACCGGATGGTCTCCCGCATCCCCGCTTCAAAGGGCACGGCAGGGGCCCAGCCCAGCTCCCCGGTAATTTTCCCATGGTCCATGGCATAGCGCCAGTCGTGCCCTGGCCGGTCTTCCACATGGGCCAGCAGGCTCTCCGGCTTGCCCAGCTCCTCCAAAATCAGCCGCACAATCTCCAGGTTTGTGCGCTCGCTGTCTCCCCCCAGGTTGTAGACCTCCCCCGGCCTTCCCCGCCGCAGCACGGTGAGAATCCCGGCACAGTGGTCTTCCACATGAATCCAGTCCCGCACCTGGAGGCCGCTGCCGTAAATGGGCAGCGGCCTTTCCTGTCCTGCCAGCAAAATCATCCGGGGAATCAGCTTTTCCGGGAACTGCCGCGGCCCGTAGTTGTTGGAACAGCGGGTGATACACACAGGCAGCCCATAAGTGCGCCAATAGGCCTGTACCAGCAAATCCGCCCCCGCCTTGGCAGCAGAATAGGGGCTGCTGGGCGCCAAGGGGCTCTCCTCACAAAACTTCCCCTCCCTGCCCAACGCGCCGTACACCTCGTCAGTGGAAACCTGCAAGTACCTCACGCCCGGCCGGTATTCCCGGCAACGGCTGTCGCTGGGGACCAAGCTCCAGTAATTCCTGGCCGCCTCCAGCAACACCTGCGTGCCGACCACATTGGTGGTGACAAACACCTGGGGGTCTGCAATGCTGCGGTCCACATGGCTCTCCGCCGCGCAGTTGATTACCGTGTCAAAGCCATGCTCCTCAAAGAGCCTTTCCACCAGCGCCCCGTCCCGGATGTCCCCCCGCACAAAGCGGTAACGGCTGCCGGCAATGCCCGCCAGATTGTCCGGGTTCCCCGCGTAGGTGAGCAAGTCCAGGTTCACCAGCTTTTCCAGCCCCTCCTCCGCCAGCAGGCACCGCACAAGCTGCGAGCCGATAAACCCTGCACCCCCGGTGAGCAAAACACGCCGCATCCCAAACCTCCCCTTTCCCCGGCCTATATCCTCTCCACTGGGACAGCCGTGCGCGCCCCGGTGCCCGCCTCTGCCCCCATTCCCAGATAGGGCCCTGTCCCGGATTTTTTCCAACCGAATTTTTCAAAGGGGTACGCTGCAATGGCCTCGTTGAGAATCCCAATCGCCGTCCCATAGTCCTCCTGGTTTTCAAAGGGCGTCCCCACAAAATAGAGATAGGTGCAGGGCGCAAGCTCCGCTATCTCATACCCGGCAGGGAGCGGCTTTTCATAGTCCAGGGGCACCTCCACAAAAAAGGCCGCGCCGCTGGTGCCCGGCAGCACCAGGGCGTCCGGAAGCCTCCCGCCCGCTGCCGTGTCAAACTTCTCCGGGATGCTGTTGTAAAACTCCGCCCACTCACACCCCACCTCGGCGCAGGCCTCAAAATAGTCCAAGCTGCCGGTGCGCAGGAAGATGAGCTTCCGCGCCGGCCTCTCCACCACGGAAACCGTCACCGTCCCGGATATCCTCTTTTCTTCTGCCATCCTGTCGGCCCCCCTGTCAAATTGCGGGAATCCCTCCCGTTTTGAGAAGAGTATACCATCCGTTCCCTCAAAACGCAAGGCAGCCCTCCCACCGTGAACACGGCGTGAGGGCTGAAATCTTCCCTATTCCCCTTTTTTCTCCGTCTCCCGCCGGAAGGGCAGCTCCGGGATAGGCCGCTGGTCGTCGGTGAAGTCCACGCAATCCGGGTCGCTCTTGTGCCGCACAGCCACCGCCGGGCAGCGGTGGGGCATGAAAGGGCTCCAAAAACAGGTTTTGCACCGGTAGCAGGCCAGGTATTCCGCCCCGTCCGTCACAGCCCGGGCCCAGTTCGGGTCGGCCAGCAGTGCCCTGGCGGAATCCACGGTGTCGGCCAGCCCACCGTCCAGCAGCCCTCTGGCCTCCTCCGGCGTGAAGATACTGTTGACAACCGAAACCGGCACCCGCCCGCCCAGGAGCTTCCGGGTCTGGATACAGGTCCAGACGATTTTATTGTACCCAAAATCCGCGGGATACCCCTCCACCTGGTCCGGCCCAATCCCGGTGGAGAGCTGGAGATAGTCCGCCCCCGCGTCAATATACAGCCCGGCAATGGCGGCGCTGTCCTCCATCGTCAGCTCTGCGGCAGGATGCCGGGCCGAGATGATAAAGTCCGGCCCGCAGGCGTCCCGTATCCCGGCAATCACCTCGCAGCCAAACCGGGCCCGGTTTTCCACTGTCCCGCCGTATTCATCGCTGCGCAAATTGACTGTGGGGCAGATAAACTGGTTGATTAAGTACCCATGGCAGGCGTGGAGCTGCACCCCGTCATAACCCGCCGCTTTGGCCCGCAGCGCCGCAGCCACAAAGGCGTCGCGGATTTCGTGGATGCGCTCCTTTGTCAGCTCGCCGCACACCCGTCCGCGCCACTCCACTGCCGAGGGGCCAAACCCCTCCCCCGTTGCCGGGTGGGTGCCCGCCCCCGCATGGTGGAGCTGCACCAGCATGGTGGCCCCATAGCGGTGGCAGGCCTCCACAATGGCCCTGTGCCCTGGGATTTGCCCGTCGTCCCACAGCCCCAGCTGGGAGGGGGCCAGCCGCCCGCCCGCTTCCACGCAGGTGGCCTCCACGCAAATCAGCCCCGTGCCGCCCTGGGCCCGCAGCTCATAGTGCCTGCGGAACCGGTCAGTGGGGATGCCGCTCTCATCTGTCCAGTCAAATTTCACTGTGGGCGCAAAAGTCACCCGGTTTTTCACCAGTTTTGTCCCAATCTGAATCGGGGCAGCAGCCTTTGTCTCCATATTCATCCTCCGTTTTCTTGTCAGGGATTCTCTCCCCTTCCTGCCCAAAGCCGGCCCCATCTTTTGGGGCACAACAACCCGCCGGGACAGTTTTCTTCCCCCGGCGGGTTGCCCGCAGCCTTCGCGGCCTATTCTTTCACCTGGTTCAGCAGCCAGGACATAATACCGTATTCGTTTTTATAGGTGGGAATCCAACTGGCGTGATTCTCCCCAAACAGCTTGGGATAGGGCAGCCCCGGCGTGATAGCCACGTCGTACTTTTCCAATTCCTCCGGCGAGAAGAGCGTCAGGTGGGCGTCGTTGTTCCCGTTGTCCCGCAGGTACATCACTGCGTCCACCAGGTATTTGTGCCGGTAGAGGGTGTGGTCGATATAGGCCGAGGTCACCCACACCGGCCGGCGGATGGATTTGAGGATGGAGAAGGTCTCCGGCGTCATGGTGGGGCACACCGGCACGGCAGCCGCAAACAGATCCGACCCCACCGACATGGCCCGGATAGTCCCCGCGCCGCCCATGGACATCCCGGTGACATAGATACGCTTCTCGTCCACCTTGCCCTCGGCCACCATGCGGCGGATGATGTCCAGCACCAGGGCGATATAGTCCCGGCTCCAGCCATAGCCCGGCACATTGAGGGAATCGCTGCTGGCAAAGCCGCGGTTCATGTTAAAGGTGCTCATATCCCGACGGGCCTCCACTGCCATGGGGGCCATCACATAGACGTCCGGGTAGTCCTCAGCGAAGTTCACGGGGCCGTAGTCGGTGACAATATGCTTCTGGTTGTCCCGCTCGCCCTCGTGTCCGCCGTTCCCACCGCCGTGCAGGAAGAGAATCATGGGCCGTTTCCCCGAGCCCTCCGGCGTATACAGGCGGTACATCACCCGCCCCTCCTCAATACGGGCAAACTTGTCGTCCGCCGTCCTGGTGTGGAGGGTAAACTCATCCCGGCCAATCCGCCTGTCCCCCACCACCAGCGTAAAGTCGGCCCGTGTGGTGGCGGGCAGGACAGTGATTTTCAGCGTGCCGCCTTCCAGCACCACGTCGGTCACATCCCCAGGCGCAGCCCCGCGGGTCTCCTTTATGTAGCGGATGCGGTCCGTCTCCACCGCCGGCCCCTCCAGGCGCACCGCCTCTTTCTCGGGCGCCGCCCCCTCCCAGGGAATCTCAAAGCGGGAGACCTCCTGCCCCGTCAATCCAATAAACCCATATGCTTCCAGTCCCATCTTCATTTCCTCCTACCCTATTTTACCGGACGGACATAGCCACCCAAGAGCCCCCGCAAAATGCGGGCCGTATATCTTCCCAAAATCGCCGAATGCCCGCTGATGAGCATCAAGTCCGAGGCCTCAGAGACAAATTTCCCCATGAAATCCCCGCAGAACTCCCCCACCGGCACATAGAAGGTGCCGCACAGCAGGGTGCAGGGCTTGCGCAGGGAGCGGAATTTCCCGTTATACTCCACCAACAGGGAGTTAGAGTGGAAAATCGCACAGTTCCCGTCCGGGAACTCCACCCGGGCGCGATCCCCCGCATCCAGATAACTCACCTTGGCCCCAAACGCTGCGCGGAAAAACTCCACCGGCGCGCACAGCGCAGGCGTCTCCAACATCTCCAGCGCCCCCGCCGTCTCAGTGTAGTGGCCGGGGCCGGGGTCAAAGCTGCGTACAATCCCGGTTTCAATGGGCGTCATCTCCTCCATGCGCCCGTTCAGGTACACCTTCCGGCTGCCAAGGGCAATCACGGCGATGTCCTCGTCCGGCGCAAGCCCGTCCTCGCAGGGGGAATACACCAGCTTCCCCTCCACCCGGCGGCACCCGGAGTAGAGGCAGTCCCAGTACACCTGGGCCATATCCGCCGGTTCCCGGTGGCCGCAGCCCACCACTTCCCAGTTGATAAGGTCGGCGTTCTTTCCCTTAAAGCGCATAAAGTTGTCCTTGCCCCGCATTGTCAGTTCCGGCAGGCCCTCCAGCCCGTTTTGTTCCACCCAAATCTCCCGGTTAAAGTCGTTCATGCGGTAGCGGGTCTCGTAGGCGTCCGGCGGGTCCTCGTCAAACTGGCGGAAGATGATGTCGTATTCCCCCCGCATCTGGATGGCCGGCAGCGCCCCCACCGGGCGCTCGTCCCCCACATACGCCTCTGCCGAGGGCCCAGTGGAATACCCGGCCGCCGCCAATACCTCCGGGTGCTGCATGGCAAAGGCCAAAGTCATCATGTCGCCGTTGGACATGCCCTGCATGTAAATGCGGCTGCGGTCAATGTTGTATTTCCCGCAGACAATCCGAATCAGCTGGTAGAGATATTCCACGTCCTGGTCGTCGCAGCGCCAGGCGCCGTAATCCGGCGAGTTGGGGTAGATGACAATCAGCCCCAGCCGTTCCGCCATGATGTGCCACAGCGTGAAATCCGCCCAGCGCCGCCCGTCATTCCCGCCGCCGTGTACCTGCACAATCAGCGGCAGGGCCTTCTCCCCGTCATAACAGGCGGGGAGGTATTCATACCACACGTTGAGCATACCGGGTACAATCCCCTCCCGGCACTCCCGCAGCCCGTGTATCGCAGGCAGCTTGGTCTTGGACTCAAAATTCACATGCTCCACCGGAGCACGTTCCCCAAATGCAAATCGTTTCATAGCTCAGGTTCCTTTCCCCCAAGATAATTTGTCTTCTAATACAGGTTATCACAAAACGTCAAAAATCGCAAGGAAAAGGAAAGTGGCAGACAATTTTTCAGCACTTTTACCCAAAAAGAAGGGGGAAATTTAGAACCCCCTACCGGGCCGAGCGGGGAAAAGATTGCTGTATTTGCATTGTAATTTATGGTTGGGTATGGTAAAATAGAGGAACCAGATGCAAAACTGAAAGGAGAACCACCATGAGCGAGAAAAAAACGATTATCCACAAGCCCGGTGAGGTCATTGACTTTGAGACCGTGTTTGTAGAGAACCCAGACATCAAAGGCGAGCCCACCAAAACCGGCCGTGTCGAGCGGGTGGACTACACCACCGACGTCTATGAAGACGGTGTGACCTATCCCAAATACTGCAACGTCTATCTCCCCTACTGCTACGACCCGGCCGATAAAACCCGGAAATACAACGTGCTGTACTACCAGCACGGCAATACCTGCGACCCGGAGATTTTTGCAGTCCCGGAAACCCGCACCATGTTTGATAAGCTCTTCGATTCCGGCGAGATTGAGCCCTGCATCATCGTCTCCACCACCTATTATTTTGATGTAACCAAGGACGTGGAGGAGCGCAAGCGCACCGGCCAGGTCCCGGCAGGCGACGGCTCGTGGCCGGAGATTAAGGCCAATTACTACCGCGAAGTGGTTGAGAGCATCATCCCGGCAGTGGAGCTGCGCTACAACACCTATCTCACCGAGAATACCCCTGAGGCCATCAAGGCCACCCGTGACCACCGGGCCTTCAGCGGCTATTCCCGCGGCAGCGTAGCCACTTGGAGCATCTTCCACAACGACTTCGAGTACTTCAGGTGGTATGCCCCCATGAGCTGCCACACCACCGCAGGCCATCGTATCCGTGAGGAGTACACAGCCCAGGAGGTCATGGATTATCTGCAAGAGCCCATCCGCAAGCACCCGGAGCTCCCCTTCTTCATCTTCGCCTCCAACGGCCATCCCAAGGACGTGGCCCCGATGACAGAGCAGATGAAGTACATCCCCAAGGGCGAGTGCTTCTCCTACGGCACAGACCCCAAGCAGAACAACATCTTCTTCGCCCTCTCCGATTTCACCCACACCGACCTGCTGGTGCCCTACTACTACTACAACTCCCTCAAGGTGCTATTCAAGGCGTAACACAATCATTTGCAGAAAAACTCCCCTGCCGCACATGCGGCAGGGGAGTTTTTTGTTATTCCGTCTTTTCCTCTGCGGGAACCGGCGCAGGGGACGAGGCGAGGACAAACTGCTCGTCCTCCACCGCCACTGTCACACAGTCGCCAGCGTGGAACTTGCCCTCCAGCAGCTCCTCCGAGAGCAGGTCTTCAATGCGGCTCTGGATAGCCCTGCGCAGCGGGCGGGCGCCGTAGACCGGGTCAAAGCCCACCTGGGCGATTTTCTCCACCGCCTGGGGAGACACTTCCAGGACCAGCCCTAAGCCCTCCACCCGCTTCTCCAAGGTTCTCAGCATGTTGCGGGCAATCTGTTGAATTTCGGCCTCCCCCAGCTTCTGGAAGACAATGATGTCATCCACCCGGTTGAGGAATTCGGGGCGGAACACCTTTTTCAGCTCACCCATCACGTTTTCCTTAATCTGCTGGTAGTCCGCCTGGGCGGGGTTTTCGTCGGCGTGGACAAAGCCCAGGCCCTGCTGCCGCTCGGTGATAAGGCGCGCCCCCACGTTGGAGGTCATGATGATAACGGCATTTTTAAAGTCCACCACCCGGCCCTGGGAGTCCGTGAGGCGGCCATCCTCCAGGATTTGCAGCAGCATGTTGAACACATCGGGATGCGCCTTCTCAATCTCGTCAAAGAGCACTACGGAATAGGGCTTGCGGCGGATTTTCTCCGTCAGCTGCCCCCCCTCCTCAAAGCCCACGTACCCAGGAGGGGACCCGATGAGCTTGGAGACAGTGTGCTTTTCCATATACTCCGACATATCCAGCCGTATCATGGCGTTCTCGTCGGAAAACAGGCTCTCGGCCAGGGCACGGCACAGTTCGGTCTTTCCCACGCCAGTGGGGCCCAGGAAGATAAAGGATCCCACCGGCCGCTTGGGGTCTTTGAGCCCCACCCTGCCCCGGCGGATGGCCTTGGAGACAGCGCGCACCGCCTCCTCCTGGCCCACCACCCGCTCATGCAGGATTTCCTCCATGCGCAGCAGCCGCTGGCTCTCCTCCTGGGTCAGCTGCTTCACCGGCACGCCAGTCCAGCTAGATACGATTTCGGCGATGTCCTCCCCTGTCACCTGGCGGGCGCTGTGGGCATTGTCCCGCTCCCAGCTTTCCTTTTCGCTGCCCAGCTTCTCTTGGAGGGTCTTCTCCCTGTCCCGCAGGGAGGCGGCCCGCTCAAAGTCCTGGGAGCTGACAGCGGCCTCTTTTTCCTCCCTCATCCGTTTCAGCTCATCCTCCAGCGCCTTCAAATCCGGGGGCGCAGTAAAGGCCTTGAGCCGCACCCGGGAGGCTGCCTCGTCAATCAAATCGATGGCCTTGTCCGGCAGGTAACGGTCGGTGATATACCGGGCAGACATCCGCACCGCCTCTTCCAGGGCCTCGTCGGTAATTTTCGTCTTGTGGTGGGCCTCGTACTTGTCCCGCAGCCCCCGCAGGATGAGGATAGCGTCCTCCTCACTGGGCTCGTTCACTGTCACAGGCTGGAAGCGCCGCTCCAACGCCGCGTCCTTTTCAATGTGTTTCCGGTACTCGTCCAGGGTGGTGGCCCCAATCACCTGAATCTGCCCTCTCGCCAAAGAGGGTTTCAGGATATTGGCGGCATCCACCGCCCCCTCAGCCGCGCCTGCGCCAATGATAGTGTGCAGCTCGTCGATAAAGAGGATGATGTTCCCCGCCTTTTTCACTTCCTCCAGCGCATTTTTAATCCGCTCTTCAAAGTCGCCCCGGTATTTCGTCCCCGCCACCATAGAGGTTAGGTCTAGGGAGAAAATCCGCTTGTTCTTGAGGATTTCCGGCACAGACCCCTGGGTGATGCACTGGGCAAGCCCCTCGGCAATCGCCGTCTTCCCCACGCCGGGTTCGCCAATGAGGCAGGGATTGTTCTTGGTACGGCGGGAGAGGATTTGAATCACCCGCTCAATCTCCTCCTCCCGCCCGATAACCGGGTCAAGGGTGGCTGCCGTCTCGGTGAGGTCCGTGCCGAATTTGTCCAGGTTGGGGGTATCCTGCCGCTTGCCCCTGGCCTTGCCGCCAAATTTGACAGGTGGGGTGCCGCTGTCCTTCCCCAGCAGCCCGGCGCAGTTCTCATACACCTGGGAGATATTCACCCCCAGCTCCCCCAAAAACCGCACTGCATAGCTGTCCCCCTCTTTGAGGATTGCCATCAGGATATGTTCCGTGCCCACATAGCTGTGGCCCAGATTGCGGGCCTCCAGCAGGGCCATCTCCAAAATCCGTTTGCTGCGGGGGGTAAAATCCCCCGGCGTCAGGTTCGTGGGCGCAGCCGTGCCCACTGTCGCGCGCAGTTTTTCCGCAATCTGCCCCGCTTCCACACCCTTTTCCGTCAACACCTGGCAGGCCACGCCGCTGCCCTCCTTGAGAAGGCCCAGCAGAATATGCTCGCTGCCAATGTAGTTGTGCCCCATTTCCATGGCGGCCTGTATCCCCAGGTTCAGGGCCTGGTTGGCCTTTTCCGTAAATCCGCCGAATTTATACAACATCGTTATCACCATCCTTATTCTCAGTATGGGTTGTTTTTCCCCTATTCAGTCCAGTTAGATAGGCATGTTTTGAAGGGTTCTTCCCCCTTAGGCCCTATCACAAAAATTTTCTGGCCAGCGCAGCTGGACTTTTCCAAAGGGCACCCCCCCTGGCCGCTCATCTCAAGGCTTGCGTCCAACGACGAATGGGCTTCGCCCCAACCCACGAGAGGCTTTCCAGCATTGCAACACGATTCTTGCCCGGCTAACAAAATCGGCTTCACCACCCCCTTAGAAAGGTGTGGACAAGGCCCATTCCCTTGGCCCGGAAACCTCCCTTCCTCTACAGCGCGATAGCCTTGGCTATCAATTCCCCGTAAGCAATGTTCGCATCACCCTAGCCCGTTCCCGGTCCCGCTCCCTGGCGTTCAGCTCCCGCTTGTGGGCAGTCATCAGGGCCCCGCTGCCCTCGTTCATCATCATCTCGTTGACCGTGCTCACCTTCACCCCAGGCAAAATCCCCTGGGAAACCCCCGCCCGCAGCGCCGAAATCAGGGGGCGGCACTCCTGGCTCGAGAGAAGGCGCGCGTTAGCCAGCGTGCCATAGGCGCGCCAGATGCGGTCTTCCGCCGCGTCGGTGTCGGCAAAGAGGCGCTGGCGGGCCTGGCGCTCCTTAGCAGTGAGCTCTTTGGCGATGTTCTTCACATTCTCTGCCGCCTGCTCCTCGCTGATACCCAGGGTAATCTGGTTGCTCAACTGATACAGGCTGCCCTCCGCCTTGGTGCCCTCCCCGTAGGCCCCCCGGATTGTGAGCCCCAGCTTAGACACACTGCCAATCAAGCCGCGGATAGCCCCCGCCTGTTCCAGCCCGCTCAGGTGCAGCATAGCCGATACCCGCAGCGCTGTGCCCAGATTGGTGGGGCACGCCGTGAGATAGCCCAGCTTTTCGTGAAAGGCATAGTTCATCTGCTGTTCCAAGACACTGTCCAGCTGTTGGGCCCTTGCCAGTGCGCCGGCGGTGTCCAGGCCGGGGGCCAGCACCTGGATGCGCAGGTGGTCTTCCTCCCCCACCATGATGCTCACGCTCTCATCCTGGGAGACAAAGAGCGTCCCCTTGCCCTGTTCGGCAAATTCCAGGCTCACCAGATGCCGCTGGGCCAGCCCCAGCGCCTCGTAGCGGGGCAGCTTTGCCAAATCCAGCCGCCGCAGGGCTTGGCCCTCCAGCGCCTGTTCGGCCCGCTTCGCCAGCTCCTCCCGCTGCCCGTCCGTCATCTTCCCCGGGAAGGGGAGGTCAGCCACATTGCGCGCCAGGCGCACCCTTGTGCTCACAATAATATCGTCCTGTTCCCCACTTCTCTGATACCACTTTTCCATTGCCATACCATTCCCTCCTGTCTCCCGGTTAAGCCTGCTCCCGCAGGGCCTTGATTTCATCCCGCAGTTTAGCGGCCTGCTCGAATTCCTGTTCCCGCACAGCATCTGCCAGCTGTTCCTCCAGCGAAGAGATTTTCTGCTCCCTGGTGGGCTCCCGCCTGGCCTGCTCCGGGATTCTCCCCACGTGGGAAGCCCGGCCGTGTACCCGCTCCACAGAGGGGAGGATACGGTCATAGAACAGCTCATAGCACTGGGCACAGCCTGCCAGCCCGCTGCGGACAATGTCCTCAAAGGAGCTGCCGCACACTGGGCACCGCTCCCCCTTTAAGGCGTGGGCCGGATGAGCCGGGAAGGAAAACAGCGAGTGGAACAAGTCGGGGAATTCCCAGCCGCCCCCGTCGAAAAAGTCCTGCCCCATGGCCTGCCGCGCACACTCGGGACAGAGGTAGGCCTCCCTAGTCTCCCCGTTGATAGTCTGACGTACATGGGTCGTGGCCTCATTTTTATTGCAGTTTTGACATAACATCGTAAAAATCCCCTTTCCAAAATCCAGTGAAGATACGAAACCCCAGATTCCTGTGCCCACAGGCCTGGAACGCAGTTCCCGAAGCTATTGATTGGCAACCAGGACAGTTAGCATCTGCTTGAGCAGGGATGCCCGCAGCGTATCCCGTATGCCGGGCGGCGCAGCCCGCAGGGCGTTGTCCGAGGATGCACAGAGAATCAGCCCCGCGCTGCACTGGTCAATAGCCCCCTGATACACCAGGTTTTCCAAAATCATCCGCACCGATTGATTGTCAATGTGGTCGCCGACAGAGTTAATCACGTGCATCAGCAGTTGCCCCGCCGTGACCCGCACCCGGCTGATGCGGATGTATCCCCCGCCTCCCCGCCTGCTCTCCACCACATACCCCTGTTCCGGCGTAAACCGGGAGGTAATCACATAGCTAATCTGGCTGGGCACACAGCCCAGGCGGCTAGCCAACTCATTGCGCTGGATTTCCGCCGTGCCATCCTGGCTCTCCAGGGCCGCCAGAATGGCGGCGGCAATCATATCCGTCACCTTCATTGCCCCAGCCCCCTTCCTCTTTGACTTTCTCTGACCTTCTACATTCTCTATTTTACTCAAAAGTCAAAGAAAGTCAAAGTCAATGAAGGTCAAATTTATGAAACAGATAGGGATTATCCCACGCAATCTCAATATTCCTTGCGTTTACTCTCTTTTCCTGCCTTTTTCACCCTCTTTGTCTTTTCCCGATAGGCCATTTCGCCGGTGGGCTCATAGGGTTCATCCTGGATGACACTGTCCCAGCCGTCATAGAAATGGGGCTGCTCATGGAGGTCGTCGCGCTCTGGTCTCATAAAATCCTCATCCTCTCCCATCATTTCAGGTCATAAGGGGGCTTCCACCCCGGTTTGGAGTGGTACTTTTTAGCATATTCTCCCACCCGCGGATTATTCTCTCCCCCGCCCCGGGAAAATTTTCCTGGGGCAAGGGGCGTTGGCTGTCACCAAATTTTGCCACAGGCATACTATACCTGTGAAACCACAAATAAGGAGGAAACCTCTTATGAACAACTGTTTTGGCGGATGCACCTGGATTATCATCATTCTTCTTCTCCTCTTCTGCTGCGGCGGCTGGGGTGGCTGCGGCAATAGCGGCGGCTGTGGCAACAACGGTTGCGGTTGCGGCAATGGCGGCTGTGGCTGTGGCAACAGTGGCTGTGGCTGCGGCAACAACGACTGCGGCTGCTGCTAAACCCTACCACTACACAGAGAAAGAGGGCCCTGCCAAATGGCGGGGCCCTCTTTCTCTAGCTTAAGCGTTCCCGGCACTTCATCTCCTGTTCCCAGAGGAGCTTCCCCCTCTCCTAAGATTTCTGACTTGCCTCCTCCCTCTGCCGGACGGGGATGCAAATGTCCATTTGGCGCTTGTTTTCAAAATACCAACCGTGGTCCCGATAGTCATAGTATTCATAGTCCCTGCGTGTCTCATTGTACTCAAACTCAGAGTAGGGGAGCCACTGGGTCAGTATCTCATTCCAAGTTTCTTGAATAACTTGGGCACAGCGGTCATGCTGCTCAAAGGGCACCAGCGGCGTGGAAAAGACCGCATAGAGCCCTTTGATTTCCACTTGCACTTTTATCCGCAGGAATCTTCTTCAGGTCATCCGGATGGAAAATTCCCCTGCCCAGCAAATAAGTGAACTCCCCACTTACCGGGTCCACATCATAGCACATACTGGTTTCACAGTGCTTAATAGCATCGGATTTACGGAACAATTCACTTGTACCGGTGAGCAAATCCTCCCGTTCCTCATACTCCCTTGTGAAGCAAAATGCAGGAATATCCCCATGGCACTTCACAGAAGGGGCCTTTTGCCGGAGTGTCCGGCCGGCAGCAATGAAAAGGGGGGCATTACAATAAGGAGTACTTCCCTTCTGAGGTTTGAGCAAACCACTGATAAACTAAGTGGTTCTGTTTTTTATTTCTGTGCAGAGAGCAAGATTGGAAAAACAGCGGGCTTCTTGCTATGATATGACAAAGATGTCAGATAGCAGGAGGTGAGTTTATAGAATATGAAGCAGTGATTCAATCTGTCTTGGATGAGATTGACCGCAGGATTCGGGAGAATCTCCGAATGATTTGTCCCAGGGGAAGCGAATTTTAGACGTGGCACCGGACTATAGGTTTGATACCCATGCAGGGTTTACCAAGGCATTTAAGAAGTGCTTTGGGTTTCCACCCTCCCTTTGCCGTCTGTATATCTTGCCTTCCCGCCCTGAGCGGGCTATTTTGGGAGACCTACAGAAAAAACAGGGAGGATATTTTATGAATCCACATCTTACCGACCCTTTAGATCATATCCTAGTTGCCACAAAGCCTTTTTATTTCCCTTGAACTATCGGGCCATCTGGCAGGGACAGAAGGACTTGAACCCTCGGCACGCGGTTTTGGAGACCGCTGTTCTACCAACTGAGCTATACCCCTATACATTATACATTTTGGCAAAACCTGGGGCTCCATTTAGCTAAAAGAACAAAACAAAAACGCCTGCAACCGCACGATTACAGGCATTTCATGGAGCTGCTAACCAGATTTGAACTGGTGACCTCATCCTTACCAAGGATGCGCTCTACCGACTGAGCTATAGCAGCATGGCGACCCGAAAGGGGCTCGAACCCTCAACCTCTAGCGTGACAGGCTAGCGTTCTAACCAACTGAACTATCGGGCCATCTGGCAGGGGCAGAAGGACTTGAACCCTCGGCACGCGGTTTTGGAGACCGCTGCTCTACCAACTGAGCTATACCCCTATACATTGGTGGGCCTTCAGGGACTTGAACCCGGGACCGACCGGTTATGAGCCGGTTGCTCTAACCAACTGAGCTAAAGGCCCATAAGAAAAAGTCCAGGGCAGATAAGGAAT
>JAAVYW010000070.1 GCA_022791315.1 Oscillospiraceae bacterium | reverse complement strand
GGCCTGTTTGCCTGGCGGCAAAGGCGGCGAGGGGGTGGGATGTGATGGCGGCTAAGGAAAGCTGGGGGAAGGGCGGCGTGTTGGCTGGGAGGTAGCCTTGGCTTGCTATTGATACGCCGCCCCTTAGAGGGCTATTTCGCTCCTTGCAATGAGCGACCAAAGGCTTTGCCTTTGGAAAAGTCAAGCCTGCGGCTTGACTTTTAAGAATCGCAAGGCGATTCTTGCCAGGCCAGCTTCGCTGGCCCGGAAACTTTACTTCGCCTACGGCGCAATAGACCTAAAGGCGACAGAGCCCTCAGAAACAAAGGCGAATATTTGTTCTTGACAAAAATATTACTATATGGTAATATACGATACAGGAGGTAATTTCACATGATTCCAGATTCCAACTGTGGCTTTTACATCACCCTGATTAAACAAAAGAGCAGCCGGATTTTCGAGCAGCTGCTAGCCCAAGCGGGAATCGGGGAATTTAACGGGGCACAGGGGCGTATTCTCCATGTGCTGTGGCAGGAAGATGAGGTACCCATCGTCCTGCTGGGCAAGCGCACGGGGCTGGCAGTCTCCACCCTCACCAGTATGTTGGACAGGATGGAGGGGCTGGGGCTGCTGTGCCGTTGTCCTGACCCGCACGACCGGCGTAAGCTGCTCATCCGCCTGACGGAAAAGGCCAGAGGGCTCAAGGAGCAGTATGACGCAGTGTCACTGCGAATCAGCGAGATTTACTTCCAGGGCTTTCAGGATGCAGAGATTTTGCAGCTGGAAAGCTATTTGCAGCGGGTTTCATCCAATCTGGATGTCTTTCAGGAGGCAGCCGGGGCGGAACGGGAGGAATCAGCTGCCAAATAGGATGCCGCCGCAGAGCAAAGGACTGCGGCGGGCCAACCGAGAAAGGATATGAGAATATGAAAAAAATCACTGCCCCCATTGGCAACGATTTCTGCCCACAGAGCCTCTTTTTGTACGGCACCTACCGGGAAGACGGCACCCCTAATTTTGGCCTGTTCTGCTGGTTCACCTATTACTGGACAGCAGACCGTAAACTGGGTGTCATCGCCTCCATCGGCGAGAAGAAGCTCACCATGGATTTGCTCCGCAAAAACAAGGCCTTCTCTGCCAACCTGGTGACAGAGGCCACGTTGCCCCTGGCTGACTATATGGGCTGTACCAGCGGCTATAATAAGCATAAGATGGATATACCTGCCCGGATAGAAAAGGGTCAGGTGCTGGATGTCCCCACCTTGGCCGACTGCCCTGTCTCCATGGAGCTCCAAGTGGAGAGCTCTGCCTGTTTTGGGGAAGGGGAGGTCTTTTTCTGCAAGGTGTGCAATGTCACGGCAGACGAGGCGCTGCTGGGCGACGCGCTCACCTTGGAGGAAAAGCTGCGCCGGGTGGCCCCTGTGGGCTATACCTGTGACACCTATTTTGGCTGGGACGGCAGCGTGATTGCCCGTGCCGGAGAACCGCGGAAGAATTTTGCGCTGTAATACCCTGGGAAACGCAAAGCCTGCCCCTCCTATTCCAGGAGGGGCAGGCTTTGCTATGGAAAAGCTGTTAGCCATAGGCTTGGAATAGCTAGTCCCGGTTTTGCTTGCCCATGATGCGCTGGTAGCGGGCCTCAAAGGCCTCGGCGGCCAGACGGTACATCTCGTAGTTGAGTACATAGGTACGGTTACGGCCCTTGGTGAGCGGGGTGATGAGCTGGGCGTCCGCCAGGATGTTGATGTGGTGGATGAGCGTGGTGTAGGCGATGGAGAGGCGGTCTACAAAGACGCCTGTGTCGGCAGGGGTATCTTCCAGGATATGGAGGATTTCCGAGCGGTTTTTCTCCGAGACTGCCCGGCAGAGTGCCTCCAGCTCTTCGTCGGAGAGGAGGGATTCCGCCGTTGTGGGGATTTTGTGAAAGCTAAAGGCGTTAGCGCCGATGAGCAGGCACCGGACACCGGGCTGCAGCTCTATCACGGTGTCGTAGTCAGCCACCAGATTTAGGCTGATTTCAATGGGGTCTGTGGGGTTCTGGATCCAGGTTTCCAAGTCGCCCAGCTTTTCCAGCAATAGGGCAACGCGTTCCTCGTTGCTGCACTCCTGGGTCTTGCGCTGGAGATAGTCCCTCCCCTCGTTGTAGATGTCCTCCAGGAAGGCCGAAAGGCGCTGGAAGAGCTTGCTCACATAAGTGAGATAGAGCCGGGGAGAGATGCAGGTGAGCAGCAGGGACGCCCGTATCTTCTCGTTAGGCAGCTTTAACCCCTGCAAAAAGGAGGCCAGCTGCACTGGGTTCTGGGAAATTTGCTCGTATTCCACACCGGGGGTCTCGTCCTCGTCGTAGTAGCGCAGCAGTTCGGCAATGAGATAGGCCTCGTCCAGGTTTTCCAGCCAGTGGAAAAATTCATCCAGGCTGGCAAACTGGAAACAGCTGCGCCCCTTTTGCATCAGACAGCTGAAAAAGGGGGAAAGGCGCCCCTCCGATAGGAAGAAGAAGGGGGATACCGCCGGAATCATGTTGTCAAATTCATGAGACATCAACAGGTTCTTGCGGAGAATGGTGACAAAGTTCCCTTTTTTGGGGCTCATTTTGTCCCGCAGCTCCTGCATCTTCTCCTGGTTTGACAACAAGATGGCCGCTTGGGCCAGGTCGTTGATTTTGCCGGGAATCGGATTGTGTTGGATCATCCTTTTCGCCTCGCTTTCTTGGCCTTTATATATCAATGCAAACAAATGCTTTTTAACAGAAACCCGCAATATATGTGAAAACAGCGTCAGCTGTCTCAGGGGTTCCCCAGGGACAAATCATCCTGCTGCCTCTATTCTAATCAAATAGGGGAAAAAATGCAATAGTTATTTTGCCAAAATAATGGAAAATACCGAAAAAATATCAATGAAGATGAATTTAATCTGTCTTACAACTGTGTTTTTTGAGAGAGTACTCTGTATAATCTTCTTTCAAAGACGAAAAGCTAAAAACCCATCTCAAAATTGATGGGAGAAAGAGGGAAAGCATCCTGCGCGTGGGCAGAAAAAGAGGGCACACTGCAAAACAGCAAGATTTTGCAGTGTGCCCGGGGAGAGAATTGGTTATTTGCGGGCGGCGCGGGTGTCGAATTCCGGGTTAAAGGCGTAGAAATTCTTGCTGTCCAGGTTGTCCTGGGCGATGCGCAGCGCCTCACCGAACCGCTGGAAGTGGACGATTTCCCGTTCCCGCAGGAACTTGATGGGGTCCCGTACGTCCGGGTCGTCCGCCAGGCGGAGGATGTTGTCATAGGTAACGCGGGCCTTTTGCTCAGCCGCCAAATCCTCGGTCAGGTCGCAGATGGCGTCCCCCTTGGACTGGAAGGCAGCGGCGCTGAAGGGGAACCCGGAGGCCGCCACCGGGTAGAGGGCTGAGGTGTGGTCCACAAAATAGGTATCGAAACCGCTCTTCTTAATCTCCTCAATCGTCATGCCCTTGGTGAGCTGGTAGACGATGGCGCAAATCATTTCCACATGCCCAAGCTCGTTCATCCCAGGAGGTTATCAATAACATTGGGAGGAGAAAGGACATATGGAAATCAGCCCAGAGCTAAAAACCAAGGCTTGTGAAATTCTTGAATGCTCGTTCCGTACGCTTACGGTACATGACTGCGAACGCGAAATTGAGAACGGGCGCATAGCTTACAACAGCCTGTATTCCAATTTCTTACAGCGAAAACGGGCGTTGGAAACGATGCAGATTTACAGATTCATACGGGAGCTTTTGCAGAGGGCAGGCTATTAAACCAAGGGCCGCCCCCGCAGGTGCGGGAACGGCCTCTGTTTCACTTTTGGGCAGGAGGCAGGGAGGAGGGGAGCCGGGGGTACAGCACCAGCTCAAAGCCGTCAGGGGTGCCGCCCTGCCGGACGCCGCGCTCCTTGGTGTAGACAACCTTATCGAGGACGCTTTTCAGCATATCATTTTTGGCCTTTGCGTCTGGCAGGTCGTTGTAGACGGCAAGCAGGTGTTCGACCTTCGGGATGATGCTACGGCGGCTTTCCTCCCGCGCAGCATCGAGGGCGATTTCCGTTTCGATAGCCTCAAGGCTGTCTTTGGCGGTCTGGATTTTCTCGGCAAGGACGCGAGAGCGCTCAAGGAATTTCTCGGTGGAGTAAACCCCTTGCTCCAACAGGTCATGCACATTTTCAAGCTGCTTGTCCAGCGTGGTAAGCCCGTGTTTGGCCGCCCGGCGCTTCTGCTCAAGCAGGGAGGTGTCATGTGGCACAGCGAGTTCCCATTCGAGGCGGTAGTCCGCGAGCCATTCTCGGAGGCCGTCAAGAATGCGCTGTTCAACGAGGGCGAGAGCGGAGGAGACGTTGGTGCAGGAGGTGACAGCGCACATGAGGACGGGTGACGTGTTTTGATGGCTATACGGGCGGCGTACCATCCGGCGGCCACACTTCCCGCAGATTACCAGGCCAGCGAGAGGGCTTTTGACCGTGTAGCGCTCCCCGATAGGGCGCGGGGGATTTTTCGACATCAGCTCTTGTGCGAGGTTGAATTGCTCCTCGGATATGATTTTTTCGTGCAGGCCGTCCACAATCACACACTCCTCCACAGAGGCCCGGGGCCGTTCAACGACCAGTTGGCCGCCCACCATCCTCTTGACTTGGTGCCGCCAGTTCCAGCGGATTTTCCCGCAGTACACGGGATTGATGAGAATATCCCGGATGGTAGCTGTCACCCAATCCCCGCCCATCTTTGTGGGAACCTTAAGCGCGTTGAGGCGGCGGACAATCAGGGACACGCCTAGGCGCTTTCTGGTTCCGTCAGGCAGCAGCTCTCCGGAGGTGTATAGGTCATATATCAGCCGGATTATCTCGGCCTCCTTCGGGACGATTTCAAGGGTAAAGCCCTTTTCGCGTTCCAGCTTCACGCGGCGGTAGCCGTAGGGGGATTTATTGCTGACGTACTTGCCCTCCTTAACGGAGGCGACGCGGCCGCGCTGTAAGCGACGATTGATGGTCTTATACTCCCTCCGGGACATGAAAAGCCCAAACTCGAAATACTCCTCGTCGTACTCGTTGGCCGGGTCGTAGACCTTGAGGGGGGTAATGATTTTCGTGTCGGAAAACTTGAACGTCTGCGCGACGATGCCTTGGTCGATGGTGTCACCACGGGCCAGACGCTCGACCTCCATCACCAGCACGCCCTCCCACGCACCCTGTTCCACCTCGGAGAGGAGACGCTGCATGACAGGCCGGGCGGCGATAGTCTCGCCGGAAACGATTTCCCGATAAATCTCGGTTATGTTGTAGTGGCCGCGCTTGGAAACCTCCAAAAGGGCCTTTTCGTGCCGGGCCAGTGTTTCGCCCTCACCACGGGCCTCGGCTTCGGTATCGGCGCGGGACTTGCGAAGATACATACAGTACGGCATGAATATCACCTCCTCCGTTCCGTTTCGTGGGGCCGGGTGAAGTCGATATAAATCACCCCGCCGATGACCTTGAGGACACCATAGCGCTCCCGCCAGTGTCTTTCTTGATGCTAAACGCGACCTCCATGTCCGCCTGCATGAGTTTGTCTAGCAGGGCGGAGACCTCGTTCTTGAGCTGGCTCTGCAAGGCCATCAGGTCGGACAGAACCACGGGGTCGGTAATAGAACCGCCGGAGGATTCAATCAGCTTGCGAATGTCAGCCCGGAGGGATTGCAGGGTATGAAGCAGCTCCTGGTAGATGCGCAGACGCTCTGGGCGGGAAAGCTGCATATCCCGGTTGAGGAGCAGGTAAAAGTCGTCAAAGCACTTTGACACAATAGGGCGCAGCTCCGCAGGCAAAGACTTGAAGTGGCGCTCGAAGTTTACATGGTCGTTGCAGAAGACCTGCTCCACATGATTGCGCTCACCCGAGTAGCCCAGCAGGTAGTCCGTGGACACATCGAAGTGCGAAGCCAGAAAGCAGACCGTCTCAAGGTCAGGCTCTTTGCCTTCGGTTTCGTAGCCAGAGACGGTGGAGCGCTTTTTCTGGATAAGCTGAGCCAAATCCTTTTGTGTCATTCCGTGCTCCTTGCGCAGGGAGATAAGACGGGTAGAAAACTTTTGCATTGTAGCACCTCCATAAAATTTTATTATACTTACCTTGCCCTGTTTTGTGTAGTGCTTGCCCCAAAAATCGGCAATTAAGGGTAAAAAATAAAAATTTTTTGAAAAAACGGTTTACATTTCCCCAAATAGGGGCTATAATTAGTTTGCAGGCCCGAAAAGGGACATCGGGCGGGAAGGAGAAACAGCATGAGAGCAAAGTTGCGGCAACTGCGAGAGGCGAACGGCTACACGCAGCAGACATTCAGCACTGCGGTCGGGACAAGCCGCAGTCACTACTCACAGATTGAAACCGGGGACAAGCAGCCTGCGCTGCGGCTGGCCTTGCGTATCAAACGGGTGCTGAATTACTATGGCGACGACATTTTTGACAACACCATTCCCGTCAGGAAGTAATTTTTTATCTTAAAATTCCCCAAAATGGGTCACTATATGCATGGAGGATGCGATAAGGGTTGATAATAGCGTCAAAGCACTTGTTTCAACCTATGCCTATTTTACCACAGGAGGAGGCGAAAATAAATGCCGAGGCAAGCTACAAAGGCTGCTGGCAATCGGTACTTTGAGGCACGAATGAGGGCGGCAAAGTACAACGAAAGGCTCTTGACAAGAGCCGGGGCAGTGGAATACCTTCCCGGCGTTACGGAGGACAGCCTCAAGAAGTACGAGCTTGACATCACCCGCCCTCCCAATGTTGTGGTGGCGCTGATGGCTGACGCTTACAACGAACCGGAGCTGCGAGCGTGGTACTGCTCCCGAGAGTGCCCGCTGGGAAGGGACTGCCGGGAGATACCCGAAATGCCGCCGGAACGCGTGCTTATCCGGCTGCAAAACGCAAAGAGCGGGGTAGACGCTGTGGCTGCCATATTCTCCGAGATACTGGATGACGGGATTGTTGACGAGGGCGAGGCAAAGCAGCTTCCGGAGCTGCGGGACGAGCTGCTGGAAATCCGACGGCGGATGGACGAGGCGCTGACGGCACTGGAAAAACTCCAAAACAGGCCTATTGCCGAATAGTGACAACCTCTCACGGAATACGATGCTTGGAGGAGGTGGGCAGGATGGTCGACGCAGGGCAAAGCCCGAACATCGTGAGAGATTTCACCGTTGGAAACACCCGAATCAAGATAGCGGACGACTGCTGCCGAGACAAAACCCTGGAGGATGTTCGGAGGATTCTCAAGGAAATCGCGCAGGCGGCACAGGCGGCAATATCGGCGGCAACGGTGGCGGCAGAGTAAAAAATATGCGGCGCACAAAGCGCCGCGCACTCAGCAGGCGGACAAGCCTACGGGGTGCAAAGGGGGACACCATGAAACACAGAAAGATACGGATGCACTCGCCCGTCATTGTGACGGTGCTGGTGGTAGGCATTCCGGCGGCGCTCACAGCGCGGGTACCGGTGACGCCGGGCCATGCGGTGCGACTGCCAGCGGGAGTGGGGCACATCAGAGACCGGAAAGGACGGTGAGAAGCTTGTGGGAGACAAACCTGCGGAGACAGGTGGAAAGCTACCTCGGCTCAAGTATAGCGCCATCGGAGCTTGAGGAAGCCAAGGCTTACGCAGAACGAAAGCTCGCCTCTATCATCGACCGAGAGGGCGACGCCGACGGCGCAAGGCGGCAGCCGGACTATCTGGCTCAGCTTATCGCGGAAACGGTCAGGAGCAACCGCCTCTCGCGGTGCCTTTACAACATCATGGAGCTACAGGCGCAGGGGACAAAAAAGGACAGCCCGTGTCCGAAAACACAGGGCCGCCTCTCAAACCAGTCCTATTGTACCACAGCAGCTCCGCAAATGCAATAGGAGGATTTTACGATGGCAAACGAATTGACAGCCAATCAGGGGGCAAAGAACGCCCTCGTCATTACACAGCAGTATCCAGCAGACCGTTACAACCTGCTCGTTCCGATGCAGACCGTGGCGGAGATTGCCGAAATCCATAAGCCCGTGATGAATGCGGTGCAAATCTCCGCCAACCTCGCGGACAAGGAAATCTATGAGCAGGAAAAGGCCAAGGGCGCGTGGAAGGACAAACCCGCCACCCAAGCCGGGTACGCCCTCACCAAGAAGGGCCTCAACAAACTCATGCGGGCGGCGGGTATCAAGATTTTGGGGACACGCTCCATTATCCCGTCCACCTGCCAGAAATGCGCAGAGGTCAACCGCAGAATTGGCCGCCCGGTCAACTGCGGAGCCTGCGGGAACAAGGACGTAAAATTTGAGGCCCGTATCTCCGTTCCCCAGCTTACCGGGGAGAACATCGAAATTGTGGCCCACAAGGAAATCATCGTGCAGGACGTTACTGACGGCATGACAGAGCCGCAGCGCAAGGAATTTCTCAAGTTCCGTAGCGAAATGTGTGAGACCAAGGCTATCAACCGGGCACTCCGGGCGGCCATGCATATCAAGAGTACCTACACCATCCAAGAGCTGCAAAAGCCTTTCGTCGTCGCCTACCTTGTCCCGAACCTCAATAACGAGGACGTTAAGGCGGAGGCCATCAGGCACATGTTCACCACGGCGCAGGAGCTTTACGGCGGCCACACGCCGGACGCTCACCGGGCCATCTTCATCGAGGACGACGTGGAGGAGGGCATGGAGTACGAGGCACCCGCAAAGCCTATCACGGGCAGTGGAGCCTATCAGGAGGCCCCGCCGGAACCTCCACACGAGACGCAGCAGCGCCAGCAGAAAGCGGCGGAGACGGCCCCGGACTATGACCCGACTGTCTGTACCGAATGCGGGGCCAAGTGCAGCAACGGCGTTGTGAAGTACAGTCAGGAGCAGTTCGGGCGGACGCTCTGCATGGATTGTCAGAGGAAGATAGGAGGGAATCAGTGATGGCTATAAAATTATTGCACACGGGAGACTTACATCTGGGCAGCTTTCCCGGCCCGGAAAAGGACGGGCAGAACCTCCGGTTTGCGGACATCTGCCGCTGCATGGATACCATGCTGGGAGAGACGTATACCGAAAAGCCTGACATCGCTGTTATTGCCGGGGACATCTTCCACGCCGCGAAAATTTGGAGCGACCGGGGCCTCAAGGAGCAGCGCGAGGCGGTCAACTTCCTGCGGAGGCTTTCGGCAATCTGCCCGGTCGTGGTTATGCGGGGTACTCCAAACCACGACAGCGAGCAGCAGTTCTTGACACTGGCAAACACATTCGAGGACGAGGAAAGGGTGCGGGTCGTCTGGGAGCCGTGCGTCCTGCCCCTCATAACCTCAAGCGGGGAGGAAATCAGCGTCGCCTGCCTGCCAGGGTTTGACCGGGGATTTTACAGGGCGAAGCACACCGGCCTCTCAAGTGAGGAAGAAAACGAGGTTTTCACAAAGGCTATTGAGGATATGATTATCGGCCTCAAGGCACAGTGCTTACCGGGGAAACCGTCGGTTCTGGTGTCGCACTTCACCATCACAGGGGCAAACATGGAGAGCGGGCAGACCGCGTTTTTTGGGCAGTTTGAGCCGGTCGTGAATCCCTGCACACTGGCGGCAGCAGACTTTGACCTCGTGTGTTTCGGGCATATCCATCGCCCGCAGCAGCTTGAGGGCTGCAAGAACACATTTTACTGCGGGGCAATCTCGCAGCTCACCTTTAACGACGAGGGGCAGCCGAGGGGGTATTACCTCCACGAAATCAGCGACGGCGGGGCGGTGGCTTCTACATTCCGCCCGCTGCCTACGAGGGAGTATAAGACAATCCGCCTCACAGACGAGGATATTGTAAATTTTTCCATAAATGGAGAACCGGATTGGCTTCAAATAGAAAATTGCGATGTACAGGACAAAGTTGTCCGTGTTCTATATGACTGCACTGACGAACACAACAAAGTGTTCAATCACGGGGTTTTTCAGAATTGGCTTTACTCTATGGGGGCGTTTTGGGTACAGGAAATAACCCCTCAAAAAATCACAATCACGGTAGACCGCCGAAGCATGGAAGCTGACAGCACCCCGGAGGGGAATCTGGCCGCATACCTGACCGAAAAGGGCAGCACCCCGGAGCAGGTCGGCGAGCTGGTAGACCTCGCCCGCCCCATCATCAGCGAGGCGACGGAGAAATCGACGCAGCAGCGGCGCACCGGGCTTTTTGTCCCACAGGAAATCGAAGTCCACAATTACCGCAATTACCGGGACGAGAGCTTTTCCTTTGACCCTATCCGCTTTTGCACCATCAACGGGAGCAACGGCGTGGGCAAGAGCAGCCTTTTCATGGACGCTATGCTGGACGCGCTCTTTGAGGAACCCCGCGAGGGCGATTTGAGCGGGTGGATTTGCAACGACCCGGAGGCCCGGAGCGGCAGCATTAAGTTTGTGTTTCGTCTGGGTGAATCGACCTACAGGGTCACGCGCACCCGAATGAAATCAGGAAAGGCAACCCTCAATATTTCCGAGCTGGTGGACGGCCAGTGGGAGGACAGGTCAAGGGAGAAGTTCCGGGACACCCAGCAGGAGATTGAAAATATCATCGGCATGGACAGCCTCACCCTCAAAGCCTGCGCCCTTATCATGCAAGACCAGTACGGGTTGTTTTTACAGGCGGACAAAGAGGCCCGCATGAATATCCTTGGCAGCATTCTCGGCCTCGGCATCTATGGGGATATGGAGGAGCTGGCGGCAGACCGGGCAACCGAGACGAACCGCTCCGTTCGCACTCTTGCGGACAAGGCGGAGGCAATCACGGCAGGACTGCCCGACCGCGAAACAATCAAGGCGGACATCAAGAGGCAGGAGGGGCTTCGCTCCAACTACGACCTGCTTGCACGGGAGCGGGCGGAGGCCGTGGACGGTCTCAAGGTCAAACTCAACACGCAACTTGAGGCCGCCGGGCGCGTCTTGAAGCTCAACGGGAAGATTACTACCCTTACCGGGCAAAAGGCCAGCAAAGAGGCAGCCAAGACCTCACAGGTAGCCATTATAGGGGCGGCGGATATGATGCTCTCGCAGGAGGCAGAAATCACCGCAGGGGTCGCCCGCTATAACGACCTGCTCATGCAGGAAAAGGAGCTTATCAAGGGAAAAGCCACATACGACCAGCTTGCGGCGCAGCGCCAGCAAATTGCCGGGGCGGTAACGCTCAACCAGAGGACGGCGCAGGAGGCCACGACAAAAAAAGCCGCTCTTATCTCCGGCAAAATCGAACCTCTGCGGGCGGCTCTGGCGCGGGAGCCGGAATTGGCGCTCATGCACTCGGAGTACCGGCAAACAGCGACCCGGATAACGGAGCTTGAAGCCGCAGCCTATACCTACGACCAGCAGAAAGCGGAGGTCACGCGCTGGGAGGAGGAGCAGAAACGGCTCAACAGGGACTATGAGACGGCCCGCGCCCGTATGACCCTCAACATTGCCAGCCTCAAGCAAAAGGTGGAGCTGCTGAACAATAGCGGCTGCCCGGACATTGAAAACGCGACCTGCCGTTTCCTCGCAGATGCACAGGCAGCGCGGGAGGCTTTACCCGGCGCGGAGGCGGCTCTTGCCTCTCTGGATAAGGAATACTCGGACGGTTGCCAGCAGGTCAAAAAGGAACTTGAAAATGTGCAGGCGGCTCTTGACGAGGTTCCTTTCAGCCAAAAGGAATTGGGCAGCTTGCGGAGGCTTCTGCGGGAACTTGAGGTCGGAGAGCGCGAATATAGCGCCATTGCCGGGAAGAAAAGCGAGCTGCAGGCCCATGAAGACCGGCTCGCGGAGCTGGAAACCGCCATTGCAGACGCTTCTGCCGCAATGGAATCCGCCTCCAAAGAGCTTGCGGACATCAACGAGCAGCTTGCCAGATATGCCGCAGCCAATGAGGATTATGCCCGTTTGCAGCAGGAAATCAGCATCACCCGCCAGTGGCTTGACCGGGAGAAGCAGTTACCCGTCGCAAGGGAGCAGAAACAGGCGGCAGCCGGGCGGCTCCTCGAACTGGGCAGCGAAATTGAGGCCATTGAAAAAGACCTCGCGGACACTCGCTCCGAACTGGCGGAGGAACAGAGCAAGACCGTAGGGGTGGACGCTCTCAAGGCGCAAGTTGCAGAGGCGGAGGCGGAAGTCAAGGAAATGCAGCGCCTTTCCGGGCAGGTGACTATGGCTATCGGTGGTCTGCAAAAACAGCTTGAACAGACAGAAGCCGCGCTCAAGGAGGCGCAGGGGCTTCAAGACCAGATGAACGCCCTCGCCGGGAAAGCGGCTGGGTATGAAGAACTGAAAAAGGCTTTTTCACAGGACGGCATACCGCATAACATTATCCGCAGCATTATCCCGATTTTCGAGGCCACAGCAACGAACATTCTGGGCCAGATGTCTGGGGGACACATGGCGGTGGAGCTTATCACCGAAAAGGCGCTCAAGTCCAACAAGAAGAAAGAGGTCACGACCCTTGACATCATCATAAACGACAGCGACACCGGGCGGCTCCCGTACATGAGCAGGAGTGGCGGCGAACGGGTCAAGGCGGCACTTTCCGTCATTCTGGCCCTCTCTGAAATCAAGAGCAGCAAGGCCGGGATACAACTGGGGTTCCTTGCGATAGACGAGCCACCGTTCCTTGATTCCGACGGTACGCAGGCATACTGTACCGCGCTGGAGACCATACAAACGCGATACCCGGATACGAAAATCCTTGCAATCTCTCACGACGAGACATTCAAAGCGAGGTTTCCGCAGAGTGTCACCGTATACAAGAACGAAACAGGGAGCCATGTGAGGGCAGACTGATATGAGCGAAGAAATGAAAGTGCATGAACTTATACTACAGAATAAAGACGATCGGGAGACCGTTGCGCTGGCCCTTTACCGGGCCGGATACACCGTGCGGGAACGGAGGCGAAAAGACGGGAACAGGACAATCGTCTATCTGGAATACTGGAAATAAGGATATTGCCCGCTGGGGGATTATACCCGGCGGGCGGGTAAGGGAGGCGATAAATCATGTCCCGCAGGGAGCAGCCATATATACCACTTTACGCGCAGGACTTTCTGACTGACGAAAAACTGCGGGAGTGCAGCGCATCAAGCGTCGGGGTCTACATTATGCTCATGTGTGTCATGCACAAGCAGGAGGAATATGGAACCATCATACTGCGCCAGAAAGACCGGCAGGGCGGGGACATTATAGACGATTTTGCCGCAAAGCTGGCGAAGCACCTGCCGTTCAATGTATCGGTTATCGGGAACGCTCTGCGGGAGCTGCTGGACGAAGATGTGATTCAGATGGACGGCGACCGCCTCCTGCAAAAGCGCATGGTTCGGGATGCAGATATTTCCAAGAAACGGTCGGTTGCCGGGAGAAAAGGCGCGATCTCCACCAATACCGAATCTGCCGCAGCAAAGCAGGCGGCAAATACCACGGCAAACAGTCTGGCAAAACCGGAGGAAGTCCCGCCTGATGAGGAACAGAAGGGCGACCATGACAGCCAGAAAGGTATCTACAAGGAAATCGCCGCACTTTACAACGAAATCTGTGTGTCATTCCCACGACTTACTAAACTATCAGAGGCGCGAAAAAAAGCAATTAGGGCGCGGCTGGCAAGCGGATACACATTGGAGAGTTTTAGAGACCTTTTCCAAAAGGCGGAAGTCAGCAACTTTTTGAAAGGCCAAAACGACAGGAATTGGCAGGCAACCTTTGACTGGTTGATTAAGGATACCAACATGGCAAAGGTCATTGATGGAAATTACTCAAACGAAAGAGGTATCAGTTATGGGACTGCAACCGATAGGGGGCATTCTGGCGGGTTCACCGCAAACCCCGACCAATTCAAGCCGTCAGACTGGGGCGGAAAATAAAGAAACCGTGCTTATAACAGCGCGGGAGGCGCGGGAGCAGGGAATCCCGTTCAGAAGCCAGCCCCCAGAAAATAGCAACTGCCCATTCTGCGGGAAACTGCTCGAACCGCAGGGGATTGTGATGATGGGTTCGGTTATGTTCTGGCAGCCGTTCCTGCCCCGCTGCGACTGCGAGCAGGCGGTCGCATACTGGGAGATATACGACCGGGAGCAGGAGGAAAAACGGGCGCAGGAGGAAGAAGCGAAGCGCCGGAAAGCTCTACAGGAAAAGGTTGACCGGCTGCTCGGAAAAAGCGGCATCAAAAAACGGTTCATGCAGCGCACTTTCCCGAACTTCATCATCGACACACCGGGCAGGCAAAAAAACTACCAGATTGCAAAGGAATACGCAGACAACTTTGCCAGACACCGGGAAAGGGGCGACGGTCTCTACATAGAGGGGACGAACGGCACAGGAAAGACCCATCTGGCGGCCGCCATCGCTTTACAACTTATAAGCGAGGGGATTCCTGTTATCTGCAAGACATCTGGGGATTTACTGTTGGATATTCGCAAGACATTCGACAGCAGCGAGGGGGTCAGCGAGGGGCAAGTTTTAGATGTTTACAAAAAGGTTGACCTGCTCATTATCGATGATCTCGGCAAAGAACAGTGCAGCGATTGGAGCATGAGTACCCTCTACTCAATCCTCAACGACCGCTATGAGGACATGAAGCCGACCATCGTAACCACAAATTACAACCGGGAAGCACTTATAAAAGCACTCACCCCGAAAGGCTGCGACGCGAGCAAAATCATCGCCATTATAAGCCGCCTGCGGGAGACCTCTATGGTTATGACAATGGCGTGGACGGACGCAAGGCAGGGAATGGCAAAAGGAGGCCCACAATGAACGAAATCTATCGGGACATCTGCGAAAAACTCGACTGGAGCGGCACCGATACCGGGGACGGAAATATCGAGCTTGAAAAATATAGCCCCGCCGGGGAGGACTTTTGTATCACGGTCGGCGAAGAGGGCTTTGTAGATAATGTCAAAGCGTATGCCGCCAGCTTCGACCAAGAGGAACACATCGAAATGTGGATTTGGGCGAGGAAAAACAAGGTCAGAGGCGTTCCGTCCATCAAGGAGCTTGTCGAGGACGCGCAGGCCATTGACGATATGCTCCGCGAGCTGTCCTGCGCCCTCTTTGCGGCGGAATTGGAAGAGGTGGGGGCGTGACTTATATCCACTATAAAAACTACAAAGGCGGGGTAAATAATCTCTGCGTGGCGACGGACAGCGAAACAGGGCTTGTCGCAACATCTACAAAGGGAAAAGAGAGGGCAATCGTCCTCCTTGACCATAAAATCACACTTCACAGAAAGGAGAGGCAAGCACATGAACGAGCAACTCGACAAGAAAAGCATTCTTGAGATGTCTATGGGAGCCATTCTGGAACGGGTGGACTACGAGATGGAAAAGGTCTTGAACAACATTCTCGACCTCAACACCAAACCCACCGGCAAGCGGAAAATCACCATTTCACTTGAACTCGTACCGAGCGCAGACCGCAAGACTATCACGGTTCAGACCGTGGCAAAAAGTACGCTCTGCCCGACCGAGCCTATCACGACCAGCCTGTATGTCACGAACCAGCCCGGCACCGGCGAAATGGTGGTTGCAGAAATGACCCCGCAGATGCCCGGCCAGTACGCCCTTGACGGCTCCATACAGGAACCGCCGAAAATCCTCAAGCTGCCCAGCGCAGCCGTCTAAGCGAAAGGAGAAAAAATCATGTTAAAAGAAGCTCTATCTTATCTTGTGTCCCTCAAGGACAACAAAACCTATGAATTTCACGGCGATGTCTATTCCGACCGTGAGCTGCACCGTGTCGCCCCCTATGTGGCGAGGCCGTCAGGCATTGAGGTGAACGGTCTGGACAGCATTGTAAAGCTGGTGCGCAGCGAGTTAAGCCTGTTTGAGAATCCCCCTCTGTTTATCCGGGTGGAGGGGCCGCGCCGGGTTTCGGTATTCTCCGCCCTTGACAGCGACATGAAGCGGGACGACCTCTATAGGGCCGTCTGCGACGCGCCGGATTTCCGGGCGGGGTGGCGGGAACAGGAGGCGGCCATCATCGAACTGCGCTCCGCCTTTATACCGAACGAGGGAACGGGTTATCTGCTCGACCTGCTCTCCCGTATCTGCAAGGAGGATTCCGTCAGCAGCGAGGACAACGGGGTTTCCCAGACCGTCAGCGCACGGCAGGGAATCAGCCTCAAAAACTATGAACGGCTCAAGACCCGCATTCCCCTCATTCCGTACCGTACATTTACCGAGGTCGAGCAGCCGGAGAGCGAGTTTATCCTGCGTCTGGACGAGAATGGGCGCGTGGGGCTTATCGAGGCCGACGGCGGCAAGTGGAAAATGACCGCAAAGGAACGGATTTGCGAATACTTTGAAACGGCGCTCAAGGAAGAAATCGAAAAGGCTGCTGTCGTCGTGATGATGTAAAGCAATCCGGGGGAGGGCTGGCCTCTCCCCCGGAATCAGAAAGGGGCGCAGTATGGAAATTGACGAATGGGTGGGCGGGTATAAAGTCCGGGCGTTCCCGTGGATTGATGGCAAGAATATTTATCTATCGGTCAGATATTACGGGCCGGGGCAATCTTTATCACAGCCGCCAGCGTGGGAAAAGGTTGCCTATATCACCGACAACGAGGGCGGCAGGCGGGCAATTAGGAGCTTCCTCCACTCTGTTGTAACTTATATCGCGGGGCTGAAAATCCCGGAGAACGGACACGCGGAAATAACATTCGATACCCCGGTTATTGTCAGCATAAACGAAAGGGGGTGCAACTGATGGATAAAAACGCAGAGGGATATTCCGACCCGACCGCAGGGACAGCACTTCGCAATATTGACCGGGAGCAGGAGGCAGACCGGCTTGCCCTTATATCCGCGCTCATGCCGCTTTTGAAAAAGCAGGCGGATATTGTAGGGTTTGAAATCATCGGGCGGATTACCCTCAAGGATAAGGAAACCGGAAGGGAGTACAGATAGAATGTTCAAATTAGGAGAATAGGTTGTATATACAGATGACGGCCTTTTTATCCGCGAGACAGACGGAAAGGCTTCATATCCAACAAAAAAAGCTGCCCTCAAAAGTATATCGGAAAGTTGTATTGATGATAGATTTATTCCAAAGGTTAATAAAATTGTGAGTGGTGTATATATTTATCGACCAAAAAATCCAGAAACACAGGAATTTGGACAAGAATATTGCATCAAAAAGATAAAAAAGCACAATTTGGAAGAAATCCAAGAGCTATATGAATATACGATTTCTCACACTCAGGAGGGAGACAATGAACAAGACGAGGATTGAGTGGTGCGACCGCACATGGAACCCCGTGACCGGCTGCCTCCACAGGTGCGAATACTGCTACGCCCGCAGGATTGCAAAGCGGTTTGGGACATTTCTCAACGGATTCAAACCAGAGGAAAGGGGGCTGGCGCTCATTCTTAATGAATTGCATAGGCTCTATGAACTGGACAAGCCGGTGCGGGACGAGACCGGGAGGGTTGAACCGTACCCCGCAAACTTTTACCCAACCCTCCACCGCTACAAGCTGGACGAGCCTCAAGGCATCAAAACGCCGCAGAATATTTTTGTATGCAGCATGGCCGACCTTTTCGGGGACTGGGTGCCGGACGAGTGGATTGAACAGGTATTTGAAGCCTGCGTCAAAGCTCCCCAGCACCGATACCTATTCTTGACTAAGAACCCGAATCGGTACTTGGAACTGGCGCGGGCCGGGATACTGCCAGAACAGGACAATTTCTGGTATGGGACATCCATACCGACCCCGGATACTCTGTTCTGGTGGAGCGACTTTCACAACACGTTTGTCAGTATTGAACCGATGTTAAAGGCTTTTCCACCGGCAGAGGATAGCACGGTCAAGAAAGTAGGATGGGCCATTATGGGGGCCATGACCGGGCCAGGAAGCAAAAAGCATCAGCCGAAAAAGGCATGGGTGGAATCTTTTCTGTCCGATGCTGTAGCTGATGGGATTCCAGTGTTTATGAAAGACAGCCTCATCCCTATTGTCGGGGAAGAGAATATGAAGCGGGAATTCCCGTGGGGGAGGTGAAAAGAAATGGCGTTTTGATTTTTAAGTGGAGTGAAGTACAAATCCCGCTTAAAGACATCTTACCGTTGTCACCTTATCCGCCGCTATTTGGGAATAGGGGCGGGAAAAACTTGAATACACATTGGCTCTGCTTTATGAAATCCGAGCCATAAAACTTCGGACGGAATGAGGGATGAAGGATGCTTGATATTGTGCCTATCACTCTCAGGGAGGCAAACGCCTTTGTGGAGCAGCACCACCGACATCATGGCCCGACAGTGGGGCACAAATTTTCCATCGGCCTTTCGGATGGAGAAAGAATAGTGGGCGTTGCGATTGTCGGTAGACCGGTAAGCCGACGGCTAGACGATGGATGGACGCTAGAGGTCAATCGCCTTTGTACCACGGGAGAGCGCAACGCTTGCTCAATGCTCTATGGGGCAGCATGGAGAGCGGCCCGTGCGATGGGGTATAAGCGGCTGATTACCTATACCCTGATTAGTGAAAAGGGAACAAGCCTTAGAGCAGCAGGATGGAAATGCGTTGGAGAGGCTGGGGGCTTGCGGTGGACAGGCAAACGGCGTCCAGAGGTAGATTTATATCCCGCACAGATGAAAATGAAATGGGAGATTTCGGATGAAAAAGAAAATTCTTGATATAGCATGGTGGGGACGAAGAATACTCACCGCCGTTTTGGCTGGTGTGATCGTGTTGGTGGCTTCCGGCCAGGGGCAGGCAGCGGATACATACAGCGAGAGTGATGTGGAGCTCATCGCCAAGACAGTGTGGCAGGAGGCCAGGGGGATAGAGAGAAAAGCAGAGCAGGCGGCAGTGGTGTGGTGCATCCTGAACCGGGTGGATGATGACCGGTGGGGAGACAGCATTGCCGAGGTGGTAACGGCGCCGCACCAGTTTGCCTATGACGCCGGCGCCCCGGTGACGGATGAGCTGCGGCGGCTGGCGGAGGATGTGTTGGAGCGCTGGAAGCGGGAGAAGGAGGGGGAGACCGAGGTGGGCCGGGTGCTGCCCGCAGAATACGTTTTCTTCGACGGGGATGGCAGCCACAACCATTTCCGCAGGGAGTATGAGCACACGGGAGAGTATTGGGGATTTGAGGGGGAAAACCCCTATGTAGAGGAGGAAAAGTGATGGGGAGGAGAAAGGGCGTACCGCATATTGAGGATTGCAGAGCGCCGAAGGACCCGTATATCTGGCCCTGTGGGAAATG
>JAAVYW010000069.1 GCA_022791315.1 Oscillospiraceae bacterium | reverse complement strand
GGCCCCTGCATACGAGCCGTTGTCCAGCCCTAACCTGCTGGCGAACGAGGGTGTTTTTGATGAAATGAAAACCGCCCAAAGAGGCAACTGGTATGAAGCATGGGGGAGAATCGGTGAAATCTCTTGGCTTCGGATGGATGTTGATATCTGGGTAAAGGAAGACAAAGGGCTTTTCTCAATCCGATTGACCTATCGTGTGGTGCCCGAGGAATGGCATCGATTTGAGCCGGGGTATCAGGCTCCCTTCCCTCTTTTCCCTGTAGAAGAAGGGCAATAGGCGGCAGTTTCTAAGGGTTTCCCTACAAACAAAAAGAGGAGAGCTTACGCTCTCCCCTTTTTTCCTAAGCTCTTGAAAAAATACAAGATTTGTATTAAGATAAGAATAGATAGTTAATTTAACAACAAATTTGATGATGGTGGAAAGGATTTCTCACAATGTGCCTTGCTTTGGGGAGGTGTCTCTATGACCCAAATCCGGAAGAGGAAGCTCTCGACTTTGGTTCTCTGTATTGTGCTCCTCCTAATACTGTGCGGGTGCCAGGAAACAAGGCAGTTTGAAGCAGAACAGCTTGATTATCTCCTGTTGGATGACGAAACGCTGGCTTACATGGAATCGTTGTATGGTCTGGAGCAGGAGGAGGCAATGAAAAAATTAGGCCTTTCCGAAGAGGATGCTGTCGTTACAGAATACCGAGAGCAAAATCTAGTGGATATTGTATGGACGGGGCCTGTGTATATCAATGAACCGACTGCCGTCCCGGAAAAGGAATTTACCAAAGAATTAGGTTCTCATAGTAGAAGCGCTCCATTCTATAGTATCGTATATAACTGCGACTGTGACAACGCAGAAGAAACGGCAGATATCGCGGAAGCTCTTTATCTGGCTGCGGAGGAAAGATATGGCATGGGACCTAAGCATGGACATTTCACCACACTGGACTATCTATGCAGCGAGGGGGTTTTCGATGAAATCAGGGAATCCGGAGACCATGAAACCCGAAAAGACATAGGCGGGGGATGGAGCGAAGCCTGGGTCGTGGGTGAATATTCCTATTTGACATTGAGTGTTTGGGTTACAGGGGAATACGGGAATTGGGCCGGAAGAGGGGGAAGGTGTTCGATTGAATTAAAATATGCCATACTTCCGGAAGAGGGGACGCGCTTTGATCCGAAATATAAGCCATTATTTTATCTGCGCCCTCAATTACAATATGGTACACACGTAGACGACTGGCCAGAGGAGTATCAAGAGAAGCAACAGGCTCTTATGCGGGAGAAATTCCCTGGTTCAAACCCTGAGGAGGAATAGACCGCAGTTTCTAAGAATTTCCCTGTAGGAAAAAATACGAGATTTATGTTAAGATAAAGGTGGATAGTTAATTTGACAGAAAATTTGATAATGGTGGAAAGGATTTCTCACAATGTGCCTTGCTTTGGGGAGGTGTCTCTATGGCCCAAATTCGGAAAAGAGAGCTCTCGACTTTGGTTCTCTGTATTGTGCTCCTCCTAATACTGTGCGGGTGCCAGGAAACAAGGCAGTTTGAAGCAGAACGGCTTGATTATCTCCTGTTGGATGACGAAACTGTGGCTCACATGGAATCGCTGTATGGTGTGAAGAAAGAGAAGGCAATAAAAAAATTAGGCCTTTCGGAAAAGGATGTCTCAATAGAAGAAGGGAACGGAATCGTGCATATCGCATGGACGGGGCTAGCGCATATCAATGAGCCCACCGCCGTCCCGGAAAAGGAATTTACCAAAGAAATGGATATTGCTTGGAAAACTGCCGATCTATTTGGATTTCCTATCACATCCCACCTGTTCTGTGGTATTAAATATACCTGCGAATGTGACAACGCAGAAGAAATGGCAGATATTGCGGAAGCTCTTTATCTGGCTGCGGAAGGAAAATATGGGTTAGAAAATCATGGGCATATAAGCATGGGCAAGCCTCTATGCAGCGAGGGAGCTTTCGATGCGATCAGGGCATACGAAGATGATATTCAGAAATATGGCATAGGTCTTGTATGGAGTGAAGCGTGGCTCGTCGGTGAAGTTTCCTATTTGGAAATGATTGTTTGGGACGGAGGGGAACACGGGGATACGTTTTCTGTTGAATTAAGATATTCCGTGCTCCCGGAAGAGTGGCCTCGCTTTAATCCGGAATACAGTACACGCATATCTTTTGGCCGCACAATAAAACAGGATTATGACTAGCCAACCAGTATTCACTCCGGCCCATGAAGCTACAACCTTTTTCCTATCGGGGGGACTACATTCCCTAACCGCAGGCGTATCGTTAATTTTGGAGGTGTTTCTATGGCTCAAACCTTGAAAAGAAAATTCCCGGCACTGATTCTCTGCACGGCGCTGCTGCTCAGCCTATGCGGGTGCCAGAAGGGAAAGACTTCCCTCACTTTTCCGTTTGACAGTAACGACGCCACCTATCTGGAAACACTGTACGGGAAAAGCCTGGGAGACATGGCAGAGGAATGGGATTTCTCCATAGAAGACCTTGTAGAAAAGCCTGAGGGGTCTGGGGCGTGGTCTTTGGATAGGACGGTTACCATAGAGGGGAAAGAGTTTACGCAAACCCTGATGATGAGCCCTGATTTGTTCTGCGGCCTTGAATATCGTTATGACTGTGATAGCGCCGAGGAAGCGGCAAAGCTTGCAGAAACCATTTATTCGGACATTTTGGAAGAATATGAGGCCCCTGCATACGAGCCGTTGTCCAGCCCTAACCTGCTGGCGAACGAGGGTGTTTTTGATGAAATGAAAACCGCCCAAAGAGGCAACTGGTATGAAGCATGGGGGAGAATCGGTGAAATCTCTTGGCTTCGGATGGATGT
>JAAVYW010000040.1 GCA_022791315.1 Oscillospiraceae bacterium | reverse complement strand
TGTCCACTCTTTCTTCTCTCTGGCTGACTTCCAGCAGCAGCTTGCTGTCTATAACCGCCGCTCCAACAACTTTCCGATGCGTCCACTCTCCTGGCTTTCTCCTCTCGAGTTCCTTGTCCAATTTGTTTGACAAACTTACACAAAGCAAAAATTCCCCTGGTTGGAGCTTGGCGCGCAGGGAACAATAGCTCTGTGCCCGTCCTGCGGGGCGGGGGAAAGAGAGGAATTTTGCCATGGATGTGATTAAAAAATTGCAGGGCAACGCCACCACGGTGAACCCCCAGGCCGACCCCATTGTGGGGAAATATATCACCCAGGCCATTACCCAGGACGATTTCCTGGAGCGGGCCGGGATGGGGGATGGGCCTGCCAACAACCACGCCGTGATTCCCGCGGCAAACGACGACAATGTGCGCCGGGCCAAGCAGTGGGTGGACGACGGGTCCAGGTTATAAGCAAGACAGGGCTGCAGCTACAGGCTGCGGCTCTCCCTTTTTGCGGGGATAGGGCTTGCACAGGCAGGGAAGGGCGTGTATAATGGAAGCAGGATTTTGAGAGACAGGAGATGGAATGAGATGACAGAACGGATGAAAAGCCATTTTGAACCGGAGACAGGCTGGCTCAACGACCCCAATGGCCTGTGCTATTTTAGGGGGCAATACCATGCCTTTTTCCAGCACTACCCCTATGCGCCCAAGTGGGGGCCTATGCACTGGGGACATGCTGTGAGCACTGACCTGGTACACTGGGAGGAGCTGCCCATTGCCCTGGCACCGGAAGAGCCCTATGAGAAGAGCGAACAGGGGGGCGGCTGCTTTTCCGGCAGCGCTGTGGTGAAGGACGGGGTGCTATACCTCTTCTATACCTCTGTGTCCGATGCGCTGGGACAGACCCAGTCGGTGGCTACCAGCCGGGACGGGGTGCATTTTACCAAGTATGAGGGCAACCCGGTGATTGCCCATTTCCCGGAGGAGGGCAGCGCCGATTTCCGCGACCCAAAGGTCTCCCTCTTTGGCGACACCTATTACATGGTCTGCGGCTCAGGGAAGGACGGGGTGGGGAAGGTGCTGCTCTACGCCTCTAAGGACCTGCTCCACTGGGATTACAGAGGGGTACTCATCCAGGGGGAACAGTTTGGCGGCGTGGTGGAGTGCCCGGATTTCTTCCCCTTTGGGGAGGGGGCGCTGCTGATGTTCTCCAAGATGAACCGGGTATTCCATGCCACCCAGTTTGTCTATGGGGACTTTGTAGGGGAGAAGTTTGTCCCCCGGCGGGAGTTCACCGTTGAGGCAGGGCCGGATTTCTATGCGCCCCAGACCTTTTTGGCCCCGGATGGCCGCAGGCTGATGATTGGCTGGCTCTACAGCTGGCGCAGGAAGGTGAAGGAGGGGGCCAAACGGGCCGGGGCCCTCACCCTGCCCAGGGAGCTGACAATGGCGGACGGTGTTCTGCGGGCCGCCCCGGTGGGGGAGGCTGCCCCGCTGCTGGCGGGGGAAGACCCGCTGGTGAGACGCACCGAAGGGGGATTTATCCTCTCCTGCAACTGGGAAACCCCCATGGAATACGTGGGACGGGTGGAAAAGCTGGAAATCCTCCGGGACGGCCCGGTGCTGGAGGTATTTGTCAACGGCGGGGAGGCGAATTTCTCCACCTGGATTGACAGGGAATAGGGAGGTGGGGAAGTTGGAGAAGCAGCGGTGGAATCCCGGAGCGCTGCTGGCCCCGGTGCCGGCGGTGCTGGTATCCTGCGGGACAATGGAACAGCCCAACGTGCTCACAGTGGCCTGGACGGGGATTGTGTGCAGCCAACCCGCCACCACCTACATTTCCCTGCGGCCGGAGCGGTATTCCTATCCCATCATTCAGGAGAGCGGGGAGTTTGTCATCAACCTCACTACCCGGGAGATGGTGAAGGCGGTGGACTTCTGCGGTGTGCGCTCCGGGCGGGATACGGATAAATTTGCTCACTGCGGCCTGACCCCCGAAGCGGCAGAGCCTTTGCAGTGCCCGGCCATCGGGGAGAGCCCGGTGCAGCTGTTGTGTAAAGTGACCCAGGTGCTGCCGCTGGGCTCCCACGATATGTTCCTGGCCCGGATTGTGGGGGTGCAGGTGGCCCCGGCCCTCCTGGACAGGCAGGGCAAGCTGCACTTGGACCGGGCAAACCTGCTGGCCTATGCCCACGGGGAATACTTTGCCCTGGGGGAGAAGCTGGGCAGCTTTGGCTATTCTGTGCGCAAAAAACCTGTGGGGAAGAGGCGGCGGGGGCCGCGCCCCAACCGCTAGTGGGAAGGCTGCCCACCCTAAGAGATGGAGCCGGCGGTGCGCGCCACATGTCAACAGACGTTGGTTCCCAAGGAGAACTACAAAAAATACCCCCCTGCCATGAACTTGGGCAAGGGGGGCATTTTATTATTTCTGGGGGGCGATTTCCCTGTGATGGCGGGAAAGCCAGTTGCCTTTGAAATAGTAGATGATAAAGGCCAGGGCGGTGAGGGACCAGGAGGCGGGATAGCACCACACCACGGACTGGATAGTCTCGAATACCTTCATCACCACCAGCACCCACACCAGGCGGAACAGGCACATGCCGCAGATGTAGATGACCATGGGAACCATGGCTTCCCCGGAGCCACGGATGACGCCGGAGAGCACTTCGGCCATGACGAAAATCCAGTAGGTGGAGGCCATCAAGTGCACCATCATGCCCCCGTATTGCAGGACTGCCGTTTCCTGGGAAATCAGGCTCAACAGCGGCTCGGTGAAGACGTAAATCAGCGCGCCCTCGGCGATGACAATGCCCAGCGCCATTGCCAGGCACACCTTGACCCCCTTGCGCACCCTATCTAGCCGGCCTGCGCCCACGTTTTGGCCCACAAAGGTGGTCATAGCCAGGCCAAAGGCGTTGATGGGCATGTAGATGAAGCCGTCGATACGCCCGGCGGCAGAGAGGCCCGCCATGACATCAGAGCCAAAAAAGTTGATTTGGGCCTGGATAACCGTATTGGACAGGGAGACCACTACAGACTGGAACCCGGCGGGGATGCCGATTTTCAGGATTTTTAAGAAGGTATCCCTGTGGATAGTGATGTGGGAGAGGATGACCTTATACCCCTCCGTGGTGGACATCAGGTTAATCATCACCAACACTGCCGTCACCACCTGGGCAATCAGGGTGGCCCAGGCCACGCCCGCCACCCCCATGTGGAACACGCAGACAAACAGGAGATTGAGCGCCACATTGATAACGGCGCTGATAATCAGGTAGTTCAGGGGGCGGCGGCTGTCACCAATGGCCCGCAGGATGCCTGCGCCCATGTTGTAGATAGTCAGGGAGAGGATGCCGCCGAAATAGATGCGCAGGTAGACCACTGCCATGTCGAACACGTCATCCGGGGTGTTAATCCAGCGCAGCAGGGTGGGGGAGAGCACCAGGCCCACCACCGTGAGGATGACACCTGCCACCACCGAAATGCCCATGGCGGTGTGGACAGCGTTGTGGAGGCCGTCCCAGTCCTCGGCGCCATAGTATTGGGAGACGATGACCCCCGCGCCGGTGGAGAGCCCCACAAAAAAGCCCACCAGCAGCCCGCACAGCGACCCTGTGGAACCCACTGCCGCCAGCGCCTGGCTGCCCACAAACTGCCCTACAATCACCGAGTCCATGGTGGTGTAGAGCTGCTGGAATAAGTTGCTCATGAGAATCGGCACGGCGAAGAGCAACAGCTGCTTCCAAATCACCCCTTCGGTGATGCCGTTGAGGGCATTTGGCTTTTTGGTCTGTTCCATGGTTGTGTTTGTCTCCCTTCTCCCCGGCGTCCCCGGGCTTCTGCACAAAAAAGAGGGCCCGCCGGAAAAGGCAGACGCCCAAAACATAAATACACCACTAGTATACCTCCCTTTGCCGGAAAGGGCAAGTGGTGGAAGCGGCAAATTTCGGCACAGGGGGAGGGGGGATTTTGTGGAAGTTGGAGGGCTGCTGGGAATTCCCCTCTTAATAGGAGAGCCCCCCTCTGCAGGTTTTTAATACAGAGGGAGGCTTGTATTAGGATAAATCGGCCTCTATGGCCTTCCCGGTGGCTAAGGAGGCGGGGACATCCAGGATGCGCTGGTTTTTACTGCCCCGGAACAGGAGGGACAGGTCCCGCTGCTCTTGAAGGAAGGGGCCGTCTACCAGCAGGTCGCAGGTTTCCAGCAGGGCCAGCCAACCCGCATCCCCAGAGGCAAAAAGCTGCTCGAAGGTGTAGCCGGTGTAGCACATGAGATTTAACCCCATAGCCTTGATTTTGCGGCCCAGGCGGGCCATATTCGCCGCCTGGGCAAAGGGCTCGCCCCCGGAGAAGGTGACGCCGGAGAGCAGGGGGTCCCGCCCTAAGTCCGCCAGGATTTTCCCGTCCTCACAGAGGAAGCCGCCGTCAAAAGGATGAGTCTCTGGGTTGTGGCAGCCGGGGCAGTGATGGGGGCAGCCCTGGGTGAAGACTGTGTAGCGGATGCCGGGGCCGTCTACCACCGATTCCTTGACTACGCCGGAGAGGCGCAGGCGCGATTCTTCCATCGATTTTCCCTCCCTCTGGTTTCCCCGGGAACAGCATCGACTCCCGCTCCCGAAGACGCTTGCCTGCGCGAGCAGACACATGGAATCCCGGTTATTTTCCAGGCGGCTTTGCCGTCGGAAAAAAGTCTCCTATTTTGCAAGGGGGTATCGCCGGTGAAAGCGGCCTGCCTTCTTGCAAAATGCGGTCTCCTTCGATTGGGGAACCCCTGTAGGGGCTTCTCAATCAAGGCCACAGCAGCAGCCGTGCTTGACACGGTCGTGCTCTTCGGCCCTTTTTGCGTTGTTAAAGCTCTCTACGGAACCCACCAGATAGCCGGTGATGCGGCGGATGCGCTCGAAGCCGGTCTTGCCCTCGTCCTCTTTGCGGCCGCAGCAGGGGCACTCGTTGTCAATGATGCCGTTGAAACCGCAGACCGGGTCCCTGTCCACCGGGTGGTTGATGGAGCCGTAGCCGATGCCGCTCTCCTTCATGCAGCGGACCACCGCCTCAAAGGCGTCCACGTTTTTCGTCAGGTCGCCGTCCAACTCCACATAGGTGATATGGCCGCCGTTGGTGAGGGCGTGGTAGGGGGCCTCCCGTTTGATTTTATCAAAGGCGGAGATGTTGTAGTAGACGGGGACGTGGAAGGAGTTGGTGTAGTACTCCCGGTCGGTGACGCCGGGGATGATGCCAAAGCGCTTTTTATCAATGGCTACAAAGCGGCCCGAGAGCCCCTCGGCGGGGGTGGCGATGAGGGAGAAATTCAGGTGGTATTGCGCTGCGGCCTCATCCATCCGCTTGCGCATATGTTCCACGATTTTGAGCCCCATTTCCTGGGCCTCCATGCTCTCGCCGTGGTGGACGCCCATCAGGGCCTTGAGGCACTCGGCCAGGCCGATAAAGCCCAGGGTGAGGGTGCCGTGCTTTAATACCTCGGCCACGCTGTCGTCGGGCTCCAGCTTTTCGGAGTCAATCCACACCCCCTGGCCCATGAGGAAGGGGTAGTTGCGCACTTTTTTATCACACTGGATTTTAAAGCGGTGGAGAAGCTGGTGGATAACCAGTTCAATTTTCTCGTCCAGGCTGGAGAAGAAGGTGTCGATATCCCCGTTTGCCAGGATAGCCAGGCGGGGGAGGTTCACGGAGGTGAAGCTCAGGTTGCCCCGGCCGTTGACGATTTCCCGGGTGGGGTCATAGACATTGGCGACAACGCGGGTGCGGCAGCCCATGTAGGCCACCTCGGTCTCATGATGGCCGGGCCTGTAGTACTGGGCGTTGAAGGGGGCGTCCAGGAAGGAGAAATTGGGGAACAGCCGCTTGGCCGAGACCTTGCAGGCCAGCTTGAACAGGTCGTAGTTGGGGTCGCCGGGGTTGTAGTTGACCCCCTCCTTCACCTTGAAAATCTGGATGGGGAAGACGGCGGTTTCCCCATTGCCCAGGCCGGCGTCGGTGGCTAAGAGCAGGTTGCGGATGACCATGCGGCCCTCGGGGGTGGTGTCCATGCCGTAGTTGAGGGAGCTAAAGGGGATTTGGGCCCCGGCGCGGGAGTGCATGGTGTTTAAGTTGTGTACCAGGGCCTCCATGGCCTGGTAGGTGGCCCGGTCGGTCTCCTTGGCGGAATGGCGCATGGCAAAGGCCTGGCACTTGTCGACCTCCTCGGGGGAGAGGCCCTCCTTCACCAGCAGCTCCTTTTCATAGGCCCGGTACTTCTCGTCCCCTTCCAGGGCAGGGGAGGTATGGAAGTCCTCCTCAATGCGCTTGGCCAGGGCCTTGGCCTGGTCGGGGGTGAATTCCCGGCCCGCCAGCAGCTCAATGGACTTCGCCAGGTTCTGGGTGTAGTTCTTGCGGTAGGTGCGCTTGACGCCCAGGGTCATGCCGTAGTCAAAGTTGGGGATGCTCTGCCCCCCGTGCTGGTCGTTCTGGTTGGACTGGATGGCGATACAGGCAAGGGCGGAAAAGCTCTGGATGTCCTTTGGCTCCCGCAGATAGCCGTGCCCGGTGCAGAAGCCGCCGTGGAACAGCTTTTCAATGTCAATCTGGCAGCAAGTGGTGGTGAGGGTGAGGAAATCCAGGTCGTGGATGTGGATGTCCCCGGATTTGTGGGCCTCAGAGTGGACAGGGTCTAAGACAAACATCTCGTAGAACTGCTTGGCGCCCTCGGAACCGTATTTGAGCATGGTGCCCATGGCGGTGTCGCCGTCAATATTGGCATTTTCCCGCTTGATGTCGCTCTCGGCGGCGGGCTTGAAGGTCAAGTCCTCGTAGGTCTTCATCAGGCGGGTGTTCATCTCCCGGATGCGGGTGCGCTGGGCGCGGTAGAGGATGTATTCCTTGGCAGTACGGCTGTGGCCGTTCTCAATCAGGGTGCGCTCCACGGCGTCCTGAATCTGCTCCACGGTAGGCACCTGGATGTGCTGCTCCTCCAGGTACTGCACAACCTGGGAGCTCAAATCCAGGGCCATGTCGTAGTCGTGGCCCTCGTGTACCTGGGCTGCCTTGAAAATGGCGTTGGCAATCTTTTCCAGGCTAAAGGCCACAGTCCTGCCGTCTCTCTTGGTGATTTGGGTAATCATGGGTTTATCCGCGTCCTTTCTCTTTGTGTATCGATACCGGCTGCGCCGGAAGCAAGCGGCGCCCCCGTCTGCGCTGGGCAGATTCCATCGCCGCTGTTGTGTGCAGGAGAAGGGTGATTTCTGAATTTTGGCAATAAAAAAGACAGCCGCCGGTGAAAAGCTGGAAAAATAGCGGCTATGTCGTCGGGCCAGAGCCGGGAGGGCCCGGGCAATATCGTAGTATGTTGGCTATATCTTGTGTCGAAAACTTCTTTTCATCGCAGTATCTAGTATATAACGGATACCGGAAATTGTCAATGGGAAATTGGGAGAAGAGGGGAAATTTTTTCGCCTGATTTTTGGAAGGGGCGGGACTCCTCTTGCGCCCAATGTTATTCTAGCGGATTTGGCCGGGAAAAGCAAGGTCGAGATTTGCGTTTTTCAGGGGGGAAGAGAGGGAAAAAGCCCATGGCCTTGGGGTTTACCGGCGATTTTATGCTGGGAAAATTTTTTTGCAGCCCTGGAAATAAGCCCCTTCGCCCCTGGCAGGCCTTTGATAAAAGTGAATAATTTTGCTTTTCTGGCCGAAAAAAGCGCACAAAATGGCAGAAAAAGGCGGCGCTGGAAAACCGGCGCCGCCTGGGGGGGAGCGGGAGGGCTAGGAACCCAGCATGCCATAAAAGGCCAGGGAGAGCAGGCCGAGATAGAGCAGGGTGACAGGGAGGCCCCGGAAGGGGAGGGGAACGTCGCTCTCGGCGAAATGGCGCTGGGCCTGGAGGGCGAAAAAGAGGGCGAAGCAGAAGCCCAGGCCGCCCCCAAGCCCTAAGGACAGGCTGGGCAGCAGCTTGGCCTGCCTGGCGGCCAGCAGCATGATCCCGGCGGGGGCCGAACCAAAGAGCACCGGGCGGAACACCGTGAGGAACCCGGCAAAATCCGGCAGGGAGAGCAGCTCTACCAGGAAGGCCAGCAGCAGGTAGAGCAGGGCCAGCACTGCCAGATAGGTGAGCGGCACCAGGGGGGCAAGGGGGATATGGCGCAGCACCAGCCAGGAGAAAAAGGCGGCGACAGTGCTGCACAGCACCATGCACAGGCAGGTGAGGGCGATACGGCTGCGGCGCTGGGCCAGGACCACCAGCTCCCCGGCGCCCATTGCCTGGGAGAGCACCAGGTTTTCCGAGAAAAAGACGGCGGCCACTGTGGCGATGAATTGCAGCGAGGGGCTCATACAATCACTCCTGATTTCAATTAGTACACCAGTGTTTCATCCGGCTTTTGGTCCTTGGGGACATGGGGGGCCTTTTTCTTGCGCAGCAGGCGCAGGAGCCAGGCCACGCCCATGTGAAGGGCCTGCAGCAGGGCCACCACGAACCCCAGGGTTAAAAACCCGGCGAAGGGCAGCAGCAGGGCGGGCATCTCAGTGCCCTGGGGGAGAGCCAGCAGCTTTAGGTCCCCATGGCTCAGAGATTCCCGCAGGAAGGCCGTGACGCACAGCACCAGGGGGAATGTGAGCACCTGGATGAGACGGGCGGGAAGGGACAAAAAGGGGCGGCTGGCGACACCCTGGGGGGACAGGGCGTTGCCCTGCTCCTCGAAAAAGAGGCTCACGCCGCACACGGCAGTGAGGGGGAGGGCCAGGCCCAGGGTATAGACCTGGGTGGGGAAGAGGGTTTGGAGCAGGAAATAGACCGGGATATAGGCCAGCGTGCCGATGAGGACATAGAGGGGCAGCAGCAGGCTGCGGGCCACTTTTTGGGCCAGCACCCCGGCCAGCAGCACCCCGGGCAGCAGGGAGAGCACCATGGCTAAGGAGGCAACCCCTGCCGAAGAGAGGGAAGTGCTGGCGAGCACCAGGACAGTGAGGGCGGCCCCCTGCATCAACACCGGGTTTTTCACAAAGCAGGCGTCTTTTAAGTCTTGTTTGGTCTGGCGGTTCATGCGTTCTCCTCCTCTTTTACGGCGGTTTTGGGAGGCTCTTGGGCGTCCAGGGCGGCGAGACGGGCCCCTAGAGGGTCAGAGAGGCCGGACAGCTCCCGCTTGAGGGCAGAGAGGCTGTCGTCCGCCTCCCGGCTTGAGGCAGGGGGCGGGGCAGCGGGAGGCAGCTCCTCCGGCTGGGGCTTGGATTCCTTCATGGGACGGCTCTTGCCCTTGCCCACAAGGAAGGCGCGGCCCTGGCGGCAGAGGGAATAGACAGCCCGGTCAAAGAAGCCGGAGAGGCTGTTGAGCAGCAGGATGGCAAAGAGGGCCCCCTCCTCGTAGGCGCCTATCTGCCGCAGCAGCATGGTGAAGCCCCCGGCCAAGGAGCCGAAAACCACCCGGCCAATGCGGGTATTGGGGGAGGTGACCGGGTCGCTGGCTACGAAGACGGCGCAGAAGAGCAGGCTGCCGGAGGTGAGCTCAAAGAACAGGGAGGAGAGCCCGGAGCCCGCCACTGTCCGGGGGGTTAAGAGCGCCGAGAGGGCACAGACCCCCACCAGGGGCCCCACGGTACAGAGGGAGACGGTTTTTCGCACCAGGAGGAATATGAGACAGGCGGTGATGACTAAGATGTTAGTGACTCCCATGGGGCCGGCTTGCTTGCCCAGGAGCACCTCCACCTCGTCTAAGGCGGGGATGCCCCCCAGCTTGAGGATGGAGGCAGAGGAATCCACCAGCTTTACCATCACCTCGCCGGAAAAGTCAATCCGGTCCAGGGGGACGGGGAATTTGAACATGAGGGAGGGGAAGCACACCATGGCCAGGGCCACGGCAGCTGCCGCCGGGTTAAAGGGGTTGTTGCCGAAGCCGCCAAAGGGGTGCTTGACTACCGCGATGGCAAAAATACAGCAGGAGATAGGCAGCCAATAGGGCACCGAGGCGGGCATCATCAACGCCACAATCATCCCTGTGACAACAGAGGAGAAATCGGCCTTGATGAATTTGCGGGGACGCAGCAGGCTCAAAAGCCGGTCGGTGACCCAGCTGGCCAGGATACATTGTAGGATAATGAGGCTGCTGCGGCCGCCGTAGTAGTAAAAAGCCATGAAGCAGAGGGGCAGCAGGGCGATAATGACGTCACCAATCATCTTCTTGGAGGTGTCGCCGGTGCGGATGTGGGGGGCGGTGCTGATTTCCAGCCTCACAGGGCTTCTCCTCCTTCCAATGCTTGCTTTGCGTTCTTGATATGCTCTACCAGGTTGACCCGGGAGGCACAGATGTAGGAGCACAGGCCGCACTCAATACAGTCCTGCACGCCGAAGCGGGCGCAGGCCTCCCAGCGGCCCGAGCGGCTGTTTTTATACAGGGCATAGGGCAGCAGGCCGGCGGGGCAGATGCTGACGCACTTGCCGCAGCCGCAGCACTCCAAATAGCGGGAGGGGGCCCGGTCGTAAAAGGCGTAGAGGCTGGTGGTGGTGCAGGTCACCGGCAGGCTGAGATTGTCTACGCATACGCCGGTCATGGCGCCGCCCATCACCACGCGGGCGGGTTCCTCGCTGATGCCGCCGAAGACCAGAAGCTGGTGCAGCGGCGTGCCGATGGGGGCCTCTACATTCACCGGGGCGGCAATACAGTCGCCCCCCACGGTGAGGAAACAGGTGTTTTGAGGGTAGTGGTAGGCCACGGCGCGGTAGAGGTGGTAGAGGGCGCCCACGCCGATAAACTGGTTTTCCTTGGCCTTGCCCCGCAGTACCAGGTTGTACTTGGCGGGGTAGGGGATAGAGGGGCGGCGAAAGGGGGTGTCCCGGTACTGCCGGGGGATTTTGCTGCGGATGTCACCCATCTCCCCATAGAACCACACCTCGCCGGAGGCGGCACCCACCGCCTTCTGGGCCAGCTCTAAGCCCTTTACCACCTCGTCGGTGCGTTGGAGCACCAGGGCAGTGCGGCTGGAGACCAGGGGCTGATCCTCCAGCGCGTCGCCGATGACGAGGGGGACATTCTGCTCCCGCATCTTCCGCAGCTTGACATGGAGGCTCACCCCGTCCAGCTCATCCCGGACGCCGTACTCATAGGCCAGGGAGATGATGTCGTCGGGGGTGATATTGTAGAGGGGGAAGGAGGGCAGGCTCTTCTGGGGGAGATGGTCGATGAGATTGATACGGGCATAGGAGTGTGGCTTCCCGTCGGGCCCGGTGAGGGAGACGTCCTCCTTGTAAAAGCCGCCGATGCCGGGGTAGACCTTGGCCTCCTCCGGGTCGTCGGGGACATAGAGGGGGGAGAGACGGGAGGTGTTGAAGTTCCGTTCTGTCACGTGCTTTCGCTCTTCCATGAGGGGGATATAGACGTAGTCCGGCGTGTCAAAGAGCTCGATGTCGCTGGAAAGAGCAGGCTCTTTTTTTTGCTCTAAAAAGGCGCCGCGGGTAAACAAAAGCCATCACCAAACCTTTCTTTTCGCCGGGCGGGCACGCCGCCTGGAACTATCCGCCCCAGCCGGACGGCGGGGCGGGAAAGCGCCTGTCCGCCAGGCGCAGGGGATTACACTGCCTTGAGGGAGAAGGGGGAATTGGCCGTCTTGAAAATCAAGCTGATTTGCGAGAATTGTCTGACGCTCACCTTAGACAGGGAGGAGCTGGCCCGCAATGGGCTCACCAACGAGGAGCTCTCGCCCCAGAGCAGGCGCACACGCCGCCTGCTGGCCCGCCTGCTGGTGCTGGCAAAGCTGGAAACCGGCGCCGCCTTTTTGGGGAAGCGGATGAGCCTCCAGGTATTTGCCCAGCCGGAGGGGGGCGCGCTGTTCCTCCTCACCGCTGCGGGCCGTCAGACAGGGGAGGGGCCGGCCTATGTCTTTGGCTTTGCCGACCTGTCGCTGCTCACCGAGGGGTGCGCCAAGCTGGAACGGCAATTTGGCCCCAAGGTGGGCAGCAGTGCCCTGTACCTCTGCGAGGGGGCATATTACCTGGTGCTGGCTGCACCGGGAGATGCTGCGCCGGTGCTGTTTTTGCGGGAGTACACCTCCCTGTTTTACGAGGGGGCGGTGTTCTCCAGTTTTTTGGCAGAGCACGGGCGGGTGCTGATAGCCGAGGGGGCAGTGGCCGCCCTGGCAAAGCTGTGAGGGTTTAACGGGCGGGGGAGGGCATAGCGGCCTCCCCCAGGGCGCGGAGGCCTTGGAGGGCGGCCCGGTAGTCCTCCTTGCCAAAAAGGGAGGAGCCCGCCACAATTACATTGGCCCCGGCTTGGCAGACAGAGGCGATAGTGGGGGTGCCGATGCCACCGTCTACCTGGATGTCTGTCTCTAGGCCCAAGGAATCCAGGCGCTGGCGCAGCGTTTGGATTTTGGGCAGCATATCGGGCCGGAAGGGCTGGCCGCCAAAGCCGGGCTCCACCGTCATCACCAGCACCATGCCCACCTGCTCCAGATAGGGGAACACCGCCTCAATGGGGGTGGCGGGGCGCAGGGTGAGGCCTGGCTGGCAGCCTAGGGCCTTGATTTGCCCCAGGGTTTCGCCCACGTCGTCCTCGCATTCCACGTGGACAGTGATGAGGTCTGCCCCGGCCTGGGCGAAACGCTCTAAATAGGCCAGGGGATGGGAAATCATCAGGTGAACGTCGAAGGGGAGAGAGCAGCAGGGCCGCAGGGAACGAATCACCGGAGGGCCCAGGGTGATGTTGGGGACAAAATGCCCGTCCATCACGTCGATATGTAGATAATCCGCCCCGGCCTGTTCCATGCGCTGGGCTTCCTCTGCCAGATGGGCAAAGTCGCTGGCCAGGATGGAGGGGGAAAATTTCAGCTTCATACGGGTACCAACCTTTCTACGTCCTTTCTAATCGGACAGGCTTTCTCCCCTTAGTTTACTCTAAATCCGCCAAACCGTCAATACAGTGACAGGCTGTGGGGGGAAAATTTGCGCAAATTTTCGACGGGGAGAGGGGGCAAAAAAATTTTCCCCCCTGAATTTGTCCCTCATAGGGGGCGTGAGGGGAGAAAAAGAGAGGTTTTGGCGGGGAGAAGGGCTGTGGCATAAGGGATGGGGAGAGCATCCCCCGGCCCAGGCGCATAGGATAAGGGCAGAAGCAGCGCGCCCACCCTGCCGGGGAGGGGGAATGAGCCGGCGAAGCTGGCCCTCGCCCCGGCAGGGGAGAGAACCCTAAAGGAGAAGAAGCTACAGACAACCCGTGGGCGGGCGGGAGACGGATGCGGATGGATACCGCCCGGAACAGTCCACGCCCTGCGGCCCCCTGCCGCAACCCGCCCCTTGGTATAGAGCAAAAAAGCCCGCCAGGGCTTTTTTGCATTTAAAAGGCCGGAATCAGGCGCAAAAGCATAGCCATAACCGGGATGGTGAAGATGGAGAGCACCGTGGACACTGCCACCAGGCTGGCGCCGTAGACCCCGTCGCCCCCAAATTTTTCCACAAACATGGAGCAGGCAGTGGCTACGGGACAGGCGGTGGCAAGGGTGTTTGCCATCATGATTTGCTCCGGGGTGTGGAGGAATTTGTGGATGATAATAATGATAAAGGGCACCACAATCAGCTTGAGCAGGCAGATGAAATAGACCCGCCAGTTGATGAGGGCGGCCTTAATATCGGTCTTGGCGATGTAGACGCCGATGATGAGCATGGCTAAGGGGGTGTTGAGCCCGGAGACATAGCCGATGGCCGTCTGCACCACCGAGGGGACGGGGACAGAGAAGAGGAAAATAATCAGGCCGATGAGGGTGCCCACTGTGCCGGGATTGATGAGGGCCTCTTTGACTGACAGCTTTTGGCCTGCACCCTGAATCATGGCCTTGCCCTGGGTCCACTCCACGATGTTGAACACCACGATATAGGCAGAGGCGTAGAACACCCCGTTTTCCGGCAGCACGGCGGCCACCAGGGGGATAGCCATGAAGCCGCCATTGGAATAGATGACGGCAAAACGCTCCACCCTGGCCCGGGCCGAGGCATTGCCCCGGAAAATCACCTTGGTGAGGAAAATGGGCACCAGGTGGGAGACAATTGCCAGCCCCAGGGAGATAGCAAGGCCCTTGGCCATGCTCTTGTCAAAGGGCATGATATAGGAATTGATAATCAGGGCAGGGGTAATCACCAGAATCAGGAAGTCGGTGAGCTGGCTGGTGGTGTGGTCGTCTATCATCTTGCCCTTGTAGAGGAAGAAGCCCAGGGCAATCAGCAGGAACATGATAACCACTTGCCCTGTGACAATCATCGCTAAATCCATTTTGACACGTCCTTTCCCTTAGTCCCCAGGCCGCTATAGCAGCAGGATACCGTTTTGGCGGCACTCCTCCTCCATGGGGGCGGGCCAGCAGGAGGCCTGCACCTCGCCGATATGGGCCTTTTCCAGCAGCACCATGCACAGCCGGGACTGCCCGATGCCCCCGCCCATGGTGAGGGGCAGGGCGTCTGTGAGCAGCTGGCGGTGGAAGGGGAGCGCCTCACGGTTTTCACATCCTGCCAGGGCCAGCTGGGTGCGCAGGCTGTGGGCGTCCACCCGGATGCCCATGGAGGAGAGCTCCACGGCCTGGCCCAGCACCGGATACCAGATGAGGATGTCGCCGTTCAAATCCCAGTCGTCGTAGTCGGGGGCGCGGCCGTCGTGGGGCTTGCCGCCCCGGAGTTTCCCGCCGATGCCGGTGAGGAAAATCAGGCCGTGCTCCTTGGCGGCCCGGTTTTCCCGCTCCTTGGGGGTGCAGTCGGGGTAGCGGTCCTCCAGCTCCTGGGTGCTCACCTGGGTGATTTTCTCGGGGATTTCCAGTTCCAGGGCGGGGAAGAAGCGGCGCAGCTCCTGCTTGGTACGGCGCAGGGTGTCGGCCACAGTGCGGGCGGCGGCAAAGGCCTGCGCCAAGGTGCGCTGCTCCCTGGTGATGACCTTTTCCCAGTCCCACTGGTCCACGTAGACAGAGTGGAGATTGTCCAGTACCTCGTCCCGGCGGATGGCGTTCATGTCGGTGTAGAGGCCGCTGCCGGCGGAAAAGCCGTAGCGGCCCAGGGCCATACGCTTCCACTTTGCCAGGGAGTGGACGATTTCTACGGTGGTCCCCACATCGGGCACGTCAAAGCTCACGGGGCGCTCCACGCCGTTTAGATTGTCGTTGAGCCCGGATTCCGGGGTGACAAAGAGGGGGGCGGAGACACGGGTGAGGTTTAGGCCCTCAGCCAGCTGGCGCTCAAAGGTATCCTTCGCCAGCTTGATGGCAATTTGGGTCTCATAGATGGACAGCTTGGAGGCATACCCCTCCGGGCAGATGGCGCGGGACTGCTTCATGGCGGTTTTCTCCTTTATTAAAGTGATTCGTCAAAGTCAATGTCGTAGCGGGCACCCTGGTCAAAGAGCACCCCGTGGGTGAGGCGGATGCGGAGAATATGGGTATTGGGGTCGTTTTCATTGATGTGGCCGTTGTGATACCAGGCGGCGAAGGCATTTTTCAGCTTATCGGCCAGTGCCTGATTGGGCCCGGAGAGAAGCCAGCCCATATCCTCGCCCAGGCCTTCCCCGGTGAACCAGTCGCCGCAGAGGGAGGCGGCGGGGTTTGCCGCCAGCTGGCGCATTTTGTTGGACAGGGCGTGGGTGATGATATAGAAGGAGCCGTCTTCATAGTAGGCGTTAACTGCGCGGACAAAGGGCTTGCCCTCCTCCACTGTGGCTAGGGCGATGAGGCTGTCTTTGCCGAAACGCTGGTTCATCACGGCGGCAGCTTGGGGCTGGATACTCATGGGGAACCCTCCTTGTTTTTTATTCATGCCTAGTGTAGCACCAAACGGGAAAAACTGCAAGAAAGAAGCCCGTCCTTTCCCGCAGCTTACACGTTTTGGGGGAGGAAAGCTGCCTTGGCCGCCCGATTTTTGTGCAAAAGGACAGCAAAAGCGGCCCCGGTTTCCCGAAGGCCGCCTCTGCCGATTCAAAATGAAGACAGTGACAGGAGAAATGCCGCTGCTTCCCCTTTAGTATAGCAGAAAGGGGAGAGGAATGCAAATGGTTTGATAGGTGAGGCCGGCTTTGTTCCCGGATTTGTCCTGGGTTCCGGCGCTTAATCATAGAATCCGTCCCGCTTTAAAAAGTTGGCAAACCGGAAAAACGCCTCCGGCTTTGTCTCAAAGGGGAAGAGAAAACTGACCCCGATTTCGGTTTCCCTGCTGTTTTGCAGGTTCTCCCGCAGCTGCTCCGGCGCCATGCCGGGGAGGTAGTAGTCGGCCAGGTAATTTTCTACACCGTAGACCTGGAAGGGGACGGGAATCTGCCCGAAATCGCAGGCCAGCGCATCCTCCCTTCTCTTTTTGGCGCTGACGGAAATTTGGACGAAGCCGATTTCCATATCGCAGGCCCCTTTATGCTGATGACAGGGATGGGGAAGAGGTCTTCCCGGTAGCGCCGTTGTCATCCTTGCTTTAGTGCCCGTTGTACCACGCGGCTGTGGCCGGGAATGCGCCTGCTGTGAGGCGGGAAAGAATAATGCGGTATTTGTGTGCCAAAGGGGCGAATAATTTGTTTAGATAGTCTCTGTCTTTCATGGTTCCTTCCTCCTTCGGAAAAAGAAAAGTCCTGCGCCGGTTGGCGCAGGACGGGAAATGGCCGCTTACATAAACTTGCCGGGATTGATTTTGATGCCGGGGCCCATGGTGGAAGCCACGGCGATGGAACGGACATACTGGCCCTTGGCAGCCTCGGGCTTGGCCTTGACAATGGCATCCATCAGGGTTTCCAGGTTCTGGCTCAGCTTCTCGGTACCGAAGGAAACCTTGCCGATGGGGCAGTGGATGATGTTGGTGCGGTCGAGACGGTACTCGATTTTACCGGCCTTGGCTTCGGTGACAGCCCGGCCCACGTCTGTGGTGACGGTGCCCGCCTTGGGGTTGGGCATCAGGCCACGGGGACCCAGGACACGGCCCAGACGGCCCACCAGGCCCATCATGTTGGGGGTGGCGATAACTACGTCAAAGTCCATCCAGTTCTCGGTCTGGATTTTCTGTACCATGTCTTCGGCGCCCACAAACTCAGCGCCAGCCTCTTCGGCGGCCTTGGCCTGCTCGTCCTTGGCGATAACCAGGACACGGACGGATTTACCGGTGCCGTTGGGCAGCACCACAGCGCCGCGCACCTGCTGGTCAGCATGGCGGGAGTCAACGCCCAGCTTTACGTGCAGCTCGACAGTCTCGTCAAATTTGGCGGTAGCAGTCTTGGCGCAGAGGTCCAGCGCTTCGCCGATGTCATATAAATTGGTGCGGTCAATGAGTTTCGCACTCTCGATATGTTTCTTTCCGTGTTTCATTCCCTGTTTTCCTCCTATATCAGTGGTCTATAGCGGAAATTCCTCCCACTTGGAGCCAATTATTCGCTCACCGTGATGCCCATGCTGCGGCAGGTGCCAGCAATCATGCTCATGGCAGATTCAATCGAGGCGGCGTTTAGGTCGGGCATTTTGGTCTCGGCAATCTTGCGGACCTGGTCCTTGGTAATGGTCGCCACCTTGGTCTTGTTGGGCACGCCGGAAGCGGTCTCGATTCCCACGGCCTTCTTGATGAGGACGGCAGCGGGGGGAGTCTTGGTGATGAAAGTGAACGAACGGTCGGCGTATACGGTGATGACTACAGGGATGATATAGCCCACGTCATTTTTTGTGCGCTCGTTGAATTCCTTGGTGAACGCCATAATGTTCACACCATGCTGGCCCAGGGCAGGACCTACAGGGGGGGCCGGGGTAGCCTTTCCGGCCGGGATTTGCAGCTTAATCAAGCCTACGACTTTTTGAGCCATTTTTATCTCCATTCCTTTCTTTGCTTTGGAGAGGCACGGGGAAAACGGGGACACCTCTCCAAAAGGTAGTGGTTTTGCGGGGCAGGGATTGGGTTTGCCCCTCCCACAAGCGGGCCGCGAGACCGGGGCCCGTGAGAAAACAAAATTTTACAGGGGCTCTACCTGCCCCAGCTCCAGCTCGGCAGGGGTTTCCCGGCCAAACATGGAAATAGTGACGCCGACCTTGCCGGCCTCCGCGTCGATTTTTGTGACAACGCCGATGTGACGCTCCAGGGGGCCGTCTACAATCTTCACCGTGTCGCCCACGGCAAAGTTGATTTGCAGGCTCTTGGATTCCACGCCTAAAGCCGCCACTTCTTCCTCGGTGAGGGGCACGGGCTTGGAGCCGGGGCCCACGAAGCCGGTGACGCCACGGGTGTTGCGCACCACGTACCAGGAATCGTCGTTCATCACCATTTTAATCAGCACATAGCCGGGGAAGATTTTGCGCTCTACCTCGCGCTGCTTTTCGTCCTTGATCTCCACCACGGTCTCCGTGGGAACGCGGACCTCTGTAATCAGATCGTGCAGGCTGCGGTTTTCCACAACCTTTTCAATGTTTGTGGCCACCTTGTTTTCGTATCCGGAATAGGTATGAACCACATACCATCTGGCAGTTTCTGACATGATGGGACGCCCTCCATTCGGCATAGATTTTGGAAAAAACGCCTCTCTATGCCTGTCTTAAAAACGTGTTGACAATCAAGGCGAGAATTGAATCCAGGCCCCAGATGCAGAGGCCCGCGATGAGCATCATGCCCAGCACCACCAAGGTGTTGTTGACGATTTGCTTTTTGCCGGGCCAGACCACTTTCTTGGCCTCTCCCTTAACTTCCTTGAAATAGCGCTTGATGTTACCTACGAAGCGGGCGAGCTTTTTTTCCTCGGCCTTTTTGCTGGCCGCTTTTTTCGCGTCTGCCGGTTTCTTATCCGCCATTGGTAGTTCCCGCCTTTCGCTTGTTATCTGGTTTCCTTGTGAACCGTGTGCTTTTTGCAGAACTTGCAGTACTTGTTCATGCTCAGACGGTCAGGGTCGTTTTTCTTGTTCTTCATGGTGTTGTAGTTGCGCTGCTTGCATTCGGAGCAGGCCAAGGTGATTTTGACTCTCATATTTTCGGCACCTCCTGTACTAATGTGAACCGATGCGCCTGTGGCCCGGGCAAAGCCGCGGCTGCCGGAAGCGCGCCGGTTGAAGCCTCCCTCGACAAGGGGATGTGACTTTTTAAAAAAGCACAAAAAAATAAACCCTTTTGAGGTATTTTCACTATAACATAAAATCCCTTTGCCGTCAAGGGGGACAAGCGGTTTTTTCATAAATTTATTGCAGGGCGGGAGCGGCCTGCCTTCCAAATCATACTTTAATTAAAGGGCTAGGCCGGGGATTTGCGCTTGCGGGGACGGTATTTTTTCTCAGGGTTGGAGTTTGGGTGCCCTTTTTTCACAAAATTCTCTTTGGGGGGCGAGAAAGCGGTTGCGCTGGGGGGAAAGCTATGCTAAAATGGGGAAACAGGGGAAAAATCCCCCAAAATCCTGCCCGGCTGGGGCGGGTCTTTTTCCCGGAGGGGAGACATATGGATATTCCGTAGCGAAAGGGGAGGATCGAGATGCGAGACAGGCCAATCGGGGTCTTTGACTCCGGGCTGGGAGGGCTGACAGTGGTTCGGGAACTGCGCCGGGCCCTGCCCAAAGAGGATTTCATCTACTTCGGAGACACGGGGCGGGTGCCCTATGGCTCCCGCAGCAATGAGACCATCGCCCGCTATACCTTGCAGGACATCCGGTTCCTCTGCGGGTTTGACATCAAGCAGATTGTAGTGGCCTGCGGGACAGCCTCCTCCGTGCTGGCAAAGCTGGCGGAGGCCCCTGCGGAGGCGCCTATCCTGCGCATCATCGAGCCCACGGCCCGGCTGGCCTGCCGCACCACCCGAAACGGGCGCATCGGCGTCATTGGCACGGCGGCCACCATCAGCAACCGGCCTTTCCAGCGGGCCATTGCGGCGCTGCGGCCGGAGGCCCAGGTGTTCTCCCAGAGCTGCCCGCTGTTTGTGCCGCTGGCAGAGTGCGGCTTTTCCAAGGGTGAATGCGCCCGCATTGCGGCGGAGCGCTACCTGGCAGGGCTCAGGGAACAGCAGGTGGACACCCTGATTTTGGGCTGCACCCACTACCCCCTTTTAAAAGAGGCCATTGCCGCTGTGATGGGCCCGGAAGTGGCCCTGGTGGACGCGGGGGAGGCTGTGGCCTTGGAGCTGCGGGAGCAGCTGGAAGAAAAGGGCCTGCTCTCCCTGCGGGAACGGGCGGGGCGCACAGAGTACTATGTCTCGGACGGCATCGAGAACTTTGGCGGCATGGGCGAGGAGATTTTGGGCGAGCCGGTTCTGGGGCAGGTGAAGAGAATCGATATTGAGGCCTATTAAAATAGTATACCCCGGCTCCCGCCAGGCCACAGAAGGCGGATCCGGCGGCTGGGCCTGGCCGCCTGCCAAGGCCAGCCTGCATTGCCCCCGAAGGGGCGGGAATCGAAAAGAGCGGACGGGGCACATGCCAAAGGCCAACCTGCGTTGGCCCGGAAGGGATGGGAGCCCCTCAAAATAAAAGGGAATAGAAAAGGACAGGAGATAGGGCATGAAAAAAGACGCTTGGATTGAAATCCAGGGAATCGCCCGGCAGGGGCGGCACAAGGATGTCACGGAGATGAGCACAAAGGGCAGCTACTGCCTGAAAAACGGCAGCGCCTACATCTGTTACGACGAGCTGGAAGAGAGCGGCTTGGGAAAGGGCAAGACCGTGCTGAAGGTGGAGGGGGACCGGCAGGTCACCCTGACCCGGGCCGGCGGCGGGCGCTCCCAGCTGATGCTGGAAAAGGGCGTGCGGCACCTGTGCTGCTATGGGCTGCAATACGGGCAGGTACACCTGGGGGTGTTTACCAAACACATCCAGTCCCAGCTGGGAGAGGACGGGGGACAGGTGGAATTCGCCTATTCCCTGGATGTGAATTCCGGGCTGCTCAGTGAAAATGAAGTGAAAATCCGGGTGAGATGCCAATAGGATGGGAAAAGAAAGGATGAAAAACGTGATGGAAGATAGAATTGCCTTTGCCAAGGAACAGGTGGGCAGCTTAATCCGGGCGGCGCTGAACAGGGCCATGGAGACCGGGGCGCTCCCCCAGGCGGATTTGCCGGAATTTGTCGTGGAAATCCCGGCGGACAAGGCCAACGGGGATGTGGCCTCCAATGTGGCGATGGCGGGGGCAAGGGTGTTCCGCCGCAGCCCCCAGGTGATTGCCCAGGCGGTGCGGGAGGCGCTGGAACTGGAGGGCACCTGCTTTGAACGGGCCGAAGTGGCAGGCCCCGGGTTCCTCAACTTCTTCCTGAGCCCCTCCTGGTTTGCCGGGGTAGTGGCCCAGGCAGTGGAAGCGGGGGAGGCCTATGGCCGCACCTCCTATGGGAAAGGGGAAAAGGTGCTGGTGGAATTCGTCTCCGCCAACCCCACCGGCCCCATGCACATCGGCAACGCCAGGGGCGGCGCCATCGGCGACTGCCTGGCCTCGGTGCTGGGCTGGGCAGGCTATGAGGCCCACCGGGAATTCTATGTGAACGACGCGGGCAACCAAATCAACAAATTCGGCCTCTCCCTGGAGGCGCGGTATCTCCAGCTCTATCAGGAGGGTGTGGAGATGCCGGAAGACGCCTACCTGGGCGGGGACATCACCGCTCATGCGAAGGCCTTTGCCGAACTCCACGGGGACAAGTATGTGGACGCCCCCGGCGAGGAACGGCGGAAGGCCCTGGTGGATTTTGCCCTGCCCAAGAACATCCGGGGGTTGGAAGAGGACTTGGAGAAGTACCGGATTGTCTATGACAAGTGGTTTTTAGAGTCTACCATCCACGCCTCGGGGGAGGTGCAGAAGGTGCTGGACATCCTGCGGGAAAAGGGCTGCACCTATGAAAAGGACGGGGCAGAGTGGTTCAAGGGCGAGCCCTTTGGCACGGAGGACTTTGTGCTGGTGCGCTCCAACGGGGTGCCCACCTATGTGGTGCCGGACATCGCCTACCACTACAACAAGCTGGTGACAAGGGGCTATGACCGGGCCATCAACGTGCTGGGGGCCGACCACCACGGCTATGTCTTCCGCTTAAAGGCCACCCTGAAGGCCCTGGGGTTAGACCCGGAGCGGCTCCAGGTGGTGCTGATGCAGATGGTGCGTCTGGTGCGGGAGGGCCAGGTGGTGAAGGCCAGCAAGCGCTCCGGCAAGGCCATCACCTTAGCCACCCTGCTGGAGGAGGTGCCCATCGACGCGGCCCGGTTCTACTTCAACCTGCGGGAGGCCAGCTCCCAGTTTGACTTTGACCTGGATTTGGCTGTGGAACAGTCCTCCCAGAACCCGGTGTACTATGTGCAGTATGCCCACGCCCGGATTTGCAGCATCTTTAAAAACCTGGCTGCCGAGGGGATTGCCCCCCGGGCCTGCAGCGAGGCAGAGCTTTGCAGGCTGGACGCGCCGGAGGAGATTGCCCTTATCCGCCAGATTGCCCTGCTGCCGGGGGAGGTCACCGAGAGCGCCAAAAACTGCGACCCCGCCCGCATCACCCGCTACAGCATGGAGCTTGCCACCCAGTTCCACAAGTTCTACAACAGCTGCCGGGTGAAATCGGAGGACGAGCCCCTGATGCAGGCCCGGCTCACCCTGTGCAAGGCGGCGCAGGTGGCCGTGCGCAACGCGCTGGCGATTTTGAAGATTACTTGCCCGGAGACGATGTAGAAGACAGGAGAAACCCGGCGCTTTGGGAAGCGCCGGGTTGGACTTGTTAAAGGCGGGGACGGGATTCCATCCGATATACTATTTTTCCGTGCTTTTCTTCATAAGCGCCAATGCAGCTGCGGACAAGGAATAGAACCTGGCCGTTAGCGGAGCGCCCCTCGTAGTCTGCCACTACATGCAGCTTGTGCAGGGTTTCGTTGTCGATGCGGACGGAGAGACTTTTCATGGTGAGAGGAAACCTCGCTTTCTTTATAGGGTGTTGTGCCTGTGCTTTTACGAGAAATAACTCGTGAAACAACTAAATTATATCACGTGATATTTGTCGTGTCAATAGGTTGCCAAATATTTGTAAGGTGTTGCTCTATGAAATTATCAGATGCACTTAAGAGATTTCGTAAGTATGCAAAAATCACGCAGAAACAAGCGGCATTGGCCGCCAATATTTCGGAGCGGAATTATCAGGATTATGAATATGGGAAAGTAGTGCCAAGCGCGGCGGTTCTTATCGCCCTTGCGGATTACTTTGACGTTTCGCTGGACTATTTGGTGGGGCGTAGCGATGACCCTACCCGGCATTGAGAGAAAGAAGGTGTACCCATGTCTTTTTCAACACGCTTGAAAGAACTGCGGAATGCCCGAAACCTTACGCAAAAAGAGGTTGCCGAGTCTGCTGGAATGGCTCCAATGGCTTATCAGCGCTATGAATATGGGACAAGAGAGCCTGCCTTCCGGCAACTGATTGCTTTGGCGGACTACTTTGATGTGTCTTTAGATTATCTGGTGGGGCGTAGCGACGACCCAACGCGGCATTGATAGACAGGAGGGTTTGCTATGAAAGCCCATGACCCGTTTACCCGAGAAGACCAGACGCGCTTTACGGTGCGAATCAATTCTGAACTCCTAGAAAGGATTAAGCTGGAAGCGGGAAAAAATAAGCGGTCAACAGCGAAAGAGATTGAGTTTATCCTAGAACAATATATAATAAATCTTCCTAAAAAATAGAGATAATACTATTTATTTTGTATGATTGAAAATTGGAGGCCTCGTCATGTCGTTTTCGGAACGCCTTATTTTATTGAGGACTTCTCGCCATTTAACCCAGAAACAGGTGTATGAATCAGTGGGGATGTCTGCGATTGGCTACCAGCGTTATGAATACGGGACAAGAGAACCTGCTTTCCGGCAACTGATTGCTTTGGCGGACTATTTTGATGTGTCTTTAGATTATCTGGTGGGACGTAGCGACGCCCCGACGCGGCATTGATATTATTTGACTATCACAATAGAATGCAAAGTTTTACAACACAATGAAGTTCTATTGGCTTCATATTACGCGCGGTTGCGCGTAATATGCTATTATATTAACACGCTCGAACGATGTTGTCAATACTTTTTGGGGAGAATTATTATGTTTATTTTTGGTGAACATTTACGAAATATCAGGAAATCCAGACATCTTACACAAAAACAGCTTGCCATAAATATTGGGGCCAGTGAGCGCGGGATTCAACAGTATGAATTAGGAGAGCGCAAGCCAGCTTATGATATGCTAATTGCCCTTGCGGATTATTTTGACGTTTCTTTAGATTATCTGGTAGGGCGCAGCGATGACCCAACGCGGCATTGATATTTTTGTTGTAATCCAAAAGGAAGAGGATTTTACATGCTTGTCTCGTAAATATTTGCTTTCATTTATAAAGAGTGGGAATAAACGAAGGTTAGGCTGCACTTGATTGTCTCTGCGGAGACGGGGGACTCCTTCCGGTAAAGACCATTTATAAGAGAGGCATGATATATTTTGCCCTCAAAAACTAGTCAGTTGATATTTTTTCTTTATAATAACACATACAAGTGAACTTGTCAATATCTTTTAGGGGGTGTAATTATGTTTGTTTTTGGTGAGCATTTACGAAAAATTAGAAAATCCAGGCATCTTACGCAAAAACAGCTTGCTATGAACATGGGGACTAGTGAACAAGGAATTCAACAGTATGAATTGGGAAAGCGTAGACCCACCTATGACATGCTAATTGCCCTTGCGGATTACTTTGACATTTCCATGGACTACCTGGTGGGCCGCAGCGACGACCCTGCACGTCACTTGAGTGTTCCGGAAGAAAAAGCGGACGGGGAGGGGAAAAAGATGGATGCGCGGAAGGCAAACCGGGATTCCAATGAGATTACGCGGGCGTATTTTGATTCCCTGCTGGTGGAGATGCGGCTGGTGGGGGCGGAGCTGCCGGACACGAAGCTGCACTTGTACGGGGAGACGTTTTCCACGCCGGTGATGATGGCGGCGCTCTCCCACCTGGACAAGCAGTACCCGGACGGGATGGCGGAGATGGCGCGGGGGGCCAAGGCGGCGGGGGCCGTGATGTGGGCCGGGATGGGGGACGAGGAGGAGCTCTCCCGCATCGTGGACACCGGGGCCAAGACCATCAAGATTGTGAAGCCCTATGCGGAAGAGGAGAAAATCTACCGCCGGCTGCGTCATGCCGAGCGCTGTGGCGCTCTGGCAGTGGGGATGGATATTGACCACTGCTTTGGGCGGCAGGGGAATTATGACAACGTGCTGGGGGAGGATATGCGTCCCAAGACAAGGGAGCAGCTGGAAAGCTATATCCGGGCCACCTCCCTGCCCTTTGTGGTGAAGGGGGTGCTCAGTGTGCAGGACGCCCTTGCCTGCGCCGAGGCGGGGGCAGGGGGCATCGTGGTCTCCCACCACCACGGGATTATGGATTGTGCAGTGCCGCCGCTGCGGGTGCTGCCTAAAATCCGGGAGGCGCTGGGAAAGGAGTTCCCCATTTTCGTGGACTGCGGCTTTGAGACCGGCATGGACGTATACAAGGCCCTGGCGCTGGGGGCCACTGCGGTCTCAGTGGGCAGGCATATTATGGCTATGCTGGTGGCGGACGGCGCCGACGGCGTAAAGCGGGCCGTGAAGGACATGACCGGCCAGCTGGCCTCGGTGATGGCCCGCACCGGGGTTAAAAGCCTGGCCGAATTTGACCCCTCTGTGATTTGGGAGAGATAATAAAACCCCACCCGCCGGGAATCCAGCGGGTGGGGTTTTGCCAGGGAGGGAAATATCTGAGGTTTTTGACGATGGAAATTGGCAAAAGATAGAATATCTTGTAAAATAAAGGCGAAAAGGCACTGGAAAACGGTGGGCGGCTAGTCAATCTCCTCTGAGAGGAGGTGACGCTTATGCGCATTACATTTCATGTTGGGCCGTTTACGGTCACAATTACACTGCAACGTACAAAACGCAAAAACCGCCACTCTGCCAAGTGACGGTTTTTAGAAAGAAATTTGTAAAAATCCTGAACTAGGCGAACCGCTTGTCGCAGTGCCTTTTCATCCTTATTATACCCATGAATTGAGCGCCTGTCAAGCAGGAAAAACGGCCCCGGAACAGAATCCCGGGGCCGTTTTTTAGTTGTATTTAGGCAGCCAATCGCCGTGGGCGGCAATCAGGTCGTCTACCATTTTTACAATGGTGTCGATATCCAGCTCGCTGCCGGTATGGGGGTCCAGCATGGCGGCCTGATAGATGTGCTCCTTTTTGCGGGTGACAGCGGCCTCGATAGTGAGGAGCTGCACGTTGATGTTGGTCATGTTCATGGCGGCGCACTGCACCGGCAGGCGGCCCACATGGCAGGGGTGGATACCCTGGCCGTTCACCAGGCAGGGGACCTCAACACAGGCGTCCTCCGGCAGGTTGGTGATGAGGTGGCCGGTGTTCAGTACATTGCCGCCGATTTCGTAGGGGGTATTGGTGACAATGGACTCCATGATATGGGAGGCATATTCCTTGGAGCGGGTATGGGTCAGGCTCTGGGTTTTGGAGAGGCTCTCGTACTCCTCTTTCCAGCCGGCAATCTGGTTGATGCAGCGGCGGGGATATTCATCCAGGGGGATGTTGAAGGAGTCGATTTGCTCCGGATAGCGGGATTTGATATAGAACATGTTGTATTCCGCGTTGTGTTCGCTGGACTCGGTACAGTAGTAGCCGAAACGACGGATGTAGTCCACCCGCACTTTGTCCTTGAAATCGGGCTGGGCAATCAGCTCGTCGGCCTTGGCGCGCAGGAGGGGATAGAGGTCGTTGCCGTCCTTATCCTCCAGCTTGAGGAGCCAGCCCATATGGTTGATGCCTGCAATGAGCTCCCGGCGGCCGGGCAGCTTATCCTCTAAGCCCATTTCCTTGAGGATGGTCTCGGAACAGACTTGGACACTGTGGCACAGGCCCACTGTCTTGACGCCGGTATAGCGCTGCATATAGCCGGAGAGCATGGCCATGGGGTTGGTGTAGTTGAGGAACCAGGCGTCAGGGCAGACCTCCTCCATATCCCGTGCAAAGCCCTCCATGACCGGGATGGTGCGCAGGGCACGCATAATGCCGCCGATGCCCAGGGTATCGCCGATGGTCTGGCGCAGGCCGTATTTCTTGGGTACCTCGAAGTCGATGATGGTGCAGGGGTCATAGAGGCCCACCTGGATGGCGTTGACGACAAAATTTGCCCCGCGCAGGGCGTCTTTGCGGTTTTCCACGCCCAGATAGGTGGTGATTTTGGCGCCCACGCCCAAGGTCTGGGCCATCTTACTCAGGATGGCCGCGCTCTCCTGGAGGCGCACCGGGTCGATGTCATAGAGGGCAAACTCCCAGTCCCGCAGGGTTTCCGTGCACATACAGTCGCCGATGACGTTGCGGGCAAAGACCGTGCTGCCCGCGCCCATAAAGGTGATTTTTGCCATAGCTGTTCCTTCCCTTCGATTCGCGGCAGTGCCTTAAATTTCCTTTTGGGGTTCCGCCCCCTTCGGGGTGCGCGGCGCAATGGCACCGCTCGCTCCATCTTCCCCGGCCCTGTGGGCCCCTGGGCCCTTGCCTCCTCACGGGGGCTGGGTCGGCCATAGAGATGGGCCGGCTTGGCACTGCCTGATTATAGCATAGCCGCAGGGCAAACGCCCTGCACTGCCGTCGAATGACGGCAGGAAACCGGCAAAGCAGATTTTTAGGCTATGATAACATAGACATTTGGCGCGGATACGCCAATCCTGCGCCGAGAAAACACGCTGTCCGTATTTTTGTGCCTATTATAGCATAGCTAAGGGGAAAAAGCTATTGCGAAAAAGCAAAAAAAAACAGAAAGGGGAATGCGCTCAAAAAACGGGGGAGATTTTTGTGAAAGATTGCATAAACACGCAATATCTGTCCAGAAAGTATGGGAGAAGTGCATGATTTTGCCAGGATTTATGATAAGATAATAGTAGGAAAAAAGACGGCTCCTGGTGGGGGAGACCCTCGCCGTGCCGGATAAATGGATAAAAAAGGAGTGGACTTCTTTGAAAAAGAAAGTGGCAATTATTGGATATGGCGGCATGGGCAGTTTCCATGCCATGAACATCACCGGCGGCTCGGGCGCCTACATGGTGCGGGGCGAGCTGCCTCCCAGCGACGTGGTGGAGCTGGCCGGTGTCTATGACATCGACCCGGAGGCCTGCCAGCGGGCCAAGGACAGAGGCCTCTTTGTCTATGATTCCCTAGAGGCCCTGCTGGGTGACCCCCAGGTGGAAATTGTCACCATTGCCATCCCCAATGACGGGCATAAAGAGATGGCTGTGAAGGCCATGGCAGCGGGGAAAAATGTCATTTGCGAGAAGCCGGTGACGCTGAACAGTGCCCTGCTCCAGGAGATGTTTGACGCCTCCAAGAAATACGGCAAGCTCTTCACCGTGCACCAGAACCGCCGGTGGGACAACGATTACCGCGCCATCCGCCAGGTCTATGACAGCGGCGTGCTGGGCGATGTCTTCAACATTGAGACCAGGGTACACGGTTCCCGTGGCATCCCCGGCGACTGGCGGGCCCAGCCCGAGCATGGCGGCGGTATGGTGCTGGACTGGGGTGTTCACCTGCTGGATCAGATTCTCTGGATGTTCCCGGAGAAGATTACCTCCCTCTACTGCCGTCTGGACCATGTCACCACCGAGCTGGTGGACGACGGCTTCAAGCTGGAAATGAAGTTTGAGAACGGCGTGAATGTCCATGTGGAGGTGGGCACCAGCAACTTTGTAAACCTCCCCCGCTGGTACATGCAGGGCCGCAACGGCACCGCCATTATCAACAGCTTTAAAGGCGACGGCGAGATTGTGTGCTGCGACAACTGGGACGGCAAGGACGCTGTGCCGGTGGTGACGGCGGCGGGTGTTACCAAGACCATGGCCCCCCGTACCAAGGACACCATTACCACCCACGAGCTGCCCCAGCCCAAGATGGATGTGCACGACTTCTATCGCAACGTGTGCAAGGCCATTGACGGGGAAGAGGAGCAGATTGTCACCCATGCCCAGGTGATGCGGGTGATGAAGGTGATGGAGGCTGCCTTTGAGTCCGACCGCACCGATTCTGTCATCCGGTTTAACGGCTAAAGTTACATAGTACAGCGGCTGCCCCAAGCGTGAGGGGCGGCCGCTGTTTTTTTGGTAGTGGGCACAGAGAGGGGGAGCGGTATGGCGGGATTGACTTCCATGGCGAATATTGGGAGGGAGATGGAGAAAAAGCTGGCAGCCGTGGGGATTGATTCCCAGGAGAAGCTGCGGGAATTGGGGGCCGAGCAGGCCTTTGCCCGGTTAAAAAGGGATATCCCCGTGTTTGCCTGGTGCATCTCTACAGTTTGGAGGGGGCAGTGAAGGGGATACCCTTTGACTGCCTCTCGGCAGAGCGGAAAAGGGAACCAAAGGGGTTCAGCGATTCCCTGAAGGGATAGAGGGAAGAAGAGATGGGAACAGCCCTATAGCTGCATGGGCTGGGCTCGGATTGATAAACCGGACGAAAAGCCCTTTGGGGAGAGGAGAGGTTTGGCCGCTGGCCTGGGATTTCGTGCTGCTCTGCTATGACAGACTTGGGCTGGAAAGGATGTCACAAAAATGTGAATAAACGAAGAACAAAAGGCGGAATGTTCATAAAAATGCGGTTTTTTGCCGCGTAGAGTTATGATATAATGGACATAAAAACACGTGGGGCGTGGTTTTCCTGCGCCGCGGCGCAGGTTTGGCGCATTTACGCCAAGTGCCTATTCTATCATAGCCTCACCGCTTTGCGGCGGTACAGGCCTTAAGACCTTATGATGCGCAGCACAAGCTGTCAGCGGGCGGTGCCGCAGTGCGGCATGCTGCGCGTGTTGCACCAAAACCAAACGCTGTGTTGGACGGCATTGTGTGATGGGACAATGGGGACAGAATAGCGTCACTTGCGGCGGCAAAGGAGTTATCTATGCAAAATCGCAGCGTAAATTTTACACAGCAGAGGGATTACAATTACCAGAATCCCTTTGGGGCGGAATACTATTTTGTAGAGGGCATGGGATTCGTGCCCGTTGACCCGCGCAGCTATGAAAAGCAGCGTATCCGCGGGACAGGGAATGCCCTGGGGGCTTGTCTGCTGGTGTATTTTGCCACTGCGGTTTTCCTGGCTCCGGCAGTGGGCCAGATATTCGCCCGGCTCTTTGCAGGGTGGCGGTTCCAGGCTTCGGAGTCGGCCCATTTGGTGTTGCAGATTTTTGTCTATCTCTGTAGTATGGCGCTCCCCTTTTCCCTCTATAAACGCATGGTACGGATTCCCCTGCGGGCGGCGTTCCCGTTCCGCAAGGGGAGGGGGCTGTTTGTGGGATGCGGCGTGGGCGCGGCTTTGGCTTGCTCAGTGCTGGGGGCCGTTATTTCCACTGCTGTGGGGGTTGGGCTTTCGGCGGTGGGGGGCAGGCCCTATTATGCCCAGAGCGGCCCTACGCTCCGCCCGCTGCCCCTGCTGCTCTATTTCCTCTACAGCTGTATCCTGGTGCCGGTGATGGAGGAGCTTGTCTTCCGGGGGCTGGTGCTCCAGTCTTTGCGTCCCTATGGGGATACTTTCGCCCTGTTTTCCTCGGCAGTGCTCTTTGGGCTAATGCACCTGAGCCCTGTGCAGCAGCCCAATGCCTTTTTGCTGGGGCTGGTGATTGGCTATTTTACCCTGGTTTCCGGTTCCCTGTTTACCGGGATGGTGATGCACGCTGCTGTCAATCTGGTTGCCTATTTCTTCACGGTGCTGGAGCTCTGCCTGCCGGCCCAGGTGTGTACTGGGGTGGGGTATGGGGCCTATATCCTCCTGCTGCTGGCGGGGCTCATCAGTGTGATGGTGTACATGCGCAGGGCCAAGGAAGGCGCCTTTTTGCTGCGGCGCAAGACCACGTATCTCCTTACCCGGGAGAAAAACCGTTCCTTTTACACTGCGCCCTGCATGGTGATGGCATTGGTTGTGGTGTTTGGGTATATGGTGAGCTTTTTATAAGCGCCGGTTTCTGGCTGCTGCCGCAGATGAAAGAGGCAGGGCCCTCGGCGTGGGGACTTGGGAAGCGGGCAAACTGGAATTGCGGAATGCCACCCCTGCAGTGATGCCCCTGCATATTATAACGAATTACGCGCAGCGCTGATGGCTTTCTGCCACAGCGTTGTTGTCCCCGTTTTGGGGTATTGCTACGGCTCGGAAGGGATACCTCATCCAGTGGCGGGCAAAGGGCGAGGAGCTATTGGGATATCTGAAACGCTACGGCAGGGATTGGCCTGCCGGGCTGCGCTGGGCGGAGGGAGGCTTTGCCGGAGATGGACGACCAGGGATTTATGCGGGAAGCGCTAAAGGAGGCCCGGCTGGCCCTGGCCCAGGGGGAGGTGCCGGTGGGGGCAGTGCTGGTGCGGGATGGGGAAATCCTGGCACGGGGGCACAACACCAGGGAACAGGACAAGACCCCCTTAGGACACGCGGAGCTGCTGGCGATTGAGCGGGGCTGCGCCCTGCTGGGGGACTGGCGGCTCACCGGCTGCACCCTCTATGTGACGCTGGAGCCCTGCCCCATGTGTGCGGGGGCGCTGATTCAGGCGCGGGTGGAGCGGATTGTCTTTGGGGCAAAAGACGAGAAGGCGGGATGCTGCGGCACGGTGATGGATTTGACCCACGTGCCCTTTGGGCACAATCCCCGTGTGACCCGCGGGGTGCTGGCAGGGGAGTGCGCCGGGCTGCTGGCACAGTTTTTTGCGGGGATGCGGGGATGATGTCAACGGGCGACATAGGGGAAATCCCTTTTTTGGTTGGATAGCGGGAAAAGAAAAAGGCAGGGCAGGAAATCCACGTTGGGTTTCCTGCCCTGCCCTCAGTTACACGTTGATGACTTTCACTGCACCCTCCTTGGCATCCAGATAGATGCGGCAGGGGGATTGGGAACTGGCGATGTGTTTGGTGATGCCGTTGATGGAGACCTGGGCCATGGGGTAGAGGGTGGAGGCAACAATCTGTTTCTGCGCTGCGGCAGCCTCCTGGAACTCCATTTCCTCTAGGGACTTTTTCAGGGGTTTTTCCTTCATCTTCAGCAGGGCGCCCTGGCCGGCGGGCTGGCGTTTCATCTCCTGCTGGAGCTTTTCCAGCTGTTCCTCCACCTGGGCCTTTTCCTCTAAAAACCAGGGGGTGGGGCCGATGGAGAGGCTGGTGAGGCGTCCGGCGATGTTGCCAATAGTCTTGGCCTCAATGCCGCCCATGGAGCGGACGGTGCCGCCAATGATGACGCCCCGGCCGGTTTTAACGACCACCTTGCCCCGGGCAGCCAGGTCACAGTTGACGATACTGTCCATGTGGATTTCGCCCATGGCGTGGGCAGTGGCGTTTTCCATGTATTTGCAGACGATGTCCTTCCCGGCGGTGATGCTGCCCACCACATTGCCGTTCATGCCCCGGTTGACCACCACGTTGCCCCCGGCGGTGATTTGGGAGCCCTCCACCAGGCCGCCGATGGTGATGTTGCCGGAGGCGGTGACAGTAAAGCCCGCCAGGACGTTGCCGTGGATGACCACGTCTCCCTGGACATCGATGCTGCCGGTGGAGAGGTCTACGTTGCCCTGGATGACGATGGTGTTGTTGACGTGGAACTTGCCGTCCCGGAAAGAGATTTGCCCGTCTATTTTGGAGATGAGGGAGGTGCCGTCTGCGTTGGGCACCACATTGTCCCCCTTGGGGAGGTTGGCCTTCTTGCCGTTATAGGGCCGGATGGGGTTGCCCTGGATATTGGTGCCGGAAGTGCCCTGGGTGGGCTGCACAATATCGCAGATGACAGTGCCCTCTTCAATATGGGTGAGCCAGTTGAGGTTGTCAAAGTCCACGATGCCCTGGGCATTCTCCATAATCTGAGGGGTGCCCACCGTGCGGGGGAAATACTCTATCGTTTTCCCGTCCTCTCCCGGGATGGGAGGGGCGGAGACAGCCAGCTTTTGCAGGGTGAGGGCGCCCTGCGGGGTGGCTAAACGGTTTACCACCTCTTGGTCTATGCCAAAGGTGATGTTCCGCTCTTCCAGGCTGGTGAGTACCAGCGCGCGGGTGATAGGGAGCCCATCGCCCAGGGCGGGCAGGGCAATGCCCCAGGCAGCGCTCCAGTCCGGGGCGCAGAACACCAGCACCTGGCCGTTTAGGGCCGGGGCGGGGGCTTCCTCGGGAGAGGCCTCTGGGGAGGCGTCTTCCCCCTCCTGCTCCCGGCTCAGGGCGCGCAGGCGCTGCTCGGCCTTCATGATAGACAGCTTCGTCTGTTTGCGGTACTCCTTCATCACAGAGGCGGCCTTGCCCTCTATCTGGGAAATGACCTGTTTTAAGAACGACGTCTCCGGCCGGGAATCGGCGCAAAAATCCTCAATGGTGGATTTATTCCCCTCCTGCCCCTGGCCTTGACAGAAGAGCAGGTAGTATTCCATCAGTTCTTCGGGGGCGGGCAACTGCTCAAAGGGCAGCTCCTCCACCGGGGGCGTCTCCGGCAGGGCTTCCTCCGGAGGCTGGGGTGATTCTTCCTGGGGCTCGGACGGCTGATGTTTCTTTTCGCCCTTTTTTCCTGTGGACATCTTTTTCCAAAGGCTGAAAAGCAGGGATTTGTAACCGGTTTCCTTCCCGGTTTCGCTGGTTTTGTCCTCCCGTGAGCTCATATGTGTACCTCCTGACCTGTTCCTGCGGCTGGCAACTGCCTTCCTTCTCCTGTGGCGTTTTCGTGAGGGGATATACTAATATAATATTACTCTATCCCACCCCTTGGTGTCAAGGAAAAAAGGGATTCCACGCCCGGCGGGGGAGGTGTATTTATTTGAGCGGGGGGATTAGCCCGGCTGGTCCTGCTCCCACTGGAAGCCGGCGGTTTCGCTGACAGGCAGGGAGAAGGCCAGGGCATGGGCCTTGGTGTGCATCCCGGCCCCCTGCATCACAGCTTTCATGATGGCGGTTTTGGACTGGGCGGCAGCCACAATGAGGACGATTTCCTTCTCTGCGGCGATGGAGACGCCAAAGAATTTCTCGGCATTTTTCCCGCCGGTGCCCTTGGTGTGGATGGTGGTGCCGCCGCTGGCCCCGGCCTCCCGGGCGGCGTCCATCACCATATCGGTATAGCCACGCTGGGCGATGACGACAATCAGCTCATAGCTTGGAGCCATTTCGCTCTCCTCCTTTTCGGTGAGTTCCTGGCCTTCCAGGAAATATTGGAGCGCCGCTGCGCCCCCCATGCTCTGGATGGGCACAGAGAGGGCAATGCCCCGGTCGGGCAGGTCTAGGTGGAGATACCGGCGCAGGCCCCGCAGCAGCTCCTGCACTTTTTGGCGGGAGGCCACGGCAAAGTGGATGGTCTTTTCCGTCTGTTCCAGGCCCAGCAGGTCCAGGGTTTTCTGCCGGGCGGTGCCGTTGCACAGGGCGCTATAGACCTCGGCAACGCCCTGCTCCTGGAAAAAGTGGATGAAGCGCTGGGCATCGTCCCGCTGGGAGATGGTGAGTAATAGGCAAATATCCTTCATAGGCGGTATCCTTTCCTCTGCGCAGGCTCTTTCCCGCGCAGCACCTGATGAAATGACAGAATCACAGCTCGATAATTTCCTCGTCCCTGAGCGCCTGGGCCTTCTCTTGGGCATCTTGGGCGGGCTTTTTCTTTCCCAGCTTCCACTTATAGACGAGGCCCAGCAGCTGGATGGCGATGAGGGGGGTCATAGCCACCATAGCCACCACGCCAAAGGCGTCGGTGACGATATTGCCCCCCAGGGCCTCGCAGGCGCCCATGGCAAAGGGGAGCAGGAAGGTGGCTGTCATGGGGCCGGAGGCCACGCCGCCGGAGTCAAAGGCAATAGAGGTGAAGATGCTGGGGACAAAGAGGCTCAGAAGCAGCGCTATGGCATAGCCGGGCAGCAGGAACCACAGGATGGAGATGCCGGTGAGCACCCGAATCATGGCCAGGCCCACAGAGACCGAGACGCCGATGGCTAAGGTGACTGAGAGGGCCTGCTTGGGGATGGCGCCGGAGGTGATGTCCTCCACCTGCTTGGTGAGGACGTGGACGGCGGGCTCGGCCTGTACCAGGAAATAGCCGATAACCATGCCGATGGGGATGATAATCCAGGGGTAGTCTAAGGAGCCAATCATCTTGCCGATGTAGTTGCCCGCAGGCATGAAGCCCACGTTGACCCCGGTGAGAAACAGCACCAGGCCGATATAGGTATACACCACGCCCACCAGGATTTTGAGGAGGTTTTGCCGTTTCATGGGGGCGGCGATGGCCTGGTAGAGGAGGAAGAACAGCATCAGCGGGCCCAGGGCTGTGGCAACCTCTCCCAGATAGGTGGGGAAGGCGGCAGAGAAGAGCTGGCCCAGCTCCCTGGAATCGGACACGTTGATTTCCCAGGTGGAGGCCCCTGCGCTGCCCTGGGGATGGAAGATGAGGCCCAACAGCAGCACAGCCAGGATGGGGCCGATGGAACACAGCGCCACCAGGCCAAAGCTGTCGTTTTCCGCGTGCTTATCCGAGCGGATGGAGGCCACGCCAACCCCCAGCGCCATGATAAAGGGCACTGTCATGGGGCCGGTGGTGACGCCGCCGGAATCAAAGGAGACAGCGATGAAATCCCCCGGCACAAAGAGGGTGAGCACAAACACCAGGGGATAGAAAATCCATAAGAGCCAGGAGAGCTTGATGCGGAACAGCACCCGCACCATTGCCAGCACCAAAAACACCCCCACCCCAATGGCGACCGAGAGAATCAGGGTCAGGTTGGGGATGGTGGGCACCTGGTTCGCCAGCACCTGGAGGTCGGGCTCCGACACGGTAATCATCACGCCCACAAAGAGGGACACCAGAATAATCACCCACAGGTTGCGGGATTTGGTGCTCTGGGAGCCCACGTATTCCCCCATGGGGGTCATGGAAATTTCGGCCCCCAGGGTGAAGAAGCCCATGCCCACAATCAGCGCCACCGCGCCCACCAAAAAGGCCATCAGCGTGCCGTTGGGGATGGGGGCGACGGTGAAGCACAGCGCCAGCACCAGCGCTGTCACCGGCAAAACAGCCTGGAGGGATTCCCGGATTTTGGCCCGTAAAATAGTCTTGGTTTTTCCCACGCTTTTTTCTCCGCCCTTTCTGTACTGATATTCCCGCTGCAAGCAGCCGAAAAACCTAATATCCTCTATTCTATATCATAATGGATTTTGAGGGGCGAGGGTGTTAAGATAGGGGGTGGGGGAGTTAAGAAACCGTAAAGCGGGGGGGAATCCCAAGGCAGAGCTAGTCCCCGTCGGCCATGCGGTAGCCAACGCCCACTTCGGTGAAGATGTATTCGGGAGAGGCGGGGTTTTTCTCGATTTTGCGGCGGATGTTTGCCATGTTCACCCGCAGGATTTGGTTGTCACCCTTGACGCCGGGGCCCCAGAGCTCCCGCATAAGGTAGTCGTAGGTGAGGACTTTGCCTGCGTATTTGCCCAGCAGGGCCACCAGCTTGTATTCGTTGGGGGTGAGGTGGACGTCTTTCCCGTCGATGAGGACGTGGTGTTTGTCGTAGTCAATCACCATGCCGCCGGACTGGAACAGGCCGGTTTGGGCCACGCTCTCGCTCACTTCCCGGGTGCGGGTGTGGCGGATGGCGGTGCGGATGCGGGCCAGCAGTTCCGAGGTGCCGAAGGGTTTGACAATGTAGTCGTCCGCGCCCAAATCCAGGGCGGCCACTTTGTCCCGCTCATGGGTGCGGGCCGAGACCACGATGATGGGGAGGTGGGACCACTCCCGGACGGAGCGGATGATTTGCAGGCCATCCATGTCCGGCAGGCCTAAGTCCAGGAGCACCACGTCGGGGCAGTGGGAGGTAATCATACCGTAGGCCTGGGCGCCGGTGGAGGCGGAAATCACCTCGTAGTGGTTGGCGGAGAGCACCGCCGCCATAAAGCTCTTGATGCTGGCCTCGTCCTCCACAATCAGCACTTTTTGTTTTAGGGGCATCTGTGCGGGCTCCTTTCGTTTTGGGGTTGGGTTACTCCTCCCAGCCCTCCTGCTCCAGGGGGAGGGTAAACTGGAGGCGGGCGCCCTGGGGCAGGTTTTGGGCTGTGAGGCAGCCGCCGTGGGCAGCAATGATGGTTTGGCACACCGAAAGGCCGATGCCCATGCTCCGTTTGCCGTCGGCCTCCCCAGGGCCGGAGTCGCCCAGATAGCCCTCAAAGAGCAGGGGGAGCTTCTCCGGGGGGATGCCCTGGCCGTCGTCCTCCACAGAGAAGAGGGCAGTATCCCCCTGGCGGGCCAGGGCCAGGCATATGTGGGTGGTGGTTTTGCCGTGGAGGGCGGCATTTTCCATCAGGTTGCCCAGAACCTGCTCAATGAGGATGGCATCCATGGGCACGATGAGCAGCTCCCGGGGGGCCGAAACCTCCAGGGAAATCCCGGGGAATTGCTTGGTGAATTTCCGGGCGGACTCAGCCAGCACCTCCTCCGCCGCCTCGGGCTGCTTGGACAGGGCGGCGGGCTCGCCCCCAATGCGGGTGATGGAGAGCAGGTTTTCCACCATGCGGATGAGCCACTGGGCATCCTCCCGCACGCCGGTGAGCAGCTCCCGCACCTCCGCGGGGGAGAGCAGGCCCTCGTTGTCCAGCACCGCAGAGGCCGAGCCCACAATAGAGGTGAGGGGGGTGCGCAGGTCGTGGGACACAGCCCGCAGCAGGTTGCTGCGGGTCTTTTCCCGTTCGCTCTCCATTTGCAGGCGCTGCCGTTCCTTGCCCTGGGTCGTCATGGCGCTGGTGAGCACTGAGGCGGCCAGCATGCTGATGAAGGTGAGGGGATAGCCGGAGATGGTGAAATTCAGGGCGAAATAGGGGTAGGTGAACACGTAGTTGACCCCGAAGACACTGAGGAGGGAGGCCAGGATGCCATAGAGATACCCGCTGGTAAAGCGGGAGATAACCAGCACTGCCAAGAGGAAAACCATGGAGACATAGACGTCGCCGTCGTCCAAAAACCGCAGCAGGGTGCAGATGAGCGCCGCCCCGGCCAGCACCAGCAGGGTGATGCCGCAGTCCCGCAGGGAGAGGGGGAAAAGGCGCCGCAGCTTCTTTAGGCGGGGCGATGGCATGGGAAGGACCTCCTTATGCAAATCATGCAAAAAAACGGATTCAATGGGGACAGCAAGGAGGGGTTCCAGCGGCCTCCTTCCGGGAAGATGCGGTTTTCTGTTATGGTACAAGTATAGCACGGGAATTCTGCCCCGTCAACTTGCCGGGCCCTGGCCCCGCTTTGCCTCTCGGCGCGGGGAAATGGCAGGATAGGCTGCAAAAATGCCCACAGGGGGATACCCGTCTTGCAATCCCATTCCCATTTGATAAAATGTCTTTGGAAGGAGGGGGCCTATGAAAATTTTGCTCAATCAGGACCCGGCTTATCAGGAAACGGAGGTCATTATCAACTGCCCCCAGGCGGACGAGGAAATCCTGCGGCTGGTGGCAATGCTGCGGGTTTACCAGAAGAAGCTGGTGGGCATTTTGGACGGGGAGCGGCATTTGCTGGACGCAAAGGACATCCTCTATATCGACAAGGCGGATAAAAAGACGTTCCTCTACACGGAAAGGGCTGTCTATGAAAGCGCCTTGCAGCTCTATGAGCTGGAGGATACGCTGCGGGAATTGGATTTTCTCCGGGCAGGGCGCTCGGCCATTGTGAATTTCCGGCGGGTCAAATCCATCCGTCCTGAGCTGGGCGGGCGACTGCTGGTGACAATGGACAATGGCGAGCAGGTATGTGTCTCCCGCCACTATGCCGGGGAGATGAACGCCAAGCTGCGGGAGTTGGAGAGGAGTATGCTGAAATGAAAGCGTTTTTCAAGGGTGTTGCGAAGTGGAAGACGGGGGCTTGTCTTTTGTACACCGGAGCCATGGTGATTTATCTGTTCTTCTGTACCCTATTCGGCCACCGGGAGGTTTCCCTTGGGATGCTGTGGGGACTGCTGGCTGTGAGCGCGGGCTCTGCGCTGATTCAGGGGATATGCTTTTCGGACTGGGTCATCAAGAGGATGCGGTATACCTGGCGCAGCCTGCTGTTTGTGGTGCTGTTCCTCCCCCTGCTATCCTTTACGGCCTGGAAGATGGAGTGGTTCCCCACGGGGCAGCTGGGTTCCTGGGCACTGTTTATCGGGATGTTTTTCCTTATCTTTATTGCCATGACGGTTGGGTTCGAGATTTACTACCGGGCTGCGGGCAAAAAGTATGACGGGCTCCTTGGGCAATACCGCAGGCAGAAGGAGGAGAAGCGGGATTAGCCAGGGCTTCCCTGCCGGCGAGAAGGCCCTCGCAGAGGGGGCAGGGAATTTTGTCGGGAATTTGAAAAAGGGGTTGAAAGCAAAGGGAAAAGATGGTATGATAGGAAACAGCGAAGGGGAGTAGCTTACGGGGATGTTTCCCTGGGACAATGGGCGACAGTCACGGCCGCAGAGGGCGGCCCGCCGTTGGATGAAAAAGCAAGACCTTTGCCGTGGGGATTTCCCCTGCGGCAAAGGTCTTTTTTCGTGGCCTTCTTGGGAAAAGGGGGATTCTCTGGGCATACTTCCTAGGAAATGGGGAAATCAAAACAAAAAAGGCAAAGGAAGGGACGGAACAAACGTGGAAGCATTGTATGCAAATATTCTGGAAATCCAGTGGCAGCAGGTGGTGATGTGGCTCATTGGCGGGGTGTTAATCTTTTTGGCAATTAAAAAGCAGATGGAGCCCACCCTGCTGTTGCCCATGGGCTTTGGGGCCATCTTAGTCAACCTCCCCTGGTCGGGGGCAGTGACGCAGGTGTATGACGGCGTGGCAGAGCCGGGAGTGGTGGACTTGCTCTTTGACATGGGCATTGCCAACGAGCTCTTTCCCCTGCTGCTCTTTGTGGGGATTGGGGCGATGATTGACTTTGGCCCCCTGCTCTCCAACCCCAAGCTGATGCTCTTTGGGGCGGCGGCGCAGTTTGGCATCTTTTTCACCCTGAGCATGGCGGCGCTGCTGGGCTTTGAGATGAAGGACGCGGCCTCCATCGCCATCATCGGCGCAGCGGACGGGCCCACCTCTATCTTTGTGGCCAACTATTTCCAGTCCAACTATCTGGGGGCCATCATTGTGGCGGCCTATTCCTATATGGCCCTGGTGCCCATTGTCCAGCCGCCGGTGATTAAGCTCATCACCACCCAAAAGGAGCGGCGCATCCGTATGCCCTATGAGCAGAAAAACGTCTCCAAACGTACCCGGATTCTCTTCCCCATCCTCATCACGGTGATTACCGGGCTGGTATCGCCCCGCAGTGTGGCGCTGGTGGGCTTCCTCATGTTCGGCAACCTCATCCGGGAATGCGGCGTGCTGGACAACCTCTCGGACACGGCCCAGAAGGTGCTGGCTAACCTGGTGACGCTGTTTTTGGGCATCACCATCGCCGCACGGATGCAGGCCTCGGCCTTCCTCAATCCCCAGACCCTGCTGATTTTAGCGCTGGGGCTGGTGGCCTTTGTGTTTGACACAGTGGGCGGCGTGTTCTTTGCCAAGTTCCTCAACCTGTTCCTCAAACAGAAAATAAACCCCATGATTGGCGCGGCGGGCATCTCGGCCTTCCCCATGTCGGCCCGGGTGGTGCACAAGCTGGGGCTGGAGGAGGACAACCAGAATTTCCTGCTGATGCACTCCATCGGCGTGAATGTATCGGGACAGATTGCATCAGTGATTGCAGGCGGGTTGATTCTCAACCTCATCGCCCGCTAGGCAGAAAGGAGGGACTTTATCATGTTCCATGTGACTGAATTCTTGCAGACCCTCCCCGTCATGGGCAAGGGGATGCTGGGTATCTTCTGTGTGGCAGGGGCGATTATCCTCACCATGTACGCCCTGAACTTCTTTACCAAGGACAACGGGGAACAATAATCGGGAAAAAGAAGTGCCCGCCGGGAAGCAGCTGCTTTTCGGCGGGCACTCTATATTTAAGGGCTCAGTAGCGGAAGGTGAGGCCTAAAAGGTTCTCGCGCCGGTCGCGCTTGTTTTCCCCCAGCTCCTTGCGCAGGGTGAGGAGGCTGAGGCTGTCAAAGCCCAGCTTGTGATAGAGCCGCAGCGCGCTCTCGTTGCGGGGCACCACATCCAGGCACAGGGCGGTATAGCCCGGTTTGGCCCGGACAATCCCCTCAGCCAAGCGGATGGCCTCGGTGGCAATGCCCTGGCCCCGGCGGGATTCGTCTACAAAAATGTCTTCAATCCAGGCGACAATAGGGCCGCGATAGCCCAGATGGAGAAAGCCCACCACATCGTTGTCCTGGCGGATGAGAAAGAGCTCGTGGCCGGGGGATGTCCATTGCACCAGGGTTTCCTGCGCCTCTTGAAGGGCGGCCTCGTCGACGGAAGCCGCACCCTGGATGAGGGAGGCATGGAAGCCAAAGAAAAGGGCAATGCGGCGGGCGGTTTCCGCCTGGAAGGCAGGGGTATAGGGGGTTAATAAAATCATGGCTGCTCCTTCCTTATCAGGCCTGGATATCCAGGCTTACCTCCGGAGCTGCGGCGGGGACAGGGGCGGCGTCTGCGGCCAGGGCGGCGGAGGTGTAGCTCTGCACCGCCGCCTCGGGGGAGAGGCCGGTGGCTTCTCCCAGGGCCTGGGCTTGGGCGCGTAGCTCGGCACGGCTCATAGCCAAGTAGCTCTGCATCCGGTTATCCACCTCGGCCTCCCGGAGATAGCCGTGCTCCCGCACCAGGCGGGCGGCCTGGCGGCGCTTGAGCTCATGGCGCAGGCGGACGGCCTTTTTCCTGTCCTTCTGCTCGGCGGAGCGCTTGCGCTTAGATTCCAGAAGGCTCTCGTTTTGGAGGTCCCGTTTCTTTTTCCCGGCGCGGCGCACGGCTTTTTGCAGCTGGTTGATGGCGGCCTGGATGCGGGGGGCGTTCTCCTCATCCTGGCGCAGGGCGGTCTGGAACTGGGCAATGCAGCGGCGGGCATAGCCGGCAGCGGCACTCACGTCGGCCTGGGTGCGGGCGCGGGCCAGGCGGGCATAGGCTGTCATGGGGGCATCGCCATAGTTCTGCTTGCGCACCTTGAGGCGTTCCAGCTTCTTTTTCAGTTCCTCGGCTTTTTCCTGGGCCTCCTTCATCCGGTCCATGAGGCCCTTGTCCTTCTCGGTGGAGGCGGAAAAAATGGTGGCAGGGCGGACGTTTTGCTGGGTTGTTTCTGTCTGTGACGCAGGGGAAACCGCCTCGGTCTTGGGAGCGGTTTTTTCGGTGTAATAGGATTGCTGGGCGGGAGGGATTCCCCCACTGTTAATCTGCATGCTGCTCATTTCTCTGCCTCCTCTGTGCCTGCCCCTTGCCGCTTGGGGCAGAAAAAACTCTCTATTTTAGTTATCGTCCCAAGCGGGGGAAAGGAAACTGAAAGATGGGGGACAAAAATGCGTCTAGGAAGGTAGGAGGTGGAAATTGTGAAAAAATTGGTTTTGGGATTTTGCCTGACTGCGCTGGCTATCGCTGTGGGGCTGGCGGTGCTCTTGTCGGGGCGGCGGCCCTTTGCGGGGCTCAGGGCGGAGGATATCCGTGAGGCGAGGGTGAGCCTGATGCCGCCTGATGTGGAGTATGTTTTGACAGAGGAGGAGACGGAGGAACTGGCGGCACTGCTGCGGGAGGTAGTGCTTTACCGGCGGGATGACAGCTACCGGGAATACTCCGGGCAGGGGGTGGTCTTTACACTCACCATGGAGGATGGAAACCAGGTGAAGGCGATGGATTACAATCCCTTTTTTGTGCTGGATGGGGAGGGATACCGCACCAAGTATAAGCCCTGTGAAGCCCTCAACAGGTTTGCCAATCAGCTGAGGGAGTAGGGACGCTGTTTGAGGAAAGAGCTGCGCCTGCGAGTCTAGGGGCCCCTTCTGTGATGAGGTTAGTTTGGTTAGGAGTGGGTAGGTGGAGGAAGAGTTTGAGGTAATAGAGAGGCTAAATGAGAACCCATCCGCCCCCGCAGAAAGCCAAGGCGAACGAACAACGGGGCCGCACCGAGCCCGCTTCACCTGGCCTTGTCACTGCTAAAAGTGGGAGAACG
>JAAVYW010000039.1 GCA_022791315.1 Oscillospiraceae bacterium | reverse complement strand
TGTCTTGTGTTATACTCTTTCTCATGAAGGATGTGGCCTCCTCTCGGTTTTGTTAAGTGTGGTAACTCAACTTTAACCGATTTGGCCTCATCCTTCTACTCTTTTCTTCCCCTACTGTCCAACATGTATTGTACTCCTACATTCCCTAAAAGGGATTGCAGTTTCTCCCAGTTGACAAACCGCCGGATTTTGAGTAATCTGTAGAGGGAAACCGACCGCACATTTTTTGACAGAACTCGGGGGAAAATCGCTGCCGGAGCGGCGGCGATTTTCCCCCGCAAGACCGCCCCAACGGGGAGAAAGGGAGCCTTTGCAAGAGCGGAGGCTAAGGTGACACCATGATACGTTCCAAAATCGTAGAACTCACCAGTTTAGAGGGCATTGCCTACCGGGAAAAGACAGAGGAGGGCTTCCTGCTCACTGTGCGCAGGCTGAGCGACGGGCTCACCGCCTCGGTGGTGCTGGAAAAAAAGACCATGGGGCTCTGCCCGGTGGGGAAGGTGGATGAGGCCGTCTTCTTCCCCGGCGTGTTTGAGGAGGCCATGACCCGCACCGCCGGGCTGCCCTACCTGGAACGGGCGCTGCCCAACATAACCCCCGGCCCCCAGACCAAAGAGGCCCCAAACCCCGTCTTAGCCAGCCGGGACTATTGGATTTTCCTGCGGGCCTATCAAAACGACGCAGGCCGCATTGACTTTGCCCTGCTGGAAAACGATTTAGCCCGCCAGGGGAAGGACACGCCCCTGGCCGCCCTGGCCGCTGTGCTGGAGGAAATCACCGGGCACGCACCGGAGCAGCAGGCCCTGGAATCCCTGGCTGCCCTGGTGGAGGACGCCAGCCTCACGCCCCTGTTTTTCGGCGCATAGGTGGGAGCCCCGCAGGGTCTTTTCGCTTCCTTTGTGAACGCAAAGGAAGACGGCCCGCCACGCAGGGCCGGCAGGGCGCGGCGCTTTTCTAGGTGCGCCCTGCCCCTGTATTTTTGCCATTGGGAGGAAACGATGGAGCCATGAAAAAGAAAATTGCAGTGCTGGCCCTGCTGCTCCTGTTCTGCGCAGGGCTGGCAGGGTGTGAAAAGAACGCCCAGCCGCCAAAACAGGAGGACTCCTCGGACGTCTTGCTGCCCCCGCCCCCGGAGGAATCCCAGGACCCGGAGCCCCCTGCCCCCCAGGATGAAGAGGAAGAGGAGCCACAGCCGGTCTATCCCCAGATTAAGCTGCTGGTGCAGGAGTACGGCGGGGAGAACGGGGACACAGTTGTGGAAATCCCGGTGTTTTCCGTGGGCGGCAAACAGGAGGAGCTGGATGCCTTTAACCGCCAAATGCAGGATATGGCCAATGAATACGCGGCCTTTCAGCAGTCGGAGTCCCATGCAGGGGGCGCCTGGGCCGACATCAAGGCCTATCCCCGCACAGGGGAGCGGTATGTCCAGGTGGTGGTGAAGAAGATTTACTACCCCACCTACGGCACCCAGGGCGAGCTCTTCGGCATGTGCTTTGACATGGAGGAGCAAAAGGCGGTGACAATGGGGGATGTCTTCACCCAGTTTGGCCTCAGCGAAGCGGGGCTGAAACAGCGCTTTCTGGAGACAGTGGGAGAGCCCTATGAGGGGGACCAGCTGGAAAAAATTGAGTACAGCGCCTTCCTGCTGGGGGAGGGCAGCGCCGCCATCTACTGCCGTGTCTTCTACACCAGCACCCTCACCGATAACCGGGACGAGCTCTATTGCTACAGCACCGAGACCAATACCTTTACCAATCTGCGGGACGAGGTGCTGGCCGACCCGGACACCCTGGATGACTTTGACACCCCTTTGCGCTATGACCAAGAGACTGCCACCCCCGAGAGCTACGGCATCACCGACCACTATATGGAGGCCAAGGAGCTGCTGATGCAGTATGTGCAGGAGGAGATGGAGGGGCAGCTGGCTGAGGGCCAGACCCTCACCTTTATGAACAACGGCACCCTGATTGTGGATGGCGTGAGCTGCTACATGATTAACCTGGGCGCCGCCACCGAGACCAGCTATACCCCCCTGGGCAGCTTTGCCGTGGCGGAGGACCTGTCCTGCCTCTACGAGGTGGACCCCATGACCGGGGAATTTACCAAACGGCTGGACCGGTAAAAAAACAAGGAGAAAGGATGCTTGCAGTGACAGGAAAGAAGCGGATGGGCCTTTTGCTGGCGGGGGCGCTGGTGATGGGCCTCCTGGCGGGCTGCCTGCCCCAAAAGGAGCCGGAGAACCCCCTGGCCCCCAAGACCGAGGAGGAAAACCTGGGCCAGACCTTTGCCGCCGAGGACGAAGAGCGGCAGGAGAAGGAGCTGGAAAAACTGAACCAGCAGGCGGATTTTGCAGGCCCCCGCTCCTGGGAAGAGGCAAGGGGCATCTTCTACGGGGAGAACTATAGCGAAACCCAGCTGCCCCGCCTGGCGGTGCAGTACCTAGACCAGGGCTGGCTGGGCTTTTCCCTGTATGATTCCGCCGAGGGAGGGGAACTGGCCCTCTCAGGCGTGGCAAGGGTGGAGGGGAACAAGGCCTACTACGAGGACGTGAACGCCGACCCGGAGGAGGAGGTCTTCCACCTCACCCTCACCCTGGAGCGGGGCACGGTGTCCCTCACCCTGTCGGGCGCGCTGCCCTTCCCCGCCGAGGGGCAGTACCGCTTTGAGCGGGACGAGGCGGGCGACCCCCATCCCATCCTCACCGCCATGCTCAAAACCCTGGCGGAGGACGGCGCCGCCGGCGGGGCGCGCATTGCCCAGGAACTGAAGGACGACTGGTTTTACGAGGCGGAGACCAGGACGGCCCGGTACTACATCGCCCGGGATTTCACCAGCATCTACCGCCTGGAACAGCCCGCCCCCAAGCTGCTCTGGGGCAGCTCCAAAACCATGCTCCAGGATAAGCAGGGAGAGGACGGCGCCCTCGTCCGCCATGTAATGGTGCTCTCTAAGGACGCCGTAATCCCTGTGGGGGGTAAAACCCAGGCCCGTGTCAATGTGGCGGGGGGCCTGGCCTATACCATCCAGTATGCCTCCCCTGACGAATCCCTGGCCACTGTCACCCCCGAAGGGGAGGTCACCGGTATCTCCCCCGGCGTGGCCACCATTACCGGCACCATCCGCATCGACGGGGAGGAAAAAGAGTTCACCTTTGCCGTCTTGGTGGAGGCAAAAGACGAGTAGGAAACCGGGGAAGGCCTCTTCCCCGGTTTTCAACATCTTGTGGAGAAAATGTGAAAAACTTGAGGGCAGGATAGGGTGTCCTGCCGGCAAAGCCGAAATTTCTGCCCTTTTCGCCAAAACTTGCCACTTGACAGATTCCCGAGAAAGTTATAGCATGGTAATCGTGAAAGAATACCCGCCGTGCCGGGGAACGGGCGCGGCGCTTCAGAGATTTCCGGAAAGGATTGGTATCGATTGATGAAACGGACGGCAACCCGTGCCCTGGCCGTGCTGCTGGCGGTGTTTTTTGTATTTGCAGGCGTTCTGCCCAAGGCCTTTGCCATCGACGCGCTCCCCGAGACATTCTCCGAGACTTACATAGTGTTTGACCGGGATACAGGACAAGCTATCCTCGGCAAGGACATGCACAAGAAGATGTACCCCGCCAGTATCACCAAGGTGCTCACCGTGGCCCTGGTGATGGAGCGGCACCAGATGAACGAGCAGATTACTGTCACAGAATCCATGATAGCCGGGATTGACCCGGAGTCCTCCCACATCGCCCTGGCGGAGGGGGAGCAGGTGACGGTGGAGGAAATGGTCTACGCCACCATGCTCTATTCTGCCAACGACGCCGCCAACGTGCTGGCGGAGTACGACGCCGGCACCCTGGACGCCTTTGTGTGGAAGATGAATAACAAGGCCAAGGAGCTGGGCGCGGTCAACACCAATTTCATGAACGCCAACGGCCTCCACGACGACGACCACTACACCACCGCCTATGACTTTGCCCTAATCCTCCAGTGGGCCCTGACCGTCAAGGGGTTTGAGGAGGTCTTCGGCGCGGCGGAATACGATATGGAGGCCACAAATTTAAACGAGGAACGCCACTTCGGCACTGACGACTGCCTCACTGTCACCTCGGAGTACACCTACAATGGGGCAGTGGGGGGCAAGCTGGGCTGGACCCCCCAGGCCACCCACACCTTTGTCTCGGCGGCCGAGCGGGAGGAAATGAGCCTGATTTTTGTCAGCCTGGCAACCCCGACCCAGTGGGACAAGTTCAAGGACGCAGTGGCCCTCTATGACTATGTGTTTGATAATTACAAAAAGGTGCCTGTCAGCACCGCCTCGGCGGAGATTCCCGCCTCGGTGCCGGTGGGGGAGGTGGAAAACCCCACAGAGAGCATCACCTTCCGTGTCCCCAGCGAGCTGAAGGTGGCTATCCCCTCTGACGACGAGGGGGAGGGGCTCACCGTGAAGCACAACCTGCCCCAGTTTTACCTGGATAAAAAGGACCTTTCCCCCCAGCTCTCGGTGTACAACGGGGAAGACCTGCTCTACAGCGTGCCCTTGGAATACCAGGTGGCCGTTGTGGCGGCCCCCACCAGCGCCAACCAGCCCGAGGAGAACGAGGAGAGCCCGCTGTGGCCCATCCTCAAAGGGCTTCTCACCGTGGTGGTGGTCTTGGCGCTGCTGTGCGTAGTGTTTTTCCTGGCCCTGTGCGTGCTGCGCTACCGCAACCTGGCCCGCCGCCGCAGGAACCAGGGCCGCCGGTAAAAGGGGAACTTTGCGAAATTTCTGCGGATTTTGTTGACAGTATCCGAAAAAATTCGTATAATAAGGAGAAAAGGGGAATCCCGACGCTGGGAATGTGTCCGGTTTGTCTTTTTCCCCGCCCTCCCGCATACATTGGGAGCAGGGACTATGGAACGATATGAGGAGGAACGATTATGTTTTGCAAGAACTGTGGTCAGCAAATTGATCCCAATGCCGCTGTCTGTATCCACTGCGGCGTGGCGAAAAACGTAGGCAATAAATTCTGCGCCAACTGCGGCGAGCCTGCCAATCCCGGCGCGGCTGTCTGTGTAAAGTGCGGCGCACCGCTTGGCAGCGCGATGGGCGGCGGCTATGCCGGCGCCGGTACGCCCAAGTCCAAGATGGTGGCTGGCCTGCTGGGCATTTTCCTGGGCAGCATTGGTATCCACAATTTCTATCTGGGCTTCACCAAAAAGGCCATTATCCAGATTGTCGTCACATTTGTCACCTGTGGCATCGGCGGTATCTGGGGCTTTGTCGAGGGAATCCTGATTCTCTGCGGCAACATCAGTGCCGACGCCAACGGCGTGCCCCTGACCCAATAATGACCCGGAAATAAAAAGACAGCGGGCCTGCCATGGCTTTTCCTGTGGCAGGCCCTTTTGCTGTCTCAAAAAGGAGGATTTGCAGATGATTGACCCATGGACATGGATGGAGCAGCTGCGCCAGCGGCTGCAAACGGCGTTCCCGGGCCGGGTGTGGTTCCTGGGGCTCCAGGGCAGCTTTGGCCGGGGCGAGGCACGGGAGGGCAGCGACATTGACCCGGTGGTGATTTTAGACCGGCTGACAGCGGCGGACGCAGAAACCTACCGCGCCCTGCTGGACACCCTTCCCCACCGGGAGCTGGCCTGCGGCTTCCTGGCCGGGCGCCGGGAGCTGGAGCACTGGCCCCCCGCCGATTTCTTCTCCCTCTACCACGACACCACCCCGCTGGAGGGCTCGCTGGACTCCCTGGCCCACCGGGCCGGGCGGGAGGCCGGGCAGGAGGCGGTGCATATGGGCGCGGCAAACCTCTATCACGCCTGCCTGCACAACCTGCTCCACGCCCGCAAGGAGTCCACCGTGCGGGGGCTCTATAAGCAGGCGGCCTTTGTCCTTCAGGCGGCCTATTTCGTGCGCACCGGCACGTATGTCCGCCGCCAGGAGGAGCTGCTCCCCCTGCTGGAACCCGCCGGGCAGGAAATCCTCTCCCATAGCCTGCGCCTGCGGGCCGGGGAGCCGGTGGAGGTGGGCCCCCTGTCCCAGCTGCTGCTGGAATGGGTAGGGCCCCTGTTTGCGCTGTAGCCCCCCTTGTCTCCCCGCGGGGAACCGGACCGGGAAACGGTCAAGCTGTCCGGCCCCTTGCAGGCGGATGCAAAGCCGGCCATTCGCCGGCCGGTACCTGGCGGCACAACTTCTCTCACCATAGCAGCCCAGGCCTTTGTAATGGCAGCTGCAAACGGCCTCCTCCGAAAATGGGGGATTCCCTATTCACACGCCGCCACAAATGTCCCAAAAATCCGCCTGCTGGCCTCGGTGCGGAAGGCGAACTCCGGGTGCCACTGCACCGCCCACACAAACCTGGCGCCAGGCATCCACACCGCCTCCACCAGCCCGTCCTCAGCCGTTGCCATGGGGGAGAGGCCGGGGGCCAGGTCTTTGAGCCCCTGGTGGTGGCAGCTGTTCACCGGCAGCGCGCCCGCGCCCATCAGCTTTTCCAGCGGGGTGCCGGGCAGCGGGGCCACCGGGTGGCTGGGCTGGTCGTAGGGCGGCTCTTGGTGGTGAACCACCTCCGAGGGGCGTTCTGCGGGCAGGTCCTGGTAGAGCGTGCCCCCTAAGGCGGCGTTGAGGAATTGGATGCCCCGGCAGATGCCCAAAACGGGCTTGTCCTTTTCCAGCGCCAGCCGCAGCAGGAGCCCCTCCATGGCGTCCCGCCCAGGGCAGCAGGCGCCGCACAGGGGCGACACCGGCGCGCCGTATACCGCCGGGGAGACATCGTGCCCCCCGGTGAGGAGGAAGCCGTCCAGCCCCTCGGCCAGCCTGCGCAGCGCCTCCCTGTCGGAGGTGAGCGGCAGCATCACCGGCACGCCCCCCGCCTGCTCCACGCCGGTCATGTAGCCCGGCAGCATCCAGTAGCTCTCCCGCCCCTCGTCCACTAGGGGCACAAGGCCAATCAATGGCTTTTTCATCGTCAGCTCTCCTTTATCCGCAAATAAAAACAGGACAGGGGAATTCTGTGAACTCCTTTGTCCTGTTTGATTGTAGCACAACAGAGGGAGAAGCGCAAGCGATTTTCAATCCCTTCTATCTTTTGTGCTGCGGGAAGCTATTTGAGCAGTTTTTCACGTTCCTGAACGCAGGCATTTTCAAAGCCAATTTCTATTGCTGCATTTTCTATTCCTGTCCCTGTAAAACAGACCACATATTCCGCATCTTTTTTAGATTGTCCAGCGAAACGGAAAAGGGAGTCAATTCAACTGCCCCATCCCAGCTATTACTCCAGAAAACCTCGTCCGTCTTATTGTCTTTGACTTCTAAAACCCCTCTTTCGCCATCCGTTTCTAATTCGCATTTTGCGGTTAAGGTTTCTAAATCTTTTGACACATAAAAGAACTTTTCATGGACAAACGGCTCTGTATCATCATAGTTTCCATTTAACTGCATCTCGATTTTTACCCCATCTGAGGTGCTTTTACAGGACGTTAGGGCTATCATACTGATAAGCGCAATACTAAAGAATACAAATTTTTCTCATAAGTGCCTCCGTATATTCCGGTTTGTGAGCTTCTGGCATTCTTTAATATCATACATTGCCTATCTGTACTATAAGCATGGGAATCCACAGAAATCAACCGAAACCCGCAAAGACGAGGGGGAAGGCTTAAGCCTTCCCCCTCGTCTTTGCGCCTGCGGCGCCTCTAGCTCGCCGCCTCTTCGGTGTTCCCGGAGAATTGGCTGTTGTACAAATCGTAGTAGAAGCCCTGTTTTTCCATGAGCTGGTCGTGGGTGCCCTGCTCCACGATATCGCCGTGGTTCATCACCAGGATTAAATCCGCGTCCCGGATGGTGGAGAGGCGGTGGGCAATCACAAAGCTGGTGCGGCCTTTCATCAGGGCCTCCATGGCCTTCTGGATTAGGATTTCGGTACGGGTGTCCACCGAGGAGGTGGCCTCGTCGAGAATCAAGATGGCCGGGTCGGCCAGGAAGGCGCGGGCGATGGTAAGCAGCTGCCGCTGGCCCTGGGAAATGCTGGTGCCCTCCTCGTTCAGCACGGTCTGGTAGCCCTCGTAGAGGGTGCGGATAAAGTGGTCGGCGCGGGCGGCCTTGGCAGCTGCAATCACCTCCTCGTCGCTGGCCTTGGGCCGGCCGTAGGCGATGTTGTCCCGGATAGTGCCGGTGAAGAGCCAGGTGTCCTGGAGCACCATGCCAAAGAGGGAGCGCAGGTCGCTGCGGGTCATATCCCGGATATCCACCCCGTCCACCGAGATGGAGCCCTTGCTCACGTCATAGAACCGCATCAGCAGGTTTACCAGGGTGGTCTTGCCCGCCCCGGTGGGGCCCACGATTGCCACGGTCTGGCCAGGCTGCACCTGGATGTTCATGTCGTGAATCAGGATATTGTCCGGGGTGTAGCCGAACTCGATGTGGTCGAAGGAGACAGCGCCCTGGGGGTTTGCCAGCCGTTTGGGGCTCTGGGCCTCCGCCACTTCCTCGGGCTGCTCCAAAATCTCAAAGATGCGCTCCGCCGAGGCAATGGTGGATTGCAGCGTGTTGGCAATGCTGGAGAGCTGGTTGATGGGCTGGTTAAAGGAGCGGATATACTGCAAGAACGCCTGCATATCGCCCAGGAGGAACCGCCCCGTTGCCACGAAGAACCCACCGGCCACCGCCATCAGCACATAGCCCAGGTTGCCTAAGAACATCATACAGGGCATAATCATGCCGGAAATCACCTGGGCCTTGCGGGAATAGGTGTAGTAGCGCTCGTTGATTTCCTCGTATTCCCGGATGGAATCCTCTTCGTGCCCAAAGGCCTTGACGATTTTGTGGCCGGTATACATCTCCTCCACGTGGCCGTTCAGGTCTCCCAGTGCCCTGGCCTGACCGATGAAGTACCGCTGGGAGCGGGGGGCGATGACGTAGATAACCAGCAGGTAGAAGGGGATGATGCACAGGGAAATGCCGGTGAGCACCGGGCTCAAATAGAGCATCATCGCCAGCACGCCCACCAGGGTGATGGCGGCCGAGATAATCTGGGTGACGCACTGCTGGAGGGTGTTTGACACCGTGTCCACATCGTTTGTCACACGGGAAAGGATTTCGCCGTGGGTCTGGGAGTCAAAGTAGCGCAGGGGCAGCTTTGACAGCTTTGCCTCAATGTCCTTCCGCAGCCGGAACACCATCCGCTGGGAAACGCTTGTCACTGTCCACTGCTGCACAAACCCAAAGCCGGAGGTGAGCAGGTAGATGCCTGCCAGCAGCAGCAGCACCCGCAGCAGCGCCCCCCCGTCCACCTGGCCCGAACGGTAGCCAAGCTCGATGACTGTGATGGCGTTGCCCTGCACCTTGGGGGCCAGGATGTTGAACACCGAGCTGAGTACCGACAGCATTGTCACCAGCACCAGCGGCCACTTGAACTGCCCAATGTACTTGAGCACCTTGGAGAGGGTGCCCTTAAAGTCCTTGGCCTTTTCCGCGGGCATTCCCCCCATGCCAGGGGGGCCCCCTGGGCCGTGCCCCCTGCCGCCAGGGCCGCCCCGGCGGTTCTGCACCGGGCCCTTGCTCTTGTATTTCTGCTCTGCCAGTTCCAAGTCCTCCGGCAGCTTTTTCTTTTTCTCCGAAATGCTCATGCAATCTCCTCCTCTCTCAGCTGGGAGGCCACGATTTCCCGGTAGACCTCGCAGTCCTTCATCAGCTCCTTGTGGGTGCCAAGCCCCACAATTTTGCCCTCGTCCAGCACCAGGATGCGGTCGGCGTTCATCACGGTGCTCACCCGCTGGGCCACAATGAGCACGGTGGATTCCCGGGTCACAGGCTTTAAGGCCTCCCGCAGGGCGGCGTCGGTCTTGAAGTCCAGGGCGGAGAAGCTGTCGTCAAAGATGTAGATTTCCGGCCGCCTTACCACGGCGCGGGCAATGGAGAGCCGCTGCTTCTGCCCGCCGGAGACGTTGGTGGCGTCCTGGGACAGGTAGGAGTCAAAGCCGTCCTCCATGTTCTCGATAAAGGAGGTGGCCTGGGCGATGTCCGCCGCGGCGCGGATTTCCTCCTCCGTGGCGTCCTTTTTGCCGTAGCGGATGTTGTCGCAGATGGAGCCGGTGAAGAGCAGCGCCTTCTGGGGCACATAGCCAATGCGGTTTCGCAGGTCGTGCTGGTCCATCTGGCGCACGTCCACCCCGTCCACCGTGATGCGGCCCGTGCTCACGTCGTAGAAGCGGGGGATGAGGGAGATGAGGGTGGATTTGCCCGAGCCGGTGCCGCCGATAATGGCCACCGTCTCCCCGGGGTTGGCCTCAAAGGAGAGGTTTTCCAGGATGGGCCGCTCCGCACCGGGATACTGGAAGGAGACGTTTTCAAATTTCACGGAACCCTGCACACCCTTTTGCGGCAGCTTGGGGGTCTCTGGGTCCAGCACCTCGGGCTCCATGTCCCACACCTCCACGATGCGGCGGGCCGAGGCCATGGCGCGGGGAATCATGTTGAGCATAAAGGAGGCCATAATCACCGACATGAGGATTTGGCTCACATACTGGATAAAGGCCATCAGGTCGCCGGTGGTCATGGCGCCCCCCGAGACCCGGATGTTGCCGAACCACAGGATGGCGAGAATGGCGGCGTTCATCACCAGCATGGTGAGGGGCATCATGGAGGCCATGCGGCGGAAGGCGCTCAGGGAGGTGTCGGTGAGCTCCTTGTTGGCGTCGTTAAAGCGCTTGCTCTCCTGGGTAATCCGGTTAAAGGCCCGGATGACCCGGATACCCGAGAGGTTTTCCCGCAGCACCCGGTTCACGGCGTCCAGCCGCTTTTGCATCACGCTGAAGAGGGGCGACACCCAGCGGATGTTGCACACCACCACCACGGCCAGGATGGGCATGGCGGCCGCCACCACCAGGGAGAGGGCGGGGTCCTTGGAGATAGCCATGACAATACCGCCAATCATCTGGAGCGGGATGTTCACAATCATCCGCATCTGCATTTGAATCATGTTCTGCATCTGCAAGATGTCGTTGGTGGAGCGGGTGATAAGGGAGGCGGTGCCGATTTTGTCCGCCTCGTGGAGGGAGTAGCCGGTGATTTTGCGGAAGGTGATGGATCGCAAATCCCGGCCAAAGGACATGGCCGCCTTAGAGGAAAAGTAGTTGGCGCAGGCGTCGGCCCCTGCCGAGAGCAGCGCCACCCCCAGCATCATCACGCCGATTTGCAGGATGACCTGGGTGGCCCCCGTCTCCACGCCGTCGTTGACAATGCTGGACATCAGGTTGGGCAGCATCAGGTTGCAGATGGACTGCACCGAGAGCATGAGGATGGAGAGCGCCACCAGCTTCCAATAGGGTTTGAGTTTGGCCATGAGTTTCATCATAGGGCCTCGTCTCCTTTCAATATAGACTTTGGCAAAAGGGCGGGGAGGCTCACCAGTCGTCCTCGGCCTTTTTCTTGGCATCGAAAAAATCACAGGTCTTGTTCATCAGGGCCACCAGATGCTCGGCCTCCTCCGGGGTCAGGCAGGCCACCAGCTCGTCGATGTTTTGATCCATGCGGGCGCGGTGCTGCTCCAGCATCTGCATCCCCAGGGGGGTGAGGGCCAGATTGGCGGCCCGTTTATCCCTTTCGTCCGGGGTCTTGGACACTAAGCCCCGCCGCTCCAGATTGGCAATGTGCTGGGTCACGGTGGGGGAGGCGATGTGCATCTTGCGGGACAGGGTGGATACCCGGCACACCTTTCCGTGCACCTCCGCGTGGTGCACGGTGAGCAGCACGCCGGTCTCCATGCGGGAGAGGCCGGGGGCGGGCACCATGTGCCAGGGCGTGTGCAGGAACCGGAAAAAAGAGCCGATGAGCCGGCCGCTTAACGTCTCATCAAAAGCGGGCCTCACGGGATTTCCTCCTTTCGATAGGTAGGCAACCTATTTATTTAATGACGCAATTTTAGCACATTCCGAAACACTTGTCAAGAGATATTTGTTGTGTTTTGGAAAATATTTTGCCGGGAGGAATTGGGATGCCGGGGCGCAGGCGGCGCTCATCGGGTTCGCGCCTGTTTTTGCGGGGGCATCCCCCGCGCCCCGTTGTGCCCTGGGCGGGGTGCCCCTGGGGGATTCCGTCCCTTTTCCCAAAAAAGGGAGGGAAACTTTAGCAGCCTTTCGTCAAAATCCGGTTGTGCTGGGGGACAAACTGTGCTATCATAAAAACGGGAGCAGGCAAACACGGGGGAGCCTGCCCTTTCAATTGTAATTCCATTTTCTTAGAAAGGCGGTTTTAACCTATGGGAAAGTCAAAGGTCTATTTTACCAGCACCATCACGCCCGAGGCAATGATTCAGATGTATGAGAAACTGGGGGTGGCGCTGCCCGGCAAGGTGGCAGTCAAGCTCCACTCCGGCGAGGTGGGCAACCAGAACTTCCTGCGCCCCGATTTCATGAAGCCGGTGATTGACCTGGTGAAGGGCACGATTGTGGAGTGCAACACAGCCTATGCCGGCAAGCGCAACACGGCCGAGGCCCACTGGGAGACCATGAAGCTCCACGGCTGGACGGACATCGCCCCGGTGGACATCCTGGACGAGGAGGGGGAAACCGTGCTGGAAATCCCCCAGGGCAAGCGGATTCAAAAGAACTACGTGGGCAGCCACATGGGGAACTACGATTCCATGCTGGTGCTCTCCCACTTCAAGGGCCATCCCATGGGCGGCTTCGGCGGCGCGCTCAAAAACATCTCCATCGGCCTGGCCTCTGCCCGCGGCAAGGCGTATATCCACGGCGCAGGCGAGGAGGAGAAAATCTGGACAGCCGACCACGACTCCTTCCTGGAATCCATGGCCGACGCCAGCAAGTCCATTGTGGACTATTACGCCGGGAAAATCGTCTTCATCAATGTGATGAAGAACATGTCCGTTGACTGCGACTGCTGCGCCAAAGCAGAGGACCCGGCCATCGCCGACATCGGCATCTTGGCCAGCTTGGACCCTGTGGCCCTGGACCAGGCCTGCCTGGACAAGGTCTACGCCTCCAAGGACCCCGGCCGCGCCCACCTGTTGGAGCGCATCGAGTCCCGCAACGGCGTCCTCATCGTGGAGGCTGCCGCCGCGCTGGGCATCGGCTCCCGGGAATACGAGCTCATGGAACTGTAAAAAATCCCCTGGGAGGGCGCGTCGCTTCGGCGGCGCGCCCCTTTTCTCTGGGAATCCCGCCCGCCTTGGCGGATCTGGCCGCCATGGGCCAGGCCCTCCCGGTGCTGCGGAACCGCGGGCCAGGGCTGCCTTTCCCGCCTGGAAAGCCGTGAAATCCCTAAATTTGAGCAGCGCCCCACTGGGGATGCCCCATTCCCCCTCCCCGCCGGGGCAAATCTCCGTGAAATTGCACAAAGTTTCCCCGGAATTTTTGTGTGCTTGTTGACTCTCCCCCCTGGATAATGCTACAATAAGAAAACAGCTGGGAAACCCCATTTTGCAGCGGCGCAAGAGCCCCTGGGGGGCAAAATGCAGGGCCAAAGGCCCGGAGCGAACCTTGGGGAGGGGATTTGAGGAAACGGGGCCCATCCCCGGGAAGGGAGTTGGAAGTATGATACAGAGCATGACAGGCTATGGCCGTGCCAGCCAGGTGCTGGACGGGAAGGAAATCACCTTTGAAATCAAGAGCGTCAACCACCGGTTTTTTGAGTGTTCCGTCCGCGCCCCCAGGGCCTACGGCTACCTGGAAGACCGGGTGCGGGCCTATGTCAAAGGCCAGATATCCCGGGGGAAAATCGATGTCAACCTGAGCATTGTCCTCTTGGAAGGGGCAAACGCCAGGGTAGAGGCCAACCGGGAGCTGGCCGCCGCCTATGTAAACGAGCTGCGGTCGTTAAGCGAGCCCTTAGGCCTGCGGGACGATTTGTCCCTCTCCACCCTGCTGCAATTCCCCGACCTGTTCCATGTGCGCCAGGAGGGGGAGGACGAGGAGCAGGTCTGGCTGCTGGTGCGCCAGACAGCGGAGCAGGCCATGGCCCAGTTTATGGGGATGCGCCGCGCCGAGGGGGCCCGCCTGCGGGAGGATTTGCTGGAAAACCTGGGGCAGATAGAGGGCTGCCGCTGCCAAATCGCAGAGCGCTCCCCCCAAATCACAGCCCAATACCGCCAGCGCCTCTTTGCCCGGATGAGCGACGTGCTGGGCCAGGCGGGCATTGAAGAGCAGCGCCTCCTCACCGAGGCCGCCATCTTCGCCGACAAGACCGCCGTGGATGAGGAGACCGTGCGCCTCTCCAGCCATATCGCCCAGTTCAGGGAGATTTTGGAGCGGGAGGAGCCGGTGGGCCGCAACCTGGATTTCCTCCTCCAGGAGTTCAACCGGGAGGCCAACACCATCGGCTCCAAGGTCCAGGACGTGCAGGCCGCCCGCATCGTGGTGGAAATCAAGAGCGCCATTGAGCGCATCCGGGAACAGGTTCAAAACGTGGAGTAGCCCCCGGGCGCCAAACGGGGATTCCCAGGAACCGGAAAGGAAGGGACACAGTGAAGTTAATCAATATCGGCTTTGGAAACATGGTTTCCGCCAGCAGGCTGGTGGCAATCGTCAGCCCCGAATCAGCCCCTATCAAGCGCATTATCCAGGACGCCAGGGACAGGGCCACCCTCATCGACGCCACCTATGGCCGCCGGACCCGCGCAGTGATTATCATGGACAGCGAGCACGTCATCCTCTCCGCAGTGCAGCCCGAGACTGTGGCAAACCGCCTGAACGAGCGGGATGACGAGCTGGACGAGGAGTTGACAGCAGATGAATAAAGGGCTTTTAATTGTGTTCTCCGGCCCCTCCGGCTGCGGCAAGGGCACCATCCTCAAGCAGTTTTTGGCCCGCAACGAGGATGTGCGGGTCTCTGTCTCCGCCACCACCCGCGCCCCCAGGGAGGGGGAGCAGGAGGGGGTCTCCTACTTCTTCAAGACCAAGGAGGAATTTGAAGAGCTGGTGCGCTCCGGCGGGATGCTGGAACACGCCACCTATGTGGGCAATTCCTACGGCACCCCCAGGGCCAGCGTAGAGGCCTGGCGGGAGGAGGGCTACCATGTGGTGCTGGAAATCGAGGTGCAGGGCGCCCTCCAAGTCAAGCGCAACTGCCCCGACGCCCTGCTGGTCTTTGTGCTCCCCCCCTCCTTTGAGGAGCTGGAGCGCCGCCTCACCGGCCGGGGCACCGAGGAACCCCAAGTGGTGGCCCGCCGCCTGGCTATGGCGAAAGAGGAGCTGGAGAGCGCCGGCCAATACGACTATATCTTAGTCAACGACGTGGTGGAGGAGGCCGTGGCCGACCTGGAAACCATTGTCAATGCCGAGCAGATGAAAACACCCCATATGCAGGACTTCCTCAAGGGCCTGTGCGAGGTTTAGGCCCAGCAAGTCAATTCTGGAACAGAGAAAGGAATGGTTCTATTTATGATGCTCAAGCCTTCCACCAAAGATATTCTGAAAAGTGGAGAAAGCTACTATTCCCTGGTGGTCGCCGTGGCGAAACGGGCCCGGCAGATTGCCCAGCAGGCCGAGGAATCCGGCGAAATCCTCATTGAGAAGCCGGTGCAGCTGGCAGTGGAGGAATTTGGCCGGGGCGAATACAAGCTGGTGGAATCCCCCCATTTGGGCGAGGAGATGGAGGAATAGCGCAGCGGGAAAGGAGGGGCGGCCATGGAACCGGTGATAACGGCCCAAGTGGCGGTGGATAAGACGGCGCTCCCCTTTGACAAGGCCTATTCCTATGCCGTGCCCCAGGAACTGCGCGCCTCCCTGCGCCCCGGCTGCCGGGTGCTGGTGCCCTTTGGCGGGGGCAATGCCAAGCGCCAGGGTATTGTCCTCTCCCTGGGGGAGGAGGAGGGGGGCCGGCAGCTCAAGGCCGTCACCCTGCAAGTGGACGGGGAACCCCTGCTCACCCCTGAACTGATGGCCCTGGTGAAGTGGATGCGGGCCTATTTCTTCTGCACCTACTACGACGCCGTGCGCCAAATCCTCCCCCCCGGCGCAGGGGTGGAGGCTGTCACCCTCTACCGCCCCGCCCCCCGGGAAGAACCCCCGGAAGGCCTCAGCCCCGACGAGCTGGCGGCCTACCGGGCCGTGTGCGCCGCCAAGGGAAAGGCCACCGAACGGGGCATCTCCAAAGCCCTGGGGATGAAGGCAGCCCCCCACCTGGCCGCCCTGCTGGACAGGCAGCTGGTCCTGGCCGTGGAAACCGCCCGCCAGGGCGTCTCTGACGAGACTGTCACCGTGGCCGCTTTGGCGGAGGACTTCCCCCAGGCCGCAGAGCGGCTGCGCCGGGGCCTCACCCCCGCCTGGCAGCGGGTGGTTTCCCTGCTGCGGGAAGCGGGGGCGCTGCCCCTGAAAGAGCTGTGCGCCTTTGCCCCCGCCACCCCGGGCGTGGTGAAGACTATGGAGAAAAACGGCCTGCTCACCCTCACCCAGGATGTAGTCTGCCGCTCCCCCTACCGGCAGCTCGCCGGGGGAGCCCCCCCGGAGGAACCGGAGCTCTCCCCCGCCCAGGAAAAGGTGTACCGGGAGATTTCCGGGGATTTCAACCGGGGGAAAGCCATGGTGGGCCTGCTCTACGGCGTCACCGGCTCGGGCAAGACAGTGGTGTTTTTAAAGCTCATCCACGACGCGGTGGAGCAGGGCAGGGGGGTCATCCTCCTGGTGCCGGAAATCGGCCTCACCCCCCAGATGGTGTCCCGGTTCCGGCGGCAGTTCGGGGAAAAAGTGGCGGTGATTCACAGCGGCCTCTCCCAGGGGGAGCGGCTGGACGAGTTCCGCCGCATCCGGGCAGGGGAGGCCCGCATTGTGGTGGGCACCCGCTCGGCGGTCTTTGCCCCGGTGGAAAACCTGGGGCTCATTATCATGGACGAGGAGCAGGAGCAGACCTATAAGTCCGAGGCCTCCCCCCGGTTCCACGCCAGGGACGTGGCAAAGTTCCGCTGCGTGCAGCGGGAGTGCCTGCTGCTGCTGGCCTCCGCCACCCCCTCCCTGGACTCCTACTACCACGCCCGCCAGGGGGACTACCGCTACTATGAGCTCTTGGAGCGCTTTGGCCCCCACAGCCTGCCTCAGGTGGAGCTCATTGACCTGCGGCGGCAGCTGGTGCAGCCGGGCAGCGCCGTCTTCAGCGCCCGGCTCATCGAAGAGCTGCAAAGGACCCTGGAGCGGGGGGAGCAGAGCATCCTGCTGCTCAACCGCCGGGGGTTCCACACGGTGGTGGCCTGCGCCCAGTGCGGCGAGCCCCTCACCTGCCCCAATTGCAGCGTCTCCCTCACCTATCACCAGGTGGGCGGCCAGATGATGTGCCACTACTGCGGCTATTCCCAACCCCTGCCCCAGGCCTGCCCCTCCTGTGGCAGCGAGCTGATGCGCTGCGCCGGCTTTGGCACCCAAAAGTGCGAGGAGGAGCTGCACAGGCTCTTCCCCTCGGCCCGCGTCCTGCGCATGGACCAGGACACCACAGTTACCAAGGACGCCCACGAGCGCTATTTCCTCCAATTTTCCCGAGGGGATTACGACATCCTGGTGGGCACCCAGATGGTGGCAAAGGGGCTGGATTTCCCCCGTGTCACCCTGGTGGGGGTTCTGGCCGGGGACCAGATGCTCTATTCCGGCAGCTACCGGGGCTATGAGCGGGCCTTTTCCCTGCTCACCCAGGTGGTGGGCCGCTGTGGCCGGGCCCAGCTCCAGGGCCGCGCCTTTATCCAAACCCATACCCCCGAAAACCCGGTCTACGCCCTGGCTGTGGCCCAGGACTACCCCCGGTTCTACGCCGAGGAGATTGAGAGCAGGCGGTTTATGTCCTACCCCCCCTTCTGCGACATGTGCACCGTGGGCTTCTCCGGCGTGTATGAGGACCAGGTGGTGGGGGGCGGGGTGGATTTTATCAACGCCCTGCGCCGCCTGGCCAGCCAGGAACCCTTTTCCGCCCTGCCCATGAAGGTCTTTGGCCCTGTGAGCTGGGACGTGGTGAAGGTGAACAACAAGTACCGCTACAAAATCATGATTAAGTGTAAAAACTCCAAGCACTTCCGGGTTTTCATCCGCCTGCTGCTGGAGGAATTCGGCAAGGACCCCAAGCACAAAAAGGTGAATGCCTTCGCGGATTTTCACTTTGAATAGAAAATGAAACAGGAAAGGATGCTTTATCAGAGATGGCGATTCGGACGATTGTTTTGGAGGGAGACGAAATCCTGCGCAAAAAATGCCGGGATGTGGAAAAATTTGACGGCAAACTGGCCGCGCTTTTAGACGACATGTGGGAGACGCTCTACAAGAGCAAGGGCGTGGGCCTGGCAGGCCCCCAGGTGGGCATCCTGCGCCGGGTTACGGTGATTGACGTGGGCGACCAGGGCGACGGCCCGGTGGAGCTTGTCAACCCGGTGATTGTGCGCCGCTCCGGCAGCGAGACCAAGTCCGAGGGCTGCCTCTCCTCTCCCGGCGAGTGGGGGCTGGTGGAGCGCCCCACCAAGGTCAAGGTCAAGGCCCAGGACCGGAACGGCAAGGAGTTTGTCATCGAGGGCCGGGGCCTTCTGGCCCGCGCCCTCTGCCACGAAATCGACCACCTCTCCGGCATCCTCTTCAAAGACCGGGCCATCCGGATGCTGGACCCGGACGAGGCCTAATCTGGAAAGTTCCTTCGGAGCCTTCCAGATTAGAGGAAGCGCCGTCCCATCCCGGCTGCGCGCGCTTTGCACACCTGCCGGGAAAGGGGAATTTTGGGGAACGACAAGTGGCCCCCAAAATAGCAATGCGCCTGCGGGCAGCGGCGCCGGGATTTGGGTTTTATCTCCCGTTATGATTGGAGGAAGCAGCTTTGAGAATTGTGTTTATGGGCACGCCCGACTTTGCAGCGGGCTGCCTGAGCGCCCTGCTGGGGTCGGGGCATCAGGTTGTGGCGGCGTTCTGCCAGCCCGATAAGCCCCAGGGCAGGAAGCAGGTGCTCACCCCCCCGCCGGTGAAGGTGCTGGCCCAGGAGAACGGCGTCCCGGTGTACCAGCCCGCCTCCCTGAAAAGGGGGAGCGCCCAGGCCCTGCTGCGGGAGCTGGCCCCCCAAGTGATTGTGGTGGTGGCCTATGGCAAAATCCTGCCCCAGAGCATCCTGGACATCCCGCCGCTGGGGTGTGTCAATGTCCATGCCTCCCTGCTGCCCAAGTACCGGGGATCCGCCCCCATCCAGTGGGCCATCCTGAAGGGGGAACAGGAGACCGGTGTTACCACCATGTACATGGACGCCGGGGTGGATACCGGCGACATGATTGAGCGGGCCGCCACCCCCATCGGCCCGGAGGAGACGGCGGAGCAGCTCTTTGACCGCCTCAGCGCCCTGGGGGCCAAGACCCTGCTCTCCACCCTGGAAGCCATTGAGGCGGGGTGTGCACCCCGTACCCCCCAGGATTCCACCCTTGCCACCCACGCCCCCATGTTGGACAAGACCCTCTCCCCCATAGACTGGGGCCGCCCTGCGGCGCAGCTGCACAACCATGTCCGGGGCCTCTACAGCTGGCCCATGGCCACCTTTGCCCTGGGGGAGGAGACAGTCAAGGCCCACGCCGCCCGCCTGGCCCCGGAGTTTTCCGGGGATACCCCCGGCGCGCTGCTGGACAGCCGCCGCTTTGTGGTGTGCTGCGGCGACGGGAAGGCCCTGGAGCTCCTGACGGTGCAGGCCCCCGGCAAAAAGCCTGTCAGCGGGGAGGAGTTCCTCCGGGGCCGCAGGCTGGAAAAGGGGCAGCTTCTGTGAACGTCATCTTCGATATGGACGGGCTCATGTTTGACACGGAACGGGTCTTTCTCCAGGCGTGGGACTACGCCGGGGAGCAAATGGGCATCGGCAGGGCCGGGTATATGATTTACAAGACCCTGGGCATGAACGCCTCTGTGGCCGCCCCTATCTGGGCGGCGGAATTCGGGGAGCGCTATCGCCCGGAGGAGCTCCGCAGGCATACAAAGGCGTTCCTGGAGCAGTATTACGCCGAACACCCCGTCCCTGTCAAGCCGGGGCTGTATACGCTGCTGGACTATCTGTGGGACAGGGGCTGCAAGATGGCGGTGGCCTCCTCCTCGCCCCGCTGGGAGGTGGAGAACCACCTGCAAAGCGCCGGCGTGTCCCGCTATTTTGTGGGGATTGTGTGCGGGGATATGGTGGAGCACTCCAAGCCCGCCCCCGACATCTACCAGAGGGCGTGCGCGCTGCTAAAGGCGCCGCCAAAGGACTGCCTTGCCCTGGAGGATTCAAAGAGCGGGCTGCTGGCCGCCCGCCGGGCGGGATGCAGGCCGGTGATGGTCCCGGATTTGTGGCAGCCGGACGGGGGGGCCCTGCCAATCATCGCCGCAAAATACGACAGCCTGGAGCAGGTGAAGCGGGCCCTGGAAACAGGGGAGCTATGCCTGTAGAAGGGGCCAAACCACAGAAGGGAGAGAGGGAAGATGGCAGACCGAGTGCGCAAGGCCGTGTGCGACGGCCTACTACAGGTGACGCTCCACGGGGGCTATTCCAATCTGGTGCTGCGCCAGCTGTTAAAGCGGGAGGCCCTGGCAGGGAAGGAGGCGGCCTTTGCCAGCGCCCTGCTCTACGGCAGCCTGGAGCGGTTGCTCACCCTGGACAAAATCATTGACGCCTATGCCCGCCCGGGGATTGCCAGGCTCTCCCCCCAGGTGGTGGCGGTGCTGCGGGTGAGCCTGTACCAGCTGCTCTATTTAGAGAGCGTGCCGGATTACTCCGCCGTCCACGAGGGGGTGGAGCTCGTCCGGGCCTATGGGCAGCCCCAGGCGGCGGGCCTAATAAACGGGGTGCTGCGCAGTGTCATCCGCAGCCGGGGCAACCTCTTTCCCAAGGGCTTTGCCACCAGGGAGGAGTACCTGGAATACCGTTTTTCCTGCCCCTACTGGATAATTGACATGCTCACCCAGCGCTACGGCGAAGAGGAGGCCAAGGTTATCCTGGCAAACTCCCTGGGCGCGCCGCCCCTCTTTGTCCGGGTCAACCCCCTGAAAACCGATACCCAGACCCTGGCAGGGCGTTTCCGGGAGAAAAATATTGCGGTTCTGGTGCATACCTCCCTGCCAAACTGCATATGCCTGATGGATGCAGGCAATATTTATGACAGCGAGGAATTTAAAGAGGGCCTCTTCCATGTGCAGGATCTCTCCTCCCAAATCTGCTCCCTGGCCGTGGAGGCCCGCCCGGGGGACACGGTGCTGGACCTCTGCGCCGCCCCCGGCGGCAAGAGCTTTACCATGGCCCAGGAGATGGAAAACCAGGGCGCCCTCTATTCCCTGGACCTCTATCCCGCCAAGGTGGGCCTCATCCGGGAGGGGGCGGAGCGCCTGGGGCTCACGGCCGTGCGCCCCGGCCAGAACGATGCCCTGGAGGAGAACCCCTCCCTGCCCCTGGCCGACCGGGTGCTCTGCGACGCCCCCTGTTCCGGCTTTGGCATCATCCGCCGCAAACCGGAAATCAAGTACAAGACCAGGGAGCAAATCGCCTCCCTCCCCGCCCTTCAGGCGAAGATTTTAGACAGCGCGTCCCGTTATGTGAAGCAGGGGGGCCGCTTGGTCTACTCCACCTGCACCCTCAACCCGGCGGAGAACGAGGAACAGGCCGCCGCCTTCCTGGCCCGCCACCCTGATTTTGCCCCCGCGCCGCTGCCCGGCGCCATTGCCCCCTACAAAAAATCCCCGGAGGATACCGCCCTCACGCTCCTCACCAACGAGCACAGCGACGGCTTCTTCCTTCAGGCCTTCACAAGGCTTTAGGTGTCCCTCCCCGCGTGGGCGGGTGAAAGTGCCCGCCCCATGACGTTACCGTTCATCTGCCCACAGGGCAAAACCCTTCCCCCAGAAAGGAGGCAAGCACATGAGCACCCCCGAAATCGGCTCCCTCACCCCCCAGGCCCTGGAACAGGCCCTCATCTCCCTGGGACAGCCCGCCTACCGGGCTGCCCAGGTGTTCTCCTGGATTCACGAGAAGCGGGCCCAGCGCTTTGCAGAGATGACAAACCTCCCCGCCCCGCTGCGCAGGGAACTGGAAGGGCGCTTTTCCCTCTCCCCGGTACAGGTGGAGTCCAAACGGGAGAGCGAGCTGGACGGCACGGTGAAGTACCTCTTCTCCCTCCCCGACGGGGAGTGTGTGGAGGCGGTGCTGATGCGCTACCGCCACGGCGACAGCCTGTGTATCTCCACCCAGGCGGGGTGCAGGATGGGCTGCACCTTCTGCGCCTCCTCCACCCTGGGCTTTTCCCGCAGCCTCACCCCCTGGGAGATGTTAAGCGAGGTCTATGAGGCCGAGCGGGACAGCGGCCGCAAGGTGGGCAGCCTGGTGCTGATGGGTATCGGCGAGCCGCTGGACAACTTGGAGAACGTGCTGGCCTTCCTGGCGCTTTTGAGCCACCCAAAGGGCAAGAACCTGAGCCTGCGGCACGTCACCCTCTCCACCTGCGGCCTGGCGGATAAAATCGAGGAATTGGCGGAGAAAAAGCTCCAGCTCACCCTCTCCGTCTCCCTCCACGCGCCGGACGACGCATTGCGGGGCCGCACCATGCCGGTGAACAGGGCCTACCCCATCCCCCGGCTGATGCAGGCCTGCCGCTTTTACGAGGAGCGCACCGGGCGGCGCGTCTCCTTTGAATACGCCCTCATCGCCGGGGTCAATGACTCTTTGGAGCAGGCAAACGCCCTGGCAGCGCTGTTAAAAGGCACCCTGTGCCACGTGAACCTGATTCCCGTCAACGAGGTGGAGGAGACAGGCTACCGCCACAGCGGCAGGGAACAGGTCTTCCGCTTCCAGCGGGCGCTGGAGGGGCAGGGCATCCCTGTCACCGTGCGCCGCACCCTGGGCGCAGACATCGAGGCCGCCTGCGGGCAGCTGCGCAAATCCCGCCTTCAGGCCGCCCAGAGCAGCCCAGGTGGATGAAAAAAGCAAAAAAGGTCAATTTTTTCGAGAGGTAATGCGTTATATAGTCAAAGCGCCCGCTAACTTAAATAGGTAAGGCGAAACGGGGCTGCAAAGGCGGCTCCTCAGGTGTTTCCATGAGATAGATATTCTAAACCAAGCCCTGTGGGGGCGGAGGGGAGAATTCGGTGAGACAGATATTTGGCTACACGGATATGGGAAAACAACGGGCCATGAACCAGGACGCCTATCACTTTGACATCGGGGCCTATCCCTGGGCCGTGGTGTGCGACGGCATGGGCGGCCCCCGGGCAGGGGATGTGGCAAGCGGCATTGGGGTGGATGTCATCACCCGCACCATTGAGCGGGGCCTGCGCCCCGACATGACGGAAAACTCGGTGAGGACCCTGCTGGTGACAGCCCTGGCTACGGCCAATACCTCCATTCACGTGCGGGCGGGGGACGACGAGGCCTGCGCCGGCATGGGCACCACGGCGGTCTGCGCCCTGGTGCGGGGGGGGCTGGCCCACATTGCCCACGTGGGGGACAGCAGGGCCTACCTTATCACCCCGGAAAGCATCGAGCAGGTGACAAGGGACCATTCCCTGGTACAGGCGCTGGTGGAACAGGGCCAGCTCACCCCCGAGCAGGCCAAGGTATCCCCGGATAAAAACATGATTACCCGCGCCCTGGGCGTGGAGGAAGAGGTGGCCGTGGACTACAGCGAGGTCTACCTCGGCCCTGGCGACAGCCTGCTGCTGTGTACGGACGGGCTCACGAACCTGGTGCCCGACCAGGAGCTGCGGCAGATTATCCTCTCCCACGAACCGCAGGCAGCGGTGGAACGCCTAGTGGCGCGCGCCAACGACTACGGCGGCTTAGACAATATCACCGCCGTGTTGATTGCGGCGGAGGGGCATCGTCAAAACACTTGAGGGCGGGTTGCGCTTTCAAGTGGGCGGGTTTTGGCCCGCCTGCCCGCATCGCGTGCTTTCGATTATGAGAGCCCCGTACTTTCGTTCAGAAAGATTTTGGAGGATTTGGTGAATGGATAATTTTATCGGCAAACTGCTTGCAGGGAAATATGAAATTGTCGAACTCATCGGAATCGGCGGCATGGCCTATGTCTATAAAGCCACGGACATCTCCACCCATGTCACTGTGGCGGTGAAGGTGCTCAAGGAGGAATTCGTGGATAACCAGGAGATTGTCCGCCGGTTCTACAATGAGTCCAAGGTGGTGCAGACCCTTTCCCACCCCAACATCGTGAAGGTGCACGATGTTGTCAGCGACGGCGGCAGCCAGTTTATTGTAATGGAATACATGGACGGCATCTCCCTGAAGGAATACATTGAAAAGGTGTCGGTCATCAGCTGGAAAGAGGCTGTGCACTTCACCATCCAGATTCTCAGGGCGCTTCAGCATGCCCATGACCGGTCGGTCATCCACCGGGACATCAAGCCGCAGAACATCATGCTCATGGGCGACGGCTCTATCAAAGTGATGGATTTCGGCATTGCCCGGTTTTCCAGGGGGCAGAACCAGACAGTCACGGATAAGGCCATCGGCTCGGTGCACTATATCAGCCCCGAGCAGGCCAGGGGCGACTATGTGGACGAGCGCACCGACATCTATTCCGTGGGCGTCATGCTCTTTGAAATGGTCACCGGCCAGCTCCCCTTTGAGGCCGACAGCCCGGTCTCTGTAGCCATCAAGCAAATCCAGTCCACTCCCCGGCTGCCCAGCCAAATCAACGCCCATCTCCCCAAGGGGCTGGAGGAGATTATCCTAAAGGCCATGCAGAAGGACCCGGCCATGCGCTATCCCTCCGCCGTGGCAATGCTCACGGATTTGGACCAGTTCCGCCGGGACCCCCGGACTGTCTTCCACTACTCCTATGGGGCGGAGGGGGATTCCGGCTCCACCAAGGCCTTTGAGAAGGTGAAGCGGGAAAAGCAGGACGTGATTGTGGAATACGACGACACCAAGCCCAAATCCGCTGTGGTGCCCATCCTCACCGGCATCACCACCGCCTTTATCATGGTGGCCTTGGCCTTTGTGGGGGCCATGCTGTGGATTAACAACCCCTTCGAGGTGGTGCAGGACGTGAAGCTGCCCAACTTTATCGGCAGCGCCTTTGACACCACCCAGGAGCAGTACAACGGCAAGTTTGTCTTTGTGGTGGAGAACACGGAGTACAACGAGACCTATGAAAAGGGCGTGATTTTCGACCAGGACCCCAAGCCCAACCGGATGGTGAAGGAAAACGCCACTGTCACCGTCAAGGTGAGCCGGGGGCCCCGCACGGTCACTATCCCGGAATTCACCGGCCACGATGTGGTGACGGTTTCCAGCAGCCTCATCAACATGGGCCTTATCCCGGTGGAGGTGCAGGAGTATAACCCCAGCGTCACCGAAAACGCCGTCATCCGCACCAGCCCCATCAGCGGCACGGAGGTGAGCGTGGGCACGGAAGTGACCCTCTACGTGAGCATGGGCGACGAGAAAAAGACCGCCAAGGTGCCAAATGTCACCAACATCAGCATTGAGGACGCCCGCAGGCTCCTGGAGAAAAACAAACTCCAGGCCGGCTACCCCACCTATGTGCGGGACGATACGCCAGAGGGCACGGTTTTAGAGCAGGACATCCCCGAGGGTACCGAGGTGGACCAGGGCACGGCAGTGAACCTGACGGTGAGCTCCGGCAACCAGGGGGAAACCCGCGTCAGCATCGCCGTCCCGCTGCCCACCAATATCACCACCCCCTGCGAGCTCAAGGCCTATCTGGATGGCAAGCTCTACGCCACCGAGACCCTCACCCCCAGCACCGACAAGACCTGGAAACCGGTGTTCGAGGCGTCGGGCGAGGCCAAAGTCCTCATCCGCATCAATGGGGAAAACTATATGTACTACAGCGTCAACTTTGACGAGGCCCAGCACCAGGTGCTGCGGGACTACCGGGAGAACTTCACCGACGAGGCCCTAAACGGCGGCGGTGACGACGAAGAGGACGAGGAGGAAGAGGGCAAGAAGTTGAGCCTCTCCTCCGGCGATTGACAGGGGGTTTTGACTACGAAGCAGGGAGTGGAGAACAACAGGGGGCTGCTGCTCAAGGACGTGGGCGGCCGCTATACCGTCCGCACCGGCGGCGGGGAACTAGTGGAGTGCAGGGCCAGGGGCCTGTTCCGGCTGGAAAAAATCTCTCCCCTGGCGGGGGACCAGGTGGAGCTCACATGGGAGGAAACCGGCGAGGCGGTGATTTCCGCCATCCTGCCCCGGAAAAATACCCTGGTGCGCCCGCCGCTGGCGAACTTGGACAAGCTGTTCCTGGTGGTCTCGCTGAAGGACCCCGCCCCCAACACCCTGGTGATTGACAAGCTCACTGCCATTGCCGAGAAAAAGGGCATCGAGCCGGTGCTGGTGCTCAACAAAATCGACTTGGAAGACCCCACAGAGCTGCAGGATGCCTACCGCAAGGCGGGCTTTGCCGTCTACACTGTCTGTGGCAAAACGGGGGAGGGGATAGAGCCCCTGCGGGCCCAGCTGGCCGGCGGCATCTGCGCCTTCACCGGCAATACCGGGGCGGGCAAGTCCAGCCTGCTCAACCGCATCGCCCCCGAGCTGGCCCTAGCCACCGGGGAAATCAGCAAAAAGCTGGGCCGGGGCCGCCACACCACCCGCACCGTGGAGCTCTTCCCCCTGGCGGGGGGCTACACCGCCGATACCCCCGGCTTTTCCTCCGTGGACTTGGGCCGCTACGAGGTGATTCTCAAGGAGGAGCTGGCCGGGTGCTTCCGGGAATTTGCCCCACATCAGGAGCGCTGCCGGTTTGCGGGCTGCCTCCATGTGGGGGAGCTGGGCTGCGCCGTGGCAAAGGCCGTGGAGGAAGGGGAAATCCCCCCCTCCCGCTACCGCAGCTACCGGGCGCTCTATGAAGAGGTGAAGGACTTGAAGGAGTGGCAGGTCAGGCCGTCGAAAAGGGATTAGCCCGGACTTCTGAAGGGGGAGGACATCATGGGAAAATGTGTCGTTGTCTGCGCAGGGGAACCCTGCCGCCTGGATAAGCTGCCGGGCTTCTCTGTGGGGGAAGGGGATTTTGTCATCTGCGCCGACGGGGGATTGGACTTTGCCCTGGCCCATGGCCTGCCCGTCCACCTGGTGGTGGGGGACTTTGATTCCAGCGCCTGTACCCAGGGCCAGGCAAAGGCGCTGGGCCTGCCGGTCTACGAGGTGCCCAGCGAGAAGGACGACACCGATACCATGCTGGCCGTCAAGCTGGGGCTGGAAAGGGGCTATCGGGAGTTTGCCCTGCTCTGCGCCCTGGGGGGCAGGCTGGACCACACCCTGGCAAACCTCTGCGCCCTGGCCTATCTCAAGGGGCAGGGGGCGTCCGGCTGGCTCTACGGCAGAAACGAGCAGGTGACGCTCTTGGAAAACGAGACCTTGGAACTCCCCGCCGCCCGCTTTTACGGCCAGGGCGATACCCCTGCCATGCTCTCGGTATTTGCCTATACTGAAGCGTGCAGAGGCGTCACGCTGGAAAAGGTGAAATACCCCTTGCAAAACTACACCCTCACCCAGCGCTTCCCCCTGGGGGTGAGCAACGAGCTGGCAGGGGAGAGCGCCCGGGTCACGGCCGGGCAGGGCCAGCTCCTGGTGATGCTGGTGCAGGAGGAAAAGCGAAACTGAAGTTTCGCCCCGCCTTTTGTGCAGCAAAGGGGAAAGAAGGGGATAAGCGTGAAGAACCGTAAGGCCTGCCCCAAGTGCGGCAGCAAAGATATTTTGATTGTAGACGGCTCGGTGGGTCCCTATGGCAGAGGCAATAACATCCTCACCGGCGGCCTTTTCTCCGCCGTGAAGGTGGACCGCTATATCTGCTGCTCCTGCGGCTTCACCGAGGAGTGGATAGGCCGGGAGGGCATCGCGCTGCTGCGGAATTCCAAAAAGGCGCACAGGTGACGACAACAGGGGAAAGCGGGGGAGAACATGGTCAGCCAGGTGTTCAGCATGGGCTTGTTTGGGATGGAGGGCTTCTTGGTCTGCTGCGAGACGGACGTGGTGAAGGCCCTGCCCTCCTTTGACATCGTGGGCCTGGCCGACACGTCGGTGCGGGAATCGAGGGACCGCATCCGCTCCGTGCTGGCCGGATTGGGATACCAGGTGCCGGTGGGGAAAATCACGGTGAACCTGGCCCCGGCCGACGTGAAAAAGGCGGGTTCCCTCTACGACACTGCCATCCTCCTAGGGGTGCTCCAGGCCTCGGGCCAGATTGCCTGCGATTTCTCCGGCAGCCTCTTTGTGGGGGAGCTCTCCCTCTCCGGGCAGCTGCGCAGGGTCAACGGGGTGCTGCCCATGGCGCTGCGGGCCCGGGAACTGGGCTTCCGGCGCATCTTTGTCCCCCCGGAAAACGGCAGGGAGGCCGCCATTGCCCAGGGCCTCACGGTGTATACCCCCGGGACAATGGAGCAGCTCCTTGCCCATCTCACCGGGAAGGCCCCCCTCTCCCCCTTCTCCCCCGTCGAGGAGGAGGCATCCCCCGGCCCGGCCCTGGCCGATTTGGCGGATGTGAGGGGCCAGGCAGCGGCCCGCCGGGCGCTGGAGGTTGCCGCGGCAGGGGGGCACAATATGCTGTTCATCGGCCCGCCCGGCTCGGGCAAGAGCATGCTGGCAAAGCGACTGCCCTCTATCCTGCCCCCCATGAGCCTGGAGGAGTCGGTGGAGACCACAAAGGTGTATTCCGTGGCCGGGCTGCTGGGGGAGTCCTCCCTCGTTGCCCAAAGGCCCTTCCGCGCCCCGCACCACACCATCTCCGCCGTGGGCGTCTCGGGCGGCGGGCAAACCCTGAAGCCGGGGGAAGTCTCCCTGGCCCACAACGGGGTGCTGTTTTTAGACGAGCTTCCCGAGTTCCGGCGGGATGCCATGGAGGTGCTGCGCCAGCCCATGGAGAGCGGCCTTGTCACCATTTCCCGGGCAGCGGGCACCCTGTCCTATCCCTGCTCGGCCATGGTGGTGGCTGCCATGAACCCCTGCCCCTGCGGCTATTTTGGCCATCCCACAAGGAGCTGCACCTGTACCCCCCAGGCGGTGCGCAAATACCTCTCCCGCGTCTCCGGCCCCCTGCTGGACAGGATGGACCTGCACGTGGAGGTGATGCCGGTGGAGTTTGGGCAGCTGAACTCCCCCCAGCCGGGGGAATCCTCCGCCGCTGTGCGGCAGCGGGTGCTGGCCGCCAGGGAGCGCCAGGGCGCCCGCCTGGCCGGGAGCGGCGCCTCCTGCAACGCCCAGATTCCCCCCGCCCTGCTCAATGCCCTGTGCCCCCTCTCCGAGCCCGCCAGGGAGCTCTTGGGCATGGCCTTTGACCGCCTTGGCCTCTCCGGCCGCGCCTACGACCGCATCCTCAAAGTGGCCCGCACCATTGCCGACCTGGCCGGGGAGGACGTTATCCAGCGGGAGCACATCGCCGAGGCCGTGCAGTACCGCAGCTTAGACAGGAAGTACTGGGGCTAAGGGCAGCTACATAGAACAGAGAGACTGAATCCAGAAGAGAGAAGGCGTGATTGCTATGGCGCTGGACGGCGCGTTTTTGAGTTTAATCAAGTATGAATTGGAGCAGGAGCTCATCGGCTCCCGCATCGACCGGATTTACCAGCCCGCCAAGGAGGAGATTATCCTCACCCTGCGGTTTAAAGGCGGGGTGCGGCGGGTGCTCCTCTCCGCCGGGGCCATGGACGCCCGCATCCACCTCACCGGCACCAAGGCGGAAAATCCCCAAAGCCCCCTCATGTTCTGTATGCTGCTGCGCAAATACCTGGGCAGCGGCAAGCTGGTGTCCATCCGCCAGCAGGGGCTGGACCGCATCCTGTTCCTGGATTTTGAGACGGTCAACGAGTTCTCCGACCCCACTACCGTCACCCTGGCCATTGAAATCATGGGCCGTCACAGCAACCTGATTGTGATAAACAGAGAGGGCATCATCATCGACGCCATCAAGCGGGTGGATTTGGAGATGTCCAGCGTGCGCCAGGTGCTGCCGGGGATGCGCTATGAGCTCCCCCCCGCAGAGCCCCGCTACAGCCTGGCGGAGGATGACCCGGAGGAGATGCTCTCCGCCCTGCGGGAGCTGCCCGACGGGGAGCTCTCCAAGTGCCTGCTTAAGGTGCTGGACGGCGCTTCCCCCGTGCTCTGCCGGGAAATCGCCCACTTTGCCACCAGGGGCCAGCACAGGTTCAAGTCCGAGCTCACAGAGGAGGGCTATCAGCGGCTTAAATTCTCCCTCTCCGCCGTGGGGGATGTGCTGCGGGGCAAAAACTGCCGCCCCACCGCCCTTTTGCAGCCCGACGGCACCCCCAAGGATTTCAGCTTTATCGACATCACCCAGTATGGTACCGCCATGGTGAACAAGTACTACGACACCCTGGGCCAGCTGCTGGACGCCTTCTATGGCGAGCGGGATTTAAAGGAGCGGATGAAACAGAAATCCGGCGACCTGCTGCGGCTGTTAGCCAGCACCTCCGACCGCATCGCCCGCAAGCTGGAAATCCGCCGCCAGGAGCTGGCCCGCAGCACCGACCGGGAGACCTGGCGCATCTACGGCGACCTGCTCAGTGCCAACCTCCACCGCCTGGAAAAGGGGATGCAGGAAATCACTTTGGAGAATTTCTACGAGGGGGGAACCCCTGTCACCATCCCACTCAGCCCCATGCTGGCCCCGGCCCAGAACGCCCAGCACTACTATGCGGAGTACAAAAAGGCAGTCACCGCCGAGAAAAAGCTGACGGAGTTTGTGAAGGAGAGCGAGGAGGAGTACGCCTATATCGACTCGGTGTTCGACGCCCTCACCCGCGCCACCACAGAGCGGGAGCTTGCCCAGCTGCGGGAGGAATTGGCCCAGAGCGGCTATCTGCGCCGGGCCAGCGCCAAGGGCAAAAAGCCGGAGAAGCTAAACCCCAAGAAGTTCCGCTCCAGCGACGGGTTCACCATCTGGGTGGGCCGCAACAATATCCAGAACGACCGCCTCACCCTCAAGGACGCCCACAACTACGACATCTGGTTCCACACCCAGAAAATCCCCGGCTCCCACACCGTCATCGAGGTGCGGGGGGAGGAGCCCCCCAACCGTACCTTGGAGGAGGCCGCCATCATTGCCGCCTACCACTCCCGCGCCCAGAATTCCTCCCTGGTGCCAGTGGATTACACCCGCATCAAGAACGTGAAAAAGCCCTCGGGCGCCAAGCCCGGCATGGTGATTTACACTGATTTCAAAACCGCCATTGTCACCCCCGACCGGGAGCTGGTGGAAAAGCTGGAGATTTCCTGATTTGGGAAAGGGGGAACCCCTACGAAAATGCCGCAGCCAAAGCTCTATACCTTTGCAGACGCCCTCTCCTGGGGAGAGGACAGCCGCACCGAACTGCTCTACGGCACGCCCATGCTGATGGCCCCGCCCACCCGGGCGCACCAAAAAGCCTGCGGGGCGCTGTTTGCGCAGCTGTATCAATATCTCCAAGGAAAGAAATGCGAGGTCTACCCCGCCCCCTTTGCCGTGCGCCCCTTTGCCCAGGCGGGGGACACCCCGGAGGGCACCGACACCATGGTGGAGCCCGATATCACCGTAGTCTGCGACCCGGACAAGCTGGATGACCTGGGCTGCAAGGGCGCGCCTGACCTGGTAATCGAGGTGCTCTCCCCCTCCACGGAGCGGCACGACCGCTTTGTAAAGTTCAACCTCTATGAACGGGCCGGTGTGCGGGAGTACTGGCTTGTGAACCCTCAGGGCAAAACAGTGCAGTCCTTTGTGCTGGAGGAGGGGCGCTATACCGCCCATGGCTTCGCCGTGGCAGGGGAGCAAATGCCGGTGAGCGTCTTGGCGGGCTGCGTGCTGGATTTGCCCCAGGCCTTTGAGGAGTAGGCAAAATTCCCAAAAGACCGCAGGGAAAATTAGGGAATAGGCTCCTTGACGGAAGATGGAATCGGGATTATAATAGTAATGTTCGATGAAAATTTCACATTTTCCAAACAATTACTGTGAAAAAGGGAGGATTTAGATTGGTTTATTATGTAGACGCCGCCGCGTATCGTGACGGCAACGGCAGCAAAGAGAGACCCTTTAAGCACATTAACGACGCCGCCCAGGTAGCTGTGGCAGGCGACGAAGTCATTGTGGCCCCCGGCCTGTACCGGGAGTACATCGACCCCATGAACGGCGGCACCGAGGATGCCCCCATCGTCTATCGTTCCGAGAAGCCCCTGGGCGCTGTCATCACCGGCGCAGAGCCTGTGAAGTCCTGGACGAAATACCAGGACAACGTGTGGGTCTGCCGGATAAACAACGGCGTCTTTGGCGACTATAACCCCTACACCACCTTTGTGGGCGGCGACTGGTACTTTGCCCCTGTGGTGCGCCACACCGGCGCTGTGTATCTCAACGATATGCACATGTACGAGACCGAGACCCTGGAGGAGTGTGTCAAGGGCGAGGTCTACGCCCCCTCCTGGGAGCCGGAGAAATCCGTCTACAAGTGGTACACCGAGCAGGACGGCGACGAGACCGTCCTCTACGCCAATTTCCAGGGAAAAGACCCCAACGCGGAGAACGTGGAGATTAACGTCCGCCGCCGCTGCTTCTTCCCCTCGAAAACCGGCGTGAACTACATCACCTTCTCCGGCTTTAATGTGAACAAGGCCGCCACCACCTGGGCGCCTCCCGCCGCCTTCCAGGACGGCATGATTGGCCCCCACTGGAGCATGGGCTGGGTCATTGAAGACTGCGAAGTCAGCAACAGTAAGTGCTGCGGCATTTCCCTGGGCAAGTACTACGACCCTGAGAACGACCACTATTTCACCAGGAAGCATGTGAAGAGCCCCACCCAGATGGAGCGTGACGCCGTCTGCCGCGGCCAGTATCACGGCTGGCTCAAGGAGAAAATCGGCCATCACATTGTCCGCCGCTGCCACATCCACCACTGCGAGCAGACCGGTATCGTGGGCCGCATGGGCTGTGTCTTCAGCACCATTGAGGACTGCCATATCCACAATATCAACAACATGCAGCAGCTGGGCGGCGCTGAGATTGCGGGCATCAAGCTGCACGCCGCCATTGACGTCACTTTCCGCCGCAACCACATCCACCACAGCACCATGGGCATCTGGTGCGACTGGCAGGCCCAGGGCACCCGTATCACCCAGAACCTCCTGCACGACAACCACGCGCCGGAGACCGCTGCCAGGGCGATGGGCGGCATGATGAGCCAGGATGTTTTCATTGAAATCGGCCACGGCCCCACCTTGATTGACAACAACATCATGCTGTCAAAGGCCTCTGTCCGCATTGCCAACCAGGGCGTTGCCTGTGTGCACAACCTGATTCTGGGCGCCTTCACCGCAGTGGGCGGCGGCACTGACAACACGGTCAACGGCAAGAACCAGCCCCGTTACACCCCCTATCACATCCATCACCGCACCGAGGTGGCGGGCTTTATGAGCGTGCTCCACGGCGACGACCGGATGTACAACAACATCTTTGTCCAGAACTGGCCTGTCAAGGAAGTGGAGGTCAAGGAGGACATGGGCTTCATGATGGCCGACAACCAGGAGGTTGGCACCGCTGTCTTCGACGAGTATCCCACCTATGACGAGTGGATTGCCAAGTTCGAGCTGGATAAGCCCGCCAACATGTTTAAGCTCAGTGCCTATCACTTCGACCACCTGCCCGTGTGGGTAGACGGCAACGCCTACTTCAACGGCGCCAAGGCTTGGAAGAACGAGAAGAGCAACCTGGTTGACGAGAACAACAAGGTCACTGTGGAACTGGTGGAGAAGGACGGCAAGTACAGCCTGAAAACCAATGTCTATGATTTCCTGGGCGACTTCAAGGCCGGCATCATCACCAGTGACATCCTGGGCGAGGCCTTCGAGCCGGAGCAGCGCTTCGAGAATCCCGACGGCACTGCCATCACCTTTGACAGCGACTACCTGGGCGAGCACCGCGGCCTGGCCACTATCCCCGGCCCCTTTGCCTGCCCCAAAGAGCTGGAGAAGCAGGTCTGGTAAACACTGAATGAAACGATAAAAACGGTACGGAATTTTCTCCGTACCGTTTTTTCTGTACCCTCCAAAAGCCTGCCGCCCCTCCGGCCCTGCGGTGGCGGGCCGGCTTCCTTTCCGTTCGCAAAGGAAGCGAAAAGACCCTCCGGGGGGCGGGGGAAAAGCTACATCTTCCCAAAAAACTCGTCTTGTATCCGCAGCGCCTCTTTGACCTCCGGCACATGCCCGGCGCGGAAGGTGGGCAGCGGGATGAGGCCAAACCCGCACAAAAACCCCTCCCCGCCGCCGGGCAGGGGTATGGGATACCCTTGGGTGCCGTCGCATTTGCCGCAGCCAAAGCAGTGGGCCTCATACCCCAGCTGCTCCCAATAGGCCAGCCTCGCCGCAAGGGCCTCCTCAAAAACGCCGGAGTAGGAGGGGAGCGCAAAGAATTTGATGGAAATCAGCCAGAACCTGGGGTCGGCGTTGATTTTTAAAATGGTCCGCCTAGTTTTGCTCTTGGTAAAGTCCGCATAGTCCTTCCGGGCTCCCTTGAGCGTCGGCATGTAGCCCAGGGAAATCGCGTACTCCGCAACTTCCCGATATCTCTCCCGGCAGTCCTCCGGCAGAGCCGCCAAGACTGTCTCCAACGCGTATTGCTGCTTTTCTGTCATCACAAAATCCTCCTATCACCCGGGCCGCTCACCCCTGCTTTGTCAAATGCCGGGGGGTAAAATCGATACACCGGTCGGCCAGGGCCAAGGCGTTTTTCTTGTGGGCCACCATGAGGATGGTCTTCTTCCCCCGCAGCCCCGCCAGGGTTTGCAGGATTCTCTCGTCGGACTTGGGATCCAGGGCAGAGGTCACCTCGTCCAGCAGCAGGATGTCCGCCCCGGCCAAAAGCGCCCGGGCAATGGCAATGCGCTGCCGCTGCCCGCCCGAGAGGGAACGCCCCTTTTCCTCCACAGGGGTGTCATATCCCAAAGGCAGGGTGAGGATAAATTCGTGGATTTCCGCCTGTTTGGCCGCGTCTTCAATGGCCTCCTGGCTGGCGTTTGGCACCCCCATGGCGATGTTTTCCCCAATGGTGCCGGTGAAGAGCATGTGGTCTTGGGGCACCAGGGCGGTGCGCCGCCGCAGCGCCGCCAAATCCCAGTCCCGGGTGTCAACGCCGTTCACCTTCACCTGCCCGGCAACGGGGGAAAAGAGCCCCTGCACCAGCCGCAGGGCCGTGGTCTTCCCACTGCCGCTGGTGCCCATCAGGGCCACAAACGCCCCCTTTTCCACGGCAAAGCTCACGCCCTCCATCACCGCCGGGCCCTTCCCATAGGCAAAGGACACCTGTTCAAAGGAGACCACCGGTCGGGCCGCCCGGTCGGGCTTCTGCGTTCCCGAGCGCTCGGCCTCCAGGCTGTCAAGCTCGTCAAAGACCCGCTGGGCCCCGGCCAGGCACTCCTGGATTTCCACCAGCGCCCGCGCTACAAAGAAGAGGGACACCGCGCTCCCCGCCACCTGGGTCACCTGGAAGAGCACCGGGAATTCCAGCAGGCCCCCAAAGTAGAGCAGCCCGGCGCAGAGGATGATAATCCCCTCCCCGGCGGCGTGGGAGAAGTTGTTGAGGCACCCCAGCACAGCGGAAATCACGGCCTTTTTGATGCCGTCCTCTGTGGCGGTCTCAGAGGCGAACAGGAACTTCCCCTCGAAGAAATCCCGCATCCCGTCAATCCGGGCGGCCAGGATGCCGTCCAGGTGGTTTTTTAACTCCCTGGCCATCTCCGCCAGGCTCCCCTGCACCCGCACCGAGGCCAGATAGAGCTTTTTTGAGCAGATGAGGCTGAAGAGCAGCACAAACCCGCCGCAGCCCAGGAGAATCAGCGCCAGGAGCGGGCTGATGAAGAGGAGATACCCAAAGGCCCCCACCCCTGTCACAATGCTACGGATGGGGATATACAGCGCATCGCACAGGGATTGGGTGGCTACCGGCACGTCGTTGGAGAAATAGGAGAGCTTGGTGCCGCTGTCCCGTTTCAGGCTGTGGGCCAGGGTGGCGGTGAGCATCCCCAGCATCAGGTGCTTGCGCATCCCCGCCCCGGCCAGGGAGGTGGCCCGGTCGGTGAGATAGACGCCCAGGGCATTGCACAGGAAGATGCCAAACAGGGGAGGGAGCGCCCACAGGAAAGCCCGCCCGATTTCCCCAGCGCTCCCCGCCGTGATGCCCGCCACCACGCCGCCGTAGAGCCCGGCGTTTAACAGCACCGCCAGCAGGTTGGCGGCGCTGAGGAACACAAGCCCCCCTATCATCCTGCTGCGGGATTCCCCCGCCATGGCGTAGAGCCGCAAAACCCGTTTTAGCATGAAAGCTCCTCCTCCCCTGTCTCCTCCGCCTGCCGCAGCAGCCGGGCAAAGGGCCCGCCCGCCGCCACCAAGGTTTCAAAGTCCCCTTGCTCCACAATCTGCCCCTGTTCCATCACCACAATCCGGTCAAAGGGGGGCAGCACGCTCAGGCGGTGGGTGACATACACCATGGCCGGGCGGCTCTCCAAAGAGAGCAGGGAATCCAGCAGTGCCCGCTCGGTGGCAGTGTCAAGCGCGGAGGTGATTTCGTCCATCAGCAGCAGGGGGGCGCCCTTGTAGAGCGCCCGGGCAACGGCGATACGCTGCCGCTGCCCGCCCGAGAGGGTGAGCCCCCGGCTGCCCACCGGGGTGTTTATCCCCTGGGGGGAGCGGTCCAGGAATTCCCCCAGCGCCGCCTGCCGCAGGCACTGCTCCCCACGCCCGGCATCGGGCTGCTCTGCGAAGCAGGCCACATTGTCCAGGATAGTGCCGTCAAACAAAATAGGGTCCTGGGACATGTACCCAATCCGCCTGCGCACCGAGTCCGGCTCTACCTGCCGCAAATCGCCGCCAAAGAGGGCGGCGCTGCCGGTGTCCGGCAGGTAGAGGGTGGCCGCCAGGCTTAAGAGGGTGGATTTCCCGCAGCCGCTCTCCCCCACGATAGCCACCCGCTCTCCCCGCTCCACCCGGAGGGACACGTCCCGCAATATCGCCTGCCCGCTCCCCGGGTAGGAAAAGCCCACATGGGAGAGCTCCACTGCCGGGGCCGCCGGGTTGTCCGCTAACGGAGGGGCGTCCTGGGCCTCTGAAGGCATCTGCCAAAGCTCCAACGTGCGCTGGGCGCAGGCCTCCAGGCGGCGGATTGCGGTGATGAGCTGGGTGGCGTTCCCGAAAATCCTACAGGCCGAGCCGTGGAGGGAGAGGAACACCACCAGCACCCCCAGGGACATCCGCCCGCCCAGCACAGAGAGCCCGCCCACCCCCAGCAGCACAAAGAAGGGGAGGTACTGCCCCAGCTGCCCCAGGGGCGACAGCCTGGCCTTGGTGCGGAAGAGCTTTTGCTCCGCCGCTGTCTGGGCGTCCTGCGCCGCGGCAAACTGCCCGGCCATCTCCTGTTCCAGCGACAGCGACTTCACTGTCTCAAACAGGTCAAAGCTGTCGGCAGCGGTCTTCGTCAAATCGGCCACAGCCTCCAGGCTGGCCTGCTGATGGCCGCGGATGGCCCGGCTTGCCCCCCACTGGAAGAGCACCACCAGGGGCACCAGCCCGAAGATGAGCAGGGAGAAGAGCCAGTCCTGCCAAAAGAGGTACACCGTCGCCACCAGCTGCACGAAAAAGACGGAGACCCCCATAATCACCACCGGCCGCAGGGAGCCCAGCAGGGTGTTTAAATCCCCGGAGACCCGTGCGGTCAGCTCACCGGAGTGCCGGCTGCCCAGCCAGCTCATTTTGGCCCGGCCGATGCTCTCCACGGTCCTGCGGCGCACGTTGCGCATCCCCTTTTCCAGAAATATCCCCAGCAGGGTGTCTTTCGCCAGGATACACACCCCTGCCCCCGCGGCGCAGAGGAGGAGAAGCCCCGCCAGGAAAATCAGCCTGTCCCGGTCCCCCAGCCGGATAGCCTCCACCATCCGGCCCGACTGGGCGGCCACCAGCACCTTGCACACCCCCTCCCCCAGGTTTGCCACCGCTGCCACCGCCAGCGTGGGGAAATGCCCCATGGTCTTCGCCAGTGTGGGAATTGCCCGCTGCTTTTTCATCCCTTCACCCTTTCTGTCTCCCCATTTCCCAACCTACCAAAAAAAGCACAGGGCAAACAGGAGCTGTTTGCCCTGTGCCATATGGCACAAATCCCTTTACCTGAGATTTTCCTACTACTTTATTATAATGTTCCATCCCTCTTTTTGTCAAGCGCTCTTCTTGGAAAATTCCAGTTATACTATTAGCATTATTATAATAATAAATTATCCTTATTTCAAAAATTTATAGAACTCTTTATTTTTACCGATGTTTTGGTAGGAATTCTTGACATTATTATAATGCACTGTTATACGAAAGCTAAAGTCTCCGGGGACTCTGAAAGTAAGCCCCGATTCGACGGTTTTTTCCCTTTTCTGCTTCTTGACTTTTCTCTATCCAAGTGATAAACTGATTATACGATATGCGATTTGTTGGCTGAAACCGCAAACTGCATCAGAAACACCACTATATCATGAGAAAAGGGGATAGAAACATGAGTTATTTCGCTTTATCCGAAACCGAGCTGGACATTATGCAGATTCTTTGGGAGGAAGAGGAGGCACTAAGCCGCCCGGAAATCCTGTCCAAGATGCCTGATAAGGATTGGAACCCCAATTCTATCCACCAGGTGCTCAACAGCATGATGAAGAAAAACGTGCTCAAGGTGGCAGGCATGGTGCGCTGCGGCCGGGTCTATGGCCGCACCTATGCCCCCAACATCACCCGGCAGGACCTGATTACCGCTGATGTGGCGCGCATCCTGCCCCATTCCACAGTCAACGAGCAGGCGCTGGGCGTGCTGGCAGCTCTCATCGACCAGGAGGACATCGACGTTTCCACCCTGCGGGAGATGGAGAAGCTGCTGGAGAAGCGTAGGAAGGAATTGAAGCAAAATGCTGGCAATTTAGAGGCCGCTGGTAACTGAGCACCCCCTGTTTACCACTCTGATTTTCTTTTCGCTCTTGTCTCTTAGCTGCGGCCTGCTGGTAAAGCGGGCCTGTTGGCCAACCCTACGGGCCATTGGCGTGGGGGCTGCCATTAGCGGGATAGAGGATGATTTCATCCTGCGTGGCCCGGACGGGCGCTTGGCGGTATCTGGACATGGTGTCTATGGCTAGCTCTCCCCTGAGCAGCCGGAGAAAGAGCCCTTTGCCTCCCTGCCGGTCATTGACGGCGCGTGCTTTTGACACTGCGAAGGAGGCGTGGGGGGAGAAGCGCCAGTATAACTTGGGCTGGATTTTTGCCCAGGCCAAGGCCGGCCGCAGGTATTTGCAGCTGATGGCCCTGGCGGGCATTGTCATAGCGGCGGGGAATATCAGCATGGCTGCCATTTTAAAGGCCTTTGCGGGCCAAGCCCTTGGCCCAAAATGTAGTGGGCGTCCATCCCCATCATGGGCACTGCAGGGGGCTGATTTCCTCGGAAACGGCATAAAAAACCTGTTGGATGGCATCCGGCTATTGACGCGTCCCAAACGGCGGTCTTGAAATTGAACCGCCCCCTGTCAAGTAGACAGATGAAAAAAAGAAAATTAGGCCACGAGGGTCTGGTTCCTGAAAGCAAGGGGAGCCAGGCCCTTTAACTTAGCTTGCAGCCGTCTTGTGTTGTAAAAAACGATATATTCGTGGATG
>JAAVYW010000038.1 GCA_022791315.1 Oscillospiraceae bacterium | reverse complement strand
TTCCTTGCCTTGCCGCAAGGAAGCGAAAGGCCCATAGGGGCAAGCCCCTATGTACAATCTGTATAGGAGCAAAGCTCCTATACAGATTTGGCAGTGTCAGCAGGGGTCACTCGGGTGTCGGCGGACGCTCCGGTTGTCATCGTTCTCCCCCTTTAGCAGTGACAAGGCCAGATGAAGCGGGCTCGGTGCGGCCCCGGTGTTAGTTCGCCTTGGCTGGTTCAGGGGCGGACATGCTCTCACGAAGCCTCTCTATTTCCCTAGACTCTTCCCTCTCCTGCTCGTCCCTCGCCACTTTCGGGCAAAGAATCCTCTCCCTCCAATGCAAACTTATTTTTATGAGACAGTCATTGATTCCCAAGTTTTTCCCCTTGACATTCCCCTGCACCCGTGCTATAATCACTCCCAACTTGATATCATTGCTACTATACGGAGAGGACACGCCCCCTGCCAGTACCGCACAGAGAGGCGGCGCCCCCGGTTTTGCCGGGTGTGCTGTGAGCGCCGCGAGCGGCCCTGCGGGCGGGATACCACCTCCCGGAGACATTGTCTCCCCGTGCGCGCCGGTGACAAGGCGCGACGGCCGGGCCCGTTATCGCCCCCAATGAGCGGCGCGCCCTTTTGCGCGCAATCAGGGTGGAACCATGGGGTCGTAGACTTCATCCCGAGGGGATGGGGTCTTTTTTGTTTTCCCAAAAGGCGTGGGTATCAGGAGAAACTTGAGAAAGGAAGGAACGGTATGGTAAAAATCACATTGGAATCCGGCAAGGTCATGACCTATGACCAGCCCGTCACAGCGGCCCAAGTGGCCAGAGAATTAGGAGACTCTGTCCTCACTACCGCCTGCTGCGCCCGCATTAATGGCCGCGCGGCAGACCTGCGCACCCCCCTCACTGCGGATTGCTCCCTGGCATTCCTCACGTTTGAAGACGAGGAAGGCCGCCGAACTTTCCGCCACACCGCCGCCCATGTGCTGGCCCAGGCTGTCAAGCGCCTCTATCCCGAAGCCAGGCTCGCCACCGGTCCCGCCACCGAAGACGGTTTCTTCTACGATTTCCAGGTACCCACCCCCTTTTCCCCCGAGGACCTGGAAAACATCCAGGCCGAGATGGAGCGCATCATCGCCCAAGGGGAATCCCTCACCGCCTTTTCCCTCCCCTTGGAGCAGGCCCTTTCCCTCTGGGAAGAACAGGGCGAGCCCTACAAGGCCCAGCTGGCCCGCCGCCACAGCGCAGAGGGGGAACTGCACTTCTATCGCCAGGGCGAATTCACCGACCTGTGCGCTGGCCCCCACCTGCTGGATGTCTCCCCCCTTAAAGCCGTAAAGCTCCTGCACTGCACCGGCGCCTATTGGCAGGGCGATGCCAAAAATCCCCAGCTCTGCCGTGTCCACGGCACTGCATTCCCCGATTTTCCCCAGCTGGAGGAGCATGAACGCCTCCTCGAGGAGGCCAAAAAGCGGGATCACCGCCGCCTGGGCCGGGAGCTGGAACTCTTTGCCCTGTTGGACGAGGGCCCCGGCTTCCCCTTCTTCCTCCCTAGGGGCCTCACGCTGAAAAACACCCTCATCCAGTTCTGGCGGGAGCTCCACGCCCAGGCGGGCTATGTGGAAATCAGCACCCCGGTCATCCTCAACCGGGCGCTGTGGGAGCGCAGCGGCCACTGGGACCACTACCGGGAGACCATGTACAGCCTCCAAATCGATGAGCAGGACTACGCCATCAAGCCCATGAGCTGCCCCGGCGGTATGCTGGCCTATGGCCTAAAGCCCCGCTCCTACCGGGAGCTCCCCCTGCGGGTGGGGGAGCTGGGCCTTGTCCACCGCCACGAGCTCTCGGGCACGCTCCACGGCCTGATGCGTGTCCGCTGCTTCACCCAGGACGACGCCCACATCTTCATGACCAAAGGGCAGGTCAAGGAGGAGATTAAAGGGGTAGCCCGCCTCATCGACCAGGTCTACACCCTCTTTGGCTTCCCCTACCACATCGAGCTCTCCACCCGCCCGGAAAACGCCATCGGTTCCGCCGAGGACTGGGAAACCGCCACCGACGCCCTCCGGGACGCCGTCACCGAGCTGGGCTATTCCTATGAGGTCAACGAGGGCGACGGCGCCTTCTACGGCCCCAAGCTGGATTTCCACCTCACCGACTGCCTGGGCCGCACCTGGCAGTGCGGCACTATCCAGCTGGATTTCCAGCTCCCCCAGCGCTTTAGCCTGGAATACACTGCCCCCGACGGCTCTCCCCAGCGCCCCATTATGCTCCACCGGGTCATCTTTGGCTCCATTGAGCGTTTTCTCGGCATCCTCATCGAGCACTTTGCCGGGGCCTTCCCCACCTGGCTGGCCCCTGTGCAGGCCGTGGTGCTGCCCATCAGCCAGCGGCACCTGGGCTATGCGGAGCAGGTGCTGGCAAGCCTGAAATCCGCCGGCATCCGGGCCGAGCTGGATGTCCGCAACGAGAAAATCGGCTACCGTATCCGCCAGGCCCAAGCCCAAAAAGTGCCCTATATGCTGGTTTTGGGCGACCGGGAGCAGGAATCCGGCCAAGTATCCCCCCGGGCCCGGAGCGGCGAGAACCTCCCCTCTGTCCCCCTAGAGGGATTCACCGCTTCCCTGGCAAAGGAGGCTACCCTCCCCTCTTTCCAACCAATGGTTGAGTGAAAATCCAACGGATAGTTTGGCTCAAAGGGGCAAAAACAACTGTTGTTCCCTTCTCAAAAGGGAGCAAACCCAGTACAATGAGAGTACTTTAATTGAAAGGGGCCAAACACAATGTTACATGAAGAGACTTTGGGCCAACGCATTGCCGCACGCAGAAAGGAGTTGGGCTTCACCCAGGAGGACATGGCCGAGGGCCTGGGGGTTTCCTCCCAGGCCGTGTCCAAATGGGAAAACGATGTTTCCTGCCCAGACATCAAGCTGCTCCCCAGCCTGGCCGAAATGCTGGAGACCACAGTAGACGAACTGCTCTCGGAAAAGCCCCAGGCACCCGTTGTACGGCTGCTATCCCCCGAACAGCGCAAAGACCCCAAAGATATGCTGCTCTATATACGGGTACACAGCCACAGGGGCGACTCGGTAAAAATCAATGTCCCCCTGCCCCTCGCCACAACGCTGGTGGAGGCAGGCGTCTCCCTCCACAGCCAAAACGGCAAGGACGATTTGCTCAAGGGAATCGATTTAAACCAGTTGTTGGCAATGGCAAATTCCGGCGCAGTGGGCAAGCTGCTGGAAGTGGAGAGTGCCGACGGTGACATCGTGGAAATTACAGTAGAATAGAGGTGCGGCATCTTGAAAATCCTTATCCGCCAGCCGGGGAAGCCAAAGATTTCCCTCCGCTTCCCCTCTGCCCTGCTCTTCCCCCTCCTGCCCCATATCCTCGCCCACCTCTCTGGGAATGGGCCGCCCCTCTCCCAAGAAGAGCCGCTTTTCTCCCCGGAGCAGCGCCGCCAAATCCTGCACGCCCTGGCCCATGCCCGCCGCCAACACCCCCACCTCACCCTGCTCGAGGTAGACGTATCCACCGGCGAGCATGTGGAAATCCGCTGGTAACGCCAGCGCAAAAAATCCCCCCTGCGCCTTGGCGCAAGGGGGATTTTTCACAGGCCGCAACCTTATTTGTTGTAAATCGCCTCAACCTCGGTGATGTCGGCAACCATCTGGTTTACCACAGTCTCAACCTCAGACTCAATGGTGTTCAGGGCAGGATCTTCCTCACCGTCCAGGGCCTTCAGCAGCACGTCGGCATACTTGTCCACCAAATCGCCAAAATCCTTGGTGCTCTTGGAGAGTTTCGTGTGAATCTCGGCATAATCAGCAGGGGGGTTGCTGATTTCACCAAACTTCAAAAAGCCCTCTTTGGAATCGCGGATTTTCTCAATGGCAGCCTTGGCTTCGTCAATGTCAGGCTCGCTGGCGCTTGCCACAGTCACAAATTCCATTGTAGCGGCGGTAAAGTCCTCTGCAAAAGTATTGAGTTCCTCCACTTTGGCGATATAGTCTTTTTCAGACATCGTATCGGCCTCTTTGGGTGCTTCGTCCTCCTTGCCATCCTTAGCATCGTCAGCATCGTCGCCAGGGGTTGTGGTCTGGGACGAGGAGGGGGGGGTGTCATTACCCGCTCCAGAGCTCTGGCTGTCGTCTTTATTGCAGGCAGTCAGAGAGAGCGCCAACATAGCAGCTAAAATAACAGGAATCGCTCTTTTCAGCATTTTCAATGGTATCTCCTCCATAAACATTTTCCGCATAAGTATACGCGGTAAAACCAAGTATAGCACTCTACCACTCAGAATTCAAGGGGAATTTTCCCGCATTCTTCCCCCTTTTTGCCGCAAAAACTGTCTAAAACACACTATTTTTATCGTTTTCCCGCTCTTCTCATCCCTTTTGCGCCAACAGGCAGTACCAGTTGTGACCCGGGAAGGGGGGCAGCGTAATCCTTTGGTAGCCCAGCCTCTCCAGCACCCGTTTCACGTCCCCCACAGTAAAGGGATAGAGGTGCTCCTCATAGACCTCCTGGCGGAAGATTTCCCCCTCCCGCTCATAGGCATGGAGGATGTTGATGGTGATGGACCCGTCGTCGTGGTAATCCCACATCTGCACATAGTTAATCCGCACCCCGTCCTCCCGCAAAAAGGGCCGCCCAAAGGGCTGGAAGCGGCACTTCCCCTTCAGCTCTGCCTCCCAGTCCCGGGAATCGAAATAGAGATACCCGCCGGGCTTCACCAGGGCGTCCATCTGCTCCAGGGTGCGCTCCAGGTCAGCCCCTCCTACATGGGCCAGGGCATTCCCCGTGCTCATCACACAGTCAAACTGCCGGTCAAACGCCTTTGTGAGCTCCCGGAAATCGCACTGCACCAGGGGCACATCCAGCCCCTTCTCCCTGGCCTTTTCGGCCGCCCTGTCCAGCATGGGCCGGCTTAAATCCGAGCCCCACACCTGGTATCCCAGCCCGCACAGGCAAAAGGTGAGGCATCCGCTGCCAATGCTGCAATCCAGGATTTCCCGGATGGGCAGCCCCTCCAGGGTGCGCTGGTAGTGCTCCCGATAGGCCTGCTCCGCCCACTCCGAAAACCGCTCCTCATAAATCTCCGGCACATCATATAGAGTTGCCATATCAGTCTCCTCCTTCTTTTCCAAGACATATGTCCCAATTATACCACACTTTTGCCTCTGTGGCAAGATTTGACAACTAAATCAGGCCGTGATATATTTGAATTTAGTGAGTTAACCTTAAAAAGGAGGGGCTCCTGTGAAACTATTAGTTATCAGGCATGGCGAGAGCGAAGCCGATATTTTGGACGTCCACGAGGGCAGGGCCGATTTTGAACTGACCGAACGCGGCCACCGCCAGGCAGAGGCAATGGGCGAGTTTGTCAGCCGAACCTATCAGATTGCAAAAATCTACCACAGCACCCTAAAACGCGCAGCGCAGACCGCCAGCCACTTGGCTGCAAAAACCCAAGCCCCGCTCATCCCCGAGGAGCGCCTCATGGAATTTAACAACGGGCTCATTGCCGGGCTCCAGCGCGACGTGGTAAGGACAAAGTACCCATGGGTCAAAGTCCCGCTGCACGCCTCTGTCTACCAGCAGGAGAGCATGTTGGAATTCCGCTCTAGGGCCGAGTACATGCTGTCAAAGCTGCTGTGGGAAAACAACGGGGAAAGCACGGTGGCCGTCGTGACACACGGCGGCATGATTACCCAGCTCTACCGCGCATTTTTCCGCCTGCCCCTGGATTCCGAATTCGCCTTCCGCACTGGCGACACGGGAATCCACGAGTGGGCCGTTGATGGAAATTCCCGTATCCTGATAAAGGCCAACCATATCCCACACAATCTATAACCCAGTATTGACAACCTGCGCTTTCCTGTGATACTATAATAAAACAAACCCCAAGGAGGTGCCCCCAATGCTGGCAGTGATTGATTACGGCGCAGGCAATCTCTACAGTGTCTGCAACACCCTGGACTATTTAAATATCCCCCACACCGTCACAGCGGACGCTGAGGCCCTGGAGCAGGCGTCCGGCCTCATCCTCCCCGGCGTGGGCGCCTTTGCCGACGCCATGGCAAAGCTGGGGCAGGCAAAGCTGGTGGAGCCCATCCGGCAGCAGGCGTCCCAAAAGCCGCTGCTTGGCATCTGCTTAGGGATGCAGCTCCTGTTTGAAACCGGCTACGAGTTTGGCACCACCCCCGGCCTGGGGCTTATCCCCGGCACAGTGGAGCGTATCCAGGCCCCCGGCCTCAAAATCCCCCACATGGGCTGGAACGATGTCACCCTGCGCCGCCCCTGCCCCCTGACAAAGGGCATCCCCACCGGCTCCTACTTCTATTTCGTCCACTCCTTCTGCGCCAACACCCCGCCGGAGTTTGTCTCCTTCGACACCGAGTACGGCCAGCAAATCCCTGCCCTGGTGACAGACGGCCGCCTGGTCTTCGGCGCGCAGTTCCACCCGGAAAAGAGCGCCGCCGTGGGATTGCAGCTGCTGCGGAACTTCTGGGAATTCACGAGAGAGAGGAGTGGGGGCACATGTTAGCCAAGCGGATTATCCCCTGCCTGGATGTGCGGGACGGCAAGGTGGTGAAGGGCGTCAACTTCGTGGGCATCAAAGAGGTGGGCGACCCGGTGGAGTGCGCCATGGAATACGACCGCCAGGGCGCGGACGAAATCACCTTCTTAGACATCAACGCCAGCCACGAGGGCCGGGGCACCATGCTCCAGGTGGTAAAGGAGACAGCCCGCCACGTGTTTGTCCCCCTCACCGTAGGAGGCGGCATCCGCACCTTGGAGGACTACCGTTCCCTGCTGCGGGCCGGCGCGGACAAGGTCTCTGTCAACTCCTCCGCCACCAAGAACCCGGAGCTGGTGAAAGCCGCAGCCGACCAGTTTGGCAGCCAGTGCGTGGTGGTGGCCATCGACGCCAAGCGCCAGCCCGACGGCTCCTGGCACGTGGTCATCAACGGCGGCCGCCTCGACACCGGCCTGGACGCAGTGCAGTGGGCGCAAAAGATGGCGCGCTACGGCGCAGGGGAACTCCTCCTCACCTCCATGGACGCCGACGGCACCCGGGAAGGCTTTGACCTGCCGCTGCTGGACGCCGTGTGCGGCGCTGTGGACATCCCCGTCATCGCCTCCGGCGGCTGCGGCAGCCTGGACCACTTCTCCGAAGTATTCGAGAAAACCGGGGCCGACGCCGCCCTGGCCGCCTCCCTGTTCCACTCCCGGGAGCTCACAGTCACCCAGGTCAAGGAACACCTGGCGTCGCGCCATATCCCCGTGCGCCACTAATCCCCAGAGAAAGGATGTCCCCATCAATGAACCTGGAACAGTACTTCACCAAATCCCACCTTATCCCCTGCATTGTACAGGAAAAGAGCACCGGCCAGGTGCTGATGCTGGCCTACATGAACCGGGAAAGCCTGCAAAAGACCCTGGAAACCGGCTACACCTGGTTTTGGAGCCGCTCCCGCCAGGAGCTGTGGAACAAGGGCGCTACCAGCGGCCACCTGCAAAAGGTGCTCTCCCTCACTGCCGACTGCGACAACGACACCCTCCTGGCCCTCGTCGAGCAAACCGGCCCCGCCTGCCATACCGGCAGCCACAGCTGCTTTTTCAACCCGGTTCCAATCAAATAAGGGGAGCGTCCTGCTCCCCTTATTTTTTTAGTCTCTGCCCCCTCCGGAACCAAGGTCACGGAAAAGGGGCCCGGGATAACGCATCCCAAGCCCCTTTTGCCCTATTGCGCAGGGCAGCCGCTTACCCAACGACATAGGTCATCGGCGCGGAGGTATCCACGCCGGCATACAGAGCCTCAAATCCCGCGTAACGGTTTAAGCCCTTTTCCTCATTGGCCTCCAGGGCCCGCAAATGCGCTTCCAGCTCCTCGTTCGTACGGAAGGAGACCACGTTCCCGGCGGGAACATCGCAGCCGATGGCGTCCACCTCGTCCTTATCAACGGCCATGCCGCAGAGGAGGGACAGGTTTACCGGGACTACGGTTTCGGCCTCGTCGTAGGAGACGGAGGCCCTGCCCTCTTTCTCTATGGCATAGCCCACGGCGCCGCCGGAACTCAGCAGGCTGTCGGTATCGCCGCCCACAGATTTGGAGTACAGCTTGCCCTCCCCAATTTCCTGCAAAATGCCCTCATACATGGCGATGGTTTCGTCGATGATTTCCTGCGTCCAGACGAACTCGCCCCTGCCTCCTGTCCAGCCCTTCTCCCCCAGCATGGCCTGAAGCTCCGCTCTCTCATTTTCCAGCCATGCGGCGTATTCCTCATATGTCCACCACTCCACATCGGCCAGAGGGGAGCGCTGCCGAAGCTCCTCGTCGGTCAGGGGCTCCCAGGTCTTGCCCCCGTCCCAGCTGTAATAGTTTTTCCCGTCCTTGGGGTCGGTGTAGGAGGTGAGGGTGCCGTCGTCCTCAAGCGTTCCCGCGCCCAGAAGGCTGGCCCCGTCAGGGGCGTTGTCCGGCTTCCCGGAGGCGGCAAATACGGTGGTTGCCCCAACTACCAGGGCAGCAGCCAGAACCAGCGTCAGAACAGATGCTTTCTTATACTTCATAATTGCTTCAATCCTTTCTTCGATTGCGAGTCTGCTGAAATGGTTATAGGGGGAGAAGCACCGGCTCCTGGTCTCCTCCATGCCAATCAGGGCCAGGGCATAGGAGGCCTTCTCCCCGCCGCCCAGGGTATCCATCACCCGCTCGTCGCAGGACAGTTCCAAATCCCGGTTGGCGAGCACATACATCAGCCAGGCCAAGGGATTGAACCAGTGGACGCACAGCACGGCGGAAAACGCCAGCTTCGCCACACTGTCAAAGCGCCGGATGTGGATGTACTCGTGGGTGAGGATACAGGTCAAGGCAGCTTCATTCCCCCATTCCATGCCCTCCGGGAGCAGGATGACCGGGCGCAGGATGCCATAGGTCAGCGGCGAAGCCACCAGGCCGCACCGCCGCACCTCCAATGGCCTGTGCAGCGTCCGCTCCGCCAGCCAGCGCCGGACAGCGGGGGTGTTGTCCGGGCAGGAGCAGCAGAACCGCCCCCTGGCCCGGAGATAGCATACGGTGAAATACGCCGCCAGCAGCAGGGCGCCGGCCAGCCAGACCGCCGGCAAAACCGCGCCGGAGGCCATCCCGGCCAAGGCAGGCGCAGCAGCGGACGTCCCCGGGACAACAGCCCCGTTCGTCCCCGGATACCCGCCCGCCGCCGGCAGATGCCCTACAGAGACAGGCGCGGCCCACGGCAGAGGGACAGTAAACGGCAGGAGCATCCGCAGCGCCGCTATCTCCCACAGGGCCAGGAACGCCCCCTTGGGCAGGCGGCGGAGGGCCAGCTCCCGCACCGCCGCAGCCAACAGGATGAGCGCCCCGCCGGACAGGGTCATTTGAACAAGGCTCATTCGCTCTCCTCCCGGTCCTGCAGCTCTGCCACCATGCGCCGCAGGTTATCCGTCTGGGCCTTTGACAGCTTCTGATGGCCCAGCAGGGAGGCAAACAGCAGGTCGGGGGAGCTGTCAAACAGCTTGTGGAGCAGCTCCTCGGTCTCCGCCGCCTGCACCACTTCCCTGGCAACCAGGGCATGGCACAGGAAATTCGGCTCCCTGCGCTCAATAGCGCCCTTTGCAATACACTTTTTGATAACGGTGTAGGTGGTGTTCATGTTCCAGCCGGTGGTCGCTTTGAGTATGTCCGAAATCTGTTTTGCCGTCATATCCCCTTCTTTCCATAACACATCCATGACTTTCAGCTCCGAGTCAAAGAGCTTAACAGCCATTTCATCACTCCCTTTCAAACTATTGCAATAGTTTATGGTTACACACTATCACAGTCGTGTGGATTTGTCAACACTATCCCAGTAGTTTATAAAAAATTCAAATTTAACCGGCGCAAAAAATACCCTGACGGGGGCTGTCCGGCACGCCTCCATCTTTTCTGACAAAACCGGCCCCAAATTCGTCCCAAAACTGGGTTTCCTGAACAAATTATAAAATTTTCCCCATTCCGCATTGAAAATTGCACCTTGTCAGGCTATAATGTATTTGTGGTAAATTTGGTTTATCCGCCCAGCCCGGTGCTTCCCAAGGGAACCCGGGGAAACAGGCCGGATGAAAGGAGATAAGAAAATGGCTCTGACAAACAACAAAAATGTCCTTGCCTGGGTCGATGAAATGGTGGCCCTCACCAAACCGGACAAAGTTGTCTGGATTGACGGCAGCAAGGAGCAGCTGGCCGAGCTGCGGGCTCTGAGCATCTCCATCGGCGAGATGGAACCCCTGAACGAGGAAAAGCTCCCCGGCTGCCTGCTGCACCGCACCGCCATCAACGACGTGGCCCGTGTGGAGGGCAGAACCTTCATCTGCACCCGCAAAAAGGAAGACGCCGGCCCCACCAACAACTGGGAAGACCCGGAAGTCATGTACGCCAAACTGCGCAAGATGTATGATGGCGTCATGAAGGGCAGAACCATGTACGTCATCCCCTATTGCATGGGCCCCATCGGCTCCAAGCTCTCCAAAGTGGGCGTGGAAGTCACCGATTCCACCTATGTTGTCCTTAACATGAACATCATGACCCGCATGGGCATTGACGCCTTCAATCAGCTGGGCGACGAGTCCAACGACTTTGTGCGCGGCCTGCACTCCAAGGCGGACATTGAGGAAGAAAACCGCTATATCTGCCAGTTCCCCGAGGACAATGCCATTTGGTCCATCAACTCCGGCTACGGCGGCAACGTGCTGCTGGGCAAAAAGTGCTTTGCCCTGCGTATCGCCTCCTTCCAGGGCAAGAACGAGGGCTGGATGGCCGAGCACATGCTCATCTTGGGGCTGGAAAATCCCCAGGGCGAGGTCAAGTATGTCTGCGCCGCCTTCCCCTCTGCCTGCGGCAAGACCAACCTGGCCATGCTCATCCCGCCGGAAGTCTATCGGGAAAAGGGCTATAAGGTGTGGACCGTTGGCGACGACATCGCCTGGCTGCGCATCGGCGACGACGGCCGCCTCTGGGCCATCAACCCTGAAAACGGCTTCTTCGGCGTTGCCCCCGGCACCAATGTGAAGTCCAACCCCAACGCCCTGGCCTCCACGCAGAGAGATACCATCTTCACCAACGTGGTCCACAACCTGGACGACAACACCGTGTGGTGGGAAGGCCTGGACAAGAACCCCCCCAAGCACGCCGTCAACTGGAAGGGCGAGCCCTGGGATTGCACTGACGGCTCCAAGGGCGCGCATCCCAACAGCCGTTTCACCTCCCCTGCGGAGAATTGCCCCTGCATCAGCCCCGAGTTCAATAATCCCCAGGGCGTGCCGATTTCCGCCATCGTCTTCGGCGGCCGCCGGGCCAAGACCGCTCCCCTGGTGTACCAGTCCCGCGACTGGAACCACGGCGTGTTCGTAGGCTCCATCATGGCCTCCGAGACCACTGCCGCCGCCACTGGCGCCGTAGGCGTTGTCCGCCGCGACCCGATGGCAATGCTGCCCTTCTGTGGCTACCATATGGGCGACTACTGGCAGCACTGGATTGACATGGGCAAGCGCCTGGGCGATAAGGCCCCTAAAATTTTCAATGTCAACTGGTTCCGCACCGATGACGAGGGGCACTTCATCTGGCCCGGCTTTGGCGACAACATGCGTGTCCTGGAGTGGATTGTCAACCGCTGCGAGGGCAAGGCCGACGCTGTGGAGACCCCCATCGGCTTTGAGCCCAAGCCCGAAGACATCAACATCGAGGGCCTGGAAGACATCACCGTGGAAACCGTCCGCGACCTTCTCAGCGTAGACAAGAACCTGTGGAAGGAAGAGGCCAAGGGTATCCACGAGTTCTATGGCAGGTTCGGCGACCGTCTCCCCAAGGAGCTGTCCGACGAGCTGTCCAACCTGGAATCCAAACTGGGCTAATCCCCTGTACTTTGGCGGGCGTATCGTTTGCAAGCGATACGCCCGCTTCCTTTTCCCCCTCGGCCGTGCTATCATGTAGGCATTGCACCACGCTACACACACCAAAAAGGAGCTGACTCTCCATGTACCACTTCTTCGCCCTGCTCCACCGGATGAAATACATAGGCCGCTGGAGCCTGATGCGCAACACCCGCCAGGAAACCCTCAGCGAGCACACCCTGGACGTGTGCTTCATCACCCACGCCTTAGTGTCCATCAACCACGCATCCTTTGACGGAAAGGCAAACCTGGAAAAGGCCCTCCTGCTGGCCCTTTACCACGATGTCCCTGAAATCTTCACCGGCGACCTGCCCACCCCGGTCAAATACTATAGCCCGGCCCTCAAAGCCGCCTACGACGAAATCGAGCAAGCCGCCTCTTCCCGCCTCCTGGCCCATCTCCCGGAATCCATGCAAGGGGACTACGCCCCCTTCTTCTCCGGGGAAGACTGCTATGAAAAACAGCTGGTAAAAGCGGCAGACAAACTCAGCGCCCTGTGCAAGTGCATCACCGAGCTGTGCAGCGGCAACCGGGAGTTCTCCCAGGCCAAGGCCTCCTGCCAGGCCGCGGCCGAGGCCATGCCCCTCCCCGAGGTCCAGCAGTTCCTGCAGGATTTCCTCCCCAGCTTCTCCCTCTCCCTGGACGAAATGGAACCCAATGCCTGGAAAAGGGACAGCCCCCAATAATCCAACTCCCCCTTGCCCTTTCCTCCCAACCGGTGTATACTGGGAGACGAATTCAGCGGCTCCCATGGCCGCGGACTTGAAAAGGAGCCACCCTCTATGACAAAAAGAACCGTTTCCAAACACGACATCCTCCGCTTCGGCGCCGCGCTCTTGGGCACGCTGCTGTTCTGCCTCGGCGTCAACCTCTTCTTAGTCCCCATGAACTTTTACAATGGCGGCGTGGTGGGCGTTGCCCAGGTCATCCGCACCCTAGCGGTCAACTATCTGCACCTGAACATCTCCTTCGACCTCTCCGGCGTCATTGTCTATCTCATCAATATCCCCCTGTTTATCCTGGCCCTGCGCTCCATCGGCAAGGCCTTCTTCGTCAAGACCCTTATCTGCGTCACCTTCCAGTCCCTTTGCCTCTCCTTCATCCCCATCCCCGCCTCCCCCCTCATCGAAGACCCCCTCACCGCCTGCCTGGTAGGGGGCATCATCAGCGGCTACGGCGTGGGCCTCACCCTGCGCAGTGGCAGCTCCAACGGGGGCCTAGACATCCTAGGCCTCTATTTCACCACCCATAAGCAGAATTTCAGCGTGGGCAAACTGGCTATCGTGGTCAACCTCTTTGTCTATGGCGCCTGCGCCCTGCTCTTTGACGTGAGCATCGTCATCTATTCCCTGCTCTTCACCGCCATCCAGTCCTTTGCCATGGACAAGGCCCATCTGCAAAACATCAACACCGAAGTCCTCATCTTTATCAAGCACGACAGCGAAAAAGTGGAAAAGGCCATCTTCCAGGAGCTGGGCCGCGGCGTCACCGCCTGGAACGGCGAGGGCGCCTACACCGGCGACCCCTGCCGCGTCCTCTACGTCGTCATCTCCAAATACCAGCTCCACGCCCTCAAAAACATCGTCGCCCAGATTGCCCCCAAGGCCTTTGTCGTCGCCAAAGACGGCCTGGAAGTCTCCTCCAATTTCATCAAACAGCTATAGTCCCCATTTCCGCAACCCAAATCAAGCCGCCCTCTCCCCTTTCCGCTATCATAAACAGCAGAGCGGCCAACCTGGCATAGGAGCGAACAACATGTACCAATGGCACAGGCAAATCCAGCACATCGTTGATGAAATCGACCGGTGCATCCAGCGGCAGGAAAACGAATCCGCCACCCTGCAACGGCTGGCCCAAAAGCTGGGCTATTCCCAGTACCACACCACCCGCAAATTCAAGGAAATCGCAGGCATGACGCTCAGGGACTACCTCCGCCAGCGCAAACTGGCCTTCGCCCTCCAAGCGGTGCGGGACAGTGGGAAGGGCCTCTTGGACATCGCCCTCTCCTATGGCTTCTCCTCCCACGAGGCCTTCACCCGTGCCTTCCAGGCTGCCTACGGCATCACCCCCAGCGCCTACCGCAAATCGCCTGCCCCCCTGGTGCTGCGCACCAAAATCCACCCCTTTGACCGCTACTTTTTCGGAATTGGAGAAATCGGCATGACAAAATCCACAGAAGACGTGAAAATCTATTTCATCACCATCCCCGCCCACAAATTCCTGCATGTCCGCAACTACGAGAGCAACGGCTACTGGGATTTCTGGCAAAAGCAATCCGCCCTTCCCGGCCAGGACTGCGAGACCATCTGTGGTCTGCTGTCCAGCATCCCGGACAAGCTGGACGACCAGGGCGGCAGTGATGTGAACAGCGGCGCAGGCCAAATCATGGCCTATCTCCACGACCCCAAGGGCAAGCCCTTCTGCTATGGCACCCCCCGGGCCGAGTGCTACGGCGTGCGCCTTCCCCAGGACTATCACGGCCCCGTCCCCCCGCAGATGGCCCTCCTAGATGTCCCCGAGGCCGATTACATCGTCTTTGAGCACGGCCCCTTTGACTACGAGCAGGAAAACAACAGCGTGGGGAAGAAGGTAGACGCCGCCATGGCCGCCTTTGACTACACCGGCACCGGCTACGCCTTTGACCCCTCCCCCGGCCGCCTGGCCTATTTCTTCCACGACCCGGCGCGTTTCTGGAAATACGTCCGCCCTGTCCGCAGGGTGTAAGCCCATCACAAGGAGGTAACCCCATGGAATTCAGCGGAACCCGGCAGCTCCCCATCGATTCCCTGGGCCTGAGCCAGATTTATCTCAGCGCCCAAAAACTGGCCGCCGTGGATAAGTGGTTTGACCCCCGGCACATGGAGGGCTTCGGCCCCCTGCCGGTACACGATTTCGGGGACGGCCGCTATACCCTCGTCGACGGCCACACCAGGGCCTATATGGCCTGGAAGAGCGGTGTCCCCGCCCTCCCCGTGCGTTACAACACCGACGAAATCGTCGCCGGCCCCACCGGCCAGCTGCTCTACCGCGCCGATTTGGCCTGGTGCCGCCGTTTTGGCCTGTCCCATATCCGCTGCCTAGGGCCCCGTATCCTGAACGCCGCCGATTACCAAAGGCTCTGGATTACCCGCTGCGACCGCAGTTACGACCTTCTCACCCAAACCACCCCCGAGGAACAGGAAAAATTCCGGGCCCTTGCCCCCCACCTGTTCCTCTATGGCGCATCCGAAGACCTGTCCACCCTCTACTTTGAAAACCAGGCCGGCGCCCTGTTCCTCTATCAAAACAACACCCTCCTGCCCGAACCGTAAACAAAAGGGAGGCTGGTAAAACCAGCCTTCCTTTGCATTTCCCCTATCACTTTTCCAAGAGCCCCTCTATCAGCTCTACAAAGTATTCCCCTGTCTCCTCCGGCACCTCCACCGCCGCCACCACTTCCTCGCTCTGGTTGTGATAGCGCGCCTGATAGAGCTTCCCCTCCATCACAAAGAAATAGTGCGCCTTATAGGAGGTAAATATCCCGTCCCTGCTGTCCTTATAAAAGCTGATATAGGGCCTGGGGTCAATCTTCCTGGTGTCAATGGTAATCTCCTTGTACTCCGCCGCCTTATTGTGTACCAGGTCAAAGGGGTCGTAGTCAAAGGTGCCGCCGTGCTTTTTCAGCGCGTCAAACTTCTCCAAATCCATCTCCGGGATTTCAAAGATCTGCTTGTCCCCTTCCCTTGCCTCTATGGCCCCGATGATGCAGTAGTAGTCAAAGTTTTCCCCGTCCCCGTAGTACGCTTTGGCCTCGTCCCACTGGTCCTCCCGGCAGTAGAGCATCCCGCCCGTCTTGGGCCCAATCCGTGCCCAGACGCAGTCAAATTCCCCCTGCTCCATCCGGCGGAACACCTTGCCCCCCACCTCAAACTCCTCCTCTGAGCGGGGCAGCCTGTCCTGTAGCCACAGGCTGTCGTCATAAAACCCCGTCCGGTACTCCACCCCCTCGATTTCCACCTTTGCCGGGACCCCAAGCATCACCTGTGCCTGCGCCCATCCCCTGCATCCCGTCAGGGTGAGGAGCCCCAAGAGGGCAAGCCCTGCCAAAACCCGTCTCACCTTCAGCCCTCCTTCTGCCTCCCTGCCCAAAAGGGGCATCGCTTCCCAATGCACTGGTTGTTCTGCGCCCCGTAGCTGCAAACCACCTTTGGCCGCTCCATCTCCACCCCCAGGTGTTCCCGCACAAAGTCCACCGCAGCCAGCAGGGCAAGGTAGGAATCCCGCTTGCAGCAGCGGGGCCCGCCAATCTCCCCAATCTGTCGCAGCGCCCCCGCCGTCATGAGATGGGAGAGCCGGAAGGGCTCCACCGCCAGCGGCGTGGACTGGGAGAGGATTGCCACTGCCATCCCCGTACTCAGCCCCGCCCCGCAGGCGCCCCAGAACCCGCAGGCCCCGCCGGGCACGCTTTTCCCCCGGTTCCTCATTTCCGGCAGCGCCTTTTCCAGGTCAATCTCCCCGCCCGCATTCCGATAGGCTGTCAGCAGCGCCGCGCCCACCATCACATGGTGTTCCGGCCCGTGCATATGGCAAAAGGGCTGGGCCATCAGCTTTTCCAGGATGGCAACCGGGTCTTTTCCCCTCTCCCCCAGGCAAATCCCCATCACGGCGTCCATCCCCTGGGTGTGGCACTCATTGCAGACATAGTGCCCCTTTTCACACCGTGTCTTGCTGTTCTCCCGCCTGTGGCACAGGGCGCACTCCATCTCCTCCTCCGCTGTCAAGTATTCCAGCGGCGCTTTGCAAATCAAGCACTCTTCCTGCATGGTTATTCCCATAGCCTCCGCCCTCGCGAAGGCTTCCTCTCTCCCCTTTTGGGGGTGGTTTTTCGTAGCAAAAGGCAGGTTGAAAATAAATTTTCAACCTTTCCCCCTATTTCTTCTCCCGCGTAAAGGTCACTCCCGCAGGCGTGTCCTTCAGCACAACCCCCATGGCAGCCAGCCTATCCCGGATGGCGTCCGCCCGGGCAAAGTCCTTGGCCTTTCGGGCCTGTTGCCGCTCCTCAATCAGGGCCAGGATTTCCCCGTCCCCCTCCAGCGCCGCCGCATCCTCTTCCTGCGCTTTCCCGGCCTTCTCCGCCGCCTCCAGCAGCCCCAGGGAGAGCACCCCGTCAAATTCCGCCAGCATGGCCCGCTTAGTGGCGTCGTTGGTATTCGCCTTCAGCACGTCGTAGAGCAGGGTGATTCCCATGGCGGTGTTCAGGTCGTTGCCCATGGCTTCCAGGAACCGCTGCCGCAGCGCCGCAGCCGCCTCCTCATCCAAAGGCGCGTCCTCCTTGGAGAGGCCCCCAATCCGCGCCGCCAGCTTCCCGTAGGCCGCCGCCGCGTTGTCCAGGTTTTCAAAGGTAAACACCAGGTTTTTCCGGTAGTGGGATTGCAGGCAGAAGAACCGGTACACCAGCGGGTCATACCCCTTTTCCTCCAAGAAAGACACCGTGAGGAATTCCCCTTTGGACTTGCTCATCTTCCCGTCCCCGGTGTTCAGGTGGTGCACATGGAACCAGTGCCCGCACCAGGGATGCCCCAAATAGGCCTCCGACTGGGCAATCTCGTTGGTGTGGTGGGGGAAGGCGTTGTCAATCCCGCCGCAGTGCAAATCCAGGTATTCCCCCAGGTACCTCACGCTGATGGCGCTGCATTCAATATGCCAGCCCGGATACCCCAACCCCCAGGGGCTCTCCCATTTCAGCTCCTGGTCCTCAAACTTGCTCTTGGTAAACCAGAGGACAAAATCCGCCCGGTTCCGCTTGTTTTCGTCCTCTTCCACCCCTTCCCGCACGCCCACGGCCAGGTCCTCCTCCCGGTGGTCGTGGAAGACATAGTACTTCTCCAGCTTCCCGGTGTCAAAGTAAATGTTCCCCCCCGCCTCGTAGGCGTAGCCCTTGTTTAACAGCACCTCAATCATGTGGATATAGTTCTGAATGCAGCCGGTGGCAGGCTCCACGATTTCCGGCCGCTTGATGTTGAGCTTGCGGCAGTCGTCAAAAAAGGCGTCGGTGTAGCGCTTGGCAATCTCCATCACCGTCTTGTGTTCCCGCCTGGCCCCTTTCAGCATCTTGTCCTCGCCCGTATCCGCATCGCTGGAGAGATGGCCAACGTCGGTGATATTCATGGCCCTTGTCACATCCAGCCCCTCATACCGCAGGTATTTTTCCAGCACGTCCTCCATGATATAGCTGCGCAGGTTGCCGATATGGGCAAAGTGGTACACCGTGGGCCCGCAGGTATACATGGTGAGCTTTCCCGGCACATGGGTGCGCAGCTCTTCCTTTTTCCGTGTCAAAGTGTTGTATAATTTCATCGTCATCTCTCCTTTTTTCTCTATAGGTTCCCCGCCTTTGGGGCAAATTTCATCGGCTTGGCTCCGTCTTTTGGGAGAAGGGGGCTCCGGCGCTGCCTGCCCTCACGCCAATAGTTCAAGAGTGTCCGCCAGCCTGTTCCTCCAACTGCTTTTCCAGCTGCTCAATCCGGTACAGCAGTTTACACAGCTCCTGGGACACCGGGTCAGGCATGTGTACCTGGTCCAGCACCTCCTGCTTCACCCCGTTCCGCTTCACCACCCGGGCGGGCACGCCCACGGCGGTGCAGTCCGGCGGCACCTCGTTCAGCACCACAGCCCCGGCGGCAATCTTGCTGTTGCTCCCCACGGTAAAGGGGCCCAGCACCTTGGCCCCGGCCCCCACCAGCACGTTGTCTCCCAGGGTGGGGTGGCGCTTGCCCTTGTCCTTGCCGGTGCCCCCCAGGGTCACACCCTGGTAGAGGGTGCAGTAGTCCCCCACCACCGCTGTCTCCCCAATCACCACGCCGGAGCCGTGGTCGATAAAGAGCCCCTTGCCAATGGTGGCGCCGGGATGGATTTCCACCCCGGTGAAAAACCGCCCCAGCTGGGAAACCAGCCGGGCCAGGAAAAACAGGTGGGCCCTGTAAAGCCCATGGGAAACGCGGTAAAACACCAGCGCGTGAAACCCGGAGTAGAGGAAGATGATTTCCAGCGCATTCCGGGCCGCCGGGTCCCGCTGCTTGATGCTCTTCAAGTCCTGCCAAAGTGTATTCATATGGTAAAACCTCCCTGCGTGGGGAATCCGTGGAGAATCAAAAAGCCGCCTCTCTATCCCAGGGAAATCCCCAGGACACAGAGGCGGCCAAATTCCTGCCGCGGTTCCACTCTGATTTGTCGCTCCAACAAATAACCCCGGTAACGTGGGGTTAAGCCGTACCGCACTACTGAGGGGTTAGCCCCCGTTTGCACGGTCTGCTCTGCGGGTGCATTTCCCGGATTCCTGCGCCCGCGCCGCTCTCAGCCCTTGCCGCGCTCTCTGTCCTGCGCCGGTTCCCCCGGTACTTCTCCCGCATCAGCCGCATTTGGTCTGATGTGTCAGGTTATGCAGAAAGGCTCCCAAAGGTTCCTCCCCTTTTGCAGTATCACCATACCATAAAACAGGCCAGTTTGTCAATGGCCTAACACCACCTGCCGGGAATCGTGAGAAAATAATCCCCGTTTTCCCGAAACCCGATTTTCTCATAAAACCCCTTTGCCGCGTCTGTCTGCACCAGCCATTCCGAGCCCGGGCAGGCCTCCCGGCACCGCCGCACCAGCTCCTGCCCAATCCCCTGCCCCTGGTATTCCGGCAGTACCGCCAAATCATAAATCACAGAGCGGAAGTGCAAATCGCTCAAGGCCCGCACGCACCCCACCAGCTTTTCCCCGTCCCAGGCGGAAAAGGCAAAGGCGGCATTTACAAAGCCCACATTAAAATTCGCAAGCATTTCCGGGGTCGTGTCCTTCCCCTCCGCCCAGCCTACAGCTAAGAACAGCTTATACAGCTTGTCGCAGGGCAAATCTTTTCTCGTTTGATAGGTTATCTCCATCTTGTCCCCCTATTTCGATTCCCAAAACACCTTCCGGTTCTTCACCATGTAGTTTACCCCGGAAACCACCGTCAGCACCACCACAATCCCCAGCAGCACATAGTGCAGGGCCACCAGCATCACCGCCGCCGCGTCCGAGAGGCCGGGCAGCGTACTCACCGAGAGCAGCAGCAGGTCATAGGAGAGCCACACCATCTGGCTCACAGTTTTGCACTTGCCCCAGATGTCCGCCGCCAGCACCGTCCCCTGCCCCGCGGCAATCAGCCGCAGGGAAGTCACCATGAATTCCCGGGCCAAAATCACAATCACCACCAGCCCCGGCGCCAGCCCGGTTTTCATCAGGGACACCATGGCCGCCATCACCAGCAGCTTGTCGGCCAGCGGGTCCATCAGCTTGCCAAAATCCGTCACCAGCCCCCGGCTGCGGGCAATCTTCCCGTCCAGCAGGTCGGTAAAAGAGGCCAGCAGGAACACAAAAAGCGCCCATAGGTAGTGCCCTGGTATCCCCTCCACCAGGAAAAACACCAAAAACACCGGAATCAGGAAAATGCGCAGCATTGTCAGCTTATTGGGCAGGTTCATCGTCATGCTCCTCTCTGTCAGTCGGTCTCCTGGGCATTCCCCGGCTATTCCTCCGCCAGTTCCCCCATCAGGTCGCCCTCCACCACTTCGTTCATCTTCACCTTCACATAGCTCCCCAGCTTCATCTGCATCCCCTTCGGCGCGTCAAAGAACACCTTGGTGTCAATGTCCGGGGCGTCCATCGCGCTGCGGCCAAAGAAGCACTCCGCATAGCGGTCATACCCCTCCACCACCACTTCCAGCGTCTTCCCGACGAGCTTCTGCTGTTTGCGTTCCAGCACTGTCATCTGCTCGTCCATAATGATGTCGGCCCGCCGCCGCTTCTCCTCGTCAGGCACCTGCCCAGGCAGCTCCGCCGCGGGGGTGCCCTCCTCCGGCGAGTAGGCAAAGCACCCCAGCCGGTCAAACTTCATCTCCTGCACAAACCGGGCCAGCTCCCCAAACTGCCCCTTGGTCTCCCCGGGGAACCCAGCAATCAGAGTTGTGCGCAGGGTGGCGTGGGGGATTTTTGCCCGGATGCGCTTCACCACATCCTCAATCATCGCCCTATCCCCTCGCCGGTTCATCCGCGCGAGGATTTCGTCGCAGCAGTGCTGGATGGGGATATCAAAGTAGGGCACCAAATTCTCATGGGCCGCCACCGTGTCAATCAACTTGTCCGTTATCCGCTCCGGGTAGTTGTAGAGGGTGCGAATCCAGTGCAGCCCCGGGATTTTTGCCAGCTCCTCCAACAGGTCGGCCAGCCGGTAGTTCTCATAGAGGTCTTCCCCATACCGGGTGGTGTCCTGGGCCACCAGCACCAGTTCTGTCACCCCGCCCTTTGCCAGCTTCTCCGCCTCTTCCAGGATTTCCTCCTTGGCCCTGCTGCGGTATCTCCCCCGGATGGCCGGGATAGCGCAGTAGGAGCAGCAGTTGTCGCACCCCTCGGCAATTTTCACATAGGCAAAAAAGGGCAGCGTCGTCAGCACCCGGTTGCCGCTCAGGGGCAGGGCCTCCTTGGCACCATACCGGCACAGCTGCCCCTCCTTCTCCAGCGATTCCTCCACCAGCGCCACCAGCTGGTGATTGCAGCCAATGCCCGCAATCACGTCTGCCTCCGGGATTTCCTTTGCCACCTCGTCCCGGTAGCGCTCCGCCAGGCAGCCGGTGACAACCACCCGCTTGATTCTCCCCTCCGCCTTCAACGTGCAGAATTCCAGGATATTTTCGATGGACTCTGTCTTCGCGTCCTCAATAAACCCGCAGGTGTTGACAATCACAATATCCGCCAGCCCTGCATCCCCTGTAATCTCATAGCCCGCTTCGGCAAACTGCGCCAGAATCATCTCCGCATCCACCTGGTTTTTCGGGCACCCCAGCGACACCATTCCCACTCGCAACGTCATCATTATGACCATAGCCTTCACCCTCGTGAAGGCTTCCTCTCTCCCCCTTTGGGGGTGGTTTTGCGCAGCAAAATCGCAGCCGTTCCGGCGGCGAAAGCCACAAAAGGCTAAGGCCGGAAATCTATTTTCAGCCTTTCTCCCCTATACCCTTCCAAATTTGTTCAAAAACATCATCTTCTCAATGGCCACCATGCCCTTCCACCAGTTCTCGCTCAGGGCAAATTCCCGGCCATACTGTTCCATCCCGTACCATTTTCCAGCTGATGGGCCACACGCCCCCTGGCTCCCTATAGAGCGTCCCGTCCAAAAAAGTCAGCACAAAGGAGGGCCGCTTCACGTATTCCCCCACCGGGCCAGCAGCTCCACCTCCCTGGCGTTGCGGTGCATCCAGGCCCTCACTTCCTCAAAAACCGTCATCCTCGTCCTCCCCGTATTCCTCCAGCGCCTGTTTGATGTCGCCGTAGGAAAATCCCAGCCGCATCAGCGCCGCCACCACCTTGGGCCGGTTTTTCTCCCAGTCCTCTTCCAGCCTGCGCCGGTACTTTTTCTCGATGACCCGCAGGATTTGCCCCTGTTCGTCCTCTTCCTCATAGGGCTCCAGCACCTGCTCCATAATTTCGCTGTCAATCCCCCGCAGCCGCAGCGCCTGCCGGATATGGGAGAGGCTCTTCCGTTTCAGGTGATACAGGTCGCTGGCATACCGGGCGGCGTAATCCGCGTCGTCCAGGTAGCCCAGCTCCTCCATCCGGTCGGCGGCGGCCTCTGCGGTCTCCTCCGGCACCCGTTCCCGCAGCTTTTTCACCAGCTCCCGCCTGGAATAGGCCCGGTAGGAGAGCAGGGAGAGCGCCCGCTCCTTGGCCTGTCCCAAGAGGGCCTCTCCCAGCAGCTCCTGCATCTGTTCCCCGGTCAGGGCCGCCCCCTCTTTCAGGTGGTAGCGGGCCACCAAGTCAATGGAGGTGGTAAAGGCGTACTCCCCGTCCACGCTCACGTGGATATGGGAGGGGTTGCGTTTCCCCTCCTTTAGCTCTGTGATAACCATGCCCGCTCCTATTCTTCCACGTCGTCGTCCACTTCGATGTCAATCTGCACCGACTTGGACTTGGGCGGCTCCGGCGGGGCGGGCATCCCGTCCTCCATCTCCTGGAACTCCTCCTCGCCGCCGTCCTCGGGTTCCTCCCCGTCCTTGCGGGCGGGCTTATCCCCCTTGTTCCCCTTGGTAAAGGAGAGGCAGTCGGCGTTCTCCCGCACCTTTTTGTCAATCTCCTGGGCAAACTCCGGGTTTTCCTTCAGGTAGTTCTTGGCATTGTCCCTGCCCTGCCCCAGCCGGTTCCCCTCGTAGCTAAACCAGGTGCCGCTGCGGGTAATGATGTCCAGCCTGGCGGCCAAATCCAGCAGCTCCCCCTCGTAGGAGATGCCCTGCCCATACATGATGTCAAATTCCACCTCTTTAAAAGGGGGGGCCACCTTGTTCTTCACAATTTTCACCTTTGTGCGGTTGCCCAGGATATTGGCGCCGGATTTCAGCTGTTCCCCCCTGCGCACTTCCAGCCGCACGGAGGAGTAGAATTTCAGCGCCCGTCCGCCGGGCGTCACCTCCGGGTTGCCGTAGGAAATGCCCACCTTCTCCCTCAGCTGGTTGATGAAGATTGCCACGCAGCTGGACTTCCCGATGACGCTGGTGAGCTTCCGCAGCGCCTGGGACATGAGCCTGGCTTGCAATCCCACATGGGCGTCCCCCATCTCCCCCTCGATTTCTGCCTTGGGCACCATGGCCGCCACCGAGTCCAACACAATCACGTCAATGGCGTTGGAGCGCACCAGCGCCTCGGTAATTTCCAGCGCCTGCTCCCCTGTGTCGGGCTGGGAGACTAAGAGCGAATCGATGTTCACCCCCAGCGCGCGGGCATAGATGGGGTCCAGCGCGTGTTCCACGTCGATAAAGGCGGCCTCGCCCCCCAATTTCTGGGCCTGGGCCACCACATGCAGGGCCACGGTGGTCTTGCCTGAGCTCTCGGGCCCGTAGATTTCGATAATCCGCCCCCTGGGCAGCCCGCCGATACCCAGGGCCATGTCCAGCCCGATGGAGCCGGTGGGGATAGCCTCCACGTTCATGGCAGTGGCCTGCCCCAGCTTCATCACCGCCCCTTTCCCAAACTGCTTCTCAATCTGGGCCAGCGCCGTTTCCAGCGCCTTCTGCTTCCCCTCGGGCGATTTATCCACCACTGCGTTTTTCTTCTCCGCGCCCTTTTTCTCCGTCTTCTTCTCTGCCATGTTCCGTTCTCCTTTTCCCGTTTCGGGCCTCTATGTATCTAATTGGTGCGCCGTTTCCCCAGCACGTCCCAGGGGGTAATCATCCCCAGCACCGGGTCGCGGGCGCCGCCGTTTTCCGTGATAAAAATAGCCACCAGCCGCTTGGCCCCCGAGCCCGCCGGGGCCTCGAATTCCTCCCGCACGTCCCAGTAGGTGGCCTGCCGGTCCACAAAGCGGAACCGCTCCTGCCGGTGGTTCTGCACCGGCAAAATGTTGGCAAATTCCCGCAGGGTGGTGTCCCTGTCCAGCTTGGTATCCCCCCGGCTCAAGAGGATATGGCTAAAGAGGGAGCTGGTGCTGAACACCCCGTAAAGCCTCTCCCGCTCAAACACCGGCACATGGGAAAACCCCCGCTTATCCATCTGCTTCATCACGTCAAAGAGGTTCTGGTTCAGCGTGGCATGGAGCAGTTTTTCCCTGGGCGTGGCAAAGCTCAGGGCCAGCGGCAGCTCCCGCACATAGGAGCAGATGCTCTGCAGCAGCTGCACCATCCCCTCCGAGGGCTCAATCACCGGCTCCCCCCCAATGTCCGCCCGGTGGGAGAGCAGGTTGCGTATCTCCCGGCACAGGTTCAGCTGTTCCCGGTAGGGCCGCCCCGCCGCGTCGTTCAAAAAGGCCATCACCACGCTCTGGTGGTGCCTGTCCCGGTTGGCGTAGCGGGCAGTCAGCAGGTCTTCTAGGATTTTATATTGGTTTAAAAATTCCTGGGCCCTGTGTTCCATGGCGGGCGCATCCCCCAGCCAATCCCATCTCTCTTCTTCCATAGCTCTCCACTCCCCTCATGTTTCCCTGATTCCAGATACCACCCGGTCATTCCCCCCGTAGTCCTTTTCCACCCGGATATCCCCAAGCCCCGCCCTTTGCAGGATACCTGCCACCGCGTCCCCCTGGGCATACCCAATCTCATAGGCCAGCACGCCCCCCGCCCGCAGCGCCGGAGCATACCGGGCCGTGAGTTCCCGATAAAAATAGAGCCCCTCCTCCCCTGCAAAGAGCGCCTCCGGCGGCTCAAAGGCCGTCTCGGCCGAGAGCAGGCCCCTCTCCCCCTCCCCCACGTAGGGCGGGTTGGCGGCAATCAGGTCGTAGCTCCCTGCCGGCCTGTAGTCCAGCGCGTCCGCCAGCACCGGATCCACCCGGCTCCCGTGCCGTTCCAGGTTGCGCAGCAGATACCCATAGGCCTGTTCCGATTTCTCCACCGCCGTGATGTTCCCCCCCGGCAGATGCTTTTCCAGCGCCACAGCAATGCACCCGCTGCCGCTGCAGAGCTCCAACACCCGGGGTTCCCCCCGCCCTGCCAGCCGTTCCAGGCAGATTTCCACCAGCCGCTCCGTGTCCGCCCTGGGGGCCAGAACCCCCTCCCCCACAAAGAAGGGCAGCCCGTAAAACTCCCACTCCCCCAGGAGGTATTGCAGCGGGTATCCCCCCCGCCGCCGCTCCACTGCGGCAAAGAATGCCTCGCAGGCGGGTTCCCCTGCCTCCTCCTCCCCCTTTCCCAGCAGGTCAACCCTATTATAACAGAACGTATGTTCAAATAAAAGCCCCAATTCAAAATTTACATGGGGAATCCCCGCATTTTCCAGCAGGGCCTTCCCCCTCTGCCAAACCTCCCACAGGCGCATCCCATCACCGCCCCTATATCCGGTCCGACCCGTCTGTGGGAATCACCGGAGTCACAGCGGCAATGGCAATTTCAATCATCCCGTCGTCCGGCTCCTTGGTGGTGAGCCGTTGGAGCCACAACCCCGGCGCGGAGATAATGCGGGTAAAGGCGTTGTCGTGCCGCCCCGCAAAGCGGATGATTTCATAGGATACCCCCATCACCAGGGGGAGCATCAGCAGCTTGAGGCCCACCCTTATCAGCGCGCTCTCCCAGGTGACAATGCTGGAGGCCAAGATGCTGATGACAAGGGTAATCAGCAAAAAGCTGGTGCCGCAGCGGGGATGGAAGCGCCGGTGCTTCCGGATGTTCTCCACCGTCAGCTCCTCCCCCGCCTCGTAGCAGGCAATGGTCTTGTGCTCCGCCCCGTGGTAGCCAAAGAGCCTTGCCATCTCCGGCATGTGGGAAACCAAGGCCAGGTAGAGCACAAAAATCCCCAGCTTTACCACCCCTTCTATCAGGGAGGCCACGCCTGTAATGGGCAGCCAGTTCCCCAGCAGTTTCACCAGCACTGTGGGCAGCACCAAAAAGAGGCCCACTGCCAGCAGCATCCCCAGCACGGCGCTCACCCCTGTGAGCACGGCGGCAAACTTGTCGCCAAAGAGCTTTGTCAGCTTTTTTTCAAAGGCCGAGGGCTCCTCGTCCTCCAACCCCACCTTCTGCACCGATTTGTTCAGGCACTTGTAGCTGGTGAGCATCATTTCAATAAAATTCACGCTCCCCCGAATCAGCGGCAGCCCCAAAAAGGGGACTTTCTCCTTGATGGGGTGGAAATCCAGCAGCTCCAGGTCAATGGAGCCGTCCGGCAGCCGGTTTGCCATGGCCGAGACCTTGGGCCCCTTCATCATAATCCCCTCAATCAGCGCTTCCCCCCCAATGGAGGTCTTAATCTGTTCCCGTGCCAATCCTAAGCCTTCTTTCTCTATCACATGGGATATTCCCAGTTTCATTCCGCCTCCCGGGGCGTCTCCACTGTGTTCTCCACAATTTTCATGCTGTCCCCATCCCCCCGCTTCTGAATCACCGGCAGGGTAATCGTCACCGTGGTGCCCTTATTCTCCTCGCTCTCAATTTCCAGCGTCCCCTCGTGGAGCCTCACAATCTCGTCCGCCACTGCCAGCCCGATACCGGAGCCCCTGCGGGTGGAGTTGCCCTTAAAGAACTTGGTCTTCACCTTGGGCAAATCCTCTGCCTTGATGCCGCAGCCGGTGTCGGCAATCGCCACCCGGATTTTCCCCCCTGCCTCCTCTGCCGAGATGGTAATCACATCCCCCGCGTCAGAGTATTTTAGGGCGTTCTCAATGATATTGATAAACACCTGCCGCAGCCGGTTCTTGTCGCCGAAGACCGGGGAGAAAATCTCCGGCTCGTCGTAGTCAATGCGGATATTCTCCCGCAGCGCCCGCTGGGTAAACATCAGGTAGGCCTCCGAGAGCTCCGCCACCAAATCCATTTTGTCCTTCACCAAAACCAGCCGGCCCGACTGCATCCGGGAAAAGTCCAGCAGCTCCTCCACCATCCCGGTGAGCCGCCCCGCCTCGTTGATAATCACCTGCACCCCTTTTTCCGCCGTCTCCCGGTCGGCCTCGTCCGGGGAGCCCACACAGTCCTGGATGGTCTCCGCCCATCCCTGGATTGCCGTCAGCGGCGTGCGCAGCTCGTGGGAGACAGAGGAGATAAAGTCATTTTTCATGGTCTCTGTAGACCCCAGCTCCCCCGCCATGTAGTTGATGACATCGCACAGCTCCCCAATCTCATCGTCGTGCTTTTTCTCAATCCGCGCCTCAAAGTCCCCGGAGGCAATCCGCTTTGCCACAGCCCCCAGCTTCCCCACCGGCCGCACGATGGACTTGATGAAATAGGAGCTGGTGAGCACCACAAAGAAGATGATGGCAATCCCCAGCGCCGTGAGCACAATGATGATATACACAATCTGCCGGTCAATCGCCTCCAGGGAGGTCACCAGCCGCAGCGCCGTAATCTCCCCCGAGGCCACCGGCGTCAGCAGCGTCACCGCAAAGATGTTCTCCCCGGTAGAGGATAACCCGGTAAAGCTCCCCCGCCCCCCGCTCTCCAGGGCGGCATAGTAGTCCGGCATCGCCATCTTCTCCTCCACCGCAAACCCGCTGGAGGTCAGGGGAATCCCCCCTGTCTGGTCAATCGCCATCAGCTCCATCTTGTCCTTATCCGAAAATTCCTCCACCAGGGACCGCACCTGGTCGTCATAGTCCCCGCTTCCGCTCTGGGCATAGGAACCCAGCATGTTCTCCATCACCGTGGCCCTGGACTCCACCGATTGCCGCACCCCATTATAGTAGTAGCTCTTAATCGAGTAAGCCGCCACAATTAAAATCACAATTAAGATAACCAGAATCAGCGACATGCTGTTGTAAAGCCACCGCTTGGTAATACTGCGCATCGCCATTCCCGTTCATCTCCTCTGTGCTTCTCTTCCGGGGTTTCCCCTTATCCCTTCCACCGGTAGCCATACCCCCACACCGTGAGGATATGGGTGGGTTCGCTGGGTTCGTCCTCCACCTTCATGCGCAGCCTGCGCACGTTCACGTCCACAATCTTCACATCCCCGGTGTAGTCCTCGCCCCACACCTGGGCCAGGATTTCGTTCCGTTCCAGCGCCACATCTTCCCGGCTCATAAAGAACTCCATAATCTGGAATTCCACCTGGGTCAGGTCAATGGGCTTGCCGCCCTTTGTCAGGGACCGGCTCTGCAGGTTGAGCACAAAATCCCCCGAAACCAGCATATCCCCCGCCGGCTTCTCGGTCATCCCCTTGAGCATTGTCACCCGCCGGTGCACGGCGTCCACCCTTGCCACCAGCTCCGCCGGCCCAAAGGGCTTTGTCACATAGTCGTCCGCCCCGTACATCAGCGCCGATACCTTGTCCATCTCCTGGGTCTTGGCCGAGAGCATGATAATGCCCACCGCCGCATTCTGTCCCCGGATTTTTTTGCACAGCGTCAGCCCGTCTATCCCCGGCATCATGATGTCCAGCAGCACAACGTCAAAGTTGCCCCCCTCTGCCAGGAAAATCTCCCACGCCCGGTCCCCGTCGGCCACGTCCGTCACTTCATATCCCATCCGTTTGAGGTTAATCACCTCAAAGTCCCGGATAGCGTCTTCGTCCTCCACCACTAAAACCCGTTTCACAGTCAGTCACTCCCTTCACACAAAACACCCCGGCCATTCCCTAGTCCAGGATGGAAAAACTGGCATTAAAGAGGCTTTTGCTCACATAGATTTCCGCCTCATCCTGCCGCCCCGCCAGATAGACATAGTATTCCCGCATCCCCCTGGCCCCCACCCGGGCATAGTTTTCCAACCCGGCCCGGTTGCGGTCGTCCCCCTGGCGGCAGGTGCGCAGCTTCATAAACGTGCGGTTTTTTGATAATCCCCCCACCAAGTGCTGCATAAATACGTATTCATCCAGCGATTCGTCGTAATAAATGGTAAATTGGTCCCCCCAAGTCTCCGGAATGAGGAAATAATACCCATCCCTGCTGTTGAAAAAGGTGCGGGATTTCTCCTGATACCGCCCCTCCTCAATCACACACCAGGAGACCAAAAACCGCTGCTCCTCTTCCGGGTAGTCCTCATACCCGGGAATCAAGGTCTGCACCGGTATCTCCGTCACCCCATCCCCGTCAATGTCCTGGCAGAAGATGGCCTCGCTCCGCTGGGTCGCCACCATCAAATCCAGCCCCTCCTCCGGGTCATAGCTCAGGTTTTGCAGCTCCCTCCCCCGAATACACACCACCTGCGTGGCTGTCTTCCCGTCCGAACGCTGCCCATCAATGAAAAAGGCCGTGAGCCCCTCCTGGGTCTTGCCCTGCACCAGCTGGAGATAGGTCTCTGTGTCCGGGGAAAGGGCGGTCTCCATCACTGTCACCACTTCCCCCTCCTCCCGGTCCAGCAGCCGCAGCGCCGCCTGCTTCATCGTCCGGGAACGCTGCACCACTGCCAAGCTGTCATGGGAACCCCCGGAAACCGTCAGCAGCCGGGAAAAGCCGTCGCTGTATAAATCTGTCAGCCTGCTGTCCTGGTACTCATAGAGGGTGAAGATGTTGTCGTCCAAGCTGTACATCTGCCAGCCAACGACAAAATCTGTGCCCACCGCCCCTGACAGGGACAGGAACCCCACGGATTCCACCTGGCTGGAATACCCGCTGATGTCATACACGCTGCGCCAAGCCCCGGTCTCCTGTTCCAGCACGTTAATGCGCACATTGGCCCCGCTCCCCTCCGGGTAATAGAGCACCAACGCCTCTTCTTCCCCATCCCCGTCCAGGTCGCAGAAAATAAACGGAGACCGGTAGTCCCCCCCAGCCGGATAGTGCAGCTTGATTTTAGAACCCGTCACCGCAGTGAGCGCCGCATAGACATCCATCTGCTCCCTGGAGAGCTTGGGCGGGCTCATCAGATTTTCCACATCCGCCTCCAGCAAACAGCCGCCCAACATCAGCACCAGCGGCAGCAAAAGCAGCAATTTTTTCATCCTAATCTTTCTCCCGCCCCTTTGTTTCTCAGGCGCCCGTTTCCGCCGCCAGCAAGCAACTCTGTATCCTTACCAAATCGGTAAGGCCATTATACCATACTTCCAGCGCAATTCCTACAGTTTTTTGTGAAAATGCAGGGGGAATGGCAAAAGTGCTTGCATTTTCCATTTCGACATGATATAGTAATTTTATACAAAAAATATTTTTAAAATTGTGCGTTTATACCAAAATAATTATTTTGCCTATTTTTGAAGAGCCGCATATAAAGCTCTTTGTGAGGAGCATGCTCCTCACAGTCTTTTTCTGGAAAAAGACTGTGACTGTACGTTCTATCGAGGAGATTAGGAGGGAATTCTATGAGTTTGCTTTCCATCATTGTGCCCTGTTATAACGAAGAGGCGGCGCTGCCTCATTTTTTACCTGAGATTCAAAGAGTCGCCGGCATTCTCCTGGAACAGTACAGCCTCTCCTGCGAGTTCCTCTTTATAGACGATGGTTCCCGGGACAACACATTAGAGCTGTTGCGCACTTATGCCAAAGAAGACCAGCGGGTGCGTTATGTCTCCTTTTCCCGCAATTTTGGAAAGGAGTCCGCGCTATACGCAGGGTTGGAAAATGCCCGCGGTGATTATGCCGTTACCATGGATGCTGATTTGCAGCATCCCCCCACCCTGCTGCCGGAGATGTTTGACGCCTTGCAAAGCGGCGAGTTTGATTCCGTTGCCACCCGCCGGGTCAATCGTATAGGAGAACCGCCTATCCGCAGCTTTTTTGCGCGTCTGTTTTACAAGATTGTCAATCGTATTTCCACGACGGACATTGTCGATGGCGCCCAGGATTTCCGTATGATGAAGCGTCCCATGATAGACGCCATTCTCTCCATGGCAGAATACAACCGCTTTTCCAAGGGGATATATGGCTGGGTTGGGTTTAAAACCAAATGGATTCCCTGTGAAAATGTGGAACGCGTGGCTGGAGAGACTAAATGGTCATTTTGGAAACTTTTCCTCTATTCTGTGGAAGGCATCACCGCTTTTTCCACCGCCCCCCTGGCTATTGCCTCCCTGATGGGGGTCTTCTTTTGTCTGGCTGCTTTTCTTTGGATTATTGTTATCATACTCAAAACCCTAATCTGGGGGGAACCCGTGGCCGGATTCCCTACCTTGGCCTGCCTGCTTTTGTTGGTCGGCGGGTCGATTCAACTTTCCCTGGGGATTCTTGGGCAGTATTTAGCCAAAACCTATTTGGAGACCAAGAAACGGCCCGTCTATATTACCGGCGAAACGGAGGAAACGCATAAGCATGGCGCAAAAGCTATTCGATAAAACCGTATTAAAATTTCTCATAGTCGGGATATTCAACACTCTGGTAGGCTGCGGCATTATGTTCCTTCTCTATAATCTGGCCGGATGTTCCTACTGGTTTTCTTCTGCGGCGAATTATGTGATAGGCAGTATTGTGAGTTTCTTTTTAAATAAGTATTTCACTTTTCAGAAGAAAGAGTGGTCCTGGAAGCAGGTGGGGAAATTTGCTTTAAATGTGGCGGTATGTTATTTCCTTGCCTATGGTGCGGCAAAACCATTAGTCTTGTACCTGCTGTCAGGGCAGGCTATCCAGGTGCAGGAAAATATCGCTATGCTGGTGGGGATGTGCCTGTATACCGGGCTAAATTATTTGGGGCAGAGATTTTTTGCATTTCAAAAATAGGGAGAGAGTAGAATGAGTAAAAAGAGAAATAGAATGCAGATACAGCATAAGGATATTCCTCCATCCCAGAATGAATCGGCTGCTGTATGGAATCATCCCTGGAGACGCCTTCCGCATCCATTCCGGCTTGCTTTTTTGTCTGCCTGCCTTATCGGTGCAGTCACACATATTTATGTTTTTACCAATTTACTCCTAAACCATGACAGCGTATGGCGTATTTATTATGACAATGATGTGTTAAGTTCCGGCAGATGGTCCCTTGAGTTTTTTTCAAATTTTAGTACGTATTTTCAACTTCCTGTCGTAATTGCACTCATCTCCATTCTTATGTTGGCGCTCACTGCGGGGATTACTGTTGTGTTTTTAGATATATCTCATAAACTTAGTATTATTTTAACTGCGGCATTTATTGTCACATTCCCCTCAGTAGCCTGCATTTTTTCCTATATGTATACCGCAGACGCCTATTTTATTGCATTATTTCTAAACGCTGCCGCCGCATATCTGGCTAAACGGTATCGTTTCGGCTGGATTCCAGCTGTCCTATTGTGCGCAACTGCTTGCGGAATTTACCAGGCATTTATCTGTTATGCAATAGGCCTGTTTCTGCTAGACTGTATTTTTAATCTATTATCAAAAAAACCTATCCCCCAAATTATCCGTGATGGGATTCGCTATATTGGTATTAGTATCGGTTCATTAGTACTTTATTATGTGGTTTTGAAGCTCATTTTGCTAATAACTGGAACGACACTGGTTTCCTATCAAGGTCTTGACAGCATGAGTCTCAAAAACATTGGAAAATTCATCCTGGAAGTCCCGCCTGCTTATCATAATTTTTTACAGTTCTTCTTACATTGCTCCTTTTTTGAAAAATTTTATCAAGTGATTCAAAACCTCTTACTGGTATTGTCTGCCTTTCCCTTGCTTTACCTGATAATTTCGTCAAAAATTTATAGAGAACTTTCCCGAATTCTGCTGCTAATCCTCACAATTGCTCTAATCCCACTGGCCCTAAACTTTATCACAGTTCTCTCTATCGGTGCATGGGTACATGCGTTAATGATTTACGCCTTCCTCCTCCTATATGTATTTATCATCAAGCTCTTTGAAAACGCTGCTGCACAGCTAAAAGCGAATGGGCAAAACGGGCAGGCCCTGTTTGTCTGCCACGCAGTTTTAGCTTTTATTCTAATCTGGAACAATTTTTGTATCAGCAATGTTGCCTATCTCCGCCTCCAAGTTAACTATGAGGCTTCCTTTGCATTAGCTAATAGGATTGTGGCGCGTGTAGAAGTATTGGATGGCTATTCGCCTGACCTTCCAGTAGCAGTAGTCGGAAATGCCTCTACAAAATTATTTGGAAATAAAGTTTCTCAATTTTCAAAATTCAATTCTTTAACCGGTACAACAGATTCTCTTCTCTATTCCCCGGAAACCTCTGTACGTACCCGGAACTTCATCCAAACCTATATTGGTTTTAATATGCCAAGGCCCAATGGGGAACAAATAGCAATGCTCAAAAACTCTGGAGTGATTGAAGATATGCCCTCCTATCCAAGTGAAGGTTCTGTTCTTATCTATAACGATGTCATTGTAATAAAGTTGAGCGATGGTGAAGTTCGATAGGTACATATTGTTGAAAAACAAAAACAGCTGGTTGCATTTTTTGAGGAAATGCAACCAGCTGTTTTTATAAACTCATTTACTTTTGCATCCCCTTCTCCCCCATCCAGCAGCGGAGGCGGGGACGGAAGCCCAGGCGGGCATACCAGGGGGAGAGATGGGTATAGCCGATATAGAGTTCTTGGGCACCTTGTTCCAGCAGCTGGGCGGCAGCGGTTTCCACCATTTTGAGGCCGATGCCTTGCTGGCGAGCAGAAGGGAGAACGCCCACACAGCCGATGGCCGCCATGCGGGTGCCGGGGGCATGGGAGAAGGACTCGTCGGTGGGGCCGAAGAGGGTGAAGCCTAGGATTTCCTCGTCCCGGCAGGCCAGGAGGATGGGGGTGGAGGGGGCTTGGTAATACTGCACCCAGCCCGGTTCTACCTGGGCTACTGCGGCTAAAAGAGCTGGGAAATCCCCGGGAGTTGCCGGGCGGAAATGGATATCTGGGGGACAGGGCGGGGCGGGGATTGGGGGATTTTTCAGCGTTAGGTCTTCGCTGGTCCAGGAGGCCTCGTAGCCGCGGCGCTGGAAAAATCCGGGCATATCCTCCGACAGGAGGGGGACGCCTTGGAAGAGGTAGCTGCTCCCCAGGCCAAGGCGCAGGGAGCCGTCCTCCCGGCGGAGCTCCTCGGCCTTTTGCAGGAGGGAGGAACCGATGCCCTGGCAGCGGAAACGGGGGTCTACACACAGGAGGAGAATCGCGCCGGGCTCTGTGAGGCAGACACCGGCTAGGGTATCCCCTTCCCGGTGGAGAAGGCGCTGGGTGGCGGGGCTGTGCAGGGAGAGGCGGCGGCAGAAGGGTTCGTAATCCAGGTAGAGGCCAGGGAAGCAGCGGAGGTACAAGCCATAGATTTCACGGGTTTCTTGGTTCATGGGGATGTCTCCTTTCTCGGGGATTTTTCACATTTTAACGGGGGAAATGTGAAAAGCCAGGTGACTTCAGGGGGAATTACAGGGTTTTGCTCAGGTAGAGCACCAGCTCATCATCATTGGCGCAGGGGGCGCCTGCGGGGAGGGGCTTATCCTGATACCAGACGCCGCTGCCGTCGGGGATATAGCCCCGTTTGACTTACAGGCGCTGGGCATTGCCATAGCCGGAGTGAAGGCCCACGCCGATAGACGCCCTGCTTTCACCAGGGGCAAGGCCCAGGCCGTAGCCTTTGGCCAGAGCCTCGGAGGCATCTAAGATGCGGTTGCCAAAGCCCTGGCGCCGGTGGGAGATTAAGACGTTGAAGTCCTGTATCTCGGGGAGTTTTCCGGCAAAAGGGCCCTCCAGAGCCAGGGGAAGGAGGGTGGTATAGCCCACGGCTTGTCCCCTATGCTCGGCGATAATGATTTTACGGGAGCCCTCCTGCTGCAATTGGAGGTAGTGGGCAAACTGCTCAGGGGGTTTGTGCCAGCCCTGCGCGGCAAAGCCGTTTGCCAGCTGCTGGATGTCACCGGGGAGCATAGAGCGGATGACGACTTAGGGGTCTTGATAGTAAACTGTGGATTCCATGGGAAAACCTCCTCTTCTCTTGGGGTGTTTTGGTGTGTGGCAAAAATGAATAATAATACAGCTTTATCCAAAAATCAGGCGCAAATTCCTTCACGCTTCCAGGCCGCGTTCCCATAAGGGCATGGACAATCAATGAAAGCAAAGTGGATAAAGGCCAAAAAAGGTATCATATTTATCGTAGTAAGTAAAAATATGACGATATCTTTTGAGGCGGCAAAAAAGCCTCTCAGACTGATGCGCTATTTGTACAAGTGCTTATGATAGTTCCAAGGATTTTGCGATTGCTTTTTGATGGGGATATAGGTATTAGACAAGCTCTGCCGCCAAAGCCCGGGCCTCGTTCCCTTCATAGGCCAGGGCTATCCGGAGATAAACCGAACCGCCGGCCGGGCCAAGCTGCTGCAAAAGGGCTTGTCCTTCTGGCGCATCCACCACAGTTTCCTGCGGGCAACGTGTACCTTTCCGATGCGGCAACCATATGGAGCTCGGTGTTCCATCTGCTCCGTGGTTTCCCAACAGATTGAGGGCTGCTTTTTTCAAGGCTCCTGTAGTACTTTCACGCAGGTGGAATCCGAGCTCACAGCATTCCATGTGGATTTGGATGGTTCCCAACTGCTGCAAGCGCCTCTTGCAGGGCACCCCTTCGGGCCCAGCGGCTCACCCGGACATAAATCACATGCCAACCCCTGTCTTCTTTCGGTGAACCTCCCGTTTTTGCCCATTGTCTACAAGATGCAGCCCCGGGTTTAATACGTCCCAGTTACTAATTTTCGATGAGTCCCCTTACTGTGGAAAACAGTCTTCGATTTTCTCCCATTTGCGGGGAACCCTTGAAGGGGGTTCCCCGGAGGAAAGTACACGCCAAGGCAGGCAGCCGCTGGGGACGGCCAAGATAATCACTTTGGGGCCATAGCGGATGGAGGGGGCGCGCCAATCCTCATATTCCCCAGGGTACTGTCAAGGATGCCCCAGGTAGCACCGGGGGCGGCGTAGTTGGTTTTTGCATGGCGCACTGTGTTCCCTACCGGTGGGCTCTGTTTTTCAGCTTGCAGATGCCCTGTGTCATTGTTCCCATAGGGCAGAAGGCACACCATGTGCGCGGCTTGAAGAAAACCATGACAATCAGGCCCAGGAGCAGGGAGGTGAGCATCAGGCTGTAAAAGCCAAAGCTGAACTGCGCCACCCAATCCGGCACCGTGCCTGCCGTATAGGTCCAGCCCCAAGGGACCCCAACCGTCCAAAACAGCTTGATGGCCTCTTTTAGGGACGCGGCACCGGCAAAGACCAGGTAGGTTTGAAACACCATGTTCCCGAACATCGCCAGGAAGAACACCAGGAATCCATAGCGGAACCATTTGGACACCATCCACTTGGGGGTTGGTTTTCCGAGAGAGCACCCCAGCTTTCCCCCCAGCAGGGAAATCAGCTGTCCCCTGCCGCAGAGGTTGTTGCAAAACCACTTGTTCCCCCCAAGCAATGCAATGGCTAACGGCAGCAGAAAGTCAATCATGCCAAGCCATGCAAACAGGATATTAAAAAATCCCAGTGCAAAATAGACGATGGACCAAATCCACAGATAGTCATACCAGTGTTTTTTCTTTGTTGTCACTGCCGTCCCCCCTTTCCTCAATCACAATACAGCCTGCGGGGCAGACCTTTGCGCATTTTCCACAGCCCACGCAGCGCTCCGGCGCAACAACAGCATGGCAGCCCCTGTGGACAGCCACCGCACTGCGGGGGCACTCTTTCACACAGGCGCCGCACGCCACACATACCGCCTGGTTAAAACGGGCCACATTTTTTGACAGCATAAGCACACCTCTTCCCATTCATTTTCCCACACCGGCTCTATGGCATTGATATTCACTTGCCGCGGCATTATACCATAGCCGCAGGCCGTATTGCGGCCTGCGGCTATGGTATCACATGTGCAGCGTGCCACGTTGCGGCCTGCACTGCCGGCTTTCTGCTATTCTACTTTGGCCTCTTTGAGGAACTGGGTGGTATAGAGGTTGTAGTAGTGGCCCTTTTGGGCCATGAGTTCGGCATGGCTGCCCTGTTCCAGAATCCGGCCCTTTTCCAGGACGAGAATCACGTCGGCCAAGCGGATGGTGGAGAGGCGGTGGGCGATGACGAAGCTGGTACGGCCCTTGAGGACCGTGGCAATGGCGTTCTGGACAATCATCTCGGTCTGGGTGTCCACAGAGGAGGTGGCCTCATCCAGGACAAAGAGGGCGGGATTGGCGATGATGGCCCGGGCAATGCACACCAGCTGTTTCTGGCCGGTGGAGAGGCCCCCGCCGCCCTTGGCGATTTGATGGTTGTAGCCGTCGGAGAATTCGGTGATGAAGTCGTGGGCATTCACCATCTTGGCCGCGGCAATGACCTCTTCGTCGGTGGCATCCGGGGAACCGTAGCGCAGGTTTTCCATAATACTGCCGCTGAAGAGATGGGGGGTCTGGAGCATATAGCCCAGGTTTTTATGCAGGTACATCAGGGGGATTTGGGTGTAGTCCTCGCCGTCAATGTAGATTTTGCCGCCGGTGGGTTCATAGAACCGGCAGGCCAGGTTGACAATGGTGGTCTTGCCTGCGCCGGTCTCCCCTACGATGGCGATGCACTGGCCGGCCTTCACGTCCAGGTTGAAATCGTGGAGGACGGTTTCCCCGGTTTTATAGGTGAAGTCCACGTGGTCAAAGCGGACATCCCCTTTCAGGCGGGGGACAGTGCTGTCGGCGTCCACCTCGCCATAGCGGGCAATCACCTCGTCGCTGTCCTTGATTTCCACCGGGGCTTCCAGCAGGGCGAAGATGCGCTCGCCGGCGGCCTGGGCGGTTTGGAAATTGGCGAAGAGGCGGGCCATGTCGTTGATGGGGGCGGAGAGCTGGGTGGAATAGGAGATGAAGGTGGACAGGGCCCCCAGGGTGATGACCTGGCCCAGCACCATAATACCGCCCTGCCACAGCGCCAGGCCGCTGCCCACGACCCCTAAGGAAAACACCAGGGGGAAATAGATGGCGGAGAGCTTTGCCACTTTAATATAGCTGCTCTTCAAAATGGCGGTCTTGGCATCGAACTCGGCGGCGTTTTTGTCCTCCCGCACCAGGGTCTTGGAGGTGACGGCGCCCATGAGGCCCTCGTTATAGGCCGCTGTGACCTGGGAGTTGTATTCCCTGGCCTGGCGGCTGGTCTTTAACATCACCTTGCGGAAGACCAGGGAGAGCGCCAGCAGCACCGGGACAATGGCAAAAATCATCCAGGCCAGCGCGGCGTTCTGGTTGAACATGAACACGGTTATCATGATAATCAGGGCAACGCCCCACATAAAGTCCATGAAACCCCAGGAGATGATGCTGGTGAGCCTGCGCACGTCCGAGGTGAGGCGGGCAAAGAGGCTGCCGGAGGCATTGGTGTCAAAATAGGAGAAGGAGAGCTCCTGGAGCTTTTGGAAGCCGTCGATGCGGATGGCATTGCTCACTGACAGGGCCAATTTATCGGAGAAATAGATGAAGCCGAAGATGGTGGCCCCTTTGATGACGGCGCAGACAAAATAGCCCACGGCAAACATGCCGATAGCCGAGGCATCCCCCTGCTCGATATAGTGGTCGATGGCATACTGGGTGAAGAGGGGGAAGACGGCGTCTGTGCCCGCCTGGATGATGATGGACAAGAGCATACCAAGCAGGATTTTCCAAAACCGGAAGACATATTTCATCACCTTGCCCCAGAAGCTGAAATTCACCTTCTGGGAGGTGTCCTGCGCTTGGGTGTTGATTTCGCTCATAAATACGCTCCTTTCTGATAGCAGAAAGCTATGGGGTTGCGGGTGGGAAAGCTAGGCTGTGGTCTCCCACTCGCTCTGCATCTGATAGACATCCTGGTAGAGGCCGGGACGGGCAATGAGCTCCTCATGGGTGCCCCTGTCCACGATACGGCCGTCGTCCATCACCAGGATTTGGTCGGCGTCTTTTAAGGTATTGATGCGGTGGGCCACGATGATTTTTGTGGCGTCATGGTAGGAATCCCGCAGGCTGTCCCGGATGTGGGCGTCGGTCTGGACATCTACGGCGCTCAGGGAGTCGTCGAAGAGGTAGACGCGGCAGTCCATCATCAGGGTGCGGGCAATGGCGATGCGCTGCTTTTGCCCGCCGGAGAGGGTGACGCCCCGCTCGCCCACGATGGTGTCAAAGCCCTCTTTGAACTCCTGGATGCCGTCGTAGATAGAGGCGATTTCCGTCACGCGGCGGATGTCCTCGTGGGTGGGGTTGTCCTTGGCGACGCCCACGTTTTCCCGGATGGTCTTGGAGTAGAGGAAGGGCTCTTGGAGCACCACGCCGAAGTGCTTCCGCAGCCATTTCTTGCTGACCGTGTTCAGCTCCATGCCGTCTACGGTGATATGTCCCTCCTGATAGGGCAGCAGGCCCACCAGGATATGTAGCAGGGTGGACTTGCCGGAACCGGTGCGGCCCAGGATTGCCACTGTCTGGCCCGCCTTGATTTCAAAGGACACATCCTTGAGCACGGGGACGCCGGTGTCATAGGCATAGTTCAGGTTTTCCACCTTGATGTTGCCCCGGATGGGGCCGGTTTGGCCCTCTGAGAGCTGGTAGACAGGCTCGTCCCGCTGGGAGAGCACCTCCCGGATACGGCCAATAGCCACCTTGGCCCGGCCCATATCCGCCAGGACACGGCCCATATCCCGGATGGGCCAGATGAGGTTTGAGGTATAAGTGACAAACACGATGAGGCTGCCCACCGACAGCTCCCCTCTCACTGCAAAGACCGTACCCATAACCAGGGTGAGGCCGATTTGCAGCTGGCAGAGGAAATCGGACAGGCCCCAGAACCAGGACATGAGGATGGTGATAAAGAAGTCCTTTTTGAAAAAGTCCTCGCTGGCCTCTTTAAAGCGGGCTATCTCCTGCTTTTGGGTGGCAAAGGCCCGGACAATGCGCATGCCGCCGATGTTTTCCTCTAAAATCGTGGACATATGCCCTTCGGCCAGCTCGGAGGCGGTGAAGGTGCGGGTGACGAAGCGGAAGAAGATATAGGCGGTGATGAACAGCAGGGGGATGGAGAGAAACGACAGCAGCATCAAATTGACATGAATCTGGGAGAGCACCACCAGGGAAATGGCAATTTGGATGAGGCAGTGGAAAATCTGGGGCAGCTGGCCCCCCAGGAAGTTGATGAACGTCTCAATATCGCTGGTGCAGCGCTGCATAATGTCGCCGTTTTGCAGGTTGACATGGTAGCGATAGGTGGTGCTCTGCAGCTTTTCGTACATCTTCTGGCGCAGGTCCTTCGCCATGGACTCACTGGCTACCGAGGCGTTGACCTGGCCGAAATAGTTGACAATGCCCCGCAGGGCGGTGAAGCCGATGAGCGCCAGGGAGCACAGCCACAGGTTGGCGGCCAGCCCCTCTTTGGCCCCGGCGGCCTGATAGAGCCACAGCAGCGGCCCGGACAGGTTGGCCGGCTCGACGCCCAGCACGTGGTCTATCACAAAGCTGATAATTAAAGGATTTATCAGCGAGATGATGGAGGCCAGCGCCGTGCAGAGGATGCCCAGCACATAGGTGCGTATCTTTCCCTTGAACAGGGAGCCGATGAGCGTAGTTTCCTTCAAAGCAAATAACCCTCCTTCACAGGGCGGAACCCTGTATGACTGGATGAAAACACCGGGATAAAAAAACACCACAGGCCGGTTCTCACAAACAGCCTGTGGTGAAATAACCCTATCCCAAAGCGGAAGGCAGCGGCCTAACCGGCCAAGCCCCTTTCCGGGGGACAACACCATGCAAGCAGAATGCGGCACAGCCCAAAAATAGGCGCAAAATAACTGGGACTTGCAGACAACCGCTTTAACACCTTGCTGGACATAGACCGCACCTCCTTTCCTGGCTCTTAGTTTGTGTTCTCAATCACGTTTTTTAAAGATACCATATTTTTGCGATTTTGTCAATAGTTTTTTGCGATTTTGTAAACAGGGGTAGGGGGCGTGGGGTGAAAGGCTCTCACAAACATGGGGAGAACGGCATAGGGTGGAGGGGAAAGTGCCCCCTTCCCTATGGGGAGGAAAATGGGCGGCCCGTTGGGTATCCCCTATTGCAAGCAGGGGGGAAAACTGTTATAATATCCATAATTAGGATGGGATTTTTATGCCGGTTTGCGGCATGGTATCCGGACATTGGGAGGAGGCCGGTTATGAGAAAACAGCGATGGATTTTTGGCTTTTTGGCAGCTGCAATGCTCTTTGGGTTGTGCGGGTGTATGGGGCAGGGCGGGGGCACGCGGCTAAAGCCGCGGCTGACGGTCTATCTGCCAAACGCCAGCCTGCTGGGGGACTACGCCCCTACCCTACAGAAAATGGTGCCGGAGGCAGAGCTGGAATTTGTCGTAGGGCGGGGCTCGGTGGACTTCTACCTGCTGCACCAGGAAAAGGGGGAACTGCCCGACATCATGACCCTCAGCGGCGGGCTGCCCATGCGGGACTCCGTGGAGCTCAACGACCATTTGATGGACTTGAGCGGGACGGAGACAGCCTCCTCTTTTTACGATACCTATCTGGAGAACCTGCGGGACAGCGAGGGAAACGTCTACTGGCTGCCTGCCGGGGGCAATGCCAATGGCATTATCGCCAACACCGACCTCTTTGAACAGTATGGGATTCCCCTGCCCACAGACTACGAGAGCTTTGCCGCGGCCTGCGAGGCCTTTGCCCAGGAGGGAATCCAGCCCTATACCAGCGACTACAAGTACCCCTACACCTGCCTCTACACCTTGGAGGGCTGGGCAATCCCCACCCTGATTAGCCGCCAGGGCGTGGAGTGGCGGCGGGAATACGAGCGGGGCGGGACCGACCGCTTGGAGGAGGCGGTGTGGCGGCCGGTCTTTGACCGGTTTGCCCGCTTCCTGGAGGACTCCCGTATGGGGGAGGCCGAAATCGAGCGGGGCTTCACCGCTACGCTGGAGGACTTTACTGCGGGGAAAATTCCCATGGTGCGGGGTATGGCCAGCGAGCTCTCCTCTTACTCCCAGCATGTAAACTGTGTGCTGCTGCCCTACTTTGGGGGCACAGAGGAGGACAACTGGCTGCTGACAACCCCCCGCTTCTATGTGGCGCTGAACGGCGCGCTGGAGGGAGAGAAAAGGGAACTTGCCCTGCGGGTGCTGGACGCCATGTTCTCCCTAGAGGGGTATCAGGCGCTGACGGCTGGGGAGTACATCTACCTGCTGCCCTTCCACCGGGGTGTGAAGGCGGCGCTCCCCGACGCTATGCAGAACCTGGCTCCCGTGATAGAGCAAAACCATCTCTATATCCTCATGTCCTGCACGCCCTTACAGATGGCAGCCCAGGAGGCCGTGTGGGGGATGCTGCGGGGGGAATTGGACGCCCAGGGTGCCTATGAGCGCATGGACGCCTCCCTGGCAGACCCGCCGGCAGACCAGGAGACTGCGGCAGTACTGGAAAAGGGATACCCGGTGAGCTTTGACCAAGAGGCGGGGAACCAGGCAGGTTCGGCGATTGCCAACACCCTGCGAGACATCAGCGGATGCCAGGTCCTGCTGGCCCCCTCTTTCCTGTGCACCGGCTCCCTCTTTGCAGGGGAATACACAGAGCAGCAGCTGAACGACACCATGCAGGCCGGCGGCAACCGCATCTACAGCGGCAGCTTTACGGGCCGGGAAATCCGGGAGCTGGCCCGGCTGGCTGTGGAGGGCTATGGCATCTACAGCGACCCCTTTAGCAACCAGACGCTCCCCCTTGCCAGCGGGTGTACCCTGGTGGTGCTGCGGGACGAAGAGGGCTACCATTTAGAGGATGTGCTGCTGGACGGCACGCCGCTGGACGACGAGGCCGTCTACAGCCTGGCGCTGGTGGACCTGCCCGCCGGGTTCCAGCCGCTGGCAGAGGCCGCCCTGGGGGAGGGCTATGAAGGCCGCTTTACCGCCACTGAGGACTACGCCCGCACCCTGTGGGTGGAGTACCTGAAGGAGGGCAACCAGCCCTTGGAGCCCACCCCCTACATCGCCCTGCGTTGAGGGCTATCTCTATGGCTGGGGCCAAGCCGGTAGTTTAGCCCCGGCCCCCAGATGGGGCGGAACCCAAAAAGAAAGGCCACTGAAACCCGCAAGCAAACACTAGGAGGAACGATTCATGGCACGCAAGAAACTGCTGTGGGCCCTGGCGGCAATGGCTGCCCTGGCCGCAGTAATCCTCATCAGCACCGCCTATTCCCGGTTTGCCTCACGGCAGATTTATCAGGAGAGCGTGAGCCATCTGGAAGAAATCTACACCCAAATCAACGGCACCTTCCGCTCCACTGTCACCAAGAACTGGCGGCTGCTGCGGGGATGGCGGCCTTATATCGAGGACGTGGCCGTGCGAGACCCCCAGGAGCTGGCCGCCTTTGTGCAGGAAGAACGGGAGGACTGGCGCTTCACCGGCTTTTACCTCTTGGACCAGGACGGGCAGTACATCACCGAGAAGGGGGATACCGGCTACCTAAACCTGGGGGAAGAGCTCCCCCAGCTAACTGAGGCGCGGGAAAACATCGTGGCAGACACCGTAACGCCTGGCACCGACCAAATTACCGTCTTCGCTGTACCGGTGACGCCAGGGCAGTATCAGGGATTTGACTACACGGCTATGGGGATTAGTTTCAGCTCGGCGGACATGACGGCGGGGCTCAGCATCCAGGCCTTTGACGGGCAGAGCAACTGCTTTGTCACCTACCCTGACGGGCGTATCCTCTTTTCCTCCTTAACTCGGGAGGAGCAGCCCTATAACTTCCTGGCCTACCTGCGCCGGGAGGGGGCCTTTTCCGATTTCGATGCCGAGGATGTGGCTGCGGACTGGAAGGCTGGCGGCAGCAGTACCCTGGTGTGCCGCCTGGGCGGGGTGCGCCACTATCTCTCCTACCAGCCGGTGGGGTTCTCCGACTGGGTGCTGGTGAGCACTGCGCCGGTGGATGTGGTGAACGCCAGCATGAACCGCTTTACCCTGGTGACGCTGGCAGTGATGGCCCTGCTCTTTAGTATCATCGCCGTGGGGGTCGCGGTGTTCCTGGTGCTGGGGAACCGGCGTCGGATGCAGGAAAAAAACCGGGAAATCCGTGCCCGGGAACAGCTCTTTGACCTGCTGACAGAGAACACGGAGGATATTTTCATCCTCTTCTCCCCTGAGGACTTCACCGCCGAATACGTGAGCCCCAACCTAGAGCGGGTGCTGGGGTTGGAGGAGGCAGCCATCCGCGGCGATGTGCGCCCCCTGCTCTTCGCAGAGGAGGGGCTTTCCCCGGAGCTACTGGCAGAGGTGCCCATGGGCGGCGCCTGGACCGGCGAACAGGAGATGGTACACGCCCAGAGCCGGGAACCCCGCTGGTTTAAGCAGCTGCTGCACCGGTGTTCCCTGGGGCGGCAGGACCAGTTTATCCTCATGCTCTCCGACCGTACCAAGGAACGGCAGATGGTCCTGGCCCTGGATGACGCCCTCCACACCGCCAAGGCCGCCAACGAGGCCAAGAGCAATTTCCTGTCCAACATGTCCCACGACATCCGCACGCCCATGAACGCCATTGTGGGCTTTGCCGTGCTCCTGGGGCGGGATGCGGAGAACCCGGACCGGGTGCGGGAATACACCCGGAAAATCGCCTCCTCCAGCCAGCACCTGTTGAGCCTTATCAACGACATCTTGGACATGAGCAAAATCGAGAGCGGCAAGACCTCGCTGAATATGCAGGAGTTCTCCCTGCCCCAGCTGGTGGATGAGCTCTACACCATGATGCTGCCCCAGGCCAAGGCCAAAGGGCAGAGCTTTGAGCTCTACACCAAGGGCAGCCTGCCGGAGACGCTGCTGGGCGATAAGCTGCGGCTGAACCAAGTGCTTATCAACCTGCTCTCCAACGCGGTGAAATACACCCAGGAAGGGGGGCAAATCGGGCTGACAGTGCAGAGGCTCTCCCAGAATGCCTCCCACCGGGCCCACCTGCGCTTTATCATATCGGACAACGGCTTTGGGATGAGCGAGGGCTTTGTGCGCACCATCTTTGACCCCTTTGCCCGGGAGATTACTGACGCCACCCGGGAAATCCAGGGGACTGGGCTGGGCATGGCGATTACCAAGAACATTGTGGATTTAATGGGGGGCACTATCTCGGTGGAGAGCCAGCTGGGCAAGGGCAGCACCTTTACCGTGGAGGCAGAGCTGGCAGTGGCGGGCCTGGAACAGGACGACGCCTTTTGGCTGCGCCACAGCATCACCCGGCTGCTGGCTGTGGACGATGAAGAGGACATCTGCTTAGGGATCCAGAGCGCTATGGAGGACACTGGGGTGGAGGTGGCCTACGCCACCAGCGGCGCAAAGGCGGTGGAGATGGCGGCCCAGGCCTGCCAAAAGGGCCAGGAGTTCCATATCATCCTCACCGACTGGCAGATGCCGGGGATGGACGGGCTGGAAACCGCCCGGCGCATCCGGGAGGCCGTGGGGGACGATGTGCCCATCCTCATCCTCACCTCCCACGACCTGGAGGACGCCAGGGAAGCGGGAAAGGGCCAGGGCATCGACATGTTCCTGCCCAAGCCCTTTTTCCGCTCCAGCTTGCAGCGGGCGATGTCCCAGCTGCTGGACGGCAGCGGCGGGGAGCCCCAGCCGGAGCAGGAGGATTTCTCCCTGGCAGGGCTCAAGGTGCTGGCGGCAGAAGACAACGAAATCAATGCCGAAATCCTACAGGAGCTGCTGGAAATGGAGGGGATGGAGTGCCAGGTTGTCCCCAACGGGAAGGCGGCAGTGGAGCGCTTTGCCGCCTCAGTTCCCGGTGAATTTGACCTGATTTTTATGGACGTGCAGATGCCGGTGATGAACGGCTATGAGGCCACCAAGGCCATCCGGGCCGGGAGCCATCCCCTGTCCAAGGCCATCCCCATTATAGCTATGACCGCCAACGCCTTTGAGGAGGATGTGCAGACTGCCCTGGCCGCCGGGATGAACGCCCATACCGCCAAGCCCATTGACCTGGATAAGCTGAAGGCCACTGTGGCTAAACTCCAGGGAGTGATGGAGGAGAACCGGCGGGAGATATAACTATTGGTAATGGTAAACAGCCCCTCTCCGTTATGGAGAGGGGCTGTTCTTTCGCTTTCCAGGTTTTTCCTATCCTGGCCGAAGAGATAGCAAGTGCTGCTGGGGAGGGGGAGGCGAAGCGATGTGCCCGGCGGAAGAACCGGGCAGAGGCGGTGCGGGCGTTAGAGGAATTGGAAGTGGGGAGAGGTTTGTTAGGGGGAGAGAAAAAGTCCTTGGCATTTCATGCCAAGGACTTTTCTAACTGATAAGCAAAAAAGTTTTGCTGAAATTTCAAGTTTAGGTGGTGGATGCTAATAATCCAGCCAATTAGTTCTCCGGCCAGTCCATCCAATCGGTGAGCCAATATCCATAAGTTATAGACCAAAGGCGTCTTTGCCTTTTGCCATCTACATAACGCACGTACCAAACGGTCTCTTCCGCTCTCGGACTAATCTCTGTTTGAGCGCTCGCAATAATAGCGGCATCAGCGGCAGCTAAAGCTGGGACGGCATTCATTACAAAAGCCATTATCAAAACGAATAGCCAAATTACAAACTTCTTCATAATAATATCAACGCTCCCTATAAACATCGACTATCAGCATAGATGCATACGGCTCCTCTTTGAGTTTCTCCGGGCTAAGAGTTCCATATGTCTGATGGTTGATAAAAAGTTCCAAGGTTCTGTCCGGACGTCTCATGATATAACTACTATCATCTTCATAATCCATTATAGCCATCCCCACTTCATCCTCAGATGGAAATTCACCTGTCTGGAACGTCACCGTATACGAACCCAAAAACAATATACAAATAACTACAGCCACCACTATAGAAATCTTGTTCTGTTTTTGTTCTCCTCGTACAGCCTTTCGGATTTGGTCAAAGCGTCTATTTACTTCTCTGTCTTGCATGCTCTTCTTTTCTTCCGATTGGCCTATAACCCCAATATGTAAAAATTTCTTCTTTTTCTTATCTCTTCGACTCTGCTCGCTTTGTTTTTGGTAAGCAAAAAGTAAGACCTGGCCATACTCCACTATCTGTCTACTCCTTAAACCTTTACAGACGCGGCTATCACAACGCAACTCTGAGAGATAGTCAACAATAAAATACAGCAAATAGACTGCCGGATTCCACCAGAGAACACAACGCAAGACTTTCACAACCATGGAAATCCATAAGTCGCCATACATATAGTGCAAAATCTCATGCTTAAGGGCAAGACGCACCCTCTCGTCAGAGCAGTTTTCCATGATACGGGGAAATAGGACATTGGGACGGAAATAACCAATACTAAAGGGTATCAAGATATTAGAAGATACTATTAACCTCCCCTTTTTCTGACACCCTAACTCCTGAAGTGCTTCTTCATAGAGCGTGCTCATTCGGCGGCTAGGAACCGAGTCTTCTCTGGCAACAATCAAAAAACAGCCCAAAAAATTTTGAACTAATAAGCATAAACAGACGACAGTCCCAATAGCCCAGAGCAGCAAAAGGAATTGAAATAATGATATATTTCCCCAAATAGGTACCTTACTCCAACGGAAGAAATCAGAGAAAAATCCGGGCAAACGAATATTTCTCGCTCCCGGAATCTCTATTGGGAACAGACAACGCATAACACTTAGAACCAATCCTAAGGCTAATGCCCACAGCATATGCCAATCTGCCTTTCGAAACAGGCAATAACACAAAACTGTGAATGAGGCAAAAAAGAGAAAAGCTGTAAAGACTGAGAACTCAGAGAACATCGGCTGCCAAGCCACCGTCATCGTGCTTCAGCTCCTGTCGCTCTTTGTCTAGCATCTGTTGCAGCTGTTCTATTGTCTCTGCGTCTATCCCTCCCCCTTTCCCGGTCAGTGCTGCAAATACTCCAAGAAGGCGCCTACCCAACGTCTCATTGGGCATGAGACGTTCCATATCCGAGGAGATTAAATCCTGTTTTGAGATGCGGGGGATATAGGTACGGCCATAGACACGGCCACAGCGAATAATCCCCTCAATGCCCAGCACTTCCTTTTTCATCATGCTGTTTAGGGCCTGATGGATGGAGTTGGGGCTCCAGGACTTATCCTCCGCATGGGAGAGAATCTCGGGGCGGCTGAGGGCACGGCCCTCCTGCCACAGGATTTGCAGAATGTCACGCTCCATTTCGGATAGCGACAGATTAGCCATGATAGTTCCTCCACATTTTTCAAAATCCGGCCAGCCGACCCTGAAAACGCATCCTCCCTTCTCGCCGGTGAGTGCTGACACGGACGAGTGGCTTATAAAATAACCACTCATATCTTATGCACCAATTTTATAGCACATAATGGAAAATGTCAAGTGTCAACGGAAGATTTTTTTCGTTTTCACGCCATTATTTTGTCTATCTTGTCTATTTTGTCATCCCAGTTGTCAATTATCCCTGCCGGTTTCAGTCCCCTCCCAGAGGGAATAGGCGAAATCCCGGCACAGGAGGCGGACGCCCTCGTCGGTTTCAGGGGGCAGGAGTGCTAAGGCCACAGGGTTTTCGTCCCCGGGGCCGCCACCCTCGGGCACCAGGACAGCGTAGTCGCCGTCGATGCGTTTGACGGTGTAGAGTATCTCAAACATGGGCATCCCTCTTTCACACCGGCTCCAGCCCTGCCAAGCCGGGGAGATACCAGCCGCAGGCCGAGCCCTTTTTTACATAGGCCCCCTTCTTTGTAGCGCAGACCAGGGAAAGGCGGTCGCCGGGCTCCACCGGGAGGGTGGCATTGGTGGTGACACGGCAGACCAGGCCCTCGGGAACCTCCCACACCCAGTCCTCCGGCACCCAGAGGAGGCCGCCGGTGGTACGGTGGCGCAGATGGAGCATCCCCTCCTCCTGAGCCAGCACATCCACCAGCTGGTCGCCCCAATGGAGATTGCAGAGGGGCCCTTCCGTCTGCCCACCGAGCTGGGGGATTTGGGCGGTATAGACCGGGAAGAGGTCGGCGTGCCAGAAGGCAAAGCCCTGGGGCAGGGGGTCAGGGGGAATCAGGGGGGCAGCGGGATGGGCCGTCTCCCGGGGAAGGAGGAGGAGATTGGCCTGGCCGTGGGGCTGGACGCCACAGCCGCCGTCGATAGACACCACCCTGCGCTCCGCCGCCACAATGGGGGTGAGGTCGGCAGTGTCCCGGTAATTTGCCAGGGGCCAGTGGCCCACCACACAGTACTTGGGCAGGGTTAGGGAAAAACGCTGGAGATAGGCATCCACCTTGGTACAGGAATAGGCGGACTGCCCTTCCAGGGACTCATAGTCGGCGGTAGTGAGGCCGCCGTGGACAAAGAGATAGTCCCCGGTGTCCAGGATGGCGGGCAGGTTCCGGAGGAATTCCAGTTCCCTGGCGTAGGCCCTTTGCAGCAGTTTGCGGGCGGTATCCACCTCACCGGGCCCCGGCGGTTCAGAGAAGCCCTGTTCCCGCCACATATCGCCTACGGCGGAATTGGGGGTCTCCAGCTCTTGGAGGAACGTCTGCTCCCACTCCTCCCCCTCCCCTTCCACGGCATCCAGGGTATACAAATCGTTGTTGCCACACAGGGGGATGACGGTATGGGTCTTGCATAGGGCCATCACATCCCGCAGCAGGCGCAGGCTCTGGGGGCCATGGCGGACGAAATCGCCCGCCAGCACCAGCACGTCGTCCTCGCAGAAGCCCGCTTTGTCCAGGAGGGCACGGAAAACCTGGGGCTCGCCGTGGAGGTCACTGGTAGCCAGCAGCCGCCTGCCAGGCACCGAGGCCCGCTGGATACGGATGGGGTGGGCATAGGACATGGGGCACACTCCTTTCCAGGGGTCAGATGCAGTAGTCGGCCATATAGGCGTCCATGGCGGCAATGAGGGCGGGGTCAAACTGGCTGTCGACCAGGTATTCCCGCACGTCCCGCACTGTTACCAAGGCGTGGACATCAATGCCAAACTCCTCCTTGACCTCCATCACAGCGGTTTTCTGGCCGCCCTTGCCCACCTCGCAGCGGTTGACAGAGATAAAGAGGTCGGTGACATTGACCTTGGCGGCGTTTAAAAGCACTGGCATGGTCTCCCGCAGGGCGGCGCCGGAGGTGATGACATCCTCAATCACCAGGATACGGTCGCCGTCGGCTGGGGAATAACCCACCAGGCTGCCCCCCTCGCCGTGGTCTTTGACCTCTTTGCGGTTGAAGAGGAAGGGCTTATCCAGGCCATAAATCCGGGCCAGGGCGGCGGCAGTGGAGACAGCCAAAGGGATGCCCTTATAGGCAGGGCCAAAGAGGGCGGTGAAATCGCTGCCCACAGTCTCCTTTACCAGGGCGGCATAGAACTCCCCCAGACGGCCAATCTGGCCGCCGGTCTTATAGTTGCCGGTGTTGACGAAATAGGGGGTGGTGCGGCCGCTCTTGGTGACAAAGCTGCCGAAGCGCAGCACATCAGCCCCCATCATGAATTCAATGAATTCCTTTTTTGCAGGTGTCAGCATAAAAGGACCCCTTTCTCTCTGCTTTGAGTTTATTATACTACAATTCTTTTACTTTGTAAATTAACTTTTGAGGTTTTTCGGGGGGATTTGTCAAAAAAGGGGGGGAAACCACCGGGGAGGCAGCCCGCTGGGCCCCAAAAATAGGGCAAACGGCTTTGGCCCAGAGGGGCCAGAACCCAAAAGAAAACAGAAGCGCCAAAAGATATGGGAAAAACGCCGGTTGTTTATCTAAATTGCATAAAAAAGCGCGAGAAATTTAGGAGGGCAATTGATTGCAATGAACTGTGAAATAGGCTATAATAAATCTAATATCCCTGAGAGAATTTATCTAACTTTCACAAGGCAGCGGCGGGCTCTGGGCCGCCGAGGATAGAGAGGAGCAAACCGATATGAAGGATTTTTCCTGTGAAAACATCAAAAATGTGGCTTTGGCCGGACACAGCGGCGCTGGTAAGACCTCGCTGACTGAGGCCATGCTGTTTTTGGCCGGCGTCACCGACCGCCTGGGCAAGGTGGCCGACGGCAACACCGTGTGCGATTACGACGCCGAGGATATTAAGCGCAAGGCCTCTGTCAGTACCAGCGTCGCGCCCTTCGTGTGGAAGGAGAAGAAAATTAACGCCATTGACACCCCCGGCCTCTTTGACTTTGCAGGCGGCGTCTACGAGGGGATGCGGGCCTGTAAAAGCGTGCTGATTCCCATTTCCGGCCGCTCCGGCCTCTCGGTGGGCGCGGAAAAGGCCTATGAGATGGCGGAGAAGTACAAAAAGGCCAAGATGATTTTCATCAACAAGCTGGACCGGGAGAGCGCCGACTATTACAAGGTGCTGGAACAGCTCAAGGCCGCCTTTGGCCCCAGCATCTGCCCCATTGTGGCCCCCATCATGGAAGACCACAAGGTGAAGTGCTATGTGGACTTAATCGAGCAGGAGGCCTTCTCCTACGACGCCAAGGGCAAGCCCCAGAAAGTGGAGATGCCCGACCTGGGACACCGGATGGAGGGGCTCATCGCCGCCATCAGCGAAGCGGTGGCTGAGACGGACGAGGATTTATTTGAGAAGTATTTCTCCGGCGAAGCCTTCACCAGGGAAGAGCTGCTGGACGGGATTTACAAGGGCACGCTGAACGGCACCATCACTCCCCTGCTGTGCGGATCCGCCACCACGCTGGAGGGGGTGGACTGCCTGATGAACTACATAGCCCGCCTGCTCCCCTCGGCCAAGGACGGCGCAAACGAGACCGCCGAGACAGCTGACGGCGATTTGGTCGAAGTGAGCTGCGATATTGACGCACCGGTTTCCGCCTTTGTGTTCAAGAGCATTGCCGACCCCTTTATTGGCAAGCTCTCCTTTGTGAAGGTGGTCTCTGGGGTGCTGAAAAACGACTCCCAGCTGGTGAATGCCCGCACGGGACAGCCGGAGAAGATGGGCAAGCTGGTGTATATCCGGGGCAAGAAGCAGGAGGATACCAGCAGTATCCCTGCCGGGGACATCGGCGTTATCACCAAGCTCACCGACACCCGTACCGGCGATAGCCTGTGCGACCCCAAGCGGGTGCTGGCCTTTGAGGGCATTGAGTTCCCCATTGCCTGCATGTCCATGGCTATCAAGGTGGCAAAGCAGGGAGACGAGGCCAAGGCGGCCCAGGGCCTCCAGCGGCTGCGGGAGGAAGACCCGGTCCTCCACTTTGAGACCAACCACGAGACCCACCAGCAGATTCTCTCCGGCCTGGGCGACCAGCATCTGGACTGCGCCGTTTCCAAGCTGAAAGCCAAGTTTGGCGTGGATGTGACCCTGGAAAAACCCATTGTGGCCTATCGGGAGACCATCCGCAAGAAGGTGGAGGCCCCTGGGCGCTACAAGAAACAGACCGGCGGCCACGGCCAATTTGGCGATGTGAAAATCATCTTCGAGCCCTGTGACAGCGAAGAGCTGGTGTTTGAAGAGCAGGTTTTCGGTGGCGCAGTGCCCAAGAGCTTCTTCCCCGCAGTGGAAAAGGGCTTGCAGGACTGTGTAAAGCACGGCGTGCTGGCCGGATACCCAGTGGTGGGGCTGAAGGCCACCCTCATTGACGGCTCCTATCACCCGGTGGATTCCTCGGAAATGTCCTTTAAACTGGCGGCGGGGCTGGCCTACAAGGCTGGGCTTCCCCAGGCTTCCCCGGCCCTCTTGGAGCCCATCGGTTCCCTGAAGGTGCTGGTACCCGACAGCTACACCGGTGACATCATGGGCGACATCAACAAGCGCCGGGGCCGTGTGCTGGGTATGAACCCTGTGGGCCGTTTGCAGGAGATTGAGGCCGAGGTGCCCTCCTCTGAAATGGCCGACTTCACCTCTGTCCTCCGCTCTGTGACCCAAGGGCGCGGCAGCTTTACCTTTGAGTTTGTGCGCTACGAGCAGCTGCCCTCCAACCTGGAGGCCGCTGTGATTGAGCAGGCCAAGGCGCTGGGCGTAGCCAGGGATACGGAATAAGGTTTTAGATTTTGGCACCCCCGGCAAGATTGTCGGGGGTGCTTTGGTTTTATGAGGGCGTGGGCCTGTCGCAGCGGAGTGATATTGAAGTTTCCGGGCCAACGCAGTTGGCCTTGTCCACATCGTTCCAAAGGGTGGTGAAGACCAACGAAGTTGGCCCCGTAAAAATCGCGTTGCGATTCTTACAAGTCAAGCCTGCGGCTTGACTTTTCCAAAGGCAAAGCCTTTGGTCGCTCATCGCAATGAGCGAAATCCCCTTTTGTGGGGCGGCCTTGGAAAACTAAGCCAAAATGCCCGCCAAGCTAAGAGGCCGCCCTTCTCCTGGCCCTCCCCTATCGGTATCGATTCAAGCGCCCTCCCGTCTTTACCGATGGGGCAAACAGGCTTTTTCCGCTGGGAATTGTGCCTTGCGGACGCGGAGGGACTTCTTTTATCGCTCCTGCGGGCGCAAGGCCATTTCTCTCCCCCCAAAAACAAAGGGGGCCCGGCCTTGCTTAATCGGACATCCTGTGTTATGATGGAAAAAAACGGAAAGTTGGTGGATTGCTATGTCAAACCTGTGGCATGACGTGAGCCCCTCCCGGGTGAACCCGGAGGATTTTATTGCGGTGATTGAGATTGAAAAGGGTTCCAAGAAAAAGTATGAGCTGGACAAGGAGACCGGTGCGATTATTCTCGACCGGATTCTCTACACCTCCACCCACTACCCTGCCAACTACGGGTTTATCCCCCGCACCTATGCGGAAGACGGCGACCCGCTGGATGTACTGCTGGTGTGCAGCGAGGTAATTTACCCCTTGAGCCTGGTGCGTTGCTACCCGGTGGGGGTGATTGCCATGCTGGATTCCGGCAAGCTGGATGAGAAAATCATCGCCATCCCCTTTAACGACCCCACTTATAACGGCTACAGGGACATCAGCGAGCTGCCCGCCCATATCTTCCACGAGATGAGCCATTTCTTCACTGTGTATAAAAACCTGGAAAACAAGGAGACCGTGGTGAACGATGTACAGGGTGCGGAGGCCGCCCGGGAAATCGTACAGAAATGCTTGGACGCCTATATTGAAAAGTTCTGCCGGTAAAAAACACGGCAAAAACCCCCTTGGGAGGCCTTTTGGGGCTTTCCCCAAGGGGGTTTTTGTTTTTAGGGCTACTGGCCCAAATCCTCAAACAGGTCGTCCAGCCGGCGCTCCACCCGCTTTTCCCCTTCCGTGCGGGCGTGGTAGTAGTAGCCGCCGCCCTCGGGCTGGGAGGAAGGCCTGCGGAAGGCGGGCTGGGACGAGGAGAAAATCACCGCCACGGCGCAGGCATAGGCAAAGACGCCCAGGGTGAGCCGGGCGGCGTCGCCGGGGAGGAGGGCCAGCAGGCCGGGGATGTCACTGGCCAAGAGGGAGAGCACCCGGGAGAAATACACGGCAAAGCTGAGGAAGGCTGTACAGAGCCCGAACCCTGCGGCCAGCCTAGCGTTGCCGGGTTCCCCCAGGAACATGCCGCGGGAAAAGGCCAGCAGGAAGAGCAGCAGGCTGCACTGCCACCACAGGTCCAGCAGGTTTTGGGAGACCTGGACCAGCGTGAGGGTGGTGAGGACAAAAATCAGCAGCTTGGCTGCCCCCCACACCAACAGCGGGATAGGCAACAGTGCCGCCACCCGGCTCCTGGAATAGCCGTTTAGGAGCAGGAAATGGCCCAGCCCAAAGGCACTGCCCGCCACAATTTCCAGCGCTCCCAGCGCCAGGGCAGGCCACTGCTCCGGCAGGACGGGGAGGCTCCCCACCAAGGACAACGCCCCTTCTACCACCAGCAGCAGGCCGGACAGCATCCCGCTAAGGCCGATGAACCGGCTCTCGCTACGGGGGGAGAGGGTACAGGAACCCCTGCGCAGGCACAGCGCCACAAACAGCACGCAGCAAACCACCAGCACCACATAGTAGATAGGGATAACGGGGTGGGGAGTGCGGAAGAACCCGGTTTTGGGGTCCACCAGCAGGGCCAGGGAATAGGTCCGCAGGGGGATGGCGGCAAAGAGACCTGCCGCAAACACAAAGAAGAGAACATAGAGCATCCGCTTTTCGCCTGCCTTTCCATGGATTAGTGTACCCATATTCCTCTTGCCTATCAATTTTGGCGAAGCTGCCCCTTTTGCCCTATTTTGGCAATCTCTCCCGCTGCACTCTTAGTCCTGCACTTTCCAGGAGCGCGGCAATTTGCCCGGCCTGCTCCCCGCTGGGCGGGAAAAAGGGCGGCGTACACCAGGGCTGGATGTCCAGGCCACAGAGGATGGCGGCTGTTTTGACAATGGGCGGGAAGGGCGCGCCTATTTTGCCCAGCTGGACGATTTTATCCATCAGCTGCTGATACCGGGCGGCTCCCGTCCAGTCCCCCGCCTCCAGGGCCCCTCTCCAGGCGGCGCACTGGGCGGGGATAATATTGGACATGCCCCCCACGCAGCCGTCCCCGCCGGATAAAATTGTATGGGCAAAGTTGTTGTCAAAGCCGCAGAACACCTCAAATGCCGGGAACTCCGCCTTGAGCAGCTGAATGAGGCGTGCGGTGTGGTCGGTCTGCGCCACGGTGTCCTTGTAGCCCGCCAGGTTGGGATGGCGGCGGGCCAGGCGCAGCGTCAATTCCGGGGAGATGTCATAGCCGGTGACAGTGGGGAAATTGTAGAGGTAGGCCTTCCCCGGTATCCGGGGGAGCAGGGCGCCAAAATAATCCTCAGCCTGCTGCTCGTTCAGAGAGAAATAGTAGGGCGGCACAATCAGGACGCCGTCCGCCCCCTGTTCCAGGGCATAGCGGGAGAGCGCTGCCGTCTCCTCCAGGCAGGTGGAGCCGGCGCCCACCAGGAGGCGGGCACGGCCACGCAGATGATGCGCCGCCAGGGAAATCAGCTCCTGCTTCTGCTCCGTTCCCAGGCCAAAGCACTCCCCCATGCTGCCCAGCAGGACAACGCCCCCTATGCCGCCGGCCAGCAGCCAGTCATAGAGGCGCTGGTTGCCCTCCCTGTCCAATGCCCCGTCCCGGTGCAGGGCTGTCAGGGCGGGGGTATAGAATTTCGGTTTCATAGTTATGGCCATGGCCTTTGCCCTTGCAAAGGCTTCCTCTCTCCCCTTTTGGGGGTGGTTTTGCGCAGGGGAATTTATCCTCACCCCTCCCCGCGATGTCAGGGGGCTTTAATAGCCTGCGCCCTCCATAGCGGAGAGGGCGGACTCGGTGTAGCGCTTGTAGAAACCCTTGCGGGGCGGGCGGGGGACAATGCCCTCCTCTTTGGCCCGCTTTGCCAGGGCGGCTGCGGCCTCCTCGGGAGTACAGGGGATCCCCTCCAGGCCCACCACATTTAAGGTGCGGGCGGGGATGTCATAGCGCAGGATGTCCCCCTCGTGGACAAAGGCCAGGGGGCCGCCTGCCGCCGCCTCGGGGGAGACATGGCCGATGGCAGCGCCCCGGGTGGCGCCGGAAAAGCGGCCGTCTGTCACCAGGGAGACGCTGCCGTTTAAGCGCTTATCGCAGACGATGGCCTCGGTGGTCATGAGCATCTCGGGCATGCCGGAGCCACGGGGGCCCTCATAGCGGATGATGAGGATGTCCCCCGGCTGGATTTTGCCGTCTACCACCGCCTGGAAGGCGGCCTCCTCGCTGTCAAAGACCCGGGCGGGGCCCTCATGCACCCGCATCTCCTTGGCACAGGCGGAGTATTTCACCACAGAACCCTGGGGGGCGATGTTGCCCTTTAAAATGGCGATGGAGCCCATCTCCTCCGCCTGTTCCAGGGGGAAGATGACCTCATCCCGGGTGAGGCCGTAGTTGGCCAGATAGCCCAGGCCCCGGTCGAAGAAGTGCTCGGCCCAGAGGTCGTCCAGGTTCTCCCCCAGGGTCTTGCCGGTGACGGTGAGTACGTCCAGGTGGAGATAGTCCTTGAGGAGCCACTGCACCATGGGCACGCCGCCGGCAAACCAGAAGGACTCGGTGAGGTGAGCGCCGCTGGGGTTGATATTGCCGATATGGGGGATGCGGTGGTTGATTTCGTCAAACAGCTCCGGCGGCAGGGTGAGCCCCAGCTCCCGGGCAATGGAGGGGAGGTGGATGGTGGCGTTGGTGGAGCCGCCGATGGCGCTGTGGATGACAATAGCGTTTTCAAAGGCTTTCAAGGTCATGATTTTGCCAGGGGTAATCCCCTGCTCTGCCAGGGAGAGGATGGTGCGGCCCGCTTTCCGGGCGGCGGCTAAGATGTCCCGCATGGTGGCGGGCATCAGCGCCGTGCCGGGGAGGGCCATCCCCAGGGCCTCGGCCATGCACTGCATGGTGCTGGCAGTGCCCAGGAAGGTGCAGGCCCCTACGGAAGGGCAACCGGTGAGCTTATAGTCCCGGATTTCCTGGTCGGTGATGGCGCCCTTGCGCTTTTGGCGCAGGGAGATGTCCCCTGCCACCAGGGAGGTTGTCATATTGGGGCCGGGGCGCATACTGCCGCCGGGGATGAAAATGGTGGGGATGTCCAGCCGGGCAGCGGCCTTGAGGTGGGCGGGGATGGATTTATCGCAGGAGGAAGAGAGAATCATCCCGTCCCAAGGGTTCACATTCCCGTGGATTTCCACCATGTCGCAGATGGCCTCACGGGAGGCCAGGATATAGTTCATGCCGTCGTGGCCCTGGGCGCAGCCGTCGCAGATGTCCGTAGTGTGGAACTGGGCCGGGAAGCCCCCGGTCTCAAACACACCGTACTTGGCCTGCTCGGCCAAGGCGCACAGGTGCACGCTGCCGGGGTGGCTGTCGCCGTACACGTCCTCAATCAAAATCTGGGGCTTGGCGACATCGGTTTCGTCCCAGCCCGAGCCCATTTGCAGGGCGTCAAACTGCGCCCAGAGCAGGCGCTCCCTCTTGCTCTTCTGTTCCATGATGGCGGCTCCTTTCCGTTTGGAGGAATGGCCCTGCCCCTGGCAAGCCAGGGCAGGGCCATCACTATTTTTGCTCTCCCTTTCGTCCAACTGTTGGATAACCTGTAACTTATTTACGCGTTTTTGTATTCGGCCCACAGCGAATCGTAAATACGGTTCGATAGCAATGCCTTTCGTTCCGCTTTGCTCAGGTGCAGCTCGTGCAACAGATATCCACATAGTCGGTATCGCATTCCATGTCAAGCAACGCCATGTTCGCCGCTTTCTTTTGAATAGGAACCACTTCTCTTGCAATAGCCCGCTTTCCTTCTGCGCACAGCGTTTGATAGACCGCGCCGATTTCTTCCCCTTCCAGATAGGTCAGAAAAAGATAAGAATCGCCCTGCGATACGCTGTTTTCGACTGCCGTTGGGGCGGGAATATCCAGCTGGCGCAGCTTGTTCAGATAATAACCGTATCCCCGCATAGGCGTTGCCCTCGCTGCTGCCTCTGATGACGTATTTTGCGTCCTCATACGTTACAATGTATCCTTAATTCCCTACCCCTGTTTTGCATCGCTCTATGTTCTGCGGCGCCTTTGAAAAATGCTTTTTGCAAATGTCCCGTACAATCTGTTCGTCCACTCTGTGCTCCCTTCCGTATCCAAGCTCGAAAAGGAAAACGGGTGTTTTTGCCTATCCCTCTTTGGGGCAGAAGAATTCCAAGGTTTCCCCGTCGGGGCCATAGACAAAGGCCACGGCCATGGGGAGCGGCGGGTTGGAGGGTAGCTTGCCTTCCTTGGGCGGGACCTTAGAGGTGGCGCCGCAGGCCAGGGCCCGGTCATAGACGGCCTGGACATCGGCGCAGCGGAAGGCAAAATGGAAATAGGCGCCGGCCCCCTGCTCGTCGATGGTGCAGGGATGGCCGCCGGCGAAGAGCTCAATCTTATCGCCGTTGCCCATGTCCAGCATGGCGATGCGGCTGTCGCCCTCGCCCCACTGGCAGGCCACAGTAAAGCCCAGGCCCTCGCAGTAGAACCGCAGGGACTTGTCAAAATCAGAGGCCCGCAGGGCCACGTGGTGCATTCCCAAAATCGGCGTAGTTTGATTCATAAAAATCCTCCTCACAGGGCGGGAGGCGACTCCCCCGCCCGCTTTGATTTCCTGTATCACTGGGCGGCCCCCGCCGCCCTTGGGTTCCTTGCGCAAGCAGGGCACTAGGCCTGGCGAATCAGGGCTTCCAGCTGCTCCATGTCAATGTCCTTTTCCTCGTGGTACTTATCCCTGGTGAGGAGGGCCTTGAACTTGGAGAAGAGGTAGACGGGGTAGCGGTCTGCCACAAAGCACTTGAAGCGGCGGCAGGGGTAGATGTAAAACTGCTCCATGGGGATTTTGTAGACCTTCTGCCCAGCAAAGGCCTCCCGCAGGGAGGCAATCACCCGGTCGCACTGGTCAATGGGGTTGGGGATAGTGCGCCGGTCGGTCTGGCTCTTTTTCACCATCCAGGCGGCGTCCCCGTCGTTGCCGTAGAGGTCGGCGTCTTTGGGGAAGACATTCACAAGCAGCACGCCGAAGATGCCCACCACGATGAAATCCGTCTTGAGGCGCTGGCCCTTGCAGGTAGTCACCACGTTTTCCAGCAGGCGGTAGCGGCGCACAGCACACCAGCGCCGGAGATACCGGCCCACCCGGTTGTGATAAAAGGTGCCCCGGCGCATCTGGAAGGAGCGCAGAAGGAAATAACCGCCGGTGGCCATCATGCCTAAGCCCAGCACCAGGAGGAAAATCAGCAGATAGGGATTCATCGTGTCATGTCACTCCGTTTCTCAAAGTCTTAACCGTGGAGGAGCCGGCCCGCTTCTCCGGTGAAGAGGCGGTCCAGGTGGCTGCGCTCCAGGACATAAATCAGGGGCACGCCCAGAACCAGGCAGGCCACCAGTTCCCCTAGGCCCACCCACAGGGCATTGATGAGGAAGATGGGGGCATTGAAGCCGCCGGAAATCAGCACCATCAGTTCCCCGCCGATGATAAGGGCATTGAAGGCCACCGGCGGCAGGGCGGCAGGGATAGCCAGGCCCTTCACCCGCACATTCCGCAGCAGGTGGCTGCAGACGGCGGCCAGCAGGGTGGCTAAGGTGCCAAAGACAATGTCAAAGGCGCCCAGGATGTTGGCCCCGGTGAAGAAGCCCACCGCATTGGAGATGGCACAGCCCAAGGTGACGCCGATGACGGCAGAGGGGGAGAAGACGCACAGCAGCGTCAGCGCCTCGCTGACGCGCACCTGCATCTGCCCGAAGGAGAGGGGGGCCAGCGCCAGGGTGAGCACAGTGTAGACCGCTGCAATCAGGGCGCTCTGGGTGATGAGACGTACTTTGTTGTTTTGCATAAGAGTAGTTCCTTTCTTATTTTGTTTTAAGTCAGGAGGTCGCGACTGACTTGCAAGAAATTTGGGGCGGGCTAGAAATCCCGCTTCCTGCGGATGTTTTTGTAGCGCCTGCGGCGGCGGTTGATGAAGACGCAGGAGATGCCATAGACAATACACAGCAGGACAATACAGATAACCAGGGTTTTAAACCACCAGGTGGAGGCCATGGTTTTAATCAAATCCAGGTAATAGAGCAGGTTGCTGCGGGCCACGGTTTCGCTGGAAACCAGGTTGACCCTCCCCAGGGACTGGCCGTCCAGGAGAATCTCCAGGCTACCAAGCACCTGGCCCTCCTGCACCGGGGCCTTGACGCTCTCATCAGTGTCAATGATGCGCTCGATTTGGTCCTCTTCTATCCCGATGGGAACCAGGGCCGTGATGCTCTGCTCCGGATAGAGGTGGATAAAGTCCTTTTCCCAGGCCAGCTCCACTTTGATTTCGTCCACAAACTGGTTGACAGTCAAAAGGTTTTCCACGGTGAAGGTGGAGAACACCCAGTCGTAGAAATTGCCCGCATCGATAAAGGAGAGGTTGTACTCCGACTCGGTACCGTCCTTCTCCTCAAAGGGCACGTCCATGAGCACCAGCAGGTAGTTCATGCCGCCCCGGCTGGCAGAGGAGACAAAGGTGCGCCCCTCCTCCAGGGTGCCGGTCTTGATGCCCTGGACGGCGCTGTCATAGTAGATAGAGCCCTGCTCCATCATCTTGTTGGTGTTGTTCAGCACCCTTTCCCCGGCATAGTCGGTGGCGGGGAGGGTGTAGCGGGTGCTGCCCACGATTTCCATAAAGCCGGGCAGCTCCATGGCGTGGCGGGTAATGAGGTACATATCCTTGGGGGTGGTATAGTGCTCCGGGTCGCCCAGGCCGTGGGGATTGGCAAAGTGGGTGTCCGTGCAGCCCAGCTCCTTGGCCCGCTGGTTCATCTTCTCCACAAAGGCGTCGATACCGGGGCCCGCATAGTCGGCCAGGATATTGGCGGCCTCGTTGCCGGAGGGCAGCATCAGGGCATAGAGATAGTCCTGAATGGTGAGCTCCTCCCCGGCCCGGATGTCGGCGCTGGAGACATTGAGCCCGGCGAACTCGTCAAAGTGGGCGTATTCGGCGGGGAAGGTGTCGTCCAGGCTGTCGGCGTTTTCCAGAATCAGGATGGCCGTCATCACCTTTGTCATGGAGGCGGGAAAGGAACGGCGCTGGGCGTTCTGCTGGTAAATCACCTGGTCGGTGTCTAAATTCACCAGGTAGACGCCGCCGGCGTGGATGTCAAAATCGGGCTGGGCAAAATCCTGTACCTCCAGCTCCGCGCCCAGGGCAGAGAAGGGCTGGGACAACAAAAGAACGGCACTGAGGACGAAACCCAGGGCCTGTTTTAAAAAGCGATGGTTTCTCATATGGACATGCTCCTGTGAATGGTGTATGATAAAGGGGCGGGCTGTTTTCCCCCACCGCCGTGAAAAGGCCGGGACGGGAAGCCCCCCAAAGAAACAAAACCTACTATCCAGTATAGCAGAAACCGGGGAAAATAAAAAGAGGGTTTTTGCGCTGGGGGCAAAAAATTTGACGAAATTTTACGCTGTTTTGCCGGGATTTCCGGGAAAAACAGCCAGGGAAGGAAGGTCCAAGATGAACAACTACCGCTTTGAGACACTGGCTGTCCACGCAGGCTCTGCGCCGGAGGGGGGCACCCATGCCCAGCACGTGCCCATCTACCTCACCAATGCCTATCACTTTGACAGCACGGCCCACGCCGCCTCGCTCTTTGAGCTCAAGGAGGCGGGGAACATCTATACCCGCCTGCAAAACCCCACCTGCGACGCCCTGGAAGCCCGCATTGCCGCCCTGGAGGGGGGCGTGGGGGCGCTGGCCTTTGCCTCGGGGCACGCCGCCATCTTTAACACCATCCTGAACCTGGCCGGGCAGGGGGATGAAATCGTCTCCTCCATCTGCATCTACGGCGGGGCCATTAACATGCTGGGAGTGACACTGGCCCGGCTGGGCATCCAAGTGAAATTTGTGGACCCGGGCGACCTGGACGCCTGGGAGGACGCCATCACCGACCATACCAAGGCCTTCTTTACCGAGGCCATCGGCAACCCCAACGCCAATGTGGCCGACATTGCCGCCATTGCAGAGATTGCCCACCGCCACGGGGTGCCCCTGATTGTGGACTCCACCTTCACCACCCCCTACCTGCTGCGGCCCATTGAGTTCGGCGCGGACATTGTGGTACACTCGGCCACCAAGTTCCTCTCGGGGCAGGGCACTGTCATGGCGGGCTTAGTGGTGGACAGCGGGAAATTCCCCTGGATGGGCAATCCCCGCTTCCCCCTCTTCAGCCAGCCCGACCCCAGCTACCACGGGGTGGTGTTTGGGAAGGACTACGGCGACGCCGGGTTCATCACCCGGCTGCGGGCGCTTATCATGCGGGATTTGGGGGCCTGCCTCTCCCCCTTTAACGCCTTTATCGTGCTGGGGGGCCTAGAGACCCTAGCCCTGCGGATGCGCCGCCACTGCGACAACGCCCTGGCAGTTGCCAAGTACCTGCAAAAACACCCTGCGGTGGAGGCTGTGCACTACCCCGGGTTGGAGGAGAGCCCCTACCACGCGCTCCAGGAGAAATACTGCCCGCTGGGGGCGGGCTCGGTCTTTACCTTCTCGCTGAAGGAGGGCAGGGCGACCGGGGCCAAGGTCATCGACAGCGTGCAGCTCATCGAGCATGTGGCAAACGTAGGGGACACCCGCACCCTCATCATCCACCCCGCCACCACCACCCACTCCCAGCTCACCGACGAGCAGCTGGCGGCCTCCGGTATCACGCCGGGCACCATCCGCCTCTCGGTGGGGATTGAGGCGGTGGAGGACATCCTCGCCGACCTGGAACAGGCCCTGGCGGCAGCGCGTTAGGACGGAAGGGGGATACAATGCCCCTATTGTAAAGAGGAGATGCGGCAGGGGAAAATCGTCACTGCCCGCAACCGGGTGCCCTGCTGGGTACCCGAGGGGGGAAAGCGGGGCATTGCCGACCTCTTAGACGGGAAGGGCACCCTTTTCAGCCGCTGCACTGTGGGGAAATACGAGATTGACAGCTTTTACTGCCCCCGGTGCAAGAAAATCCTCATCGACGCGGATTTGAAGCTGGAACGTACAAAAAATGCAAAAGGAGATTTCATGAGCGAACAGATGATGCAAAAGGAACGGGACGTGATGGCCAAGGTGGCAGAGCCCCAGACAGTGGAGAGCCTGCTGCGGGATTTGGCTGCGCTGGGGATAGCCCAGGGGGACACCCTGCTGGTACACTGTTCCCTCTCCTCCCTGGGGTGGGTATGCGGCGGGGCCCAGGCGGTGAACCTGGCGCTGCGCCAGGCCGTGGGGGCACAAGGCACCCTGGTGATGCCCGCCCAGACCAACGAAAACTCCGACCCGGCGGAATGGGAGGCGCCGCCGGTGCCAAAGGAGTGGGTGGAGACCATCCGGCAGAACATGCCGGGGTTTGACCCCGCCTCCTCCCCCTCCCGGGGCATGGGGCGGGTGGCGGAGCTCTTCCGCACCCTGCCGGGCTCCCTGCGGTCGGGGCACCCCCAGGTGTCCTTTGCGGCAAACGGGCCGTTGGCAGAGGAGATTACCGCCTCCCATCCCCTCTCCCCCCAATTCGGGGTGGAGTCCCCCTTGGGGGCGCTCTACCGGCTGGGGAAGGCGGGGAAGCCGGTGAAAATCCTGCTGCTGGGGGTGGGGTATGGCAACTGCACCGCCTTCCACCTGGCGGAAACCCTGTGGGGAGAGGGGGAAACTGCCCGGATAGGGGCGGCGGTGCTGGAAAACGGAGAACGGCGCTGGGTGTGGTTCACCGACCTGGAGCCTGACGCCGACGATTTTCCCGCGCTGGGGGCCGCCTACGAGGCCTCCCCTGCCCCTGCCGTGAAAACGGGGAAAATCGGGGCGGCGGAATGCAGGCTGGCGGAATTTGTCCCGGCAGTGGACTTTGCGCGGGAGTGGTTCCTGGCAAACCGGCGGGAAACGAAAAGGTGAGGAGTGGGCGTTGTGCGGGAAAAGAGCATCGAGGAGATTGTCGCTGAGGAGCTGCGGGGCGGCGACCGGCAGACCGCAGAGGAGTTCATCGCGTTTTTACGGGAGGAGGGAATGGAGTTTGTCCGGGACAGGGGGTATTGGCGGGACAAAATCTATTTCCTGGTGCAGTATCGGGGGGATTGTATCTGCTTTATCGCGGTGAAAGACCCGGAGGAGCCGGAGAACCGCTGGACAGTGTGGTCTGACAATGTGGAGGAAGCGTATCTCTCCGGAGAGGGGATAGACGAAGGGCTGCGGCGCACCGCATGGGGACATGTGGACGAATGCCGCCGCTGCGGTTCCTGTGGCGGGGGGAAAAGCAGGACGGTCTTCGGGAGGGCCTTTGACGCCGTGTGCGGGTGCACCTTCCGGTTTGACAACCCAGGGGCGGAGGATTTGTCCTTCCTCAAGGAGATGGTAAAGCTCCGGAAACGGCAGGGCCTGGAACAGACAAAATTACAGAAAGGATGACGGACTATGCCCACACTCTATGTCTCTGACCTGGACGGCACGCTCTTAAACCGGGAGGACAGGCTTTCGCCCTACACGATTCGGGTCTTGCAGGAGGTGCAGCAGCGGGAGGATGTGTATTTCTCCTACGCCACTGCCCGCTCCCATGTGACTGCTGCTCAGGTGACCCAGGGGCTCACGGTGGCGCTGCCGGTGATTGTGTACAACGGCGCGTTTATCATTGAGAACGGCACGGGGCGGGTGTTGGACTCCTGCGGGTTTTCGGGGGAGGAGGTGGCGGCGGCCCGGGCGCTCTTTGCCGCCTGCGAGCTTTCGCCCCTGGTGTACTCCCGGCAGGAGGGGAAAGACCGGGTGTCGTTCCTTTCCCAGACGGGAAATTCCCAACCGGGGAACAGGGGGCTGGCCCGGTACTTTGCAGCCCGGGAAGGCGACCCCCGCTTTTGCCCGGTGGAGACAGAGGAGGCGCTCTATGCGGGGGATGTGTTCTACTTCACCTGCATTATGGACCAGCGGGAGGCCGGGGACGCCCTTCTCCAGGCGCTGGGGGACGACCCCAGGTTCCGCTGCACCTTACAGCAGGAGCTCTACACCCCGGAGTACTTCCTGGAGCTGATGCCGCCCCAGGCCACCAAGGCCAACGCCGCCCGGCGGCTGAAAGAACTGCTGGGGTGCGAACGGGTGGTGGCCTTTGGGGACGCCATCAACGACCTGCCCCTCTTTGCGGCGGCGGACGAGTGTTATGCAGTGGAAAACGCCGTGGAGGTGTTAAAGGCCGCTGCCACGGGGGTTATCCCCTCCAACGCCCAGGACGGGGTGGCCCGCTGGCTGGCGGAACATGTGCTGGGGGAATAGGGGGCTGCAGGATAATTTTGACGGTTTTCGTATAGGAAGCCTTTATCCCTGGCGTTTCCCGGTCGAAAAAGATGATTAGAGGGAATGGGCCGACTGTTTTCCCCACTGTCCCCGACTTTTACGGCGGAGGGAAACAGCCGTCTCCATCCTCTGACTTTGGATTTTCCATTGTTTGGCTTAAACTTCTGGGCCCATAGGACACTCCGGTCCTGCGGGCTTGGGGCTTGGCGGCGTGCCGGGCCCCGCGGAACCTGTATTCATAATATTGAAATATCACCTGAACGGGATTTTTTTCCGCCCATCTGGCATTCCCTATTATGAATACAGGTTTTTCTTTGAGACAGCCAGAAAGGAGTTACTATGTCAAGAGAAAAAATCGGCAAAGCCATGAAAGACCTGCGGCTTCGTCAGGGCATGACGGCAAAGGAAGTGGGGAAACTGGTGGGCAAATCAGAAAAGACCATCTGCGCCTGGGAGACTGGGCGGGGGCAGCCCGACTTAGACCTCTTTTTTACCCTGTGCCGGATTTATCAGGTGGAGGATGTGAGCGCCGTCTTTGACGAAAAGATTGGCCCCCTGCCCTCCCCCACCGTGCTGGAAACCCGATTGCTGATGAAGTACCGCAGGCTGGACAGCCACGGCCGGGAGCTGCTGGAGCTGGTGCTGGACAAGGAGTACCAGCGCTGCCAGCCAGGGGAGGCCCATGGCATGGTGGCGGCCAGGGACGGCGGCGTGCGGGCAGCAGACTGGGAGGAGCTGGAGGACATGGAGTCCGTGTACAACAAGCTGATGCGCAAAAAGGAGGAACCCTGATTGGCGGCGGACGTTGTCACCCGAAGGGCATGGGAGACGCTGCTGGAAGAGGGTATCGGCCAGTTCCCCATAAAGCCCCGGCAAATTGCCCGCCGGAGGGGATACTGCGTTTTTACCTATGGCCAGTATCTGGAAGCTACGGGGCGCTCCCTGCTGGAGGTGGCACAGCGCTACGGCACCGATGGGTTTACCCTGCAAATCCACGGGGAATACGCGATTTTCTATAACCCCACCAGCCCCATCCCCCGCATCCGGTGGACACTGGCCCATGAGCTGGGGCACATTTTGCTGGGGCACGGCGCCGTCTGCCGCTTTGCCCAACCGGTGGAGGGGAAATCCCGGGAGGACCGCCAGGCGGACCGTTTTGCAGCCGACCTGCTGTGCCCCGGCCCGCCCCTGCGGCGCTGCGGCCTGCACTCGGCCCAGGAGCTGGCAAAGCTCTGCGACCTCTCCGGACAGGCGGCGGAAATCCAGTGGGCGCGCCTACAGCGGGAGAAGGACGACAGCCCTTTGGCCCAGGCCCTGGCACAGGCCTTTGTCCCTTTTTTGCAGGAGTATCAGGCGCTCCCCCCGGTGGCTACTCCCCTGCCGGCCCGCGCCTTTGGGCGGCTCTGAGGAAAACAGGAACCCCGCAGGAAAAACCTGCGGGGTTTTGAAAACTGCAAAATTTGCCGCCTATCTCTTGGAGAACTGCGGAGCGCGGCGGGCGGCTTTGAGGCCGTACTTCTTGCGCTCTTTCATACGAGGGTCGCGGGTGAGGAAACCGGCCTTCTTGAGCAGGGGGCGGTAGTCCTCTTCGGCCAGCAGCAGGGCACGGGAGATGCCGTGGCGGATAGCGCCGGCCTGGCCGGAAACGCCGCCGCCTGCCACCGTGCACACCACGTCATAGGTCTCGGCGGTGCCGGTGAGGGCGAGAGGCTGGCGGACGATGAGCTTTAAGGTATCCAGGCCGAAATATTCATCAATGTCTCTGCCGTTGACGGTGACAGAGCCATTCCCGGGATACAGGCGAACACGGGCAACCGAGCTCTTTCTTCTGCCGGTGCCATAGAAGTACTGTCTTTTGCTTTCGTACATGGAAATGTCCTCCTCTCACAGATTACAACTGGAATTCTTCCGGTTTCTGGGCCTCGTGCTTGTGTGCGGCGCCCTTGTAGACCCGCAGGCGGGTGAGGGCCTGGCGGCCGATGACCGTGTCGGGAATCATGCCTTTGACAGCGGCAGTCATGGCGCGCTCGGGGTTTTTGGCCATCAGGGTTTTGTAGTTAATCTCCTTGAGACCGCCCACGTAACCGGTGTGGTGACGATAGAATTTCTGCTCCAGCTTTTTGCCGGTGAGGACCATTTTATCCACATTGACAATGATGACATGGTCGCCGCAATCGATATGGGGGGTGAAGGTGGGCTTGTGCTTGCCGCGAAGCAGCACGGCAGCCTGCGCAGCCACACGGCCCATGGGCTTGTCGGTGGCATCCATTACATACCACTTGCGGTTGACTTCTTTGGGCATATAAGTTGACATAACAGTGAAACCTCCTGTTTTGATTTTCCGTTCTAATCCCCTGCGCCAATTCGCAGGGACACAGCATGTTCCATTATAATCAGGGATTGCCAGCTTGTCAAGGGGGTTTTCGCTAAATTTTCATTTATCCCGTTTATTCCTTGTGTTTTCTTCTGTTTTTGCTCTCGTTCTCCCCTATCCTGCGCCGCCATTTCACTTTTAGGTCCCTCCTCCCCCGCCAAAAAATACAGTTGTAAAAGAATTGACATATGTAAAAGATTTGGCTATACTATAAAAAAGGGGGAAGAATGGTTATGAGCATAAGAGGGGAAAACCCCATGGCCCAGCGCTCCAAGCTGAGCATGGCCCGGTCGCTGCTGCGGCTGATGCAGGAGAAGGACTACCGCGCCATCTCCATTCAGGAAATCTGTGCCGGGGCCGACTTGGCCCGGCAGACATTTTACACCAATTTCGCGTCCAAAGACGCCATTTTGGAATATTATCTGGACGATACCCTGGAAAAATTCAAGACCCAGGTGGTGGACCGCAATCCCGGCACGCTGGATGAGCTGCTGCGGCAAATTTTTGTCTTTTGCAAGGAGCACGGGGAATTGAGCACCCTATTCTATAAACAGCAGCTCTCCCATCTGGTGTGGCAGCGGCTGACCGTGTCCAACAGCGACCTGCGGCGGCTCCTGCACCTTCACGGCGAGGGGATGGACGAGGAGCAGGACCAATACCTGCTCTCCTTTTTCGGCGGGGCCCTCTACGGGGTGGCCTACACCTGGATGGCCTCCGGGATGCGCCGCTCCCCTGAGGAAATGGCCGCCCTCACTGCGGCGCTGCTCAAGGCCCCCTTCCCCGCCCTGGGGATATCCCAGGGCTGACCGCAGGCCTGATGGGGCAGAAAAACGGGGGCGGGAGCTCAAAAAATAGAGAGAGGAAGACGCACATGGAATATATCACCTTTCGTGGGGTTTGCAAATACTATCAGATGGGGGAGCAAAAAATCACGGCGCTGGACCACATGGAATTTGAGATTTCGCAGGGGGAGTTCTGCGTCATTGTAGGGCCCTCCGGCGCGGGGAAGACCACGCTGCTGAACATCCTGGGGGGCATGGATTCCTGCGACGAGGGGGACATCTACCTGGACGGGGTGCGCATCAGCGGCTGCACCGCCCGGCAGCTGACGGAGTACCGGCGGCACGATGTGGGGTTTGTCTTCCAGTTTTACAACCTGGTGCAGAACCTGACGGCGCTGGAAAACGTGGAGCTGGCCTCGGAAATCTGCGCCCATCCCCTGGACGCTATGGAGACCCTGGCCCAGGTGGGGTTAAGAGACCGGGCGGGCAATTTCCCGGCCCAGCTCTCCGGCGGGGAGCAGCAGCGGGTCTCCATCGCCAGGGCCCTGGCGAAAAACCCCAAAATCGTGCTCTGTGACGAGCCCACCGGCGCACTGGACTACGCCACCGGCAAGGCGGTGCTGGCCCTCTTACAGGACACCTGCCGCCAGACCGGCAAGACCGTGATTGTCATCACCCACAACCAGGCGCTGACCCAGATGGCGGACCGGGTAATCAAAGTGAAAAACGGCAAGGCGGTGCAGTGCAGCCTGAACCCCAGCCCCATCCCTGTGGAACAGATTGAATGGTGAGCCCTGCAAAAATGAGAGAAAGGAAGCCCCCCTGCCGGGCGGGCAACGGTTGATAACGGGATGAAACGCGCCTACTTAAAAATGATGATGCGGGGGGTTAAGGGCAGCTTCAGCCGGTTCCTCTCCATTTTGGGGATTGTGGCGCTGGGCAGCGGCTTTTTGGCTGGGCTGCTGGCCGCCACGCCGGATATGGAACAGGGTGCCGACCTCTTTTTTGACGAGATGGCTGTCTACGACCTGGATGTCAAGGGCACGCTGGGCGTTACCGCCCAGGACGTGGAGGCCCTACTGGAACGGGACGAGGTGGAGGCGGTGATGCCGGGCTATTCCACTGACGTGCTGCTGGACACAGAGGAGGACAAGGGCATTGTCACCCGCCTTTTTGGTGTGCTGGACCTGGAGGGGACAGAGCCCGCCCTGAACAAGGTCTCCCTCCTGGAGGGGCGGTATCCGCAGCGGGCGGATGAGTGCCTGCTGATTCAGCTGCCCGGCTATGCCGGGGGGCACACCCTGGGGGATGTGTTTACCCTCTCCCCCGGCACCGAAAACCCGGAAGACACCTATGCAGTCTCCACCTTCACTGTGGTGGGGGTGGCCCGCAGCCCCCTCTTCCTCTCGGTGGAGGCTGACCGCACCACCGTGGGGGACGGGGAAATCGATATGGCCCTCTACCTGCCCAAGGAGGCCTATGCCCTCTCGGTGTACACCGACCTCTATGTGACGTTAGCCGGGCTGCGGGAGGAAAACACCTTCTCCGACGCCTACTTTGGCCGCATCGACCAGGTGACAGAGGACTGGGAGCCCCTGGGGAAAGAGCGCTCGGCGCTGCGGCTGGACGAGGTGCGCCGGGAGGCAGAGGAAAAGCTACAGGACGCAGAGGAGGAATATCGGGAGAAGCGGGCAGAGGCTGAGGAGGAGTTAAACGACGCGGCCCGCCAGATTGCCGACGCAGAACAGGAGATTGCCGACGGATACCGGGAACTGGCCGACGGGGAGCAGAAAATCCTGGACGGGGAGCGGGAGCTGGCGGACGGGCGGCGGGAAATCGCCGACGCAGAACGGGAGATTGCCGACGGGGAAAGGGAGCTGGAAGAAAACGCCGAATTTGTGCAGAAGCTGCGGGACGCCAAGGCGGAGGGCATCTCCCTGGACGAGAGCCTGATTGACGACTACGACCAGGCTGTGAAAGACGTGGCAGAGGGGAAGGAGGAGCTGGAGAAAAACCGCGCCAAAATCGAAGAGGGCCGGGAGGCCCTGCGGGAGGGCCAGAAGGAGCTGGACGACGCCGAGAGCCAGCTGCAGTCCGGGGCCTCCTCCTTGGCGGCAGGACGGCGGGAATTCGAGAGCCAGAAGGCCCAGGCCGAGGCCGGGTTAGAGGCCGCCCAGGCGGAAATCAGCGCCAAGGAGGCCGAGCTGGCTGCAGGGCGGCAACAGCTGGAGGCGGGCAAGGCAGAACTGGCCCAGGCCGAGGCGGGGCTGGCCGCTTTGCAGTCCTCCATTGCCAGCCTGGAAAGCATTCCCCCGGAATTGCTGACGGCAGAACAGGCCGCGCTGCTGGAGACGCTGCGGGGGGAATATGCCAGCGGGCAGGCCCAGGCGGAGGCAGCCCGGTCCCAGCTCTCTGCTGCCGAGGCCCAGATTTCTGCGGGCGAGCAGCAGCTGGCAGCGGGCAAGGCGGAGTATGAGCAACAGGCGGCGGCTGTGCGGGCCCAGCTGGCAGCGGCAGAGTCCCAAATCTCCGACGGGGAGAACCAGATTTCCTCGGGCTGGGCGTCCCTGGATTCGGGGAAGGAGCTCTTAAAGGAGAAGCGCAGCGAATTTGCCGCCGGGGTGAGGGAATTCAAGGAGGGGGAACAGACCCTGGCCGACGCGGAGCAGGAGCTGGCGGAGAACGCCGAGCTGATAGAGGAGCTGCGGAAGGCCCGGGACGAGGGGCTCTTCCCCTTGGAGGACCAGATCGCGAAATACGACGACGGCGTGCGGGAGATTGCCGAGGCAAAGGAAAAGCTGGAAGAGGCCAAACGGGAACTGGCCGACGGGGAGCGGGAGCTGGCCCAGGCCAGGGCCGACCTGGAAAAGGGCCGGCAGGAGCTCTTGGACGGCGAGGCCGAGCTGGCAGACGCCAAGGCCGAATACCAGGAGGGGCGGCGGGAGGCCGAGCTGGAATTTGCCAAGGCAGAGCGGAAAATCAACGACGCCAGGGAGGAATTGGAGGATTTAGCAGAGCCGGAGTGGCTGATGTTTGACCGGCGGGACAACACGGGCTTTGAGAGCTACCAGGGCAATGTGCAGAAGGTGGAGGCCGTGTGCAAGGTGTTCCCGGTGTTTTTCTTCCTGGTGGCGGCGCTGGTGGCCCTGACTACCATGACCCGCATGGTGGAGGAGGACCGTACCCAGATTGGCACCATGAAGGCCCTTGGATACAGCAGCGGCAGCATTTTGGCCTATTACCTGCTCTACGGCGGGGTGGCCTCGGTGCTGGGCTGCGGGATTGGCCTGAGCATCGGCTTTAAGCTGCTGCCCTGGGTGATTGCCAACGCCTATGCCATGATGTTTGACATGCCCGAAATTCCCACGCCCTTTTCCTGGGGGCTGGCGCTGGCGGTGGGGCTCACCACCATCCTGTGTATCCTGGCAGCGGCCTATTTTTCCTGCAAAAACGAGCTGAAGGAGCGGCCTGCCTCCCTGATGGTGCCCAAAGCGCCCAAGGTGGGCAAACGCATCCTCTTGGAGAAAATCACTCCCATCTGGAAGCGGCTGAAATTCACCCACAAGGTGACGGCCCGGAACCTGTTCCGGTACAAGAAGCGGTTTTTCATGACTGTGGTGGGGGTTTCGGGATGCAGCGCGCTGCTGGTGACAGGCTTTGGTATCCGGGACTCAGTGGGTTCCATTGTCTCCAAGCAGTTTGGGGAGCTCTACGACTACAACCTGACACTGCTGTTGGAGGACGAAGGGGTGTGGGAGACCGACCCCATCCTGAAAGACCTGCTGGCTGACCCTGCCCAGGTAGAGTGCTTTTTGCCCTTTGCCAGCAAGACCTGCACAGTGAAGGGCAGCAGCGGCGAGGACAGCTCTACCCTACAGGTACCCATGGACGCGGAACAGATAACGGATTACCTGGTACTGCGGGACCGGAAGACCAAAGAGCCGGTGCCCTTCTCCCCTGACGCTGTGGTGCTCACAGAAAAACTGGCTGAGGAGCTGGGGGTCCGGGTGGGGGACCCTGTCCGGCTGACAGACAGCGGCGGGCGGGGCGGCGACGTGACAGTGACAGGAGTGATTGAGAGCTATATCTCCTCCTATGTGTACCTGGGGGAGGATGCCTACCGGCAGGCCTTTGGCCGCGCCCCGGTGTATGACACGCTGCTGGCAAAATCCCCAGCGGCAGATGCCGGGGAGCGGGAGGCCATTTCCACCCGGGCGCTCTCCAGCGATAAGGTGCTCTACAGCATGTTTAACGAGACGATAGAGGACAACGTGAACAACTCCATGAAGAGCATTGACTCCATTGTGGTAGTAATTATCATCTCGGCGGGGCTGCTGTCGGTGATTGTGCTCTATAACCTCACCAACGTGAACATCTGCGAGCGGGAAAAGGAGCTGGCTACCATCAAAGTGCTGGGCTTCTTTGACCGGGAGGTGCAGGCCTATATCTTCCGGGAAACCGTGCTGCTCAGTCTCATCGGCACCGGGGTTGGGCTGGTGCTGGGCATCTGGCTGCACCAATTCATCATCAAGACTATCCAGGTCTCGGCGGTGATGTTTGGGCAGGACATCGAGCCCCTGAGCTTTGTCTACGCCACCGTGATTTCCATGGCCTTCACGCTGCTGGTGAGCCTTATCATGCGCCCCCGTATCCGGAAAATTGATATGGTGGAGAGCATGAAGGCCACCGATTGAGGGCAAAAACCCCCTTTGCAACCGCTGGTTGCGCCTTTTCCAGCCTTTGTTGGTGGAAAGCCCCGCCTGTTTATGCTATAATCAGGGCACTTGAATTGTCAAAAGGAGCGGTGTATCTATGACACTGAACGAAAAGCTGGCGGCGCTACGCAGGGAACAGGGCCTTTCCCAGGAGGATCTGGCGGGGAGGCTAGAGGTCTCCCGCCAGGCGGTCTCCAAGTGGGAGACCGGGGCCTCTGCGCCGGATTTGGAGAAACTGCTGGCACTGAGCGACCTCTTTGCCGTCTCGGCGGACTACCTGCTGCGGGACGAGGAGACAGTGCCCTTCCCCATCGGCCCGGCGAGGGAAAGCCCCGCTTCCCTGCCTGCATCCCCCGCACCGGCGCCCAAAAAGGGGCTGGCGCTTTGGATTGTGGGATGGGTCACCGGCGGGCTGGGGATGCTGGGGATTGTGGTGCTGTGGGTGCTCTCCACCATGATTGAGATTCGGGTGCCCTCCGCCAGCACCGATGCGGACGGGATGACCTGGTACACCTCTGTGGAGGGGTTTGCCTTTTGGCCGTTTATTGAGACGTACCGATTGCAGGCGGTGTTTTTCCTCTTCCTCATCCTGTTCTGCGTCGGGGGGTTCCTGCTCTGGATGGCTTGGCGGCGGAAAAAAGACGGGGAGCAGGTGCAAGGATAAGGCTTTGTCAAGAAGTGAAGGGCAAGACAAACCGCAATAGGTTGTCTTGCCCTTTTTATCCTGGGTAGCCCACTGGGCATTTTCGGGGAAAGTGCCCATTGTGTTTTGCTCAGAACTATTTTGCTTTTTGTTTTTTCAAAACTATTCCACATATAACCATCGCTGCAAAAGAGATAGAGATTAGATACCACAGATTTTCAAAGCAAAATCCATGGTCCAACATCAATCGGTATCCCCAGGAGGCTGGGAAAATTAGTCCTATCGTTTCCAAAAAATCGGGTAGAAACTCAATGGGAAACATAATTCCCGAAAGCATAATTGAGGGCAAAAACACTAATTGTGCTATCATCGTCAGTTTCGCTTGATTTTTTACTGTCAAGCCCAAAACACTGCCAATGCTTAGCGATACAATAATGTATGTAGCTAGTGCAAGAAAGAAAAACGGAAGTTGTGCCGGCAAAGTTGCTTCAAACAGAATAGGGGCAAGCAGCACTATCACAACACAGATAATCATCAAATGAACAAATGCTGAAAGGGACATTGTAACAAGTCCTAAATAGATAGGTA
>JAAVYW010000037.1 GCA_022791315.1 Oscillospiraceae bacterium | reverse complement strand
GGCGTGTCGAATCTTCGACACGCTTAACTCGCGCCACAGTGCGCGAAACCAGGGGTATCCATGCCGGTTCTGTAGGAACCGGCATGGTATCTAGGGGGTACTGGGTACCCCCTAGAAGCGCGTCGAACTTGTTCGACGCGCTGAGAGGAGGGGGAATTCTCATTCTCCCTCCTCGATTTCTTTCTCCGGAGCCACTCGGTCAAAAAATAGTTTCACAGCACGCGTCAAAAAATCCATATCCGAATAATTTATTTTCATAAAATCCCGGTATCTCATTTTTCTCTTATGTAAATGGCGGGCAAGGAAACACCATGTCCAATCGATAGGATAACCAATCCATTCCGATAGGTAATAGATGGGCCTGCCATCCCATTTGGGCAAGGGTGGAGGTTTCTCATATTCGTCCAGCTCTTCCGGGGTGCGTTCAAGCGCGCCAAAGATTTGGATTGGTTTGCCTCGCTTATTGCATTCCTCGATTACAAATTTGGTGCCCCTGGATACGCCGTCCCAAAAAGCGACAACAAGGTCGGCATTTTCGATGATGGTGATATTTCTCTTCAAAGGCGCGCCCCGGCCATATTTTTCGTATTCAGGCAAAAACTCCGTGAGCTTGAGGTTATGGGCCAGAGCATATTCCCTGGCCTGGGTATCAACGCCCTTAGCTCCTCCGCTGACAATTTCTGTCGTATCCTTGGGCAAAAACCGTTTGAGATTCGCCACCTCTATCGACCTGGAACCCACTACTGCTACCCGCATATTTTTCTCCTCTTTATTGAATGTATTTTAAATTTAAATTAAAATAAATTTGGCTATATTATAACTCTTTTCAAATCACAAAACGAAAAAAGCTGTAAAATAATACTAAAATATATTGACAGCGAGGTTATTTTACTGCTATGAAAACACTCTCAATCCGCATTGACAACGAAATGTTACATCAGCTTCATGTTATAGCAAATTATGAGGGCCGTTCCGCTAATAGTCAGATTATAATCCTCATTCGGGATTGCATTAAATCCTATGAGGAAAAATTGGGAGAATCCCTCAACATAAAGCAAGAAAAATAGCCCGCAGGCGCGCGCTCCCTTCCCTTGCAATCCCCCTGCCGCTATGCTATCATAAACACAGCAAGTAGAGAAAGGAAGTCAGACGATGGCGGCAAAACAAAAGAGCGTCTATGTATGCAGCTCCTGCGGCTATGAGAGCCCCCGGTGGAACGGCCGGTGCCCTGAGTGCGGCGAGTGGAACACCTTCACCGAGGAGGTACAAACCGCCCCCCCTTCCGGCGGGGGAAGGAACGCCCCGTCCGCCGCCTATGCCCCCGAGCTGCTGCGCATGGAGCCCATCCACCAGGTATCCACCACCGACGAAGTGCGCTACACCACCGAAATCCCGGAATTAGACCGTGTCCTGGGGGGCGGCATTGTCAAGGGCTCCCTCCTCCTGTTAGGGGGCGACCCCGGTATCGGCAAGTCCACCCTCCTGCTGCAAATCTGCCAGCATCTCCGCCCTGATTTGACGATTCTCTATGTCTCCGGCGAGGAGTCCAAGCGTCAAATCAAGCTGCGGGCCGACCGTCTGGGTGTCACCAATCCAAACCTCTATCTCAAAACCGAGACCGACATTGACGCCATCTGCACCACTGTGGAGCAAAACCGCCCCGACCTGGTGATGATTGACTCCATCCAGACCATGAACTGTCCCGGCCTCTCCTCCTCCCCCGGCAGTGTCAGCCAGGTGCGGGAGTGTACCAACCGCCTCCTGCGCTGCGCCAAGTCCCAGGAAATCCCCATCCTCATTGTGGGCCACGTGAACAAGGACGGCGCCATCGCCGGCCCCAAAGTCCTGGAGCACATCGTGGACGCCGTCCTCCACTTTGAAGGGGAGCGCAATATGTCCTATCGCATCCTCCGCGCCATCAAAAACCGCTATGGCTCCACCAACGAAATCGGCGTCTTCGAGATGGGCGACCACGGCCTGATTCAGGTGGAAAACCCCTCCCTCACCCTGCTGATGGAGCGTCCCAGCGGTGTCTCCGGCGTCACAGTGGCCTGCGCCATGGAGGGCACCCGCCCCATCCTGGCCGAAATCCAGGCCCTCGTCACCCGCAGCGCCCTCTCTTCCCCCCGCCGGATGACCACCGGCGTCAATGCCAATATGGCCTCCCTCCTCATCGCCGTGCTGGAAAAGCGCTTAGGGGCCCCCTTTTCCCATCTGGACGTGTACGTCAACGTGGTGGGCGGCCTGCGCATCGATGAGCCCGCCGTGGGCCTCTCCCTGGTGCTGGCCCTCCTCTCCGGCGTCCGGGATGTCCCGGTAGACGAACACATCGTCGCCATCGGCGAGGTGGGCCTGGCCGGTGAGGTGCGCTCCGTCTCCCAAGTGGAGGCCCGCATCGCCGAGAGCGCCAAGCTGGGCTTCACCCGCTGCATCATCCCCCGCCAGAATATCTCCTCCCTCTCCTCCCCAGAAAAATACGGTATCCAGCTCATCGGCATCCGCTCCATCTGGGAGCTCATTGACATCTTGGAGCCCGGCAAGGCGGGGAAATAATTTTTTCACCCCTCCCGCTCCTCCGCCGAGCGGAAATACCGGCAGTCCCCCTGGGCTTCCAGCTCGTCCGAAAGGGTAGTCAGCATCTCCAGCTGGCAGTACCCCTCTTTCTGATAGAGGCAATTTTTCTCACACTCAATCATATTCATGGCAATCCAAACCTCCTGCCGCCGGCAAAGCCCGGCGGCTCTTCTGTTTTTATAGTCAAAACACCTGAAAACAAGTTGGTTTTCAGGTAGGCGGGCGTTTCCCGCCTGCGCGCACCGCGCGCTTTTGGCTATGTAAACAGGGCTGCTGTCGGGGTGTTCCGCGGCAAGCGCCCTCGGGCGCTTTGGCTATACCGTCTATTCTGCGCGCCCGCGGGATTTCTATGCAGTCTTGTCTTGGCCGCCTGTCCAAAAAACGCCGCATAAATTTCCCGCTCCTCACACAAAATACGGGGGAATCTGGTCTTTTACCCAACACAAAAAAGTGAGGATTGATGGTGTGTGAAAAAGGTTTTGCTGGCTGTGTCCCTCTGCTGTCCCCTGCTGGCCGTGTGGCTCTCCCCCTTGGCAATGCGCGCCCTCCTGCCGGTGGTGCAGGCTGCCCATCCCACCCCCGGGGCCTATGATACTTATCTCAACTTCACCGGCAGCGTGGAGTTCTCCGGCACCGAGGAGCTCTCCCTCCCCCTGCCTGTCCTGCCCGGCAGTATCCGCGTCTCCCTGGGCGACCAGGTGGAGCAGGGCGATATCCTCTTCACCGTGGACAAGCCCGGCACCTATGAGGCCCTTCAAAACGGCGGCTTCTCCACCCTGGAACTCCCCTCCCTCCTGGCCTCCTACGAGCCGGTGCTGGACGCCATTGGCGCGCTGGGCAGCTCCATGAGTATCGAGAGCGTGGTGGCCGCCTATCAGGACATCCCCTCCGCTGTTACCGCCCCTGTCTCCGGCATGGTAACGGCATTAGATGTCTCCCCCGGCGCCCTCACCAATCCCTCCCACACCCTGGCCGCCGTAAGCCCCGCCCAGTCCCTTCAGGTGAAAATCAGTGTGTCCGAGGATAAAATCAGCCAGCTCCAAGTGGGCCAGCCCGTCCTCATCACCTGCGCCGCCATCGACGGCAAGACCTACCACGGCACCGTGGAATCCATCAGCCCCCTGGCCCGCAAAAGTTACTCCCTCTCCTCCCAGTCCACTGTGGTGGATGTCTTCCTGCACGTCGATGACCCCGACGGCCAGCTGCGCCCCGGGTTCACCGCCAAGGCCAAAATCCATGTCCGCCGGGACGGCGGCGCCTTCTTCCTCCCCTATTCCGCCCTCATCCTGGACGCCTCCGGCCAGGAGACCGTCTATCTCTGGCAGCAGGGCCGCGCCGTATCCCGCCCTGTGGAGTGCCTCTCCCATATGGAAAACGGCTATGTCGCCCTCTCCGGCGTCTCGGAGTCTGACCTTGTCATCACAAACCCCGCCTCTGTCCCCGCCTCCGGCGCACTGGTGCAGCTGGAATAGCCCCTTGCGGCAAAAACCGCGCCAAGCCTGCCCCTAAAACCCAACGAAAGGATGTCCGCCATGTTTGATTTTCTCCGCTTCTCCTCCAAAAACATCGGGCGCAAGCGGTTCCGCAGCTTTCTCACCATGCTCTCCATCGGCATTGGCTCCTGCTCGGTGCTGCTCATCTCCCTCATTGGGCAAATCGGCCAGCGCGCTGTCACTGCCGAGATTGACAGTTTCGGCGTGGGCGGCCTCACCGTGTCGGCCAGCTCCTCCCTCTCCCTGCCCCTGGGGGAGGCCGAGCTGGCCCTTATCCAGTCCCTGCCCGAGGTGTCAAAGGCCCAGCCCATCCTGCTGTCCTATCTGCCCGTCAGCACAGGGGGAGAGGCGGTCAAAACAGCGGTCTGGGGCGTGGGCACAGGCGGCGGGCAGACCATCGGCCTCTCCCTGCTCCAGGGCCGCCTCTTCTCCTCCGCCGACCTCCGGGAGGAACGGGAGGTCTGCCTGATTGACGAGTATTTTGCCGCCGCCCTCTTTGGCTCCCAAAACCCGGTGGGCCGCAGCATCACCCTCACAGCGGAGGGGCATACGGCGTCGCTGCAAGTCTGCGGCGTGGTGCGTTCAGGCGGCAGCATCACCCAGAGCCTCTTTGGCGAGTACATCCCCTATTTCGCCTATCTCCCCTACACCACCCTGCAAACCATCCTCTCCGACAACGGCTATTCCGCCATCGCCGTGGACGTTTCCCAGCCCGGCACCGAAGAACAGGCCGCAGCCCGTATCCTGCGCCTGCTGGAGGAAAATTCCGGCATCCCAGAGGGCTATAGCGTGGAGAACATGGCGCTGCAAAAGGAGCGTTTCAGCCAGCTGCTGTCCATTGTCACTGCGGTGCTCTCCTGTGCGGCAGGGGTGTCCCTGGTGGTGGCAGGGGTGGGGATTATGGCCGCCATGCTCTCCTCCGTGGGGGAGCGCACCCGGGAAATCGGCATCAAAAAGGCCATCGGGGCCAGCTCCCGGGCCATCCTGCTGGAATTCCTCTGGGAATCCCTCCTGCTCAGTTTCACAGGCAGCGCGGCGGGGTGTGGCTGCGCGGTGATAATTTGCATTTTGGGTTGTTTTTTCCTGGGCATCAGTGCTATAATAAGGGTCGAATGGGTGCTGCTGTGCATCGGCTTCAGCCTGTTTTTGGGGGTCGTCTTCGGCGTCTATCCCGCAGTCAAAGCCGCCAAGCTCCCCCCGGCCGAGGCCCTTCGCGCCTAGGAACGTCCCGCTCCTTTGTGTCTCCTGGGGCGGCCAACGTATGCTGGCCCGGCCTTTTGGGGCCGGGCGGGCTGCCGGGGATGGGGCCCTTCCCGCAGCGGCGCACCCTTTCACAAAAAAGATAGGGGGGTTTTTATGCCGCGCCAAACCGCCAAGCCCGGCCTTCCCGGCAAGCTCATGGGCTATTTGGAACGCAACCTCACCACCGGCAGCATTTCCTTTCACTCTGCCATAGCCATTTTCATCCCGCTTCTGGTGGACCAGGCCATCCTCTCCGTATTGGGGATTTTCAATTCCTCCATGGTCAGCTCCTCCGGGGAATACGCTGTCTCCGCCGTGAGCATGGTGGACAGCCTCAACATGTTCCTGATGAACTTTTTCATTGCCGTCGCCACCGGCGCCACCGTGGTGGTGGCCCAGTACATCGGCAAGCGGGATAGGGAGCGGGCGGCCCGCACCATTTCCCAGGCCATCCTCTCCAGCGCCGCCATTGCCCTGCTGCTGGGGGTGCTCGTCATCGTTCTCAGCGAGTCCATCATGCAGCTCCTCTTCGGCAACGCCGAACCCCCTGTCTTTGCCAACGGCCGGGTGTACCTCATCGGCAGCTGCATCTCCTACCCCTTCTATGCTGCCCTGCAAACAGTCCTGGGCTCCCTGCGGGGCATGGGGGATACCCGCCCCAGTATGGTGCTCTCCATCTTGGCAAACGTGCTCTATCTGGTGGGCAATTTCGTGCTCATCAACCTCTGTGGGCTTGGGGTGCTGGGCCTGTCCATCTCCCTAGTGGTCTCCCGGGCCATCAGTGCCGCCGCCTCGCTGGTCTATCTCATTAAGACCAGGCGGGATTTACATATCCGGGCCAAGGACTTCTTCCGCCTGGATGCGTCCCTGCAAAAGAGCATCCTCTTTATCGGCCTGCCCACCGGCACCGAGCAGATTTTCTTCAACGGCGGCAAAATCCTCACCCAGACCTTTATTGTCGCCCTGGGCACCGCCAGCATGACAGCCAACGCCATCGCAAACTCCATCACCATGCTCTTCTATATCCCCGGCAATGCCGCCCAGCTGGCCGCCGTCACCATTGTGGGCCAGTGCGTGGGGGCCGGCAGCCCGTCAGACGGCCGTTCCATGCTGCGCAATATCAATAAGCTCACCGTCTATTTGCAAATCCTCTTTGCAGTGGTTTTCCTCCCCTTCAGCCCCTTAATTTTAAAAATGTACCACGCCTCCCCCCAGGTAGAAGGCGTGGTAATGCAGCTCATCTTCCTTATCGCCGCGGGTATCCCCCTGTTCTGGTCCCGCAGCTTCATCACCCCCTCCGGCCTCCGGGCCGCCGGGGACGCTGTCTTCACCTCTGCCATGGCCCTCACCACAATGTGGCTGGGCCGGGTGGTGATGGGCTACGTCTTTGGCCTGGTTCTCCACTGGGACATCCAGGGCGTCATCCTGGCCATGGTCCTGGAGTGGGCTGTCCGCGGCATCATCTTCGGCCTGCGCCTGCGGGGTGAAAAGTGGTATCGCCACAAGGTCATTCAGTGACGGTACAGGCCTCTCCCCTCGCCATTGCCGCCTGCTCCTGGAACAGGCGCAGATGCAATTCCTCATCCAGCAAAATCCGGTCAATGGCCTCCACAATGCACAGGTCATTCACCCGTTCCCTGGTCCAGCGGTAGGCGGCAATGGCAGCCCGCTCTCCCAGGATGTCCGCCTGCCAGATGCGCCTGGCCTCACGGGCATACTGTACCATACGCCCATTCCACACAGCCCTCCTCTGCCAGTCGCAGTAGGCGGCCCGGCCCCCGCAGCGCAAAATCATCTCCCCCAGGAGCTTTAGGTGCCGCATCTCGCACACCGCCACCCCCTGCAAAACCTCTGCCCCCGCCTGCCCCAGGTTGCCCAGCACCATCCCGTGCTGCACGTATTGGGTGCAGGCTGTCAGCTCCCCATGGGCCCCGGCAAAGAGGGCGCTGAGCAGCCTGGCGTTCTGGGTGTTCCTTGCAATCCCCGTGAGCTCCGGGTAGGGCATCTCCACTGCAAAGCGCATCCCCTGTTCTTCCTTGGTCTCCTCCTCCGCCTGGGGTGGCGGCAGGATTCTCTGCGGCCCTCTGCCGCGATAGTTCTCGTTCATTTGCATCACCTCCCTTGCTCCATCCCTATGCGGCTTTCCCCGTTTCCAGAACTATTTCCCCAGTGTCCCCCTCCCGGATACCGGGAGTACAATACAGCATATGAAAACAAAGGAGCGATTCACATGTCTATCTTAGTCACCGGCGGCACAGGTTATATCGGCAGCCACACCAGCGTAGAGCTTCTCAATGCAGGCTATGACGTGGTTATCGTGGACAATTTTTCCAACAGCAAGCCCGAAGCCTTAAACCGCATCAAGCAAATCACCGGCAAATCCCCCGTCTTCTACGAGGCCGACCTGCTGGACGAACCCGCCCTGCGCCGCATCTTCTCCGAGAATAAAATTGACGCTGTCATCCACTTTGCCGGCCTCAAAGCTGTGGGCGAGTCCGTCTCTATCCCCTTAAAATACTACCACAACAACATCACCGGCACCCTCATCCTCTGCCAGGTCATGCAGGACTGTGGGGTCAAAAAGCTGGTCTTCAGCTCCTCCGCCACGGTCTACGGTGCGCCCGAGAAGCTCCCTGTCACTGAGGATTCCCCCTTGAGCTTCACCAACCCCTACGGCGCCACCAAGCTGATGATTGAGCAAATCCTGGCCGATGTCTATACCTCCGACAACCAGTGGGGCATTGCCCTCCTGCGCTATTTCAACCCCGTAGGCGCCCACGAGAGCGGCCTCATTGGGGAGGACCCCTCCGGCATCCCCAATAACCTGATGCCCTACGTGGCCCAGGTTGCCGCCGGCCAGCGCCCCTTCCTGCGGGTCTGGGGCAACGACTACCCCACTCCCGACGGCACCGGTATCCGCGACTATATCCACGTGGTGGATTTAAGCCTGGGCCACTTAAAGGCCTTAGAAAAGCTGGAGAACTTCCAGGGCGTGGAGGCCTATAACCTGGGCACCGGCAAGGGCTCCAGCGTCCTGGAAATGGTAGCCGCCTTTGAGGAGGCCACGGGCCAAAAAATCCCCTACCAAATCTGCCCCCGCCGCCCCGGCGACGCCGCCGAATCCTACGCCAACTGTGACAAGGCCAAGCGGGAGCTGGGCTTCCAGACCACCCACACCATCCTGGATATGTGCAAATCCGGCTGGAATTTCATGCAAAAGAATCCCAGGGGCCTTTAAGCCCTTTCCTCTAAGGAGGCCAGGCATTGAAAAACAACCTCATCATTTCCGGTGTGCCCCGGGCGGGCAAGAGCACGGTTGCCCATCAGCTCTCCGCCCGCTTCGGCTATCAGCACATCAGCATGGACACCATCATCGCCGGGTTCGAGCGGTGCTTTCCCGAGACAGGCGTGAACACCTATTGCGGCCTGTCCTCCTTAGAAACCCTCCGCCTCATCAGCGGCAAGATGGCCCCCTTTGTCCGGGCCATGCTGGACAGCGGCGAGTACGACGACTACACCCCCGGCATGGTGCTGGACATGTACCAGCTCCTCCCGGAGGACTACATGAAGCATATCCAGGGCGCCAACTGCCAAATCTTCTACTTCATCACCTCCGATGTCACCCCGGAAGAGCGCTTTGCCATCCAAAAGCAATACGACACCGAGAAGGACTACACCTTCTACAAATCCGATGAAGAACTCCGGGAAGGCGCTGTCTATCTGGTAGAGCAGAGCCAGCTCATCAAAGAGCAGTGTCTCCGCTACGGCCTCCCCTATTTTGAAACCGCCAAAAACCGGCCGCAGGTCCTAACAGAATTCCTCCTCTCGGTTGAAAACGCCCTGTGCCAAAAGTAACCCCAAACCAGCTGGTTCCCCTGGAAGCGGGCAGCAGCCAATCAGGCCGCTGCCCGCTTTCCCATCTCCATTTTTCCATAAAATCCCCAAACCCTCCCCCACAATCCCCCACAAAATAAGCACACCCTCCAAAAAATCCCCTCATCCAGGTTTTTCCCGCGCAAACCGCTTGCGGCGGGGGGGAAAGGCGGGTATAATAACGGTAAGCCGAGCATTTCCTGCCGCGCAAAGAGAAAGGATGCGAGACCCATGATTCTGGCAGTCGATATTGGCAACACAAACATCGTCTTCGGCGCCTTTGAGGGCGACACCCTGCGCTTCACCTCCCGTATCTCCACTGTCCGCAACCGGATGGAGGACGAATACGCCGTGACGCTGCTCTCGGTGCTGCACCTCAACCACCTGCCCGAAGCCGAGTTTGATGGTGCCATCCTCTCCTCTGTAGTCCCAGAGCTCACCCCGGTCCTCAAGCGCGCAATTCAAAAGGTCATCACCGGCAAGGTCCTGATTATTGGCCCCGGCATCAAAACCGGCCTGGACATCAAGATTGACAGTCCCGGCGGTGTGGGTGCAGACCTGGTCTGTTCCGCAGTCTATGCCAAGAGCGTGATGCCTCTGCCCGCCATCATTATCGATATGGGCACGGCCACCAAGCTCACGGTACTGGACAAATCCGGCGCCTTCATCGGCGGGGCCATTGTCCCCGGCATGAAAGTGTCGTTAGACGCCTTGGCCAGCAGCACGGCGCAGCTCCCCGCCATCGGCATCGAGGCCCCCAAGACAGCCATCTGCAACAATACTGTTGATTGTATGCGTTCCGGCTCCGTCTTCGGCAGCGCCGCCATGGTAGACGGCATGATAGACCGTTTCTGCGAGGAGCTTGGCCAGCAGGCCTCGGTGATTATCACCGGCGGCCATGCCCGCCATATTGTGCCCCTGTGCCGCCATCAGATGATCTATAACCAGGATGTCATGCTCTTAGGGCTCAAAATCATCTACGATAAAAACAACTGAGCCCACCAACCCCAGCGGCAGAAAACACCTTCTCGGCAGCCAAAAATTTGCGTCGCATCATTACATAAGGTAGGAGCGACAGCAGGAGGTTATGAGAAATGTTAAACAGTATCAACAGCACCCGTATTGGAAAAATGGTCCGCCTGGCTATCTTAATTGCAATCCTGCTCTTAATGGCCTTCACCCCTCTGGGCTACATCCGCTTCGGCGGCCTGGAAATCACCTTCCTCACCGTCCCGGTCATCATCGGGGCCATCATCCTGGGCCCGGTAGAGGGCGCCATCCTAGGCGGCGTCTTTGGCCTCACCAGCTTTTTCCAGTGCTTTGGCATGAGCCCCTTCGGCGCCACTCTTCTGTCCATTAACCCGGTGCTCACCTTTATCGTGTGCTTTTTCCCCCGCACCCTAATGGGCCTGTGCTGTGGCCTGATTTTCAAAGGCCTTTCCGTCATCGACAAGACCAAGATTGTGTCCTTCGGCGCGGCCAGCCTGTCCGGCGCGCTGCTCAACACCGTCTTCTTTATGACGAGCCTAGTGGTGTGCTTTTATCATACCGAATATATCCAGAGCATTGTCACTGCCCTGGGTGCAGCCAACCCCCTCCACTTTGTTGTCCTCTTCGTGGGACTCCAAGGCCTGGTGGAAGCCGTTGTCTGCTTCCTGGTAGGCACAGCGGTCAGCAAAGCGCTGCACCGTTTCCTCCCGGTAAACCCCTCCCATGCGTAAAATAGCAAAAGGCCTGCCTCCCTTTTTGGGCGGCAGGCCTTTTTTTATCTCTCTTTCTAAAATCCCATCGTGCCAGAGGTACCTAAAAGTTTCCGGGCCCAGGTTACCAGCCCCCCTCTCCAAGGGGGCTGCATGGCGAGCTATGGCAGAGGGAATCCCCTTTTCCAAAAAAGGCAATCACCCCACAATCCGCTCCAAGCATTCCCGGTAAATCTCTCCCATCCTGGCTAAAAGCTCCTCCGGCACCTTGTCAAAGGGCATCTCCCCGCCCTCCTCATGTGCCGCCAGCCAATCCCGCAGCACCTGCTTGTCATAGCATGGGGGCGAGTTTCCCACCCGGTAAACCCCTTTGTCCCAAAACCTGCTGGAATCCGGGGTAAAGAGCTCGTCCGCCAGCACCAGCTCCCCCTGGCTGTTTTGCCCAAATTCAAACTTCGCGTCTGCAATGATGAGCCCCCTTTCCAGCGCATACCCGCTTCCCAGCTCATACAGTGCCAGGCAGAGCTCCTCTATCCTCCCGGCCAGTTCCCCGCCCAGCATCTCGCGCAGCTGTCCCATGCTGATAGGCTCGTCGTGTTCCCTGTCCCACTTGCGTGCCGGGGTCAGCAACGGCCGTTCCAGCTTCTCCGCCTGCCGGTATTTCCCGGGCAACGCTATGCCGCAAAAATCCTCCCCTTTCCGGCAGGCCTCCCACATACTCCCAAAGCAGTACCCCCGCACGATAAATTCCAAGGGGAGCATCTTCAGCTTTTCCACCAGCGTGACCCGCCCTGCAAACTCCTCTCCCCGGAAGTACTCCGGCATATCCTCCTGCCTGTCCGACACAACATGCCCCGGCACAATCCGGCGCACTTTCTCAAACCAAAAATTGGAAATCCTATTGAGCACAATCCCCTTCCCCGGCACCGTGGCCGGCAGGATATGGTCAAAGGCCGAAACCCTGTCAGTGGTGACAATCACCAGCCTCTCCTGGGAAACCTCATAGATTTCCCGCACCTTCCCGCTGTAAACCGGCTTCATTCCGCTTCCTCCTCCATCTTCTGCGCAATCACCGTATCCATGCAGTGCCGGTGGGGCTTTCCCCCGCTGTTGCAGGCAAAGGCCTCTTCCCGGCAGCTGTGGAACAGCCAGTCATGGTAATACCCAAAGAGCTCTCCCGAACGCCACAGCGCCCGCGCCTTCTCCGCAGCATCCTGCGCCCGGAGAAAGGGCTTTTCCACAAACACATTCAGCGCGTTGAGCCCTCCCGCAGCCGTGTGCTCCTTGAGGCTGGCGCAGAATTCCCCCCGTACCTCCAGTGGCAGGAAATGAAACACCCCACTGCTGAAAATCACATCGTATTCTCTCTCCGGCCGGTAGTCCAGAATATCCCCCCGGAAAAAGTTCACTTGTACCTGGTTGTGCTCTGCCAGCCGTTTGGCCTTGTCCAGCCCCGGCTCCGAGAGGTCAAAGGCCGTCACCTGATAGCCGCACTTTGCCAAGAACACCGCGTCTTTCCCTTCCCCGCAGCCGATATCCAGTACCCGGTAGGGTTTCACCGGCGGGAGGACCTGCATCATCTCATAGCACATCCGGTTGGGCTTTAGCCCCCAGTAATACCCCTCCCGCTCATAGCGGCTGTCATAGTCTGCCTCCACACTGCTGCGGTATCCCAGCAGTGCGTCTGCTGTCACATGCAGCGCCGCCGCCAGCTTGGGCAGCATCGCAATGTCAGGGTAGGCCGTGCCGTTCTCCCACTTGCTCACCGCCTGAAAGGAGATGTTCAGCCGCTGCGCCAGCTGGCTCTGGGTCATCCCCAGCTCCCGCCTCCGCCGTCCAATCACTTCCCCGGTTTTTAGTTCCTCCATCCCAAGTCCTCCTTCCAGTTTTCTCCTCCATGATACGCCTCTCCCCTTTTTCCCGCAATAACTGCTCAGGCGAACAATTTGCCCCCTTTCAACTTCTGGTTGAAAACCATGCAAAATCCCCTGTACCGGGTTCCTCCGGTACAGGGGATAAGCCTAGTCAATATTCTGCACCATTGCGTCCGGGTGCGCCGCATAGGCCAGCGCCGTCTCCCTGGAAATCCGCTTTTCCTGGAACAGCCACAGGATATGGCTGTCCATGCTCTGGGTGCCCGGTATCTGTCCCGAGCGCAGCAGCATGTCGGCCCCAGCCACGTCCCCCCGCCGGATACACTGCTGCACCTCTGGTGACAGCCGCAGGATTTCAAAGGCCGGCTCCACCCCGCCCCCCTCTGCGGGCAGCAGCTGCTGGCACACCACTGCCTTCAGCAGCAGCGAGAGCCTTGCCAAGATAAGCCCCCGCTGCTGCGCCGGGAAGGCATCCGCAATCCGCTGGATGGTCTCCGCCGCATTCACCGTGTGCAGCGAGGAGAGCAGCAGTTTCCCACTCTCCGCGGCGGTGAGGGCGGCCTCCATGGTCTCCCCGTCCCACATCCCGCCCAGGAGAATCACATCCGGCGTCTGCCGCAGGGAAGCCCGCAGCGCCTCCAGGTATCCCCCTGTGTCGTGCCCGATTTCCCGCTGGCTCACCAGGCATCCCCGGTGGAAGTGGAGGTATTCAATGGGGTCTTCCAGCGTGACAATATGCCCGCTCCTCTCCCGGTTAATGCTGTCCACCAGGCAGGCCAAGGTCGTGGACTTCCCGCTGCCCGCCGGCCCGCACACCAGCACCATGCCGCTGCGCTCCTTCGCCAGCTCCATCACTGCCGGGGGAATGCGCATCTCCTCAGCATCCGGCAGCCCAAAGGCCACAATGTGAATCACTGCCGCCAAAGAGCCCCTCTGCCGGTAGGCCGTGCAGCGGAACCGCCCCACCCCCTGGAGCGAGAAGGCAAAATCGTCGTCCCCCTCCTCCAGCAGCTTCCCCGGGGAGCGCCCCGCCAGGTCAAAGAGCTGCTGCATTATCTCCTCCGAATCCCGGGGCGTCAGCTTCTCCCCCTCCAGCGCCAGCATCGCCCCTTTTTTCTTGAGACGCAGCGGCGACCCAGGGACCAAAAACAAATCCGAGCCCCCCATCGCAATCCCCTGCTGCAAAATCTCCTGAATCATCTGCTCCATCCCAAACCATCCCTTTCCCATAGCCCCGGCATCTGCCAAATGGCAGGCAAATCCCCTCTTCTAACAGGTTTTTTTCTATTATATCATGCCGTTCTCTTCCAAGTCAACGACCACTTTTGACAACTTCCCTCCTAGGGGGCAAAGCTCCAAAAGCGTTCAAGAAACCCCCCTCTTTTTCCCCTCCATCAGTTGACACAAAATTTTATCTATAGTATAATAAATAAATGTGATTATTTGAATAACTACAAACGCCCTGCCGGTTGGCGGGAAGAAAGAGAAAGGAAGTGTCTCATTGGCTGGTAAGTTATCCAGTATGTTTGATGCCCGGGATATGACAGAGGGCAGCCCGGTCTCCAACCTGATTCAGTTCTCCATCCCTCTCCTGGTGGGCAACCTGGCCCAGCAGCTCTACAACACGGTGGATTCCATTGTTGTCGGTCAGTATGTAGGCGACAATGCCTTGGCGGCGGTGGGCGCCAGCGGCCCGCTGCTCAATCTGCTGTTAGTGCTGTTCATGGGGGTAGCCACCGGCGCCGGTATCATGGTCTCCCAGTATTTCGGCGCCAAAGACCGGGAAAATCTCTCCCTCACAGTGGGTAATACCCTCACTCTCACCCTGATTGCCGGCCTGTTAATGACGATTTTGGGCGTGGCGCTCACCCGTCCCTTCATGACTATGCTCAGTACCCCGCCCGACATCTTAGACATGTCCTGTGACTATCTCATCATTATCTTTGCGGGCATGGTGGGCTGTGCCTTTTACAACATTGTCTCCGGTATCCTCCGGGGCTTGGGCGATTCCATGATGCCCCTGTTCTTCCTGCTGCTGGCCTGTGGCCTGAACATCGTGCTGGATTTGCTCTTTGTCGCCACCTTCCACATGGGTGTGGCAGGCGTGGCCTGGGCCACTATCATTGCCCAAGCCATTTCTGCCATCTTCTGTGTCCTTCGTCTGATACGTATGCGCCATGTCCTCACCATCAACGGGCACACGCTTCGGCTGCACGGGGATTTGGTGTGGCGCCTCATCAAGCTGGGCCTGCCTGCGGGCCTGTCCCAGGCCATTTTCTCCATGGCAGCCATTGTGGTGCAGTCCCTCACCAACAGCTTTGGCACTGCGGTTATCGCTGCCAACACAATGGTAATGCGTGTAGATGGTTTTGTCATGATGCCCAACTTCACCTTTGGCACTGCCATGACTACCTTTGCCGGGCAAAACATCGGCGCCGGCAAGCTGGACAGAGTCCACCGGGGCACCAAGGACGGCGTGATTATGGCGCTCATCGTCTCCTCTACTCTCTGTGCCTGTATCCTCCTCTTTGGGCAGTACCTCATGGCCCTCTTCACCGATACCCCTGAAGTCATCACCCTTGGCGTGCGCATGATGCGTATCCTAGCCGCTGGCTACATTGCCATGGGCCTGAGCCAAACCCTCTTAGGTGTCATGCGCGGCGCAGGTGACACTATGACGCCCATGTGGGCCTCAGTCCTCACCACAGTCGTCATCCGGCTCCCCCTGGCCTATCTCCTGGCCTATCTCACCCGCAGCGAAGCCCAGCCCACCGGTTCCCCTGATTCTCTGTACATCTCCCTGCTGGTGTCCTGGCTCCTGGGTGCCGCCTTCTCCTTTGCCTGTTATAAATGGGGCAAGTGGAGCAAGCGCGCCGTGGTACAGGCCAAATAAATCAACTCGGCGATTTCCGCAAGCGGCTGCTGCCCTCTCCAAGGCAGGCAGCCGCTTTTTTACTTCCCCCAACACTCCCGAAAGGACTGATCCCATGCGCGAAAGCCGTCTTTTCCAAATCCTCTATATCCTCCTGGAGAAAGGGGCTGCCACCGCCAAAGAGCTGGCGGAAAAGCTGGAGGTCTCCCCCCGCACCGTTTACCGGGACATTGACGCCCTCAGCCAGGCGGGCGTCCCGGTCTATGCGGAGCCCGGCCGCTCCGGCGGCATCCGCCTCTTGGGGGATTTTGTCCTGGATAAAGCCCTCTTCTCCCCCGCCGAGCGCCGCGAGCTGCTCTCAGCCCTCCAGAGCCTCAGCGCCCTAGAGAGCGGCAGCCCCACCTTCTCCAAACTCTCGGCCCTCTTCGGCCCGCCGCCGGAGAGTTGGCTGGAGGTGGATTTCTCCCGCTGGGGCAATAAACTGGAGGATAACAAAAAATTTGAAACGCTCAAATCTGCAATCCTCTGCCACCAGCGCCTGAAAATCGCCTATGCGGCGGCCTCCGGCCAAATCACAACCCGTATCGTCCTCCCCCTCAAGCTCTCCTATAAGTCAAAATCCTGGTATCTCCACGCCTTCTGCACGGAAAGGCAGTCCCCCCGCCTCTTCAAATTGACCCGTATCCTGGACTATACCCTGCTGCCCCAGCATTTTTCTCCCCCGCTCCCTTCCCCTCTGCCCGAATCCTCCCCCTCACCCAGCACCCGTTTCCGCTTTCTCTTCCCTTCCGAGATGGCCTATCGCGTCTATGACGAGTTCGCCGCCGACGAAATTTCCCTCCAACCCAACGGCGACTACCTGGTCACAGTCGAGATGCCCGACGATTCCTGGGTCTTGTCCTTTCTCCTCTCCTGCTGCGGCCATGTCCAAGTTTTGGAGCCCCGCCGCCTCCGCAATCTCCTGGCAGAGACTGCGCAAAAAATTTATCTCCAGAGCAAATCCTGACATACCCTGTCAGGATTTTTCCTTTATACTGGTTACAAATCAACCCCACAGTGAAAACTAAGGAGGAAAAAGAGATGAGCCGTCCCACCACAAAAACCGAGCTGATTGCAGCCGCCAACCGGTCCTATGAAGAACTCCTGTCCTTCATTGACACCCTCACCCCTCAGGAACTCTCCACGCCCTTTGATTTCAGCGATACCAAAAAGAAGGAAGCCCATTGGGCCCGCGATAAAAATCTGCGCGATGTCCTCACCCACCTCTACGAGTGGCACCGTCTCCTTCACACCTGGGTAGATTCCAACCAATCCGGTGTACCCCGCCCGTTTCTCTCCCCGCCCTATAATTGGAAAACCTATGGCCAGATGAACCAGGGCTTCTGGCAAGTCCATCAGTCCACCTCACTTCAAACGGCCAAGGAGCTGTTCACCGCCTCCCACCGGGATACCATGTCTCTCCTCTCTTCCCTCTCGGAGTCCGAGCTGTTCACCCCCGGCGCTTTCTCCTGGTGCCCCAAATCCCCACTGGCCTCTTTTTTCGCCGCCAATACTTCCAGCCACTACGCCTGGGCCCTCAAAAAACTAAAAGCCCACCGCCGCTGCCTGAAAACCAAATCCTAATCCCCGTCTATAACCGCCAAAACAAAGCCCCCTCTACAAACAAAATCCCCCACACTTGGTAAGCCAAACTTAGCCAAGTGTGGGGGATAATTTCTCGGTATGTAACCTTATGCCAGAATATCCAGCCTACTTCCGGGCACTGTCGAGGGCACGCTCTGTGCAATATCCTCCACCAATGCCGCAGCTTGTGCCGTCTGCTGGTCCATCACTTCGCGCATCAGCGAAACGCTTACAGCCTGCTGCAATTGTCCCTGGTGCATGGAGATGCTCATCGCCGCTACAGACATCACGTCCATTCTCCATCGCTCCTTTCTCTTCGCCTAAATTTTCGGCTCTTAGTATTTATCGCTGCCATACCCGCTAAAGGTATCTTGGCCGCCATAACTCATGTAGTCGTTTCCACCGCCTACAGCTCCGCCGCTCTGCTCGCCGCTGAGGGTAAACTGGTCCACCAAGCCCTTCAACAGCGTGGACTGCCCAGCCAACTCCTCGCTAGCCGCCGCAGACTCTTCCGCTGTAGCAGAGTTTGTCTGAATCACGCTGGAGATTTGGTCCACACCCTGCGTAACCTGCTCCACAGCCTCAGCCTGCTGCTTGGAAGCCTCTGCAATCCGGTTGATGGTAGAGGTAATACCCTGTGCACCTTCCACCACAATCACCAAATCCTGTGCAGTTTCCGCGGCAATCCGTCCGCCCTTTTCCACAGCTTTGATAGAGCTGTCAATCAGCGCAGAAGTGCTGGCCGAAGCCTCAGCCGATTTGCTGGCCAAACTCCGCACTTCCTCAGCCACCACAGCGAACCCACGGCCCACAGCGCCGACTCTGGCAGCCTCTACAGCTGCATTCAGCGCCAAGATGTTAGTCTGGAACGCAATATCTTCAATGGTGTCCACAATCTTGCCAATTTCCTTAGATTTCTCGCTGATTTCCGCCATGGCAGCAGTCATTTCCTTCATCTGTTCATTGCTGCGCATGATTTTCTCGCCCACTTCCACAGCCTGGTTGCTGGCTTCCTGGGCATCATTAGCATTGGCAGTAATCTGCTCAGAAATCGTTGTAATAGTTGCTGCCAGCTCCTCCACAGAAGAGGCCTGCTCGGTAGCACCCTGGGAGAGCGCCTGCGCACCAGAGGACACTTGGTCGGAACCAGAAGCCACTTCCTCAGCAGCCTGATGGATTTGCACCATCGTCCCACTCAATTTTTGCTTAATGCTGCGCAGCGAAATCAGGATAGCGCTCAGGTCACCCACATACATTTCAGGGTTTCTGCTGGTTACGCTAAAGTTGCCGCCGGCCATGCTGCCCAGCAACTCGCACTCGTCATCAATCACAGTGCCCAAAATCTGCTGGCTTCTCCGCAGCGCATCACACATAGCGCCCAGCTCACTTGTGCTGTAGAAGTCCACCGGCACCTTCAGATGTCCCTCGCTGAATCCAACCAGGGCAGCCTTCACCTGCTCAGTAGGAGCCACAATGTTCTTAATAATCTTGAAGATGAGAATCAAGATGAGGGTCAACGCCACGACCAGCACTACTACGATAGCCAGCGAAGCATAACGGAACAGGGCATCCTGGGCAATCAAGGCAGTATTCTTGGCGTTATTCAGCCCCTCGGTAATGGTCCTTGCCTGCTGGTCCATAGCGCTCAGACGAGGAGTACATTCATTCTGTACTGCCAGCAAAGCCTCAGCTTGCCGTCCCGACAAGGCCTCGGCCAAGATATCCTGAGCCACATTCTGCCACTCGTTGACAGCCTGTACATAGAGGTCCAGATTGTTGTCATCCAGGGGATAATTCTGCTGTAAGTACTGTAAATCGCTGTTCACAACGGCCAACGCATCCCGCACATCCGCCTCATAAGACGCAATGTCCCCATCGGGCAGCAGAAGGATATTGCGCAGCTGCCGCGCCGCAATATTGGCGTTCAGGCGGCACTCGTCCAACTTTGTGCAGGCCATAATCTCCGTAGTAATGAGGTTGTTGATTGTGTTGCGTTGCCCGCTCATCAGTCCCAGGCAGGCAATAATGATAATGAGGGAAACTAGGATAGTGACGCCAAAGCCCAGCAGCAAACTGGCTTTGATCTTCAAGTTTTTGAGCATATTGATTCGCTCCTCCTCGTTTTGAATTACCTCCGGCCCGTCCCGTTTTCTCGGAACGGCGGCACAATCCCGCCGGAAAAATCCCGCAAAACTGCACCGGCGGCCAGGCTGGTATCCCCTGCCTGCACTGCCCGTTTAATTATAATTATCGTCCTCTTTTAAAAAAAAGCAAGCCCTTTTAAAGGGTTTCCCTTAAAATTTTACAAATAGTTTTCTTCTTCCCTCTTTTCCTCCCATGTTTTTCCTTTTGATAGGTTCCGTCCCCTTCGGGGCACGCGTCGCAATGGCGCCGCTCGCTCCATCTTTTAGGTTTAGCAGGCCGCCCTTTCTCACTGTCCTCACGGCCTCTGGTCTATCGCAGTGGAGCGCCGCCAAAAATCCCGGGCCAAGGGAATCATCGCGGCCCCCAAAACCCACAACTTGGCGTTAGATAGGGCAAAGCCTTCCGGCTTCTCGTAAGCCAGCCCCCTTCCCTCAGCCACCACAACTTTAGACAAAGAGTACCCCCGCCGGGAATCCCGACGGGGGTACTGCGTGCTTTTCTCGGTTTATGATAAACCCGAGGATTACTGGAGCAGCTGCAGCACAGACTGGGGCTGCTGGTTCGCCTGGGCAAGCATCGCCTGGGCGGACTGTACCAGCACGTTCATCTTCGTGTAGTTCATCATTTCCTTCGCCATGTCAGTATCTCTAATCCGGCTGTTGGCAGCAGAGAGGTTCTCCACAGCTACATCCAGGTTGTTGATGGTGTGTTCCAGACGGTTCTGGAGAGCACCCATGCTGGCACGGGCAGTCGATACGCTGTTAATCGCAGTCTTAATCTTGTCGATAGAAGCACTAGCCAGCGTCTCGCTGGTGATTTTCAGACCATCCAGGCCCAGGCCCTTGGCGCTCATGTCGGCAACTGTAACAGTCATCTTATTGAAGTCGTCAGCAGTATCGCCAATCTGCAGAGTCAGACCGCCGCCAATGATGGCAGGGGCATCTGCGCCAGCCCTGCCGGAGATAACCAGCTTGCCACCGTTGTCAGTGACAGTATAGCCATCATCTTCCAGGGCCTTTGTCAGGTTGGCAATCGCGTCAGCACCGTTGGTGCCCAGAGCAATCTGGCCCTGGCCGTCGCCAAAGGTATAGGTCTTGTCGCCAATGCGGATTGCATCGCCAGCGTTGATTTTAGCAGCGTTGACGGTCAACTCAGTACCAGCCCCGGTGCTGGCGGTAGCAGCGGAAACAACAGCCTTCAGCTTGGCCTCGGTGTCGTAAACCTCGCCGTTGCCAACCTTCTGGCCGATGTGGATTGTGGTGGCATTCTTCGCCTCAATGACGAAGTTCGTGGTCTCCTTGTGGGAGAGCTGGTTCACCACATCGTCAATCGCACTGTTCTGGCCAGCAGTTGTAGTCAGGTCATAGGCCTTGTTGATGCCGATTTCATCCTCGCCCAGGGTGGACTTGCCGTCCCACTCCACGAAGGTGAAGGTCTTGCCGTCGATAGTCAGGGTCTGGCCGGGCTTGACAACATCAGCAGTGAGGGTGACGTTCATACCGGCACGTGCGCCGTCTACCTTGGCAACCGCCTGGGTGACGTTGATGGTATTGTGGTGAGCAGCACCGGTCGTGTCAAAATCAGCGGCAGCCGCAGTAACGGTGACAGCGGAACCGATAGCATTGTTGATAGTGGTCGCCTTGGTGGCGTCAATGACCGTGTCCACAGTAGCATCAGTGTCCGCACCAGTCTTCTGGGCCAGATACTCAAAGTTCACCTTGGTGCCGTCAGAAGTCACCTTAAAGACAGCGCCGCCCACATCCACCACCTTATCGGTAGCGGCAAGGCCAAGACCGGCATAGTTGGTGTCGTTACCGGCAGTACCGGCGG
>JAAVYW010000036.1 GCA_022791315.1 Oscillospiraceae bacterium | reverse complement strand
GATGGCCGCAGGCCATACCACCAACAGCCGATGGTGGTGGTGAGTAAGTGCGCTCTTCGCAGAGGGCCGACAAAGAGAACGGAGCGCCCAGGTCATCCCCAGACGCTCCCGCTTCGGTTCCCTCCTGCTGATCAATCACCGCCCCTCCAACCTGTGCCATTCTGCCACAAATGAACCGCAGTCAATGCAATATAATGGCTTGGTGAAACCACCCTTTATACATTACATCTCACATGGAAAAGGCAATCAACTTTGTGGAGGAGAACCTCTGCGCTGTCTTGACACCGGAACAGGTATCCAGATAGGCGCATCTCTCCCCCTTTTATTTCCAGCGCCTCTTTGCCTTGGCCTGCGGCGTCCCCCTGGGCGAATACATCCGCAACCAGCGTCTCACCCTGGCTGGGGCAGAAGTGGCCACAGATGCCAAAATCATTGACATCTCCTTAAAATACGGCTATGAATCCCCCGAGAGCTTTTCCCGGGCTTTTACCCCTTTTCGCAGCTCTCACCCATGGCCGCCCCCGAAGCAAGAGACAGCTCCAATCCTTCCCCTGTTTCTCCGCCGAATCGGTTTTTGAAAGGAGCGGGCACAATGGAAAAATGGAAAGACCGGGGCTATTCCGTCAGGGAAAACGCCCCCATCTATTACACCAGGGATATGGATGCCACCGCCAAATGGTTTGAGGAGGTATTGGGCTGGTATGCCGGCATTGAGCAACGGGACGAGCAGGGCCGGGGCACCTACGGCTGCATCCTCCCCTTCCCCGGCGAAATCAAAGCCATGACGATGACCCCTTCAACGGGTTCCACCTGTTTTTTTCGGTGAGCCCTCCCACCAGGCCGTGGCCTTTATGCAGGTGGACCACGTGGCAAACCTCTGGGATTTTGTGCTAAAAAACGGCTGGCAGCAGGTGAGCGAGCTTCAGCACCAGCACTGGGGAGCCCTGGAATGTGACGTCACCACCCCAGACGGCGGCACCATCCGTTTTTTCCAGTTGGATTGAGCCAGTCCCCAATGACAAAACCGGGCACTTCCCATCAAGAGAAGTGCCCGGTTTTTTCTGTGTCTGTCGTCCGCCCTATACCCAAACCAAAATCAGCTTATCTGACAGTTGGTCTTTGCGGAGGGTGAGAATGCGGAAACGGTGTTTTTTCTCCGGATGCTCCGGTTCTTCCTGGCTGGCCTTCATGCAGTTCTTCGCAAAATACTCTCCCTGCGATAGCAAATACTGTGCCTGGTCAGTCACTTCGCCGCCGTTTCGCTTGTAGCGGGCAAAGGCGCCCTGCCCCATCTGGTAACACATCAGCAGCTCTGCATCATTGTCCGCCCATTGCCGGTGGTAATTGAGCAGCGCCACCCCAGCCCGCAGGCCGGTCTCGGGGTCTAAGAGGTCCTCCATTTTGTGGATTCCAATTTCCACAGATAAAAAGTCAAAAGTCACATCGTTGAGCTGCATCAGGCCCCAGTCACGGGTTCCGTTTTCGTTCTCCCCAACGGCATCCGCCCGATAGCGGCTCTCATCCCAAATAATCGCGTTGACGATGGAATAAGAGAGCTGATATTCCTCACAGAGCTCCATGGTGTATTCCTTCAAATCCTTATCCCATGTACTGTAAAGACACTCAATACAGTCCGTCTTCCGCAGTTCCTTGCTGCCTGTCTGGTAATTAACACAGTCCGGGTTGTTGCAGGCATAGGCTTTTACTGCAAACACCAAACCCATGAAACACAGAGCCGCAAAGAGAACCACAGCATGAAACGCTTTCCTGCATAGGTCTCGTCTGGTTTCCATATTTTCATCCCTTATCTTGAATTCAGCAGGAAAAATTTCCCCTGTTATCGCCCTCGCGTGGTAGCCGCCCTGAAAAAAGGGAGAGAGGTTTCAAAGCGCGCAAAGGCTATATGCTAAAAGTACCGTCCCTGCCCGCCCCCCCAAAGGGAGCGCATCCAGCAGGGGGTATTCAAAAAAGAAATGATTTGTGCCGGAAACGCACACGAAAGTTCGGCCCGCAGCAGGCCGCGAAAAATACGAAATCACTGCCCCATCTTCCACGCGGGCTTGGGGATGCCCCTGATGTCCGGCAGGCCGCCAAAGTGCCCGCCCCTGAGATGTCAAAGGAAAACCGGAGATTTTACACCACAAGGCCTTCACTCTTATTAACACGCTTGGCTTGTCCGTCCCCCACGGATAGGAAATCCGTTTCCCCGACTGCGAAAATTTCACAGCCAGCCAGACGGCACATGCCTCTTCCATTCTCTGGTTTTTCCCCACTACGCATAAATATAACACATCAGTGGTGAATGCGTCAACCTTTTCGGCGCAAAAATGCGAAAATCAGGCAGTTTAGCCCTATATTTGTCTATTTTCACCATGAGTTTCCACCGTGTTTTCCACAAGAAAGGGCCGGATTTGGGCAAAACCAGCATTTTGCCCTCTCTCCCTTCTGTCCGTCAAAAAAACCTGTCCCCTCTCCTCCGCCGATTTTCCGCCTGGTTTTTTGACAAAACAAATCCTTTTCCCTGCCCAGATTCTGACAGACCTTCTCCCGCCCCTTGCCCTATAATAGAAGGGCAGAACACACCGGAAGGGGGGAGCCCAGTGCAGGACACCGTTGTCTACCTAGACGTACTCTTTTTTCTCAATCTCTTCACCAATCTCCTGCTCCTGGGCTCCACAGCCCTTCTCACCAAAAGCCGGGCCAAGGCGCTGCCGCTCCTGGTAGCCGCAGGCGTAGGAGCGCTCTATTCCCTCACCTTTCTGCTGCGCCCTATGCCGTTGGCGCTGCTGCTGCCAGTGCGGCTGCTGCTGGCCTCCCTGATGCTGGTTATCGCCTTCCCTTATCAGGGCCTGGGGGCCTTCCTGCGGGGGTTGGCATCCTTTCTCTTTGTCAACCTCCTCTTCACCGGCGCCATCCTGTTGCTGCGTACCCGGAGCGGGCATATCTACCTGAGCAACGGTGTCGTGTATTACAACATTTCCCTCCTCACCCTGGCACTCTGCACCACAGCAGCCTATCTGCTCATCGCCCTCATCTGCCGCATCCGCCGGGGCAGGCCGGATTCTCCCGCTTTCTCCCAGGTCAAGCTCACGGCAAACGGCAAAACCCTGCTGCTCCGCGGCTTCTGGGACACCGGCAACGGCCTGGCCGATTGTTTTACCGGCCTGCCGGTAGTGGTATGCTCCTATGACGCCCTAGCCCCCTGCCTCACCCCTTCCCAGCGCAATTATGCCAAACTGCTGCTGCAGGGCGGCGGGGTTCCCCCCGGCCCTGCCGGGGAACTGGGTTCCAGTGATACCGGAGGGATACGCCCCGTGATTTTTCACACCGCCGGAGGGACAGGGCTCCTGCCCGCGTTCCGCCCGGATTTTTTTGCCCTCTCCCCAGAGGGGAAGGGGGAATTCACCCCCTATCCCGTCCTGGCCGCCCTCTCCCCCGCTCCCCTCGTGGGCGGCGATGCCCAAGTACTTCTCAACAGGCGCCTTCTCTCCTCTGAAAAAACAGGGGAAAGGGAGCTCTTCCCTGTAACCAGGTAATGGGAACCTCCTCAAATCACAAGGGCCAAAACGCCCCGTTTTTGGCGGGCAGGCCTTGCATCACAAAATCCTAGTATCCTCCTCCATTCCACCGCCGTACACAAGGGGTTGTCTAAGGTAACGCCACGGCACTGTACCACAGGCCCAGCCCCCATTGATAGAAAGGGTGACAATTTATGGTAACATTACAGCGCATCGCCGTCTGCCTGGGAAAGGGGCTGGGACAGTTTGCCGCCGCCATGGGCATCTCCGACGGGATTTACTACATCAATGGCCCTGAGACCCTCCCTGCCCCCCTTGGGAAAGAGGAGGAACGGGAACTCTTCGACCGCCTGCGGGAGGGGTCGGAGTTTGCCAAGCAGCAGCTCATCACCCACAACCTACGTCTGGTGGTGTACATTGCAAAGAAATTCGAGTCCACCGGCATCGGCATTGAAGACCTGATATCCATCGGCTCCATTGGCCTAATCAAAGCGGTGAGCACCTTTTGCCCGGACAAGAAAATCAAATTGGCCACCTATGCCTCCCGCTGCATTGAAAACGAAATCCTCATGTTCCTGCGGAAGACCCAGACCCTGAAAAACGAGGTCTCCATTGACGAACCGCTGAACATCGACTGGGACGGCAACGAGCTGCTGCTCTCCGACATCCTGGGCAGCGAACCCAATACCGTCAACCGCGACCTGGAAAACGAGGTGGAAAAGGAACTGCTCATGGAAGCCGTGGAACGCCTTTGCGAACGGGAAAAGCAAATCATGCAAATGCGTTTCGGCCTTCTGGACGGCGTAGAACGCACCCAAAAAGAAGTCGCCGACCTCATCGGCATCTCCCAATCCTATATCTCCCGCCTGGAAAAACGCATCATCAAAAAACTCCGCGGCGACCTGGAACGCCAGAGCTAATCTTCCCCTCTCAGTCCTGCCATAGGCAAACGAAACTTTCCATAGCCGTTCCTCTCAAAGAGCAGAATATCCCTTCCCCTAGGCGGCGTGCTATAAAAGGCTCTCTCCCAGCCCACAAGCCCCTTTACCAACGGCAAATAAGCCTTACACACCTAACCCAACACAAAAAGCCCCCCGGCAGCAGCCCATCGCAGGCTGTCGCCGGGGGGTTTTTCCTCCCACTCAATAGCGGTGGAAATTCAGGATAATCAAAAGCAGCACCATCCAAAACAGCTGGTACACCAGCACTGTCATGATACTGGCACGGCTCATGGCGCCAAAGAGCACCAGCAGCACCACAAACAACAGCCCCAGCCCCACCGAACACAGCATCAGCAGGTTAGAGAGATTGGCGGTGTTCTTGATTTTAATGGCCGCCAGCAGCGCCCGCACAAAAGAGGAAATATCGCTGGTGTAGGCAATGGAGGCATCCAGCTCTTTGCGGGGCCCGCACACCCGGTCAAACACCCCAAAGGCCCGGAAGGGCAGCACCGTCAGCGTCCCCTGCTCGGTGCCATACATCTCCGCCAGCTTCTTGTCGCTGATATTGGCGTCATAGGTGCGGATATACACCCGCATCCCCTCCCGTTCCAGCTTGCCGAATTCCTCCTTCTCCCGGTCGCTCACCTCATATTGCACAATGAAGATTGCCGCGATTTTCCCGCCCCGGGAGAAGTAAATCAGGTCATACCCCAAGGAGAGGTATTTCCGCTCAAAGTCCTTTTCGGGGATGAGCACGCCGTGGTTAGTCATCATATCCCGGTTGCCCAGCAGCACCCGCTGATTCCCCACCCAGCCGGAAATCCCCATGTTCTCCTCAAATGTCACCGATTCCACCGGCTTAAGCAGGTCAAACCGGTCATCGATAATCTGCAAAAACAGCTTGCTCAAGGGGTGGGATACACTGTGGGTCAGGCTCGCCACTTCGGTGAGTACCTCGTCAATGCGCTCGTCCTTAAACGTCTTGATGGAGTGCAGCTTCACCGAGTGTTCCGGCAGCAGGTCCGAGAGGTCCATCACCAGAGCCCCCACATCCCCAAAGCGTTCGCAGGCATCATAGTTGGCAATCATAGCCCCAGAGGGCACCAGCCGGGAGTTGGCCCGGAACAGGGGGATATTGGTGTTGAGCACCGCGCAGATGGGGGCACAGATACACAGCCCCGCACTGAACACGCTGATGGACACCGGCACCGTGTTGTGAAACACAAAGTAGGAGAGCACCGCCACCAGCACAGCGCAGAGCCCTGTCACCGGCACCATCCAGCGGCACACCCGGTCTGTGATGTCCCGCATATAGGAGATGCGCAGGAAGTTGGAGAGCAGCCCGGCCTTTACCGGCGCACACACCATGGCGTCCTCAATGTCGGTGTCGTGGGGGATGTGCTGCAGCAGCTCCTCCTCCGTCACTTCCATGGCAGCCCGCTTCACGTAGTTCTCGGTAGACACCAGCTTGAAATTAAGCCGGGCCCGGTTGATGATGTAGAGCTTCCCCACCGTGTTCACCAGCATTGCCAGCAGCGCCGCCGCCGAGTAGAGCACAACCCTTCCCCCCGACACGCTCTCGGGAAAGAAGAACATGGACACACACTGGGCAACCACACCCAAACACACCAGCGAGGATACGCTGTCGGAATTGGCCCGTCCCGTAAAAAGCGCGCCCAGGCCGGAGAAGACCGCCTTGGCACTCACTGCCGCCCCGATGACCACCAGCCCCAGCTGTACCGCCGTATAGAGAATCGGCGCGTCCACCGCCGAAATCTGGTCGGGGAGCATCAGGTCATACTGGGAAGAAAACGTGAGGTACAGCGCAAGCAAAAAGAGGATACACAGCGCCGTCAGCCGGGAGACAAGGGAGGTCATCAGCCCCATAAACTCGTGGTTCACTGACATGGTGTCGTCATAGCTGCTGAAATCCTCAATTTCCTCCTGGGGTTCGGGCTCCTCCTCCACGTTGCCCGGTTCCTCCTCCTCTTCCTCCTCCCCATCCAGGCGGATAGGCCCGATTTTAAAGTCGGATTTGGCCTGTGCCCGACGCTCGCTCAGCTCATTTTCCCGCCGGTCGGCCTCCTCTTTTTCCTCCTGGGGGCGCAGCACAACCTCCTGCTCCTGCTCTGGCTCCTTGAGATGGGGAAAACGCACGGTAGGCGTGTTGGGCTCCCCCTCAGCCTCCGTCTCCTGGGGCTCCTGTTGCTGCGGCTCCTCTTTGGCCTTCTTCCCGGGGAACTCCAGCACCGTCTCAACCGGTTTTTCTTCCACAGGAGGGGGTGCTTCCTCCTGTGGCTTCTCCTCCGGTACAGGCTCCTCCACATTCTGGGCGGCCCGCTCTAGGATGCCGTCCAGGTTATCAGCAGGGGGGTCTGCCTCCGGTGCGGGCTCCTCCACATTCCGGGCCACCCTGTCCAAAATGTCGTCCAGGCTGTCGGCAGGGGGGGGCTCCTCCGGCGCAGGCTCTTCCACACTCTGGGCCGCCCGCTCCAAGATATCATCCAAGCTGTCGGCAAGGGGGACCGCCTCTGCCGCAGCCTCTTTGGCATCCTGGGCCGCCCGCTCCAGAATAGCGTCCAGGCTCTCTGTCCGGTGTACCTCCAGCTCCTCGGGCTGGGCAGCCGTCTCCCCGGCATGGGTATCCCGCTCCAAGAGTTCTTCCGCCCCGCGCTCCGGGGCCGGGGCAATGGGGTTCACCACCTGTAAATCCATCGTGCGGGAGAGCTGCTCGGTGCGCACCTTGCGCCCAAAGAACCCCCGCTGCTCCTTGTTCTCATGGGCCTTTTTATAGGCCAGCATCTTCTCCTCCACCCGGCGCTGGTGCAGTTCCTTGGCGCTTGGCCCCTGTATCTCGGTAATGCCCTTGATGTCGCCCCAGTAGCCCTCAGGGGAGCCCTTCTTGGCCTTGTTCTTGCGCCCCTTCCCCCGGGCCGGGGGTTCTTCCTCCTGCTTCAGAGGCAGCGGCACAGTCTCTTCCCGCAGCAGTGCCTCGTCCAGTACGGCAGGCTCCTGCGCCTGTTCTGGCCGCCGGGGGGGCGGCTCACGCTTGGCCGGTTCCTCCGGCGCCGGGGGCTTGGGCTTTGGCGCCTGTTCCTCCGGGGCGGCCTCTCCCGAGAGTCCCGCCAGAAGCCGGTCCACATCCACGTCATCCGGGGCCCTGCGGGGAGCGCCCTGCTCCTGTTCCCGCGCCAGGTCGGCCAGAATATCGTCCACTAAGATGTCGTCCAGGTTAAAATCATTCCCCGCCATCTGCTTATGGTTCACCTCATCTATTTCTATGGTACTCGCCGCCCTATCTGTTCCGCTGCCGCACCACTTCATAGAGCAGCACCGCGGCAGCCACAGAGGCATTGAGGGAATTTATCTTCCCCCGCATGGGCAGCGTGGCGATAAAGTCGCATTTTTCCCGCACCAGCCGGCTGATTCCAGCCCCCTCCGAGCCAATCACCAGCGCCGTAGGCCCGGTGTAGTCCAGCGCGGTATGGGGGGTGCCCGTCATGTCCGCGCCGTAAATCCACACGCCTTTTTCCTTGAGCCCCTCAATCACCGCCGCCAGGTTCGCCACCCGGGCAATGGGCAGATGGCTGGCCGCCCCTGCCGAGGCCTTATGTACGGCAGCCGTCACCCCGGCGCTGCGCCGCTTTGGGATTACAATCCCATGGGCGCCCGCGCACTCCGCCGTGCGGATGATGGCCCCCAAGTTGTGGGGGTCTTCGATTCCGTCGGCCAGCACCAGGAAGGGGGGCTCCCCCCGCTCCTCCGCCAGCCGCAGGATGTCTTCCACTGCGGCGTATTCCACCGCGCTGGGCAGGGCCGCCACCCCCTGGTGGGCCGTCCCCCCTGCGTAAAAGTCCAGCTTTTTCACATCGCATTCTTTGATAGGCACGCCCTTTTCCCGGGCCAGGGCCAGCACCGCGGCAATGCTGCCCCGCCGCTCCCCTTTGGCCACAAAGAGGGTCTCCAGTTCCCTGCCGCTGCGCAGCAGCTCCATCACCGCATTTCGCCCGCACACCACATCCTGGGGCGGCCGCCTGTCATTTTTCTCTCTCTGGGGCATAGCTTGTCTCCTTTCACAGAGCGCAATTCCCTTTCATTATAGCACAAAATCCCGCCTTTGGACAGAAAAGCTGAAAATTTTCTCGAAAATTTTTCCCATCGTCAAAAATCACAATCCCATTCAGCCTAAAATATACAGAAAACAATGAAAATCCTCCTCTTTCTGCATAAAATTTACTGTGGGTAATTTCCACTTTCCCCACCACCGGAAGGAAAAGATGAATTTACACGGTGGAAAACTCTGTGGAAATAGTGGATAAATCCCACGGAACTCAATAGTTTATGCCTGTCCCCTTTTCCGCAGAACCAAACTGTGCAAAAGTTTAATCCCCAAAAATCTACTCCCCGTAGTGTATATTCCCCTGCATTCTTTTGCGTTTTGCTTCCTGGATGGGTTCCGCAAAAGCCAGCTTTTCCGGCAGCTGGGCCTCTTATCCCCGGCGTGCCTCCTATTCCCCCCGCCCGGTGAGGTAGCGCACCGCCCGCTCAATGGCGTCCCGGGAATTCCCCCAGTCTGCTCCCGCGCCGCTGTTGCGGTAGTCAAACATCTTGCAGAAGTGGCTCACATCCTCCCGCAGCGGGGTGAGGAACTTCTCCGTCAGCCCCTTGGCCGCCTGGGCAAAGGCCTCGGCCTCCTTCTTGCCCGCCTCCTTCACCGCTGCCCGTACCAGCATCTCATAGTGGGGGTAGCACAGCCCCTCCTGCTCCCCAAACAGGGTGCGGAACTCCCCGTCCTTCCCATATTGTGTCACCACGGTGGAGAGCATCTTCCCCAGCGCCCGCTCCATCTGGTCGCAGACAAAGCAGGTGTCTGTTAGGCTCGTCCCCTCCCCCCCTCTGCCAAAGAGCCCGCCCTTGGGGGCCAGGGCACGGGCGTCCAGGCGGCTCTCCGCCAGCTCGTTCAGGTGGCTTTCCAGCATTAAAGCCAGCGAGAGCCGGTTTTTCCGCTTCTGCATGGCGGCAAAGTGGCGTTCGCAAAAGCCCAGCCGGTTGGTCTCCTGCCGCACATCCGGTTCCATCATGGCCGCCCCCATCACATATTCCAGATACCGCTCCTCCAGCATATCCCGCAGCCGGCAGATAGGGCACCCCTCTCTTGGCTCAAATACCTCGCTGATGGGAATGGTATAAATCTTCTCTTTCATCCCGTAATCCCTCTTTCGTCTTCTGGGTTTTCCCCTTTTCCTTGCATTTTTCCTCTCTATCTGCTATAGTCAAAGGCAAGTTAAATTTCTGCCTTTATCATACCATACTTTCCGCACAAATGCAAAAGAGGGGGCCTTTCCATGCCTGTCACTGCCAATCCCATCCTGTCCCTCCCCTGTCCCGACGGCTTCTCCCCGGAGGAGACGCTGTTCTGCGGCCAGTGCTTCCGCTTTGAGCGCCAGGGCGATACCATCTCCGGCGCAGCAGGCGCCCGTTTCCTCTCCCTGCGCCATCAGGGGGAGCGCCTGCTCCTCACCCATTGCCGGGAGGAGGATTTGCCCTTCTGGGAAACCTATTTCGATTTCCCTACCGACTATACCTCCTTAAAATCCCTCTTCTCCCAGGATGAGACAATGGCGCGTGCCTGCGCCTTTGCCCCCGGCATCCGCATCCTGCGGCAGGAGCCCTGGGAGGCCCTCTGTTCCTTTATCCTCTCCCAGAACAACAATATCCGCCGTATCTCCGGCATCATCGCCCGCCTCTGCCAGGCCTTTGGCGAGCCCATCCCCGGCGCGCCGGAGGGGGTTTGCTCCTTCCCCTCCCCGCAGCGCCTCGCCCCCCTCTCGCCGGAGGAATTGGCCCCCCTGCGTGCCGGCTTCCGGGCCAAATACGTGTTGGACGCCGCCCGCAAAGTGGCAAGCGGCCAGGTGCGTTTTGATTTTCTCGCCGCCGCCCCCCTCCCCCAGGCCAGAGAAGACCTGATGCAGATTTATGGCGTGGGCCCCAAGGTGGCCGACTGTGCCCTGCTCTACGGCCTCCACCGCCTGGACGCCTTCCCAGTGGACACCTGGATTCGCAAGGCCCTCTCCCGCTACTACCCCCAGGGCTTCCCCCCGGAATTCCTCCCCTCTCGCGGGGCCGCCCAGCAGTTCCTCTTCCACTACATCCGCCACCTGGAAAAGGAACGCCAATAGACAAAGGCCGGTGCTGTTGCACCGGCCTTTGTCATGCCTCCCTATCCGAGATAAACTTCATATTGGCATAGATTTTTTCCATCCGCCCGTCAGGGTAATAGCGGTCAAAGTAAGCGCCCAAGGGCACGGCAGGGGGCCTGTCCTTTTGCCGCTCCACCCATCGCAGGACAGCACAGCCAGACATAAAGCTGTTAAAAATCATAAACACCAGCAGCACCCAGGTCAGGGGCTTTCCCACCTTGTTGGGGATTTTGAGAATCCACCGGCACAGGAGAGGATAGATCTCCCGAATCCATACCATGCCCAAAATTCCCCAGAAGAGGGAATAGAGCAGGTTAATGCGCCCGTGCAGGTTAAACGGCATAGCCGAATAGTCCCAGGACACCGAGCCAAACAGCCGCTCCTGCACATAGGAGCACAGGTATTCAATCACGCTCCCCACTACTGCGCTGCCAATCAGCACCCAGATTTCCGAGCGCTTCCGCAGCCAATAAAGGCTCACCGTAAGTGCCAGCGCCCCAAAGCCATAGACCAGATTAAGGGGCCCGTATATCAGCCCTGTGCGGCTCTCATAATGCCCTCTGGTAATCAGGCACCAAATGGTTTCAATCACCACGCCCAAAAAGCAGCCAATGAAAAAAATCCAAAACAGCTTGTAGAATCCAAACCCGGCGGCAAAATGCCCCTTGGCCTTCTCCTCCCGTTCCAGCTCCTGGATATCTGCCTTGGGCCGTTTTTCCATCAGCCCGCGCTCCGGCGGTTTTTTCTCTCGTATCTCCGGCACAGCCACCCCCCCTTTACAGCACCTTAGCCAAAAAGCTCTTCAGCCGGTCGCTGGCCGGGTGGGCAAAGAGCTCCTCCGGGGTGTTCTCCTCCACAATGCGCCCCTCGTCCATAAAGACCACATGGGTGCCCACTTCCCTGGCAAAGCCCATCTCATGGGTCACCACCGCCATTGTCATGCCCTCCTTTGCCAGGCTGCGCATCACATCCAGCACCTCTCCCACCATCTCAGGGTCCAAAGCACTGGTGGGCTCGTCAAAGAGCATCACATCCGGGTTCATACACAGGGCTCTCACAATGGCAATCCGCTGCTTCTGCCCGCCGGAGAGCTGGGCGGGATAGGCGCCCGCCCGCTCCGCGAGCCCCACCCTTGCCAGCAGCTGCAGGGCGTTCTCCTCCGCCTCCTCCCGGGTCTGGTGCAGCAGCTTCATGGGGGCCAGCGTCAGGTTCCGCAGAATCGTCATGTGGGGGAACAGGTTAAACTGCTGGAACACCATCCCCATCTTCTGCCGGTGCTTGTCAATGTTCACCTTGTGGTCGGTGATGTCCACCCCCTCAAAGGTGATAGTCCCCTCCGTGGGCACTTCAAGCAGGTTCAGGGTGCGCAGCAGCGTGGATTTCCCGGACCCCGAGGGGCCGATAATCACCGTCACATCCCCCTTGCGGATTTCCAAATCCACCCCGTTGAGCGCTTTCACCGTGCCAAAATCCATGTGCAGCCCGGTTACTCGGATTAATACATCAGTGGTCACTGCTGCGCAGCCTCCTCTCCAGACGTGTCACCAGGGCCGAGAGCCCCATTACAATCACCAGATAAATCACCGCCACCGCAATCAGCGGGAGGAACGGGTCATAGGTGCGGCTGCGGATGATGTCCCCGCCCTTCGTCAGGTCCTGCAAAGCAATATAGCCGCACACAGAGGTCTCTTTGAGCAGCACGATAAATTCATTGGCCAGCGCCGGCAGCACGTTTTTAAACGCCTGGGGGACGATGATATGCCACATCGTCTGCCCATAGTTAAACCCCAAGCTGCGCCCCGCCTCAAACTGCCCCTGGTCGATGGACATAATCCCCGACCGCACAATCTCCGCCACATAGGCCCCGGAGTTGAGCCCAAAGGCCACCACCGCAGCCACCACCTTGTCGATATCCACCGAAGAGAAAATCACAAAGTAGATAATCAGCAGCTGCACCACCACCGGCGTCCCCCGGATAACCGTGAGGTACACCCGGCAAATCCCGTTCAAAAATCCCAGCTTCCCGGTCTTATCCGCTGTAGAGCGCACAATCGCCACCAAAAAACCCAGCACAATCCCGATAATCACTGCAAAAAACGTCACCTGCAATGTCACGCCCAGGCCATTCACCAGGTATTTCCAGCGGTTTTCCGCGATAAAATTCTGTACAAAGCTGTCTTTGAGTTCCAATCCCCAGGCAACCATCGCATCCCGGATTTTGTCCCATACCCCTCCGGCTATGCCCATATACGGCATACCAACACCGCCTTTCTTCATCCTCTAAAGAATAGACCAAACGCGCCTTTGTGAACCAAAGGCGCGTCAGCCTGCCAAGCTGCCCTGTCCGGGCAGGATTTACTTCGCTCTTACAACAATCACCTGGGCAGAGGTGGCATAGGAATTGGTAAAGTCCACATTCTCCAGCCGGTCCGGGGTCACAGACATCCCCGCCGCGCCGAAGTCCGCCTTCCCGGACTGGATAGCAGCGATAATGGAGTCAAACTCCATGTTCTCAATCTTCAGCTCCATCCCCAGAATATCGCACACCGCCTGGGCCATCTCCGCGTCGATGCCCACGATTTTATCCCCTTCCATAAACTCATAGGGCTCAAACTCGGCATTCGTCGCCATCACCAGTGTGCCGTTGGAGCGGTCAGTCCCCTCGGGCGAGACATAGGGGCAAGTGCCCTTCTTGTCGCCGATATAGTTATCCATAATCTGCTGCATGGTGCCGTTTTCCACCAGCTGCTCCAGCGCCCCGTTGATTTGCCCGGTGAGCTCGCTGCCCTTTGCCACGGCAATGGCATATTCCTCAGGGTCAAACCGGTCGTCCAAAATCATCAAATCGCTGTTTTTCTCTACAAATACCTGGGCAGGCTGCAGGTCGATAATCACGCAGTCAATCTTCCCCTGCTTCAGCGCCTGCACGGCGTCGCTGGCCTTGCTGTAGCGCTCCACTGTGGCGCCTTCGCCCTCATAATCGCTGGCGCAGCTGTCGCCCACAGTCCCCAGCTGTACGCCGATTTTCTTGCCGGGCAGGTCGTCCATACTATGTACTGTGTTGGCCGGCACGCTGCTGCACGCCGCCAGGGACACGGCCAGCGCCGCCGCAGCCGCCATCATTGAAACTTTTTTCATCAGGTTCATATTGCTCATTCTCCTTAACTTTTCATTTCAAATGCCTTTGACATTGCCGTCATTATACAGCATCTCCCGGAAATATGCAATAGAAATTTGATGTTTTCTCATAAACATACAGAATTTAATATAAATTAGCCAATTTCCTGTATACCCTTGCGTCTATCCCCGCTGTTGTGCATAAAAGCGCAGGCAAAGGCGGCCCCCAAGGGAGCCGCCCTCCACATCTATTTTCTCTCTCCCCGTGTAAAGAGCAGAATCCGCGACGCGTTGAGCACCGAGAGAATCGATACCCCCACATCGGCAAACACCGCCATCCACATCTGGGCGTACCCGGTAAAGGCCAGCAGGAACACCGCCAGCTTCACCGCCAGCGCAAACGCCACGTTAAACCGGATGACCCCCATGCTCCTGCGGGCCAGGGTCACGGCTTTTGGCAAATCCCGCATCTCCTGGGACATCAGCACCACGTCTGCCGCTTCAATAGCGGCCTGGGACCCCAGCCCCATGGCAATGCCCGCGTCTGCTGCAGCCAGTACCGGCGCGTCGTTGATGCCATCCCCCACGAAGAGGGTGGTGCCGCCGGCCTTCAGGCCCTTCACCTTTTCCACCTTGTCCCCCGGCAGGCAGGAGTGGGCGTATTCCGTCACGCCGCTCTCCTGCGCAATCTGGGCGCAGGCCTGCTCATTGTCCCCCGACACCATGCAAACCGTTTCAAACCCAATGCCCTTCAGCTCTGCGATGGCCTGGGCCGCATCGGGCCGCAGCTGGTCTTTCATCCGGAATCCCGCTTCCAGCTTCCCGTCCACTGCCAGCAGCACATTCTCCCCCTGGGCTTTCCCGCACTCCACGCCAAAGAGGCCCATCAGCTTGCTGCTGCCGCAGAGCACCTGTCTCCCCTGGATAGTGAGTTCCAGCCCATAGCCGCTGTGCTCCTTCATCGCCTCCACAGTACAGGCAGGCAGATCCGGGCAGGCCTCAGTGAGTGCCTTTGCCAGCGGGTGGGTGGAGCCTCTCTCCGCCAGTGCCGCCAGAGAGAGGGCAGCCTGTTCGCTCAAGCTGCCATAGCAGTTGATTTCGGCAATGCCGGGCTGTCCCTGGGTAAGGGTGCCCGTCTTGTCAAAGGCCAGGTTTTTGGCCTTTGAGAGCAGCTCGATGTACTTGCCCCCCTTCACCAGCACCCCCTGCTTTGAGGCCGCGCCAATGGCGGAGAAAAAGCTGAGGGGCACGGAAATCACCAGCGCGCAGGGGCAGGAGGCCACCAGGAACACCAGCGCCCGGTGAATCCACTGGGTGAAGGAGCCAAAGGAGAGCAGCGGCGGCAAAACCGCCACCAGCACCGCAACCACCAGCACCGCCGGGGTATACACCCGGGCAAACCGGGTGATAAACCGCTCGGTGTTCCCCTTTTGCTTGGCAGAGTCCTCCACCATCTCAATAATGCGCGCGGCCGCCGACTGTCCCGCCGGCCGCAGTACCCGGCAGGTTATCAGGCTGTCTAAATCAATCATGCCTGAGAGCAGCTCGCTCCCCTGGCCCATTTCCCGTGGCATGCTCTCCCCTGTCACCACCGAAGTATCTGCCGAGCAGCTGCCCGAGAGCACCAGGCAGTCCGCCGGGATACGCTCCCCAGGGCGCACCGCAATCACATCACCTTCCCGCAGGGCCTGGGCCGGTACTTTTGTCTCCTCCCCCCCATCCGAGAGCAATGTGGCCTCCTCCGGCAGGATGGCTGTCAGCGCGCTAATCTGCCGCTGGGAACGGGAGACTGCCAGCCCCTCCAGCTGTTCCCCCAGCACAAAGAGCAGTGTCACCATAGCCCCCTCTGAGAACTCCTCCGCGCTGCCCTCCAAGAGCCCGATGACAAAGGCTGCCACCACCGCCAGGCACATCAGGAGGTTCTCGTCAATCCGCAGGTGCGCCAGCCCTGCAAAGGCCTCTTTAAAGGACTCAAACCCGGCCACTGCCGCAGCTGCCACAAAGAGCGCCATCTTAACCCATCCCCAGGGCATCACCAGCCCCAGCACAAAGAGCCCCCCGCCCACCATCAGCGGAATCCACTGTTTCAACCCCGGTTTTCCATGGGTGTGCTCGTGGCCGTGTGCATGAGAATGCCCGTGCTCATGGGCATGGCCCTTTTCCTGCCCGGCCAGGTATTCCGCCTCTGTCTGCACCTGCACCGACTCATAGGACAAGATGGTGTCCCGGATGGTGTGGTCTTCCCGCTCCCCCACCGGGCCCTCCGATTCCAAAACCATCTTCTTCATGGTAAAATTCAGGTTGCAGCTCTCCACAAAGGGCAGCTTCCCCACAGCCGTTTCAATCTTCGCCGCGCAGTTGGCACAGTCCAAGTCGGGAAGATAGTATATCGTTTTTGTCATTTGAAATCCCGCCTCTCTCTTGTGTTGGGTACTGGGCCATCAGACAATGGCCTCCGAAATATGGCTCATGCCCATGTGGATAATCTGGGCCACATGCTCGTCGTCCAGGGAGTAAAACACCGATTTCCCCTCCCGGCGGAACTTCACCAGCTCCGCCCCCCGCAGCAGCCGCAGCTGGTGCGACACCGCCGACTGGGACATCTCCAGCATATTTGCCAGGTCGCATACGCTCATCTCGCCCAAATAGAGCGCGTAGAGGATTTTCAGCCTGGAATGGTCGGAGAACATCTTAAACAAATCCGATAAATCAATCAGCATATTCTCGTCCGGCATCCTCTCCATCACTGAGGACAGCAACGCCTCGTGAATATCCGGGTTCTCGCAGCACTGTTTCATAAAACACCTCTTCCCTTCCTATCTTCTGCGCCCCAAATCGCGCTGTCGTTTTTATTAACATATGTTCATGTGTTCATATGTTAATATCATTATACTCTTCCCGCTCCATTTGTCAAGGGGGCTGCACATCATTTTTGCGCAAAACTTCCCAGTTTTTAAAAATAAAAAGCCCTTCTCTTTGTCATGATAGGCGGTAGAAATAGGCGTGAAAATTTAGTATAATACAACTATAAAGGAAATATAAAAAACCAAAAGGAAGTCTGCGCCCCGCCGGGGGCGCAGAGAGAAAGGAAGTATCCCATGAGCGAAACACGCGAAAACAAGATGGGGCAAAAGCCCATTCTGCCCCTCCTCATCTCCATGTCGCTGCCGGCGATTTTCTCCATGCTGGTGCAGGCCCTCTACAATGTAGTAGACAGTGCCTTCGTTGGCCAGCTGGGGCAAGACGCCTTTACCGCCGTCTCCCTGGCCTTCCCGGTCCAAACCCTGATGATAGCGGTCAGCGTGGGCACCGGCATCGGCATCAACTCCCTGATTGCCCGCCGCCTAGGTGAGCGCAACCGGGAAGAGGCCTCCCAGGTGGCGCTCCACGGCGTGCTCTGCGAAACGGTCAGCAGCCTGTTGTTCCTGGTATTTGGGCTGTTCTTCTCCCGCCCATTCCTGGCGGCCTTCACCGATAACCCCTCCATTATTGAGATGGGCACCTCCTATGTGTCCATTGTCACCACCCTGTCCATGGGCCTTTTCTGGTCCATCACGGCTGAGAAAGTGCTCCAGGGCACCGGTAACATGCGCGACCCCATGCTTATCCAGCTCATCGGCGCCATCATCAATATTATCCTGGACCCCATCTTTATCTTCGGCTGGCTGGGCCTGCCCGCCATGGGGGTGGCCGGGGCTGCCATCGCCACAGTCGTCGGGCAGTTCTGCTCCTTCTTTTACGGCCTGTTTGTCATGGTGCGCGGCAAGCACGAAATCAGCATCAGCCCCAAGATTTTTTCCTTCCGTTGGCGCATTGTGGGGAATATTTACCAGGTGGGCTTTCCCTCTATTATTATGCAGTCCATCTCCGCCGTGCTCAACGTCTTCCTCAACAACATCCTCATCTCCTTTTCCGATGCAGCGGTGGCTGTGCTGGGCGTGTATTTCAAACTGCAATCCTTCATCTTCATGCCCATGTTCGGGCTCAACAACGGCGCGCTGCCCATCATGGGCTTTAACTACGGCGCCCGCAGCCCCAAGCGCCTGATGGAATGCCTCAAGTGGGCGCTGCTCATTGGCTTGGGCATCTCCGGCGTGGGGGTGCTGCTCTTCTGGGTCACTCCCACCCTGCTGCTGGGCCTCTTCAACGCCAGCCCGGAGATGGTTGAACTGGGCGTGCCCGCCATGCACATTATCAGCCTGTGCTTTGTCTTTGCCTCAGTGGGCATCTGCCTGTCCAACTTTTTCCAGGCCATTGGCGAGGGCTTCCGCAGCCTGCTCATCTCCACTGTCCGCCAGGTGGTGGTTATCCTCCCTGCGGCCTATTTCCTCTCCCGCTTCTTTGGTGTCACCGGCGTCTGGATGTCCTTCCCCATCGCCGAGGTAGTGGCCTTCCTCCTGGTCCTTATCATCTTCCGCAGTACCTACCGCAAGAAAATCCTCACTATGGAAACCAAGTGACAGGACAGCCGGGCCCGAAAAAGGCCCGGCTGTTTCCTGTAAACCAGGGCTCTATGAGATTAAAAACGCTCTTTGGAAGAAAAATCCGAAAAACCCTTGACAAAGCGGGGGAAAACCGTTAAACTATATACGCTGTCATTTTCCAGAGACAGCAGGTGCATGTGCTTAATCGGGGGACAACCCCCGCCTGCCGAGGAACTGTGATTTGCTTAGGTTGTTTCCTAAGACGATTTCGCCGTTTCCTGCAGGCCGCAGGAGACGGTTTTTTGTTTCTCCCGGCATGTGCCGAATCCAAGGTTCGGAGGTGAATGAATTTGCCAAGCGAAAAGGTTTTACAAGCCAAACAGCAGATTGTCGCAGAGCTGTCGGAAAAGCTGAACTCCTCTGTGGCCGGTGTAGTCGTTGACTACAAGGGCATCACAGTAGCAGACGATACCAAGCTGCGCGCCGAGCTGCGTGCCGCGGGCGTGGAGTATTTCGTCGTGAAAAACACGCTGCTGAAGATTGCCACCAAGGGCTCCAATTTGGAGGGCCTCCACAGCGTCCTGGAAGGCACCACTGCCATCGCCCTGTCGAAAGAAGACCCGGTGGTTGCGGCCAAAATCCTCTCCAAGTACGCCGATGATAAGGCCATCCCCTTCTCCATCAAGGCCGGCTTCGTAGACGGCAGCGTCTTAGACGCAAACGGTGTCAACGCCCTGGCTAAGCTGCCCAGCAAAGAGGTGCTTATCGCCCAGGCTCTCGGCGGCTTGAACGCCCCGATTTCCGGCTTCGCCAATGTCCTGGCGGCCAACCTGCGCGGCCTGGTGGTTGCCTTAAACGCCATCGCCGAAAAGCAAACCGCCTAGGGCCTGTCCCCCGGCGGAAACCCACTACAAAAAATTACATTTATTTTATGGAGGTAAACTACCATGGCTTCTGAGAAAGTATTAAAGTTAATCGAAGATGTAAAAGCCCTCACCGTTCTGGAGCTCTCCGAGCTGGTTAAGGCTCTGGAAGAGGAATTCGGCGTTTCTGCCGCTGCTCCCGCTGTTGCTGTGGCCGCTGCTCCCGCCGCTGCCGCTCCCGCCGCTGAGGAGAAGACCGAGTTTGACGTTGTCCTGAAAGAAGCTGGCGCTTCCAAGATGGGCGTCATCAAAATCGTCAAAGAGCTGACCGGTCTGGGCCTGAAGGAGTCCAAAGAGCTGGTTGACAACGCTCCCAAGACCCTGAAGGAAGCCGTTTCCAAGGCCGATGCCGAGGAAATGAAGAAGAAGCTGGAAGAGGCCGGTGCCGTTATCGAGCTGAAGTAATTTCATTCACCAAACCTTTTCAATCCCCCTACGGGCCTTTCCGTAGGGGGATTTTTTATCCCTGGAAAATCTCCCTGAAAATCGGCGAAAAAGGTCTTTTCTTTGCCGGGAAAATGTGTTAGAATGGATTTTATTGAAATGAGGAGCAACCCAATCCCCAGCGGCAGAACCTGCCGTTTTTTCATGGGGAGATACAGAGAGGAGCAGGTTTACTATGCGGCGCGGTTTTGACCCAGAGCTCTATTCAGAAGAACAGAGCAAGTACATTTTGGAACGGGTAGGGCAATATGGCAAGCTCTATTTGGAATTCGGCGGCAAACTCATCGGCGATTTCCACGCCAAGCGGGTGCTGCCCGGCTTTGACGAAAATGCCAAAATCAAAGTACTGAGCAAGCTGAAGGAAAAAGTGGAGATGGTCATCTGCATCTATGCCGGCGACATTGAGCAGGGCAAGAGCCGGGGCGACTACGGCACCACCTATGACGTAGAAGTCCTGCGCCTCATTGACGACCTGCGGCGCTACGAGCTGGATGTCAACAGCGTCGTCATTACCCGCTATAGCGAGCAGCCCGCCGCCCGCCGCTTCATCAACAAACTGGAAAACCGGGGCATCAAAACCTACACCCATGCCGCCACCAAGGGCTACCCCACTGATGTGGACACCATCGTCAGCGACGAGGGGTACGGCGCCAACTCCTATATCGAGACCACCAAGCCCATTGTAGTGGTAACGGCCCCCGGACCTGGCAGCGGCAAACTCGCCACCTGCCTCAGCCAGCTCTATCATGAGTACAAGCGGGGCGTAGTGGCTGGCTACTCCAAATTCGAGACCTTCCCCGTGTGGAATGTCCCCCTAAAGCATCCCCTAAACATCGCCTACGAAGCCGCCACCGTCGATTTGAAAGATGTCAACATGATTGACTCCTTCCACCTGGATGCCTATGGCAAGATGGCAGTGAACTACAACCGGGATATTGAGATGTTCCCTGTCATCCGCCGCATCATCGAAAAAATTACTGGCAAGGCCATCTACCAATCCCCCACCGATATGGGTGTCAACCGCCTCGGCTTTGGCATTGTAGACGACGAGGTAGTCAAGGAGGCCTCCCGCCAGGAAATCCTCCGCCGCTATTTCAAAATCAGCTGCGAGCACAAAAAAGGCGGCGCCGACCTGGAAACCCTCCAGCGCATCAAGCTGCTGATGGACGAGGTGGGCATCAAGGAGAGCGACCGCCGGGTGGTGGGCCCTGCCCGTGTCCGTTCCCAGGCCATGAAGGAGAAGAGCGAGAAATACGACGTCTACCCTGTCGTTGCCCTGGAACTGCCCGACGGCACCATCCTCACCGGCAAAGGCTCCGATTTGATGAAGGCCTCTGCTGCCGTCATCCTCAATTCCATCAAATACCTGGCAAAGCTCCCCGATGATTTGCTGCTCCTCTCCCCCGTAGTCATTGAGCCTATCCTAAAATTCAAAAACCAGATTTTAAGGGAATACAACTCCACCCTGGACTGCGATGAAATCCTCATCGCCCTGAGCATCTGTGCCGCCACCAACCCCATGGCCCAGTACGCCGTCAACAAACTGACTGAGCTGCGCGGCTGTCAAGCCCATTCCACCACAATTGTCCACGGCGGCGACGAAAAAGTCTTCCAAAAACTAGGTATCAACCTTACCTGCGACCCTGAGTACCCCTCCGAACATCTATTTTATATCTAATGGATAGCCTATACAAAAAGCCCTGGGATTCACATCCCAGGGCTTTTCCCTTCTCTACAGCTGATAAATCTCCGTATACTTCTTCTCCAAATAATCCAGATAATACCGGGGGTCAAAGGGCGCGTGCACACAGTTGTCCAGCACTTCCGCAGGCTTCCGGGCGCTGCCATAGCGGTAAATGCGCTCCGTCAGCCAGCCCACGATGGGGGCTAAATTCCCCTTGGCAACCAGCCCCCACACATCCAGTTCCCGCTCCATCTGGGCCAGCATCTGTGCGCCGTAGGCGCTGCCGATGGAATAGGAGGGGAAATACCCAAAGCCGCCGCTGCTCCAGTGTACATCCTGGAGCACGCCCTGGCTGTCGTCCGGCGGGCACACCCCCAGATACTCCTCATAGAGCTTGTTCCAGGCTGCCGGCAGGTCCTTCGCCGTCAGCTCACCGGAGATAATCTGCTTTTCCAGCTCGTAGCGGATGAGGATGTGGAGGGAATAGGTCAGCTCGTCCGCCTCGGTGCGGATGAGGCTGGGGGCACTCTTGTTCACTGCCAGATAGAACTCCTCCGCGCTCACATCCCCCAGCTGCTCCGGGAACACCTCCTGCAATTTCGGGAAGATATAGTTCACAAACTCCCGCGACCGCCCGATATAGTTCTCAAAGAACCGGGACTGGGACTCGTGAATCCCCATCGAGGTGCCCCCCGCCAGCACAGAGCCGGTGAGGTCCTCCCCCATGTTCAGCTCATACAGGGCGTGCCCTCCCTCGTGAATCACACTGAAGATATTGCTCGCCATGCTGGTCTCTTTGTAATTGGTGGTAATGCGCACGTCATACTTGCTGAACTCCGTGGTAAAGGGATGCTCTGTCTCCCCAATAGCGCAGTAGCTCTTGTCAATGGTGAGCACGTCCATCAGATAGTCCGAGACCATCCGCTGCTTCCAGATGGGGAAGGAGCGTGTGGTAAAATCCTCCCGGATGTTCACCGGGGAGGCCGCCACCTTGTGAATCAGCGGCACCAGCTTCTCCCGCACCTGGGCGAAATAGCCGTCCAGCACTTGGGTGGTCATCCCCTCCTCGTAGTTGTCCAGCAGGGTGTCATACACCGGCTTGTCCGGCGCGTAATACCGGGCAAAGCGCCGCTCATAGTCAATCACTTTGTCCAGATAGGGCTCAAAGAGGGCGTAGTTGTTCTCAGCCTTTGCCTGGTGCCACACCGTCTCCGACTCATTGCGCACCACTTCATAGGCCACATATTCCTCCATGGGGATTTTCCGCATCCGGGAAATCTCCTTGTACAGGTGCTCCGCCTCCCGCCGGGTCAGGTCATCCAGCTCCTCCTTGTGGGCCATCAGGGTGTCAATGTCCGCCACAAACCCCTCGTCCACCGAGAGCTTGTAGCTGGCCTCGCTGAGTACCTCCAGCGTGGGCCCCAGCCCCTTGCTGCTGCCCTTTGGCGCTGTGGTGCGGGAATCGTAGGAGAGCAGCCCCAGCGCATGCCAATAGGCCCGCATCTTCTTCTGATGCGCTTTAAACCGCTCTATCACTTCTTTCAGTTCCATGGGAATCAAAACCCCTTTCTCACATATTCTATCCCTATTCGTCCTCTTCTTCCACTTCCCGCAGTGCCAGGTCGGGCACCGCAGGCTCGTCGCCATAGCCCAGCAGGGTCTTGCAGCGGCTGACAGTCAGCGTCCCCTCCCCAAATTGGAAGAGCGCCCGTATCCCAAAGGCCGTCTGCACACAGCGGATTTCCACCTCAAACACATAGTGGGAGCGGAACCGCCCCATGGACGCCACCGGCTCTCCCCGGTAGCTGCTGTAGGCATAGTCCCCAGCCAGCCCAATGGCGATTTCCCGTTCCTCCCCCTTCTCTGTCAGGCAAAGGGTTGCCTCGTCCTCCTCAAAGATAAGCGAGAGCTTTTCCAGTGCCGCCGGCTCTTCTCCCCCGCCCAGGAAAGAACAAATCATATCCAGGTAGAAGCAGGCAGGCTCTTTCCCCGCAGGGCCATAGGCCTTTTCAAACCGCTTGGCCGTGTCCCAGGGATTCAGCTTCCCAGCAGGCAGCTCTGCCAAGGTCAGGTTTTTGAGCCGGTATTCCAGCGCCGCCTGGGCCGCCGCATCCTCCGGCAGGGCCTCTTCCTGGAAGGCGGGAAGCAGGGTGCCCCACACAATGTCCAGCGTATCCTGGGTGTGCCCCGTGGCCTCGGTGATGATGAGCAGCGCGTCCTGCTCGGTCATGGCAATGCCAAACTGCCCCCATAGCCCGTCCGCCCGGAATACCCCCGCCGGCTTGCAGCGCCAGAACTGGAACCCGTAGCCCACGGCCCAATCCTCCTTGCCGGGGTAGATGTCGTTGGCCGTCTCAATCTGCTTCCCGGTGGCCTGGTGAAACCACTCCTCATTGAGTAGCCGCTCCCCGTTCCACACGCCTTTTTGCAGCACAAACTGCATAAACCGCGCCATGTCCTCCGTGCGTAGCCGGTATCCCGCCCCGCCGATTTCAGTGCCATCGTCCGGGTCGGCAAAGCAGGCCACCTCGCCCACGCCAATCTTGTCAAACAGCCGCTCCCGCAAAAAGGCGGTGAGCTGCTGCCCGCTCTTGCGGTAGAGCGCGGCGCAGAGCATGTTGGTGCCCTCCGTGTTGTACTGGAACATCGTCCCAGGCTCATACACAAAGGGATGGGCCAAAAAATCCCGAATCCAATCCTTTTCCCCTCTGGGCTCGGTCTCATGACCGCAGCCCATCACCAGCAAATCCCGTATCGTGGCCTTTTTCAGGTTCTCGGAGGGGTTCTCCGGCAGCTTGTCCGGGAAAATATCCACAAGCCGGTCCTCCAGGGCCAGCAGCCCCTCCTGCACGGCAAACCCAATCGCCGTAGAGGTCAGGCTCTTGCTAAAGGAGTACATGGGGTGCACATATTCCGGCCCATAGGGCTTCCACCACCCCTGGGCGCACACCTTCCCGTGCCGCAGCAGCATAAAGCTGTGGAGCTCAATCCCCTTCTGCTCTGCCCTGTCCAAAAAAGCCTGGACTGCCCGGGTGGGAATCCCCACCTGTTCCGGGGTACAATGCAGCAATTCGTTCATAAGAGACAACCTCCCTTTTCCTCTGTTTTTTCCATTTTATCACAATTCCCCAGGAAAATCCAGCACTCTTTTGGTTATTTTTTTGAACTCCCCCTCTGCCCTTTTCTCCCCAGTACTGCAAACCGCACCACCGGCATCCTCTTCACCGCCTCATAGAGCCCGGCAGTAATCCCCAGCTCCAACACCAGTACAGCCAGATACACCGCTGCCGTAGGCAGCTTCCCCCATTCCGCCAGCAGGCAGGCCACACATAGCACCACCGGATAGTGCAGCACATACCATCCAAAGCTGGCTCCGGCGCAGTAGGTAAACACCGGCGTGGTAAAATCCAGCCAGGCCTTTGCACATCCCAGAATCGCCAACACCATGGCCCAGAGGTAGAGGTTTGCCAGCAGGCCCTGTAGGCACCCTGGCGCCGTGTAGTCCTCCCCGTAATACCGGAATCCAAACACTGCCCCCAGCACCAGCCCGGCCCCCAGCAGCGGCAGCTTGGCCTTTTCCAGCCTCTCAATCACCTCATCATGGGAGAATACCAGATACCCCAACAGATAACACATCCCGTAAATCCCAAAGCGGTACATGGTAAAGACTGGCAGGTTCCCCACCTGGGCGGCCCCCCACACCGGAACCACAAGGAGCACCAGCACCGGCAACCTGCATTTTCCACACAGCCGGTAGCATTTTTCATCCCGGTCAACCTGTTTCACCAGCAACCCCAACAGGGAGAACAAAAAGAGCATCTGCACAAACCAGAGCGGCCCAATCCCGCTGAGGGCGTAGACGGGATAGCGCAGGAACCCCGGGATATACTCCGCCCCGCCCCCCAGCCGCACATTCCAATACCCGGTTACCCAGTGCAGCACAAAGAGCCCCAGCGTGGAGGGCACCAGCAGCTTTCTGGCCCGTTCCGCCAAAAACTGCCGGCAGCTCCGTTTTTCCAGCGCATACCGGGTACTCATTCCTGCCACCAAGAACAGCAGCGCCATAAACCAGGGATAGGGCAGCATCCCAAACACGTCCACCCATTCTCCGCCAGGCAGCGGCGCAACACCGCCCAGAATCCCCACGTGGTTAAAGAGATAGGCCACATGGTAAACCAGCACCAGCACCACAGCCATCCATCGGATATTGTCCAAGTAGTGCCGTCTCATCCCTCGTCCCCCTCGGAAAAAATCCGCGCCGCCAGCTGGGCCAACACATCCTTGGGCGGGATGGCAAGCCCCTGCTTCGCATCCCCCAGCAAAATCAGGGTATCCCCCGGCCTAATCCCAAAAATCTCCCTGGCCTGCTTGGGTATCACAATCTGCCCCTTTTCCCCCACCGAAACCGTCCACGCATATTTCCCCTTGGGCCCATTCATCCCCATCTCTCCCTTTTCTAAAAAGTATGATTTGTTATACTGATTATACTTTTCTTCTCTTCCCTCGTCAAGCACTTTTTAGGTTTTCCTTTCTCCCAGGCACTCCTGCTGTCCCCTAAAAAGGAACTGAATTACTCGCGCTGTTCCCCGCTCATTACAACAGGACATATCATTTGATGTATCTCCATTACTAAACCTTTAGTATTTATCAATCTTTTCTTGTGCCAAGGCCCTTCATTCCCCCTAAAGCAGCAAAAAAGAATCCCCCGGCTTAAAGCCAGAGGATTCTCTCTTAAACAAAACCCCTATTCCACAATCACGGCTGTCCCGGAGGCTGTCACCATGAGCATGCCGTTGTTTGTCCCCAGCACCTCATAGTCGATGTCCACCCCCACCACGGCATTGCAGCCCAGCTCGGCAGCCCGCTGCTGCATCTCATACACCGCGTTCTGCCTAGCCTGAATCAGCTCGTCCTCATAGGCGCCTGAGCGCCCGCCGAAGAAATTGGAGAGCCCGGCGGCAAAATCCCGTATAAAGTCCACGCCGGAAATCACCTCGCCAAACACAATCCCCCGGTATTCCACAATCCGTTTCCCCTCCACAGAGGGCGTCGTCGTCACAATCATGCTTTCATCCTCTTTCCTGTTTTTCGGTATCCCCATGGTAGCACATCCCGCCTCCCCTGTCAATGCGCAGCCCGGCCTCGGTCAATTCCCCATAGGAACCCAATCCTTCTTCCCCTCGCGGCTGTCAATTAAAACCACCGTCACCGCCCGAAAAACCGCTCCACTTCCCCCATCTGCGGAATTGACACCGAAGCCCCCCGCCGGGAAACCGCCAGCGCCGCCGCACCCGCCGCCCATTCCAAGCACTCCTCCGGCGAGTATCCGGCCAGCCAGCAGGCAAAGAAATACCCGGCAAACGTGTCCCCTGCCGCCGTGGTGTCCACCGCTTCCACCGCAAAGCTGGGCTGGAATCTCTGCCCCTCCGGCCCCCGGTAATAGGCCCCCTCCTTCCCCAGCGTGAGAATCAGGCGGCAACCCGGGCAACGGCGGGAGAGTTCCTCCAGCATCCCCTCCGGCCTGTCCTGTCCCGAAAGGGCCTCCCCCTCAATCTCGTTAAAGATGAGAAAATCCAGTTCCTCCAAGGGCAGCCCCAGCACCTCCGGCGTGACAGGCGAGGGATTCAGGGCCGCCAGCATTCCCCGCCGCTTCCCCTCCCATAAAATCTCCGGCAACCGGTTGATTTCGTTTTGCAGCAGCAGCAAATCTCCCGCCCCAAACCGGGCCAGCGCCTTCTCCACTGCCTCCTCGGTCACGCCGTGGTTGGCTCCGGGATAGAGCAAAATGCAGTTCTCCCCGCTGGCATCCACCTGGATAACGGCCTTCCCACTGAGCCCCGGCACTGTCTCCACCAGCTCCGTGTGTACCCCACAGGAATCCAGCAGCGCCGTCAAAAATGCCCCGTCCTCCCCCACGGCCCCGGCGTGCCACACAGCGCCCCCGGCCCTGGCCGCCGCCACCGATTGGTTGAGCCCTTTCCCGCCGGGAATCCGTTCCACCTTTTCTGGCACCAGTGTCTCCCCCGGCCGCACAAAGTGCAGGACTTGGAACATCTCGTCAATATTCAGCGACCCAAAATTCAAAATGCGCCCCATCGCTATTTCCCCCTTTTCCCCATCCGGGCAAACTGATAGACATACACCGCAATCCCCACCAGCCCAAAGCCCATGCTGATGAAAAACGCCGGGACATAGGAGCCGCTGCGGTCAAAGATGCCGCCGGAGAAGATGGGGGCAATAATCCCCCCGCAGTTGGAGGCCGCCACCACCACGCCGTAAATGGCGCTGTAGTCCCGCGGCCCAAAGAGGCTTCGGGTGATAATGGGATAGGCCACCGACCCAAAGGCGCATCCCAGCCCCACTCCCACCACAATGGCAGCCAGCATGGGCAGCGCCTGGGCAAAGGCCAGCCCGGCCAGCCCCAGCAGCAGCGCACCCCCGGCAATGAGGGTGGAGGCCGTGTTGCCAATGCGGTCAAAAAGCTGCCCCAGCAAAATCTTGCCGATAGCCAGCCCCGCATACCCCGCCGAGACTACCCCGGCACTGAAGGCCACCGAATACCCCACATCGCTCAAGTGGGGCGCCACCGATTGGTTCAGCACATTGATGGCAATGGAGATAACCCCAGTACATCCCACAATGGCCCAAAACCGGGAGGTACGCAGGGCGTCCCGCAGCAGGATACCCTCCTCGCTTCCCTGTCTTTGCTGTCCCAGGGCGGTCTCCCCCTCCGCCCCATAGGGTTCCAGCCCCAGCTCCGAAGGGTGGATACGGATGACAAAAAAGGTACACACCACCAGCACCGCCAGCATAATCCCAGCCAGCAGCCGGTAGGAGGCCCGCCACCCCAGCGCTGGAATCCACTGGCCCAGCAGCGCGTTGAGCACCATGCCCCCCACCCCGCTGCCCATAAAGGCCAGCCCAATCGCCAGGCCATATCGCTTGCGGAACCAGTTGCCGATGATGATGGAGAAGGGGATAACGGTAATCATGGCGTTGCACACCCCCAGCACCGCCGAAATCAAGTAGAACAGCGGCAGCGACGATACCGCCGAATAGGCAAACACACTGAGCCCCATGGCCACCGACCCCACGCACAGCACGCTTTTCAGCCGGAACCGGGCATAGAACTTCCCGGAAAAAAGGGAAAAGAGCATCCCTCCCAGCGCCACGACGGTTTGGTTGGCGTTCATCTGCTGCCGGGAAAATCCCAAGTCAGCACACACCGGCTTCACAAATTGGCTGGCGCAGTTGTTCACCCCCACTGTCACCGCCATGCACAAAATCCCCGCCGCCACAATTATCCAGCCGTAAAACAGCTTCTTCTTTTCCATCTTCCGCTCTCCCTTTCTCTTCCCCGGGGTTCTCCTTCGGCACATGCCCCGCTCTCTTGTAGCCCTCTCCCAACCGGGACAGAGGGGAACTTCACTGGCTAAGGCCACCCACAAAGTGCCTGCTGGCCACATCTTTCCCTCTCAGTGGGCTGCTCAGTCTGCCCCCTCTCTGCCTCCCCCTAAAACTCCGGCGGGAACTGCCGCCACCACTCCCCAGCCCCGCCCAGGTCATGCACCCGGTCAAATCCCATCTCCAGCGCCGTCTCGCAGGCCCCGGGCGAGAGTGCCCCGCTGGCGCAGACAAATACCAAGGTGGTATCCCGGGGAATCTGCTCCAACCCCTCTGTCAAACGTTCCACAGGGAGATTCACACTGCCGGGAATTGCCAGGGCTGCAAACTCCCGCTCCCCCCGCAAATCCACCAGCAGCGCCCCTGCTTCCAGCAGCGTCTTGGCATATTCGGCCCCCACCCGCAGCTGCCGCACCCGGCCCAAGTCCAGCGCCCGCCAGGCAAAGCCCTCCCCTGCCAGCCAGAGCTTCCCCAGCCCCGCCGCGCCGGCCCAAATCCCCTCTTCTATGGGCCGGGAGAGGCGCATACACTTTGGGCACCCCGGCAGCACCGCCAGCTCCCCCGCATCGCAGAGCAAAAACACCTGGCCGGACGCCTCCTCGCAGCACACCCCGTTAATCCTCCGCCCCAGCGCCTGCCGGGCATTGCCTGCCAACATGCTGTCTAAGGGCTGCATCTTCCACACCCCGCCGTAGAGGGATTCCAAGAGCAGCGGCTCCCCCTTTTCCCCCAGTGCCGCCGCCAAAAACTTCCCTCCGGCAAAGCCCAGCGCCGTGAAGGTGCAAGGGGGATAATATCCTGCGTAGTCCCGGTGGAACTCCCGATGTTCCCAAGACGTCCCGTCTTTAGAGGAGAAAAGGGAGCCCCCCGCCGTCAAGGCCAGCAGCCCACCCCGGCCCAGGGCAGCGCCCACCACCGGGTTTCCCGGCGGCAATGCCTCCCCGGCCAGCCAAATTCCAGGGGAACTCCCGCCCAAAAAGCAGCCCCCTTCCTCTGTCACCGCAGCCATTCCGTCCCCCACCGGCAGCAGCGACACAATACCTCCCGGCAGCTGCGCCGCCTGTTCCAGCCGGCCCTTTTCCAGCCGGAAGAGCCCGCCCGCTTCTCCCCCCAGCCAGAGACTCTCCCCCTGGGAAAGGGCACACCGCCAGCCCTCACCACCTTCCGGCAGCACTGCCTCTCCGCCCAAAATGTCCACCCTGCCGCCGCTGCCCCCAGCCCACGCCTGCCCCTGGTGCAGCAGGCAAAAGTGATAACCCGGCCGTCCCATTTCCCGTCCCTCCCAAGCACATAGAAGCCCCGCCCCCGGCAGCCTGCCGAGGCGGGGCCGTATCGTCAAAGCAGCCTAAAACAGGCGCTTGACTATTTCATACGAAGCAAAGCTGCCAAAAGCGGCTTCCCGCAGCCGCTGAACCCCAGTCCCCAAAGCATTGGCCCTTTGGGAGCGCTTCGATTCTATCCTAAAAAGTTAAGATTCCAGCAGGGAGATACACTCCTCCCGCATTTTCTGGCACTCCTCCCGCTCCGGCACCTTCCCGCCGTAGCGCACGGAGTCATAGGCCGTATTGATGTCCCCCACCTTTTCCCGGTTCCACTGGGTGCCGATTTTCTCCCCAATTTCCCGGGTGGTGTCGGCGGGCTTCAGTTCCCGCCCCCGCAGGCGGTACTGCTCCACCACATAGCGGTAGCACTCCCGCACATAGAGCACCGGGTCGTCCACCTGTTTTAGGTAGCGCAAGAACTTCCTCCGGCTCTTTAGGCTCTGCTTTTCTCCCGCCCTCTGGGACTTCTCCGGCGGCGTCAAGTCAGTGGATTCATCCACATACTCCTCGTGCTCCTCCACCCGCACCCGGCTGTCGGGGTATAGCAGCTTCATCAGCATCAGCAGCACCCTGCCAATCTGCTGCGCCACCTCCTTAAGCCAGTTCCAAATCATACCCCGATACCACACCAGCACAAAGACCACCATGGCCGGAATCACCAGGTAAAACAGGATATCCCAAATCGGCCAGGGCTCCCCTTGGATGGGCATCCCGCCCCCCTGGTTAGTCGGGTTCATGTCGTCCATGTAACTGTAAGGGCCCACTTCCCCCTGCTCCGGGATAAGCATCTGCAAAATCGCCGAGATAGCGCTCTTGGCCCCCTGCCCCAGCTTCACAATGAGCCACACCACCCCGTCCTTGCAGGTGACAAACAGCAGCAGCGTCCCCAGCAGCACCAGGGTCATCAGGAAATTGACCCACCGGGTCTTGCGGGGCATGGCCTGCCCTGTCTTGCGGCGGCTCATCATCACGTCAATGTTCACCTGGTTGCCCAGCAGTACCAAGCACAGCACAAAGGGGAAATAGAGCCATAGATACCATTGATAGGGAAATACCAGGAAATCATAGCCCCAGTGGAGCAGGAAGGAGAAAAAATAGAACCCACAAAAAACCAATGTCCCCTGTTTCAGCTCTGCCTGGGCGTTCATCTGGTCATAGGGCTTGAGGACCACCGAACCCCCTATCACCAGCGCCGCCACCAGAAACAGCCCCCCCATAACCGTGAACCATACGCCGGCCGAGAGCTCCACCACAAAGGCAAAGAGCACCAGCAGCATGGCAGGTATTAAGCAGAGCACCACATGCCGTACCAGGGCGGAGGCCCGCTGGACCTTCTCCCTTTTCTCCGCTTTTATGGGCTTCCCCCACCGAGAACGGGCCAGCGCAAAGAGGGCGCACAGCCCATAGCACCCAAAGGCCGCCCCATAGACCCAAAGCAATGTCATGGGCCCATAGGACATCTGGAACAGCGAGAGGGCAAACAGCACCCCCACCCCCAGCAGGCTGGTGAGCCCCAGCAGATGGCATAGCTTTAACAGTACCGGAAGTGCCTTTTTCATCCTGCCGCCTCCGTTTCCCCCTGTGTCTCCCCGGGATAGTTGCCGGTGGAGTAAATCTGGTAGTCCCCCAGCTTTTCCGGCGCGTCCACAAACCCGATGACATATATTGCCACATTGGCCTGCCTGGCCTGCATGCTGTCATAGAAGGCCAGGATGCTGTCGCTCAAAAACGGGGTTACAACCACCACGTCGGAGCTGTCCACTGTCCCCTCCATCTCCTCCAGGAAAAAGCCTATGTCCTGGGTGCTCTCCAAGGGCAGGCGGGCCATCAGGCGCATCATCTCCATTGCCCCCTCCCCCGAGGAGATTTCCCCGGTGAGCAGGGTCCCCCGCTTCCCGTCAATACTGGTATTCACCCCAAACCGCACCGGGATGCCCTGTCCCGCCGCACGGTGCACCAGCGTGGCGCACACCCGGATACCCTGCTCTGCGGCCTCGGCCTTCACAGCCTTGCCCTGTTCTCCCGGCATGCTCTGGATATTGAGCAGCACAGTGATAGTCTGGCTGGTAGTAAAGTCGTTGTTGCGCACCATGATTTGGCCCTGGCGGGCAGTGAGCCCCCAGTGAATCTTGTTCATGCTGTCCCGGTCGGTGTACTCCCGCACGCCGCTGATGAGAAAGGGGTCTTCCAGTAGCCTCCGCTTTGTCACCGTGTCGCCGGTGAGATGCCGCAGGTTCACAAATTCCGCGTCGATATCCACTAGCCTGGGCAGCACCGTCACCATCTCATTCAGGTGCACCGTGCGGTCCATGCTGGCGCTGCCCAGCAGGTCGCCTGTCACCAGGTCCACCCTGCCCAAGCGGAATACGCCCCGCTTCACGCAGTCCACCCGCCAGCGCCGCACCGTCTCCCGGAAACTGCCCATGTAAAACACGCTGGGGATGAACCGGGTCTCCCCGGTAATCACCGATTTCCGCTGGGCAAATTCCAGCCAGCGGGAGGTGGTGATTTCCGCCTTGAGCCAGGGCACCGGCAAAAACTTCCGGTTCGCCAGGGTCTCCACCAGCTCAATGCTGTCCCCCTCCGTCACCTCATCTTTACTAAAGGCGCAGGTGTAGTCCACATGCTTCAGCGCGTTCTTTTTAAACACCAGGCCCTGTAGCCACCACACCAAAAACACCAATATCACAACTGCCAAGAGTTCCACGCCGTTCCCCCATTTCTATTTTGGGTTCCGTCCCCTCCAGGTCCAAGTCCAAGCCCACCGGCTTACCCTTGGCCGGCCCGGCCGCTCGCTCCGTTTTTTCAGTCCCGGCACGTCCCTCTGTCCGGGTATCCTCACGGGGGCGGGTCATGCCACAGAGCATAGCTCCCGCTATCCCTCCACCGGGGCGGGCACTCTCGCCAGCAGCTCTTTCACCTTTTCCAGCGCGGGGTTGCCGCTCTTCATCACAGTGTAGCCCTTGCAGATGAGCCGGTGGGCCAGCACCGGCCCCGCCATCTTCTTCACGTCGTCCGGGGTCACAAAATCCCGCCCGGCAATGGCAGCGCAGGCCATGGAGGCATTCATCAGCGCCAAGGTGCCCCGGGGGCTCACCCCCAGCTTGATATCCTCATCCTTGCGGGAGGCCTCGGCAATCTCCACCAAATACTCCTTCACCGCATCGGAGACCCGGATTTTCTTTACCTCCCTGCCGGCCTCCAGCAGCTCCTCCCGGCTCACCTGGGGCTCCAGGGCAGCCAGGGGGTCGCTCTCCTTGCGGCTGCTCAGGATGCCCAGCTCATCCTTTTTCTCCGGGTAACCCATGGAGAGCCGCATGAGGAAACGGTCCAGCTGCGCCTCCGGCAGCACAAAGGTGCCCTGGGTCTCCACCGGGTTCTGGGTGGCAATGACTAAAAAGGGCAGTTCCAGGGCAAACGTCTCCCGGTCAATCGTCACCTGCTTTTCCTCCATACACTCCAGCAGGCTGGACTGGGTACGAGGCGTGGCCCGGTTAATCTCATCCGCCAGCAGGATATTGGTAAAGACAGGGCCCTTGCGCACCACAAACTCCCCCTCCTTCTGGTTATAGAAGTTGATACCCGTCAGGTCAGAGGGCAGCAGGTCGGGGGTAAACTGGATACGGGTGCAGGTGCAGCCGATGGTCTTCGCCAAAGCCTTGGCCAGGGTGGTCTTACCGGTGCCCGGCACGTCCTCCAACAGGATATGTCCCCCGCAGAGGATGCTCACAATCATGGAGTCGATAACCTCCCCCTTGCCGATAATCACCTTTGCCACGTTTTCCCGAATCCTTCCCGCCAGCTCATAGATGCTTGCCAATGTCCATCCGTCCTTTCTTAACAGCCGTATCCCGCACAGAAACGGCATAAATTGTCCACGTTGTCAAAGCGCCTCAAAACCAGTCTTCTGGGGCAGACCAAAAACCCGCCTGCGCGTGAACGCCTGCTTTTGGCTCTGCCATGCGAAACAGCGCCGCTTTACAGCCCCTGTGCCCAACAGGGCACAGGCCCCAGAAGTATTCAACTGATACTTCTCAAGTGTTTTGATTATAATTATCAGAATAGAACTATTCTAGCCCCTTTGTCCTAAAAAAGCAATAGCTTTGACTTCTATTCGACAAATCCGTGATGATTATTCCATCCTTTTTGTCTATTTTCACAAAACAAAACTCCCCCCGGCCCAAAGAACCGGAGGGAGTCCTTCACAAGATACCATTAACGGGGGACACCGCCGCCTCTGCGGTTGGCGCTGCCCCGGCGGGTGTCGATGACGCGCTTTAAGTCGCTCATCTTCTCGTCGCTGGTCTGTTTAAATTTGCTCATCATGTCTTCAAAAGAGGCATTGCCGCTCTGGGCGCGGCCGCCTTTCCCCTTCCACTCAAAGGAATCCATCCGCGAAGCGGGGGGATAGTTATTCTGCCGGTCACGGTTAAAGGAACCCCGGTCCCGGTTGTAGGGCTGACGGTCCCGGCCGTGCTGTTGTCTGGGCGCAGGAGGCTCCGGCGGCTTAGCCTGCTTGATGGACAGGCCAATCTTCCCGTCCTCCGAAATGCTCAGCACCTTCACCTGTACGGTTTCCCCGTCGTTTACAAAATCCCGGATTTCCTTGACATAGGTAGAGGCCACCTCAGAAATGTGTACCATTCCGGTTTTGCCTTCACCCAGGTCTACAAAGACGCCAAATTTGGTGATACCCGTCACCTTGCCCTCTAAAATCTTTCCTACCTCAAGCTGCATGAAATCGAAGTTCCTCCCTGTCGGCATTTTCCTTCCGGCGCAGTTATTTTGTGCCGGAAATATCGATAAAGACACGTTCCCCCTGATAGGCCAGCCCCAGTTTATCCCGGGCAATGCGCTCGATATACTCGTCTGTCAGCCCGGAATCCAGCATGTTCTGCAGTTCGTCGTTCGCCAGCTGCTGCTCGTCCACCTGGTCCTGCAGCGAAGCCAGCTCCTGCTTTTTCTCCCGGATTTGCGAGGCGATGACGATAAACTGGATGACAAAGTAAAACACAAAGAGCAAAGCAAAGGATTTCAGCAGGAAGTGGGCTTTTCGCTTGGGCGCCTTTTTTTCACTTTCCAAAGGAATCCCCTCCTTTTCTGCGCTTTTCCCATATCAGAAGACACCTGTGTCGATTCATCTTGATTATACAACATATGGCCTGCCTTTTTCAAGTCGATTCGGGCAGAAGTATGCAATTTTATGTGATTTTTTTTCAAAAAGCGCCCTGCCCGCTCCAAAACTGCCGCTATTTTCCTGCTGAACACCAAAAGCGGCAGCACTGTCACCTTAAAGAGCAGCCTTCCCCCGCCTTTTGCCACCCCCACAATCCGCTGCCCCAGCTTCAAAAAGGGCCGCGATAGGGTGCACAGCCAGAACACCGCCCCCAGCAGCTGCCCCAGCAGCACATAGGGCCGTAGCTCCCCGCTACACTGATCCATTAAAAAGAGGAAGGTGGAAAAGGTATAGAGGGCGAAATACAGCAGGTCCAGCAGGAGCACCGGCACAAAGGGCAACCTTCCCTCCCTGCGCCACAGCCGCAGCAGGTCATAGGCCACCCCCAGGCACAACCCAAACCCCAGCGCCGCCGCAAAGGTACCCGCCTGCTGCGAAATGGTAAACCCCATAGCACTTCCCCCTCTCCTCCCGCCCCCTAGCGGAACAGCTTTGCCAGCAGCCCTCCCTTTACCGGCGCCTCCCGGTAGAGCAGAGCGTCCACCCGCCCCTCCAGGAGCAGCTCCCCCGTGTCCACATTCAGGCTCCCGATGTGCAGCCCCTCCCCCTTGATAACCAGCTCCCCCATCACCGTCCGGGCAGCCACTGTCTGTTCGTCAAAGCTGTCCACATCCTCCACGCCGGTGAGCCGCAGCTTGGCCCGCCCTTCCAGGCTCATGCTGTGGGATTTTTTAATGGTAACACCCTTCTTCTCTTCCACCATGACTTTCACCCAGCTTTCCCTCTTTCGTCTCCGGGTCTTCCCTACCTCTATTCTATTCCCCCTCTCCCCTCTTTAGAACCAAAAAGCCTCTCCCTGATTTCCAGGAGAGGCTTTTTGCCTGTCAAAACCGCTTTATACTTTATACCCACAGGCACTTTTTAATCCCGCACAGTAGGCAAGTTTTTAGAACACCCAAAAGGGGTGCTTTTGAAAAAATCCAAGGCCAAACACAGTTTTGCCTTGTCCCATGAAAGGCCACAGGCCCAGAGCATACGTTCCAGCTGATGAAACAAGTGAAAGGCTTATCCCATCAACCGAGTTCCCTATTCGATAATCTGGTAGTGGTCGGCGGCGTCTGCCTTCATCACATGCTCGCTGATAGAGAGCACCTTTACCTTCAAAGGCCTTTGCCCCAGGTTGATTTCCAGCACATCGCCCAGCTTCACGTCATAGGAAGCTCTGGCCGCCTTGCCGTTCACCAGTACCCGGCCCGCGTCGCAGGCCTCGTTCGCCACGGTGCGCCGCTTAATCAGGCGGGTCACCTTCAGATATTTGTCCAGCCGCATAAACTGGCCTCCTTCCCGCTCAAAAGGCAAAAAGCAAAACGGCAGCCGTCCAAAACTGCCGGCTGCCGGATAGGGCTTGACTTATTTGGAAACAGCGTCCTTCAGCGCCTTGCCGGCTTTAAAGGAGGGCAGCTTGGAAGCGGGGATGATAATCTCCTGCTTGGTCTGCGGGTTACGGCCGATACGCTCGGCCCGCTCCTTCACCTCAAAGGTGCCGAAGCCGATGAGCTGTACCTTATCGCCGTTGGCCAGTGCCTGTGTAATCGCCTCCAAAGTGGCGTTGACAGCCTTTTCCGCATCTTTCTTCGAGGTCTCCGTCTTAGCGGCAACTGCGCCTACCAAATCTGTTTTGCTCATTGTGATACCCATGTGATACCCATTCCTTTCTTTTTTGGGGATAGCCCCGCCCGCAAAGGCCGCAGGGCAACAGGCTCAAAGTGTATTTAAAAGCCTATCCTTCCTCCGTTTTTGTGAGAGCATGAAGCCTTCATCCTAATCTTTTCCCCTTACAGCAGGGAAAACAGGGCCCTCTCCCGGCCGTCCTGCTCGGCCTCGCCGTGCCGGGCAATAAACCGTCCCGTGCTCTGTACCAGGCTCTGTTCCGGGTCCAAGCCCCAGCTGCGGCACAGGGCCACCGCTGCAAACAGCAGGTCTCCCAGCGCCTTTTCCCGTTCTTCTCCCGTTCTCTCCTCTGGCTCCTGGGCCAGCTGGGCCAGCTGGGCGGCAATTGTCTCGGCATCCGGCAGGGCGCAGCCGCCCTTCTCCGCCCGCTTCTGCACTTTTTCCGCATACATCAGGGCCGGCAGGCTCTTCGCCACGCTCTCTAAGGTCTCTGTCACTGTGGTCTGGCCCTTATTCTTCTGCTTGATTCTGTCCCAGTTGCGCAGCACCTCTTCCGAGGTATCGGCCTTTCCGCCGGCAAAGATGTGGGGATGCCGGACAATCAGCTTGCGGCAAACCTCGTCCACCACATCGGCAAAGGCAAAGCGGCCCGCCTCTTCCTCCATCCGGGCGTGGAAAACCACCTGCAACAGCACGTCTCCCAGCTCCTCCCGCAGCAGGGCGGGGTCCTGCCGGTCAATGGCCTCCAGCACTTCATAGGTCTCCTCCACAAAATCCCGGCGAATGCTCTCGTGGGTCTGTTCCCTGTCCCAGGGGCAGCCCTCCCGGCTGCGGAGAATCTCCATGATGTGCAAAAGGTCGTCTACACCATAGCGCTGCTTCTGTTCAAACTGAATTGCCATCCGCATTTCCTTCCTCTCAAGGCCTTTCTCCGCCGCAACTGGCGGGAAAATAGAACGAACAGATATATATTAACCGATTAGCCGGTGTTTTGCAAGTAGTTTGGCGATTTTTTCTCCTTTTGGCAGCATCATCAGGTCGCTTTTTTCCACGCCACGGAGCAAAACCAGCGCCACCAGGTAAATCACCCCGCCGCAGGCAATGCTCCCCCCCACCGAAACCGCCAGCGGGCAGCGCCCGTCCAGCAGCCCATAGGCCGCGTAGGCCCCGCCGCCGCACAGCAGCGCCGCCGCCCCCGGCCGCAGGAAGACACTCCCCACCCGCAGCCGCACCCCTGTGCTCCGGCACAGCCCGATTACCCCCAGCACCACCATACAGCTATAGCAGCACAGGGAACCCACCGGTGCCCCCTGGATATTCACCTGGGGCATTGCCACCAGGAAGAAATTGAGGCTCAACTTCACCCCTGCGCCGATGAGCATGAAGTACACCGGAAGCCTCTGCCTCCCCACTGCCTGGAGCATGCTGCCAATGGTAGAGCTCAGGGAGACCAAAATCGCCGCAATCCCCATCAGCCGCAGCACCGGCGCGGCAATCATGGCCTCCTGGGGCCGGGAGCCGTAGAGCAGCAGCAGCACCGGCTTTGCCAGCACGCTCAGCCCAATCCCCGCCGGGAAAGAGAGCAGCGCCGTAATCCGCAGCACCGATTCCACACTGCGCCCAATCTCCGCCCGGTTCCCCCGGGTCCAGGCCGCTGTCACCGAGGGCAGGGCGCTCACCCCCAGCGCCGCCGCCAGCGAGGGCACCAGGTTGAACACATTCACGGCAAAGCTCTGGGCCCCGTAGAGGTAGTTGGGCAGTGCCCCCGTCCCCATCCCCGCAGGCAGCAGCCCCTCGTACATGGCAAAGACCATCCCCCCATCCCGCCGGATAGCCTCCCCCAGCCGGTTCATGATAGAGGCCAGGTCAATCAGGCTGGTGAGGTTCGTCACCAGCGACCCCAAACACACCGGCACCGCAATGGCAATCAGCGCCTTCAGCACCTTCTCCCCCGGCATGGGGGCCGGGCTGGCGGCCAGCTCGGCTTTCGTGATGCCGTCCCCCCTTATTCTGTGCCGCAGCAGCAGGTAAACCAGCCCCGCCGCGGTGCTCACCGTGATGCCCAGCACCGCTGCCGCAGCGGCATATTGCAGCGAGAAGCTCTGGGCCTCTAGCGCGCTCCCGGCCGCCCTGCCAAATACGGTCCCCCGCTCCCCGTACTCCCGCCCGGCAAAGTAGAGGGCGGCGTATCCCAGCCCAAGCCCGAGCCCCAGCTTCACCACAGCCTCCGTGATTTGGGACACCGCCGTAGGCGTCATATTGCGCAGCCCGTTGTAATATCCCCGGTAGGCCGACATCAGGCAGCCGAAAAACACAGCGGGGGCAATGGCCAGCACTGCAGGCAGGGCCCCTGCGTTCCCCACCAATGCCACAAAGGGCCTCGCCCCCACCAGCATCACCGCAAGGCCCAGCAGCCCCGTGAGCAAAAAGAGCCAAAAGGACACCTTGAGCACCCGTCGGATGTCCCGAAACCGTCCCCGTTCCCCCTGCTCCGCCACCATCCTGGATACCGCCACCGGGAACCCGGAAACCGAGAGGGCATAGATGGGCGCAAAGAGCCCATAGGCCGTGTTGAAATACCCCATCCCCTCTCCGCCCAGCGCGTTGCTCAACGGGATTTTAAAGAGCGCCCCCACCAGTTTCACCGCCACCGTGGCGGCCATGAGGATTAGCGCCCCCTGCAAAAAGCTCTGCCGTTTCCGCACCTGCTCTCCTCCGCCTTCCCTGCCCGATTTTTGCCCCGTCCCCGGGGAGCCTCCTAAAGCGCCAAAGCGGCCAGCACCTGGTCCCTCGCCCGCTTGGCCTCAAACTTCACCCGCTCCATGTCCAGCGTGGGAAATGTCCCGTTTTCATAGAGCACCTTCCCGCCCACCACAGTCATCGCCACATCGCCGCTGTTCGCTGCAAAGAGCAGCGCAGCCAGCGGGTCGCCCAGCGGGTGCCAGTGGGCCCTCTCCATGGAAAAGACCGCCAAATCCGCCTGATACCCCACTTTGATGAGCCCGGTATTCCCCCGCCCCTGGGCCAGTGCGCCATTGCGGGTCATCATGCGCAGCATCTCCCCTGGTGTCCCCAGCGTGGGGTCCAGGTTGGCGCCCTTTAGCAGCAGTGCCGCCACTTTCCCCTCGTCCAGCATATCCAACGTGTTGTTGGAGGCTGCCCCGTCGGTTGCCACGCACACATTAACCCCCTTTTCCAGCAGTTTTTTCACCGGCGCCACGCCGCTGCCCAGCTTTAGGTTGCTCTTGGGGCAGTGGGCCACGCTCACCCCCCGGTCCCTCAGCAGCTCCATGTCCCCCTCCTCCAGCCAAACACAGTGGGCGGCAACTGTCTTGTGCCCAAAGAAGCCCAGGGAGTCCAGATAGGCCGCCGGCGTCATCCCCCGCCGCCCAATCCCCTCCCGGTGCTCCTGTTCCGTCTCCGAGAGATGCACCTGGAAAACCGCCTCCGGCGTCTCCTGCGCCGCGTCCAGCAGTGCCTCCACCAGGGCCGGGCTGCTGGTATACTCCGCATGGAGGCAGTAGTCGGCCCGCAGCCGGTCGCTTCCCAGCTCCCGGATGCGCCTGGCCCCCTCGGCCGCCAGGCGGCACTGCCCCTTCACGTCCTCCCCTGCCACGCCAAACCCAATATTGGCCCGTATCCCGGATTCCCAGGCCGCCCTGGCCACAGCGGGCACATGGAGATACATGTCGCTAAAGGAGGTGATGCCGTGGGAGAGCATCTCGCCAATCCCCAGGAGCGCGCCATAGTAAAAATGGCTCTCCTCCATCTTGGCCTCAAAGGGAAAAATCCGCTCCCTCAGCCAGCGGTGCAGGGGAAGCCCCTCCCCGTACCCCCGCATCAGCACCATGGGCACGTGGCAGTGCGCATTCACAAGCCCCGGCAGCGCCAGCAGGTCCCTGCCGTCTATCTGCCGCCCGTAGTCCTTTTCCGGAGGCACTGCTCCAATATATTCCACCTTGTCCTCCTCTATGCCCAAAAAACCGTTTTCCCGCAGCACAAAATCCTCGTCCACATACCTAATATTGCAAAAAAGCATATCCATCCTCCTTCCCTTTTGGGCTCCCAAAAGGCCGATGAAACCGCCCCAGAATCATGGCCTGCGGCACAATCCTGGGGCGTCCTTCCCCTCTCGGGCCTATCGCAGGGATTCCCCTTTCACCCGGGCGGCGCATCCTATTTCGCGCGCCCTTCGGGAAAGGGGTGAATCCCCTATATCCCCCTCAAAATTCCGTCCATCAGCTTTACCAGCCGGGCCGATACCTTCCCCGCCGTCTTCACCACATCCTCGTCACTGAGCACCTCATCCTTTATCCCCGCCGCCATGTTGGTGATGCAGGAGAGCCCCAGTACCCTTATTCCACAGTGGTTGGCTGCAATGGTCTCCGGCACGGTGGACATCCCCACCGCATCGGCCCCCAGGGTGCGCAGCATCCGGATTTCCGCCGGCGTCTCAAACTGTGGCCCCCCCATCCAGGCATAGACCCCGTGCCGCAGGGAAATAGCCAGCCCCTTTGCCACCTCCTCCGCCTTTGCCCGCAGCTCCCGGTCATAGGCGTTGCCCATGTCAAAGAACCGGGGCCCAAATTGGGGCAGGTTCTCTCCCCGGGTGGGGCTGGCGTCCACCAGCTTGATATAGTCGTCAATGAGCATAAAATCCCCCTCGGTAAAGGAGGTGTTAATCCCCCCCGCCGCGTTGGTGACAACCAGCGTCTCCACCCCCAGCAGCTTCATCACCCGCACAGGGAACACCACCTGTTCCAGGCTGTACCCCTCAAAATAGTGGAAACGCCCCGACATCATCAGCACCGGGTTTTCCCCCACCTTGGCCAGCACCAGCTCCCCCGCGTGGGACTCGTTGGTGCTGCGGCAAAAATGGGGAATCTCCTCATACCGGATTACCGTCTTCTCCTCCAGGCTCTCGGCATATATCCCCAGCCCAGACCCCAGGATTGCCCCCACCCGCGGCAGGAAGGGCAGTCTCTCCCTTAAATACTCTGCGCTCTCCACATACTGTTCATACGTAAACGCCATGTCGCTTCCTCCTTTTCTCCAAAAGAAAAACCGGGGGCAGGGCACATGGGCTCTGTCCCCGGCAGTCTCTCACGGGCTTATTCCTGATGTTCTCCGGCAGGTGCTTCTCCCGCCTCTTCCCCGCAACAGCAGCAGGTCTCCTCACAAGGGGCCTCCTCTTCGCAGGGGCAGCCGCAGTCCTCGCCGCATTCGCAGGGGGCCTCTTCACAGGGGGCCTCCTCCTCGCAGGGCTCGTCACAGGGCTTTTCCGTTTTCAGCGCGCCGCCGCAGAAGCAGCAGTACACAGCGCCTTCCGGGTTCACCTTTTTGCAGGTGGGGCAGATATTGCCCTTCATCTCGTCAATTTTGCCGTTGATTTCCTGCATCTCCGCCATAATCTGGTCAATCTCGTCCACGCACTGGAAAACAGCTTCCTCGTTGTTCTCCTCGCTCTTCACCATGTCATAGACAATATGCCCCAGCTTCTGGTACTGCTTTTCCAGGTTGGTGTTGAGCCCCACGCAGGCCAGTTTCAGGCGGGAAACCTCCACCAGCTCGTTGGTCTTTTCTCCGGCCTTGGCAGCCACATATTTTGCCTTATCCAGCAGTTCGTCCACAAATCCCATTGTTATCTCTCCCTTTCCCTTTGTCTTGGCCGCCCGTCAGCGGGGCAGCCTGTATAGCAGCGGCCAAAGCGGCCGCACTGCCGTCATCAGCCCACAAACTCCTGCAACATAGAGTTTTCGGGCACAGCGCCCTTCCCCAGCCCGCAGAAGTGGTCCAAACACCTCTTGAGCATGGCCAACGCCTCCTCGTTCTCCTCCCGCTTCTTGGTCCTGTGCAGCACAAAGCGCAGGCAGTCTTTTACCACGCACACCTCGTAGTCGTGCATGGTGTCCAAAATCACGTCGGCATACTGTTTAAAGGGCTTGATGTACTTCTCCTCCCCCAAACACACATTGTCCCAGAGAAACATGGTGTATTCCGGGCTGGCGCCACGGTGGTAGTAGTCCCGCAGAATCCGCCGCAGGAACCGCACCTGCTTGGAGGTAACAGCCACCTCCCCCTCTTTGGCAAATTCCCGCTGTACGCAGGCGTAGATTTTAAAGCTGTTGTCCTGCAATTCAGGGGGCAGCATCACCGGGTTGAGCGCGTGGATGCCCTCGGCAATCACCACGTCCTTTGGCCCGGCCTGCAAGGGGATAGCCTCCTCCCGCCGCTTCCCGGTATGGAAATCAAAGATGGGAATCTGGCACTCCCCCTCCAGCAGCAGGTTGGTAAAGCACTGGTGGATGAGGGGAATGTCCATCGCCTCCACCGCCTCAAAGTCAGGGCGCCCGTCGGGCAGCAGCTTCACCTGGTCCCGGTTGAGGAAGAAATTGTCAAAGGAGACCACATGGGTCTTCACCCTGCGCTCCTCCAGCCGCTCACTGAGCAGCTTCGCCGAGGTGGTCTTGCCCGAGGCCGAGGGCCCGGTGAGCAAAATCAGGCGGCAGTGCTCCGTATCCCCGGCAATGCGCCCCGCAATGGCCTCAATCTGGTCGCGGTAATACTGTTCGCTGTCCCAAATCAGTTCCCCAGGGCTGCGCTGCACACGCTCGTTAATTTTTCCTATGTCCACGATTTCCTTATACCATATATCTCTCATAAAAATCACGAACCTGCCATTTCCTTTTCTTCATTTCTTCAAAACTTTTTAAGTAATCCAGCGGATATTTGTAGTTAAACACCCGCTCAATGCGGCTGCCCCCCGGCTGCCGCAGCTTGGTGCTGGCCCCTGCCCCCACCGCCAGGATGCTGTGGGTCTCGTCCATGATGTACACGTTATACAGCCCGTCAAACCCCGGACGGGTGTATCCCACGTTTTCCAGGTTGTCCAGCATGTTTTTCTGCCGGTAGAGGTAGTAGGGCAGGTAGCCCTCTTCCCGCAGCCGCCCTGCAGCATAGCGCACCATCTGGGCCGCCTGGCTCTCCCCCGGCAGCGGGGCCTCCCCCCTGTCCTGCCGCAAGGTGCTGGACCGCTTGATGGAGAGGGTGTGCACCGTGATATTCTCCGCCCCCAGCCCAATGAGCCCGTCAATCGTGCCCTGGAACCCGGAGAGGCTGTCCCCCTCCAGCCCGGCAATCACGTCGGTGTTGATGTTGTCAAATCCCATCTTCCGGGCCAGGGCAAAGCTCTTGAAGAACTGCTCCACCGTGTGTCCCCGTCCAATAGTGCGCAGCACCTCGTCGGTAAGCGCCTGGGGGTTGATGCTAATGCGGCTCACCGGCCCCGCCTTTAGCGCCGCCAGCTTTTCCGCCGTGATGGTGTCGGGCCGCCCCGCCTCCACGGTGAATTCCCGAAGGCCGCCCAGGTCAAAACAGCGCTCCACCCTGTCCAGCAGCCGCCCCAGCTGCTCCGCCGAGAGGGTGGTGGGGGTGCCCCCGCCAAAATACACCGTCTCCAGCTTTAGCCCCAGCCCTGCCGCGATTTCCCCGGTGAGGGCAATCTCCTCCTCCAACGCCTCCACATAGGCGGGAATCAGGCCGCGTTCCCGGTCGGTTGCCTGGGAGACAAAGGAACAGTATCGGCACCTGGTGGGGCAAAAGGGGATGGAGACATAGAGGCTATAGGACTTGGGCCCCGACAGGGCGATAATCTCCCGTTCCCGGTAGGAGGTATCCCGGCAGAGCTCGTATTTCTCCGGCGCCACAAACAGGTCTTGGATAAAGGCCCTTTGGATTTCCGGCTCCGTGTAGCCTAGGGTCTCATAGCGCTCGATGAGTTTGGCGGGCCGCACCCCGGTGAGGATACCCCAGGGCAGCTGCCGCCCGGTGCTCTCCCCCACAATCCGGTAGAGCATCCGCCCCAGGGCGTGCTCGCACTGGCTCTTGCCCTCTCTCGGGTCGGGCCGCAGCCGCTCCTTCCGGCGGACAAAATCCCCGCCCAGGCTGGCCGCCACGGTCAGCGCCATTTCCCCGCCTGCCTCCCCGGCCCCGGCATAGATGTAGTTCTCCCCCTGCGGGGGCGCGCCCTCCTCCACCCGGACTTCTTCCGGCGCAAACAGGGCCCGGCACAAATTTTCCAGTTCATACCGGTAAGTATGGTCGTCAAGGTATAGTGTCATAAGCAAATTCCTTTTTCAGGCCCCGCCCTTCAAAGCCCAGCACATGCTGGCCCTTGGCAGGCGCCCCGCTCTTTTTCTTCCCCTTTGGGGCAAAAGCCAGCTTCACCGGCCCTCTGTCCTCCTACCCTCTCAAATAGGGGTTGCCCCTCCGCTCCCGCTCCAGGGTCGTGGCCGGCCCGTGCCCGGGATACACCGTCAGGCCGCCCTCCAACGCCGCCAGTTTTTCCAGGGAGCGCTCCAGAGCCGCCCCATCGCCGCCGGGCAGGTCTGTGCGCCCCACGCCCGCGGCAAAGAGGGTGTCCCCGGTAAAGAGGGCCTCCCCGCAGCGGTAGCACACCCCGCCCGGCGTGTGCCCCGGTGTCGCCAGCACTTCAAATTCAAGCGCCCCAAAGGTGAGCCGTTCCCCCTCTTCCAGCAGCCTTTCCCAGCCAATGGGCCGCTCGTCCGCAGCCCGTAGCCCGGGGAAGAGGGAGACCGGCGCAGCCAGCAGCCCTTCCTCCCCCGCCCCGGCATACACCGGCACGGCAAAGCGATCCGCCAAACGGTTCACCCCGCCCACATGGTCAAAGTGCCCGTGGGTCAGCAAAATCGCCTGCAAGCCCAGCCCCAGCTCTTCCAGCCGGCCGGCCACCCGGCCCGGCTCCTCTCCCGGGTCCAGCACCACGGCGTTTTTGTCCCCGTCATATACCAGGTAGCAGCAGGCCTCCAGCGGCCCCAGGCACATTCTCTCCACTTGCATTATATCGCTCCAAACTCCGATTGATTGATTTCATACCACCGGCAGGTGACAGGCTCCCCTTCCTTGCCGATGACCTGCTCCTCCCGCACAAACTGGAACCCGTTTTTTAAGAGCACCGAGCCCGAAGCCGGGTTGCGGGAGTCGTGCCGGGCGCGGATGCGGGAGAACCCCGCCTGGGTAAAGAGGTAGACCAGCATGGCGTGCAGCGCCTCCGAGGTAATGCCCCTGCCCCAGTAACCCTGGCCGATGCAGTAGCCGATAATGCCCTCCCCGGCCTCCCTGTCCAGCTCCACCACGTCGATGCCGCCGATGAGGATGTCCTCCCGCTTCATCACAATGGCCCAGCGAAAACAGTAGGGGTCGTCGTATTGCCTCACCCAGTAGTCCACAATTTTCTGTGATACTGCCGCCTCCTCATGGGAATTCCAGGAGAGATAGCGGCACACCTGAGGGTCGCTGGCGTAGCCCCGGTAGACAGCCGCCCCATCCTCTTTCGCAAACCGGCGCAGCACCAGCCGGGAAGTCTCCATTGCCTGTGTTCCAATTGGCCGAATCATGAAACGGCCCCCTTTCCTGTGCCCCGCCAGCCGCGGGGCAAACTGTTCCTGTCTATCCTAAGCGAAAATTTTTCACTCTGTTATTCTATTCATCCCATCAGGATATTAGAAATTTTTCCATCTAAAACCAATTTCCACTTTGGACGCTTTAACTATATTATATCCGGAATCATTTCCAATAGCAAGGGCGTGGCGTAGAAATCTGCCCGCTCCCCGCCCAAAAAACCGGCCCTTTTTCCGTCAAAGAGCCCAGTTCGCCCGCCTTTTTAAAAAATTTTCCCATCATCTTGTCCAATCATCTTGCCAAACCGGCGGGAAAATGGTATCTTACAGATAGTTTCCCAAGATAATTGGCTTTATCATATCTTTTTTTCATGAACAAACTGTGAGGACAGGGGGAATAATTTTGAAACAATTTCCAATCGGCGTCCTGGCGGATTCCTTCCGCACCGATACCAAAACAGCCCTGGAGCTGGCCGCCCGCTGCGGCGTGCAGGGGGTGCAGGTCTATGCCACCAATGGCGAGATGGCTCCCGAAAATTTGAGCAGGGAGCAGCGCAGGGAATTTGTCCGCACTGTGCAGGGCCTGGGGCTCACTGTCTCCGCCCTCTGCGGCGATTTGGGCGACCACGGCTTCATCTACCCCGAGAAAAACCCCGACCGCATCGAGCGTTCCAAGCGCATTTTAGACCTGGCCCAGGACTTGGGCACCAGCGTCGTCACCACCCACATCGGCGTAGTGCCCGAGGACCCTGCCCACGAGCGCTACAAGGTGATGCAGGAGGCCTGTTTCGCCCTGAGCCAGTACGCCGACCAGATGGGCGCCCACTTTGCCATTGAAACCGGCCCCGAGCGCGCCGTCACCCTCAAGGGCTTCTTAGACGCCCTCCACTCCACCGGCGTGGCCGTCAACCTAGACCCTGCCAACTTCGTCATGGTGACAGGAGACGACCCGGTGCAGGCGGTCTACACTTTAAAAGACTACATCGTCCACACCCACGCCAAGGACGGCAAAAACCTGGTGCGCCGCCCCGCCGAGGTGGTCTATGGCCTCTCTGAGCAGGAAATTATGGACGGCGGCGGCATGACCTACATCGAGCTCCCCCTAGGCGAGGGCGATGTGGACTTCCCCGCCTACCTCAAAGCCCTGGGGGACATCGGCTACACCGGCTTTCTCACCATTGAGCGCGAGGTAGGCGACGACCCCAGCAAGGACATCCGCCTGGCCGTGGATTTCCTCAGCCGCCTCATGCAAAAAGCATAGTTTTTAATCTAAAATTTGGGCACTCTTTCCAGCAATCTCTGTGTTATAATAGAGGCGGCAAAAATTCTCAAACCCCACAGAAACGAGGATTGATTTACATGAAAACCCTCATCCCCGCCGCGCAGCTCTTCACTGTGCGCGCCTTCACCCAGGATACCCCCGGGTTCCGGGATACCCTGCAAAGGGTGGCAAAAATCGGCTACACAGCCGTGCAGATTTCCGCCATCGGCCCCATCCCGGCCCCAGAAATCAAGGCCGCCCTGGAGGAAAACCACCTCACCTGCTGCGTCACCCACTCTAGCTTTGACCGGATGCAAACCGACCTTCCCGCCATGATTGCCGAGCATCAGCTCTTTGGCTGCTCCCTCATGGGCATCGGCGCCATGCCCGAGCAATACCGCGATAGCGCCGAGGGCTTCCGGGAGTTTGCCCGCGTCATTGCCCCCATCGCCCGGGAACTCAAGGAAAACGGCATGCGCCTCACCTATCACAACCACAGCTTCGAATTCCAGCGCTTCAGCGGCAAGCTGGGCATTGACATCCTCTTTGAGGAGACCGACCCTGAGGCCGTGGAGTTTGTGCTGGACAGCTATTGGATTCAAGCCGGCGGCTGCAATCCCGTGGACTATATCCGCAAGGCCAATGGCCGCATGTCCGTCTTCCATTTAAAGGACATGCAGATACACGGCTGGCAGCAGCGCTTCGCCCCCATCTTTGAGGGCAACCTGGACTTCCCCGCCATGTTCGCCGCCTGCCGTGACACCGGCGTCCAGTACATCGCCGTGGAGCAGGACGACTGCTACGGCGAAGACCCCTTTGACTGCCTGGCCCGCAGCTACCGCAACATCACGGCCAATCTCTAATCCCGGAACGGATAAACCCTGTACCTGCAGGAAAACGCGTTAGCCCAACAAAGGCCGCAGGCCTGGACGGGCTCTCGGGAACCCAGTTCGTTTCCCAGGATGGATTCCCGAAAAAAGAAAGGTGGTTATAGACTATGAACGAAGTACGAGTAGGTATCATCGGCATCGGCAACCGGGGCAGCGGCGAGCTGAAAACCGTGTACGGCAAGGAAATCAACGGCATGCGCGTCACGGCAGTCTGCGATATTGACCCGGAAAAGCTGGCCTGGGCCAAGAAGCTCTGCGGCGACGATGTAAATTATTACGACGACGCCGACAAACTGATGGAGAGCGGCGATGTAGACGCTGTGATGATTGCGGCCCCCCACTATTTCCACCCCACCATGGGCATGAAGGCGTTGAACTTAGGCCTCCACGTCCTCAGTGAAAAGCCCATCGGCGTGTACACCTCTGTCATCCGGGAGTGGAACGCCCTGGCCGAGCAAAAGGCCAAGGAAAAGGGCCTGGTCTTTGGCATCATGTACAACCAGCGCACCAACCCTCTCTATCAGATGGTCCGCGAGATGATTCAAAGCGGCGAGCTGGGCACCCCCAAGCGCCTTATCTGGATTATCACCGACTGGTACCGCACTCAGAGCTATTACAATTCCAGCGCCTGGCGCGCCACCTGGGCCTTAGAGGGCGGCGGCGTCCTCATCAACCAGTGCCCCCACAACATTGACCTGTGGCAGTGGATGTTCGGCATGCCCAAACGCCTGCGCGCCAGCTGCTACACCGGCAAATACCACGACATCGAGGTGGAGGACGATGTGACCGTCTACGCCGAATACGAAAACGGCGCCACCGCCACCTTTATCACCACCACCGGCGAGGCCCCCGGCACCAACCGCCTGGAAATCGCCTGCGACAACGGCAAAATCGTCATCGAAGACGGCAAGGGCACCTACTGGAAGCTGAAAACCCCCACCTCCGAGCACTGCAAGAACTCCCCCGACGGCTTTGCCAAGCCGGAATACGAGGTCATCGAAATGCAGCCCCAGGGTGTGGAGACAGCCCACAAGGGCATCACCCAGAACTTCACCAACGCCATCCTCCACGGCGAACCCCTGCTGGCCCCCGGCGTGGAAGGCATCAACGGCTTAACACTCTCCAACGCCATGATGCTCTCCGGCTCCCAAGACGGCGCCTGGGTAGACCTCCCGGTGGATGAAGCCGCCTTCAACGCCTTCCTGGCCCAAAAGGTCAAGGCCTCCAAGGTCAAGCCCGCCTCCGGCTCCTCCCAAATCGTGGACTTAGACGGCACGTATTAACAGCAAAAGGGCCGCAGCACTTTCTCTCCCGCGGCCCTTTTGGGTTGCTTATAGATTAGCATTAAAAATAAAATACTAAAAAGGAGTTGACTACCATGTCATCCATACAAACCCTAGACAGAATCCTGCAAAACTTTGTGGATTCCGGCCTTCCCGGCTGCGGCCTCCAGGTGGTGCGAGGCGATGAGACCATCTATGAGGGCTATTTCGGTTACAGCGACCTGGAGCAAAAGACCCCCATCACCGCCTCCTCGGTCTACCGCCAGGCTTCCCTCTCCAAAATCCCCCTCTATACGGTGATGATGATGCTCTATGAGCAGGGCTATTTCCTCCTCACCGACCCCCTCTCCGAGTTTTTCCCTGAGTGGAAAAACAGCAAAAAATTCGTCACCTCCCCCAACGGCGCCGTCCATGCCGTGCCCACTGACCGCCCCGTCATCGTGCGGGACGTGCTGTCCATGAAATGCGGCCTCCCCTATTGCAACGCCCCCGGCGAGACCGATAACCCCACGGTGCGCGCCATGCAAAAAGCCATGCAGCCCCTGTGGGACAAGGGCCATTACACCCTGCGGGAACAGATTGCCGCCATCGCCCAAGTGCCCCAGGAATTTGAGCCCGGCACCCATTGGCAGTACGGCTTTTCCAGCGAGCTGGCAGCGGGCATCATCGAGGTGGTCTGCGGCAAATCCATTGACCAGGTGTTTGAGGAGCTGATTTTCACCCCCCTGGAGATGAAGGACACCCGCTCCCACTTCTTCGGCAATATCCAGGAACGGATGGTGAAGCTCTATGGCCGCCGTGACGGCCAGGTGGTCCCCTTCCAAACCGCCATGGACGATAAGCACCTCCCCGGCCCCGAGCACGAGTGCGGCTGGGCCCGCCTTTTCGCCACGGTCAACGACTATTCCAAGCTGCTGCAAATGCTGGCAAACGGCGGCAGCTATAAGGGCCGGCAGCTCATGGGCCGCAAGACCATTGACCTGATGCGTACCAACGGCCTGGACGAGGTGATGCTGCGGGACTTCCAGGACACCTATAACGCCGGCTACGGCTACGGCTATGGCGTGCGCACCCTTATCGACCCCTATGCCGGCAACCACAACGGCTCCCTGGGCGCCTTCGGCTGGACAGGCGGCTTTGGCAGCTGGTGCGAGGCCGACCCCGCCGAGCGCCTCGCCATCGTCTACATGCACAACTTCATTCCCAACGAGGAGCTCTATCACCACCACCGCATCCGCACCGCAGCCTATGGCCTGCTGAAATAACACGTAACCCGCCCCCGGGCTTCTCCGGGGGCGGGTTTTTGCATTTTATTCTTGTGCGCCAATCCTAGGCGTTTTTAGGCTGCAACACAGCCGTCTGCCGCTCCATACCGGGGGTAAGCTCCAACTCCCCTCCGGGGTATTCCGCCACATCCCCCCGCAGCCCGGTGAACTCCTCCAGCCTGCCAATCACATCAAAGCCAAATTTTCCCGTCCGGTAGTGCATGGGAATCACAACCACCGGGGCAAGCTCCTCTGCCAGCGCATGGGCCTGCTTCGCGTCAATGGTGTAGTGCCCGCCCACGGGAACCAGCAGGGCCGTCATCCCCCGCAGCTTTTCCATCTGCTCCGGCGTGGGATGGCACCCCAAATCTCCCAGGTGGGCCACCCGGCATACCCCGTCGTCCAGGATGTGAATGAGGTTGTTCCCCCGCAGCGCCCCCTCCTGGTCGTCGTGGAACGAGGCCAGCGCCTCCACTTTGAAGGGCGTCCCCTCCCCTTCCCGCAGCGTCACACAGCCCGCCGCGTTATGGTCGTGGTGCCCGTGGCTGCAAAGCACCTGGTTTGCCTCCTCCCGCACCGGCCCGCAACCCGGTACGCTGCCGTCCTCATAGGGGTCCAGTACAACCGCATAGCCCTTGGACTCGATTTTAAAGCAGGCATGTGCCAAATAGGTAATTTTCATCTCAGTTCCTCCTTGTCAATCTTTCCCGCCGCCTCAAAGGGCGGCATCTCAACCCATCCCTATCCAAAGGGGAAGCCCCGTTTTGCCTCCCGCAATGGTTCCAGCTTCTGCAGGCTCTCCCCCGCCCCGCAGGCTTCTATGTAGGGCAGAATCTCCTCATAGGCCTTTTCCGCAGAGCCCGCCTCCGACGGGAGATATACCCACTGGGAGAGGAAACTGTGGGCATAGTTGCAGTGGATGTTCCCGGTATAAATCTGTACCAACGGGTCGGTAATCCAGTTGCCTGTATCCGCCGCGCAGTCGCTCCGGTAGGTAAAATACCGCTGCCCATCCTTTACATAGATGATGTGTACCTTCAGCAGCTCTTTCTCAATCTCCAGCTTCTCCGGAATCCCCGCCATCTCGTTGTAGTCGTTCTCCGCCTCTACCTTTTCAAAGTAGAAGGTTTCCCGCCAGGCGTCCACAATCTCCTGTTCCCTGTCCCGGTACTGCTCCGGCACCAGCAGGTTTAGGGTGTACCCGTCCTGCACAATCTGCCCTGCCAGCTCCGTCCCGTCCGCCGTCTCAATGGGGTTGTACCGGAAATAGTTCCGGCTCACCCGGATACACCGCCCAGAGGACGCAATCTCCTCCGGCGCCTTGTGCCCGTTCAGCGTATAGAGGGGCGTGCCCTCATCGTCAATGGCCTGGTAGTTGTAGGCGTCCATCACAAAGGCCCCTGCCTTCTCCTCCAGCAGGGCCAGGAGCTCCTGGCTCCGCTGGGCAATTTCCAGGTACTTGGCCCCGCTCTCGTCCTCCCCTGTGTTGTGAACCACCGTGCGGTACACCGGCTCTTCCCACTTGGGTTCCGCCGTCCTTCCCCCGCATCCCGCCAGCGCCAGCAGCATTGCCAGCACCGCCATCCAGCCCAGTACGCTCTTCATTGGCCTCCTCCCCTTTCCCCAATATCATACACCCTTTTCCCTGTTTCTGCAAGTTTTCCCGCAAAAGGGGAGCCCGGGACTTGACAACCCGCCGCTTTACCCCTATAATAGGGATAACTCATCATAAAGGAGAATCTACACCTCATGTTAATTTCTGTTATTCGTATCCGCAAATAGCGCACATGCAGCCAAATTTTTCCTGGTTGTGTTGTGCCTTTTTGTGTTTTCTTACGAAGAACAGAAGAGGTGTATTTTTTATGTCCAAAAATCCGGGGCATACCCTGCCCTATTCCGTCTCCCAGAACTTTCTCACCAGCCAAAAGACCCTTTCCCGCCTCCTGGGCAAGGCCAGCCTCTCCCCCACTGACACCGTGGTGGAAATCGGCGCAGGCAAGGGCCACATCACCCGTGCCCTCTCCTCCCGCTGCGGCCAGGTCATCTCCTATGAAATTGACCGCCGCCTCTGGGAGCGCCTGGCAGGCTCGCTACCGGGAAATGTGCGCCTTCTCTGCGGCGATTTTTTAAAGGCCCCCTTGCCCCAGGGGCCCTACAAGGTCTTTGCCAATATCCCCTTCTCCCGCACCACAGAAATTCTCCGCCGCCTCACCTATGCCCCCAATCCTCCCCAAGCCGCCTGGCTTATTCTGGAATGGGGGGCTGCCAAGCGCTTTTGCGGCCAGCCCCAGGAGACCCTTGCCTCCCTGGCCCTGAAGCCCTTTTTCCAGCTGCAAATCCGCTGTACCATCCCCCGGGAGGAGTTCCACCCTGCCCCACGGGTAGACGCCGCGCTGTTAGAGCTGCGCCTGCGCCCCCAGCCCCAGCTCTCCCTCTCCCAGCGGGCTGCCTTTGCCGCCTTTGTCTCCCACCACAGGCAATACGGCTTTTTTCACACCCGCGCCCTCCTCACCAGGCGCCAGGTTTCCACTGCCCTGCGCCTGGCCGGCCTCCCCCAAATCGAGCGTTCCGGCAATATGCTCTATGTCCAGTGGCTCTGCCTGTTTCGATGCTGGCAGCAATTCGGGCAAAAACAGAAATAGGAAAGCGGCGCGCCTCCCATTCCGGTGAACCGCCCCCTGTCAAGTAGACAGATGAAAAAAAGAAAATTAGGCCACGAGGGTCTGGTTCCTGAAAGCAAGGGGAGCCAGGCCCTTTAACTTAGCTTGAAGCCGCCTT